>NZ_CQAZ01000037.1 GCF_001152565.1 Yersinia pekkanenii | reverse complement strand
CTCGCCAAACTTACGACTGAGGCGATTCGTCAATTCTTCCGTAAGTGCATTGGTGTAGCCAACCGGAAAACTCTTCGCGTTCAGCTTGTCTATCGTCACTTCGATACGCAGCATAAATCCCCCTCAGTTAAATATCGATAACCAGCCAGTATTCAGCCTCATCAAACATCTCTTCAACCAGTCGATTGAGGGTGGCCTTCTCACTTTTACTCGCGTCCGTGTTGATGCCGTTCGCTTGCATAGGCTTAACTTTGACCTCAGCTTTAGGGAAGATGCGATGCACGCGCTTGGTTAGTTCAGCCAGGATCAAGTCATTGGCACCCGGTATATCTTTTACATTTCGCTTATCGTAAACCAGTTCAACTTTCATGATTTTGCACCTCATTAACTAACTGGTTATTTATACAGTATTTTGATTGGGGAGTTCAATCTGTTTTTACGAACACCGATCGATAAGATACCAAATATTTACTTCTTCACTTCAACTCCTATCCTTTTATAATGATCTGCACTGGTGGATACACTCAAACCTTAGCAGTGAACAATAAACCGGATAACGAACCGGATAAAAAATACAACATACAAACAAAAATAACATAAAATTCAATGGGTTAATTACACTTATGGCTATTCTGAGCGAGTATGAGTGGCAGGCAATTATTCTTAGTCTGAAGGTTTCCTCGGTGGCGGTGGTGTGCAGTTTGCCATTAGGCATTTTAATGGCATGGATTTTAGTGCGTTGCCGTTTCCCTGGGAAATCGTTGTTAGACAGTATTATTCACTTGCCACTGGTGCTGCCGCCGGTGGTGATTGGCTATTTGTTGCTGGTCAGTATGGGCCGGCGTGGTTTTATCGGTGAGTGGCTTTATAGCTGGTTTGGTATCAATTTCAGTTTTAGTTGGCGCGGCGCGGCGTTGGCCTCGGCGGTGGTTGCCTTCCCGCTGATGGTCAGGGCGATCCGGCTGGCGCTGGAAGCGGTCGATACCCGTCTGGAACTGGCGGCTCGGACGCTGGGCGCGAACCCGTGGCGAGTGTTCTTCACCATTACGCTGCCGCTTTCTTTACCCGGCGTGATTGCCGGTACGGTTCTGTCGTTTGCCCGTTCTTTGGGGGAATTCGGTGCGACTATCACCTTCGTTTCCAACATCCCCGGCCAAACCCGCACTATTCCACTGGCAATGTACACATTGATTGAAACTCCCGGCGCTGAAGCCGCTGCTGCGCGCTTGTGCGTCATCGCCATTATTCTGTCGTTGGTTTCATTGCTGCTATCCGAGTGGCTGGCCCGCTGGGGTAAAAAGCGCATGGGGGTCCCATGCTAGAGCTGGATTTCAGTCAACAACTGGGCGATTTACATCTGCACGTTGCCACGGATTTACCGGCGCAGGGTATTACCGCGATTTTTGGTTTGTCGGGTGCCGGTAAAACCTCGTTGATCAATGTGATTGGTGGCCTGACCCGCCCGCAGCAAGGCCGAGTGGTGCTCAATGGCCGGGTGCTAGTGGATGCAGAGCGTAAAATCTATCTACCGCCGGAAAAACGCAAAGTCGGCTATGTGTTTCAAGATGCGCGCTTATTCCCCCATTATCGGGTGCGGGGTAACTTGCAGTACGGCATGGCCCAATCAATGTGCGGGCAGTTCGATACTATTGTCGGCCTGCTTGGCATCGAGCCGTTATTAAGCCGTTTTCCACTGACCCTGTCTGGTGGTGAGAAACAGCGTGTTGCTATTGGTCGTGCCTTATTGACCGCCCCTGAATTGCTGTTGATGGATGAGCCATTGGCCTCACTGGATTTGCCGCGTAAACGTGAACTGCTGCCTTATCTGGAGCGGTTGGCGCAAGATGTCAACACCCCGATATTGTATGTCAGCCACAGCATGGACGAGATTTTGCGTCTGGCGGATCACGTGGTGGTGATGGATGCCGGTAAAGTTCGGGCCGTCGGTGGGCTGGAGGACGTGTGGGCCAGCAGTGCACTGCGTCCGTGGTTACAGCGGGAAGAACCAAGCAGCATATTGCGGGTGAGTGTGATTGGTCACCATGACCGTTATGCGATGACGGCATTGGCGTTAGGTGATCAGCGGTTGTGGGTGGGTAAGCTGGATGGGCAAGAGGGTAACTCAATGCGTATCCGGATTAACGCGGCGGATGTCTCTCTGGTATTGCAGCCGCCGCAAAGCAGCAGTATCCGCAATATTTTGCCGGTAAAAATAAGCGAATGCCTTGAAATTGATGGGCAGATTGATGTCAAACTGGCGGTTGGCGATCAATGGCTATGGGCGCGGATTACCCCCTGGGCGCGAGATGAGCTAGGTCTGAAACCCGGTCAGTGGGTTTACGCGCAGATAAAAAGCGTGTCGTTTAATCGTAAAAATTAAGTATTATCAATAGGTTAATCTGCCAGTCATCGAGGCGTTTGAGGTTAATGACAAAGCTATTTATCGCCCTGTGAGTGAAGGATTTACCGCACCTAGGGGCACTCCGGTGGCTTACGCCACTACGACCCCAACGGCACGATCCTCCTTCATTTAACTTTGTCAGCAGTCTGAAGCGCCCGCCACCAAGGCGTTTTTTTCGGCTTAACTATCAAGCCAATACATGCTGACGGATAACTGCGGCAATGCCCGGCTGTTCGTTATCGGCAATGACCAGATCAGCCCGTTGCTTGATGGCATCAGCGCTGTTGCCCATCGCCACCCCTTGAGATTCAACCCATTGCTGTAGGCGCTTCCCTTTGCTGTTGCCCGTCTGCGCGATATCCACCTGATCATGCCATGACCATTCGCAGGCCAGTCCCATCTCATCTTCAACCCGGGTTGCAAATGCTTTTAGTTGCTCGATATCTGCGTGGGAAGTCGCAAATTTCCAAATGGCGCTAGCACGGTGGGCGGCATCGAACAAGCTATCGACCTGGAGCAGTGTTGGGCGCTGGGCCGGGGGTAATGACTCGGCCCAACCGAGGGAGCGAACTACATGCCCGCTGGTTTGCTGGTAAAGCATGGCGTCATCGACATACATCAGCCCGTGGATACCGCTTTGTTCCAGCAACTGCAACACCTGAACAGCTTGCTGAGGTTGCAATGGGTTTGAATCCAGCACTTTTTTAGCATGATAATCATAGAGATAGGTGCCGTTACAGCAAATGGCGGGAGTATCCAGTTCTAATACCTGATAAAACGGGTGAATAGCAACATGATGGCGGCCAGTGACCACCACCACTTGAATGCCTTCAGCACGTGCTTGTGCCAGTGCGGACAAGGATTCAGGCAGAATACGTTTCTTGTGGTCCAGTAGTGTTCCGTCCAGATCCAGTGCAATTATGCGATATGTCATGGCAGCCCCAGTTTTATTAAAAGGTATAAATAGTATGTTTGAATATTATTTTCTGATGGTACACCGGATAGTGGATTGATTAAACCAGGCTTGGGAGTGGGTAGCATAATCAGCTAACAATAAGCAGGATAAGATGTAAACCGCGCGAGGTCTGCCAGTTGTTATGTCAGCATTGTCAGGTAAGCTAAGCTAAAATAGCCCGTTACTAATTGATATTTGGTTGAGGTCGAATTTGGTGAGTCAGACAAACTCGGCGAAACAGTATTGCCCAACAGGTTCGACTAAGGAGTAGAGATGAAGCAAGTGGTTTACGTAGCAAGCCCAGACAGTCAACAAATTCATGTCTGGCAATTAGATCCCGCCGGTGCATTAACGTTACTGCAAACGGTGGCAGTACCGGGTCAGGTGCAGCCGATGACAATCAACCCAAATCAGCGCCATCTGTATGTCGGGGTGCGCCCTGAATTTGGTATTATCAGCTACAACATTAGCGACGATGGCACATTGACTGCTGCCGGTATGGCCCCCCTACCGGGTAGCCCAACCCATATTGGCACTGATTTACAAGGCCGTTTCCTGTTCTCTGCTTCTTACAGTTTCAATTGTGTCAGCGTCAGCCCAATTGATGAGCATGGTGTCGTACAGGCCCCTATTCAGCAACTGAATGATTTGCCCGCACCCCACTCGGCGAATATTGACCCGACTAACCAGATCTTATTGGTGCCGTGCCTGAAAGAAGACAACGTGCGGTTATTTGATTTGAGTATTGAGGGAAAATTGACACCACATGCGCAGGCAGATGTTCGGGTTGCCGCAGGGGCGGGGCCGCGTCATATGGCGTTCCACCCGAATCAGCGAGTCGCTTATTGCGTGAACGAGCTGAATAGTTCAGTAGATGTGTATCAAATCAGCAATAACGGGCAGGAATACCAATTAGTGCAGACATTGGATGCCATGCCTGCTGATTTTACCGGTACCTGTTGGGCGGCTGATATCCATATCACGCCAAATGGTCGCCATTTGTATATCAGTGATCGCACTGCCAATCTGCTGGGTATTTTCAGTGTATCTGAAGATGGACGTGAAATTGCGTTGGTAGGGCATCATCTGACGGAAGCGCAACCGCGCGGTTTTAATATTGACCACAGCGGCAACTTCCTGATTTCCTCCGGCCAGAAATCTGATCATATTGAAGTGTATCGTATCGATCAGAATAGCGGCGAACTGACAGCGCTAAATCGTTATCCGGTAGGGAAAGGCCCAATGTGGGTCAGTATCGGTATGCCAAGCGCATAAATGATTCAGTAAACGGCCCGAAAGGGCCGTTTTCATATCAAGTAGCAATCAAAGTTCTGGCCTGCAAGTCTTGGCGTAAAGCTAAAGGCGGCTCACCACCGCAGACGCGACGGCATCGGTCAGTTGGGCCAATGCTGGTGGCGAGATAATATAAGGTGGCATCAGGTAAATCAGTTTACCAAAGGGCCTGATCCACACCCCGTGTTCGACAAAACTACGTTGTAAATCAGCAACATTAACCGGTTCTTTCATTTCCACCACCCCGATGGCCCCCAACACCCGTACATCAGCCACTGTGCTGTGCTCTATCAGTGGCAGCAAAGCGTGTTTCAATTGATTTTCTATAGCAGCAACCTGTTGTTGCCAATAATTTTCTGCCAATAAACTCAGGTTGGCTGCAGCCACCGCGCAGGCTAATGGATTTGCCATAAAGGTCGGGCCATGCATAAAGCACTTGGCATCACCGTTACTGATGGTTTCTGCGACTTTGCGGGTGGTCAGTGTGGCAGATAAGGTCAGATAACCGCCGGTGAGCGCCTTACCCAGGCAGAGAATATCGGGCACGACTTGCGCGTGTTCGCAGGCAAAAAGTTTTCCGGTGCGGCCAAAACCGGTGGCGATTTCATCGGCAATCAACAAAATTTGATGCTGAGAGCACAGCGCTCTGACCTCACGTAGATAGGCGGGGTGATAAATTCTCATCCCGCCAGCGCCTTGTACTATCGGCTCGAGGATCACGGCCGCAATCTCACCTGAGTGTTGCGCCATCAGCGCGGCAAAATCAGCGATATCTTCAGGATCCCACGCGCTGTCGAAGCGGCATTGTGGTGCAGTGGCAAACAGATTTTCGGCTAAATAACCCTGATACAAATTGTGCATTGAATTCTGAGGATCACAAACTGACATCGCGCCGAAAGTATCACCATGGTAGCCATGGCGTAACGTCAGTATTCGTTGCCGGGGTTGCCCTTTAGCTTGCCAGTATTGCAGTGCCATTTTCAGCGCAACTTCTACCGCCACCGAGCCTGAATCCGCTAAAAATACACATTCTAAGGCGGGTGGCGTCATGGCGATGAGCTGTTTGCAGAGATCCACTGCGGGGGGATGGGTAATTCCGCCAAACATCACATGTGACATTTTATCCAACTGCTGATGCACCGCCTGATTCAGTGCCGGATGGTTATAACCATGAATAGCCGCCCACCACGATGACATCCCGTCGATCAGACGCCGACCATCTGCCAGTTGTAGTTCAACACCGGCGGCGGCAACCACCGGATAACAGGGAAGAGGGGCCGTCATCGAGGTGTAGGGGTGCCAGATATGGTGTTGATCAAAAGTCAGGTCAGAAGGTGTCATTAGAATCTATGGTAAACCAATTCATTACAAGAATGGTTGACAGTATAGCGAGTTTATTTACACTGACGAAACTTTTTTCTCTTCATTGGAGAAGCCACAATGGCAAATTATATTCGCTGGACAGTCGGGCAAGCCCTGGCCCTGTTTGAAAAACCACTGCTGGATTTATTGTTTGAAGCACAGTGTATTCATCGCCAGAATTTTGATCCGCTTCAGGTGCAAGTGAGTACCTTGTTATCGATTAAAACCGGTGCCTGCCCGGAGGACTGCAAATATTGCCCGCAGAGTTCGCGTTACAAAACCGGGTTAGACAGTGAGCGCCTAATGCAGGTTGAGCAGGTGTTGGAATCAGCAAAAAAAGCCAAAACAGCCGGTTCAACCCGTTTTTGTATGGGAGCCGCGTGGAAGAATCCTCATGAGCGGGACATGCCCTATTTGGAGAAAATGGTCGAGGGTGTTAAGGCCATGGGCCTGGAAACCTGTATGACGCTAGGGATGCTGGATAAACAGCAAGCTCACCGGCTGGCAGAGGCGGGGCTGGATTATTACAACCACAATCTGGATACCTCGCCGGAATTCTACGGCAGCATTATTACCACGCGCAGCTATCAAGAGCGGCTGGACACTTTAAGCGAAGTGCGTGATGCCGGTATCAAAGTGTGTTCCGGCGGGATTGTCGGGCTGGGGGAAACCGTGCGTGACAGGGCCGGATTACTGGTACAACTGGCGAATTTACCCAAGCCACCTGAAAGTGTGCCGATCAATATGTTGGTTAAGGTGAAAGGTACCCCATTGGAAAATAACGAAGATGTGGATGCTTTTGAGTTTATCCGCACCATTGCGGTGGCCCGTATCATGATGCCGACTTCTTACGTGCGGTTATCTGCCGGTCGCGAGCAAATGAATGAGCAAACGCAGGCGATGTGCTTTATGGCGGGGGCTAATTCCATTTTCTACGGCTGTAAATTGCTGACGACGCCTAATCCGGAAGAGGATCACGATCTGCAACTGTTCCGCAAGTTGGGGCTGAATCCACAGCAGACGGCCACCGAACACGGGGATCGTCAGCGGCAGCAAGTATTAGCCGATCAATTGCTGGCCGATCAACTATTACACGGTGATTCATTGCCTGGCGAGCGTGTTCAATTTTATAACGCGGTAGTCTGATGAGCTGGCAACGTAGGATAGCACTGGGGCTGCAACAGCGGCGCGACGCCTCGGCCTACCGGACCCGTCAGGTGAATGAGGGGGCCTGCGGGCGCTGGTTGCAGTCCGGCGAACGCCAATATCTCAACTTCTCCAGTAATGATTATTTGGGGCTAAGTCAGGATCCTGATGTGATTGCCGCCTGGCAGCAGGGGGCGCAACGCTATGGTGTCGGCAGTGGTGGTTCTGGTCATGTTACTGGCTATAGCCAACCCCACGCCCGATTAGAACAACAATTGGCTGACTGGCTAGGCTACCCGCGCGCATTGTTGTTTATCTCCGGCTACGCTGCCAATCAGGCGGTGTTGGCGGCGTTAACCGAGGCAGATGACCGGATATTGGCCGATAAACTCAGCCATGCCTCTTTGCTGGAAGCGGCAGCGCACTCGCCGGCTCAGCTACGACGTTTTGCCCATAATCAACCTGATTCGCTACAAAATCTGCTGGATAAGCCTTGCTCGGGCCAGACCTTGGTGGTGACCGAGGGGGTGTTTAGCATGGATGGTGACAGTGCTCCTCTGGTTGCGTTACAGCAAAAGACCGCGGCTGCCGGTGGCTGGTTGCTGGTAGATGATGCACACGGCATTGGTGTTTGCGGCGAGGAAGGGCGTGGCAGTTGTGAGCAGCAAGGGGTGAAACCCGAACTACTGGTGGTCACTTTTGGCAAAGCATTTGGCTTAAGCGGTGCTGCGGTATTGTGTCAGGAGCCAGCTGCCGAGTACTTGCTGCAATACGCCCGCCACCTGATTTACAGCACGTCGATGCCTCCGGCGCAGGCTTGTGCTCTGCAAGTCGCATTAGTCCGTATTCAGCAAGGTGATGATTTACGTCAGCGGCTTCAGCAACGTATTGCGCAATTTCGTTGTGGTGCGGCAGATTTATCGCTGCAATTAGGTGTTTCTGAAACGGCTATTCAGCCGCTGTTGGTGGGGGGCAACCAGCAAACATTGGTTTTGGCGGAGCAATTGCGTGCTGCGGGTTTATGGGTAACCGCCATGCGCCCACCGACCGTGCCACCGAGGGGGGCCAGATTGCGTATTACCTTGAGTGCCGCTCATCAGAGTGATGATATTGACCGGTTGTTGGAGGGGCTTTATGGCGTTTGCCACTGAAAATCCGCAGTTACTTTTGGTTGAAAAACAGATCGTTGCTAGTAAACCGAGTTTCGTTAATAAATCGGCTATTGCCGCTGCATTCAGTCGGGCTGCTGGCAGTTACGACATGGCGGCAGATTTACAGCGTAAAACCGGTGATACCTTACTGGCGCTTGGCTATCAACATTCCGGCGTTGCGCTGCTGGATGCCGGATGCGGTACCGGCTATTTCAGTCGCCGTTGGCGGGAGTTGGGCAAGCAGGTGATGGCACTGGATTTTGCCGCCGGTATGTTGGATCACGCTCGTCAACAGCGGGCAGCCGACGACTATCTGCTGGCTGATATTGAAAATATTCCGCTGGCTGATCAATCCGTTGATATTTGCTTCAGCAATCTGGCGGTGCAGTGGTGTGCGGATTTATCTGTGGCACTGGCGGAGCTATATCGGGTGACTCGCGCTGGTGGAATTATTCTGTTTTCTACCTTAGCTGGCGGTTCGCTTGACGAGTTGGGGCAGGCGTGGCAGCAGGTGGATGGCAAACGCCATGTGAATGATTTTCTTCCCTTTCAGCATATCAGTGCGGCCTGTCAGGGCTATCGCCACTCCCTGACACCGCAGTGGTATCAACAGCAGTTTCCGGACGTAATTACCCTTATGCGCTCGCTGCAAAGCATTGGTGCCACGCATTTACATCATGGACGCCAGGCCGGATTAAGTGGCCGTCAGCGTCTGTCGGCACTGCAACGGGCTTACAACACCCAGTCTGGTTATTATCCGCTGAGTTATCATTTGGTCTACGGAGTTATCTATCGTGATTAAACGTTGGTTTATCACCGGCACTGACACCGATGTCGGCAAGACCGTCGCCAGTTGTGCATTATTGCAAGCCGCAGCCCAGGAGGGGTATCGTACTGCGGGTTATAAGCCGGTCGCTTCTGGCAGCCAAATGACGGCTGACGGAATGCGTAACAGCGATGCTTTGGCCTTACAGGCAAACAGCAGTGAGGCGCTTGATTATTCACAGGTGAATCCGCTCACGTTTCTCGAAGCCACCTCACCGCACATCGCCAGCGAAAGTGTAGGGCGAGAAATTCATCTGTCTGTTTTGTCGCAAGGTCTACGTCAGCTTGAGCATTTAGCTGAGTGGATACTCATTGAAGGGGCTGGCGGCTGGTTTACCCCACTGTCATCACGGGTGACTTTCGCGGATTGGGTCCGGCAGGAGCAATTACCGGTAATTATGGTGGTCGGCATCAAATTAGGCTGTATTAATCACGCATTGCTGACCGCTTTAGCTATCCGGCAAGCCGGGCTAACGCTGGCGGGGTGGGTGGCTAATGAGGTGATACCGGCGGGCGGGCGACAAGCTGAATATAGGGCCACATTAATACGGATGATCAACGCGCCGTTGTTGGGGGTGATTCCTCATCTTACCGATCTTACGGCATATCCGCTGAGCGAACGCCGCTGTCTCGGCAGCTATCTGGATTTGAGTTTATTGAGCGCAGCAGAGATAAATCTAACGCTAAGCTAATTAAAAGGGCTAATAGACATTATTAGCCCGGTACTTTGCGGCGTAAGCGGCCAGCCGGTATGGGGAGCGAGCCTAAGCCATATCAACGGGTTAAATGCTCAATAATCATGTTTTCATCCAACTGTTCTAATGTCCCTTGAGCCACATTTCGACCGTTCGCCATTAAATAAAATCGATCGGCAACATGTTGAATAAAGGGTAAACGATGCTCAACCAATAATACCGTCAGGCCAAGGCTTCGGCTGAGTTGATGCAGGATATTGCCGATATCCTCACTCAGTAGCGGTAAAACACCTCTTCCCGGTTCATCAAGAATCAATAGTTCCGGCTCTGCAACCAGTGCTCTGGCAATGGCCAACTGCTGCTGTTGATTGCGGGTTAACTCCCCGCCCCGCAGGTTACGTTTATCATGTAACTGCGGGAACAAGTCAAAAACCCAGCCTGGAATAAGGTGCGATTTATGGCGGCCAGCCAACACGGCGATCAGCATATTCTCTTCAACACTGAGTTGAGAGAAAATCTGTTGTCCTTGTGGCACATAGCTTATGCCTAGGGCAGTGCGCCCCTCGACCGGTTGCTGTAATAGGTTCTGCGGTGGCTGGTGGTTAGGCTGCCAGATTATGGTGCCACTCTTAATCGGTAGGTGCCCCATAATGCAATTAATTAACGTGGTTTTGCCTACGCCATTGCGGCCAATCAGGCAGGTACATTGGCCGCGGGGCAATTCCAGATTTATATCCCAAAGAATATGATTCTGGCCGTAGTATTGATTTACAGCGGTTAAACTTAGCATCAGTGCTTCTCCTCAGCTGATTCCTCGTCCATCTGGATGTTTCACAGAGAGATAAAGCAACTCTCGGGCCAAGTGGCCATACTAAGACGTAAAATCCGTATGTTAATGGGCTGTAAATGGTTTTAGCGTTGAATGGTGAACTAAAACTACCGGGGTAGCAGAGAAAAGGGGGGTACGCGGTAGATACCTTGCACTCAAGCGGTGCTACGACGCAGGTAATGGTGCAGAAAAAACACCTTGATCAGCAGCGATTGAGCCACAGTGTGAATTAGAGAAAATTATGGAGTTAGCAAGAGGAACGGTTAGCTCTAATTGAAATATGCAGCGAAATAAAAAGGAAAAAAAAAACACTAAAAAAGCCAATTTGTCCCTATTCCATCCCTAAGCTTTGCTTTTCGCCAGCTCCCAGCCTCTATGGGGTTGAATGAGTTATCCACCATTCCTGTGGATAACCTTGTGCATTAGCCATAGAAAACTAATGACAGGCGAGAGCGGGCGCGGCTTGGGCTCCGGTTGTCTGGATTCTCTGCTTTTTACTAATTTCGTTTATTTTCAATAGATTAATTAAAATCAAGCGCTCAAAAATTATAGCTGTCGTTGATGAGTAATCTTTAATCAATTATCTATCCCTAATGTGTTTATGTTAATGGTTGGGGATAAAAATACTTTTACAGTGCAACGGTCCTTTAGCTATCACTGTAACGAGGCAAACAATACTCTGGTTAAAGAAATTCCTCCATTTTGCTGCTTGAAGCTGGTTTTATATCCAGTATCATAGAGGTGGCAAAATTCTATGGGGCTTGCATAATTAGCCTCCTGATAGCGTGTGTTTCTCCGACGGGTAACAAACTCATGAGTAAATCATTCAAACTACATTCTGAGTTTAAGCCAGCCGGTGATCAACCTGAAGCCATCCGTAAACTGGAGGAGGGGCTGGAAAATGGTCTGGCCCACCAGACGCTGTTAGGGGTAACGGGGTCAGGTAAAACCTTTACGGTCGCCAATGTCATTGCTGATTTGAATCGGCCGACCATGGTGTTAGCGCCGAATAAAACCTTGGCAGCACAGCTTTATGGTGAGATGAAGGATTTCTTTCCCGATAACGCGGTCGAGTATTTTGTCTCCTATTATGACTATTATCAGCCCGAAGCCTATGTTCCAAGCTCCGATACCTTTATCGAAAAAGACGCTTCGGTAAACGAACATATCGAGCAAATGCGGCTATCGGCCACCAAAGCCTTGTTGGAGCGGCGGGATGTGATCGTGGTTGCCTCGGTCTCCGCCATTTATGGCTTGGGTGACCCCGATTTATACCTGAAAATGATGCTGCATTTGACCAAGGGCATGATTATTGATCAGCGCTCTATTTTGCGTCGCTTGTCGGAACTACAGTACAGCCGCAATGATCAGGTGTTTCAGCGTGGTACCTTCCGGGTGCGCGGTGAGGTCATCGATATCTTCCCGGCAGAATCGGATGAATGGGCGCTGCGGGTCGAATTGTTTGATGAAGAGGTTGAGCGGCTGTCGATATTTGATCCGCTAACAGGTCAGTTACAACATGAGGTTCCACGTTTTACGGTTTACCCTAAAACGCACTACGTGACCCCCAGGGAGCGTATTTTACAGGCCATGGAAGAGATTAAAATCGAACTGGCCGATCGGCGTCGGGTGCTGTTAGCCAATAACAAACTGCTGGAAGAACAGCGGATTGCGCAGCGGACCCAGTTTGATCTTGAAATGATGAATGAGCTGGGTTATTGCTCCGGTATTGAAAACTACTCGCGCTACCTTTCGGGCCGTGGGCCGGGTGAAGCTCCGCCAACACTGTTTGACTATCTACCGGCTGATGGTTTGCTTATCGTCGATGAGTCCCACGTCACTATTCCGCAAATCGGCGGCATGTACAAAGGTGACCGCTCACGCAAAGAAACACTGGTGGAATATGGCTTCCGCTTACCATCAGCATTGGATAACCGCCCAATGCGCTTTGAAGAGTTCGAAGCGCTGGCACCACAAACCATCTATGTTTCGGCCACACCGGGTAAATATGAACTGGAGAAGTCAGGTGGCGATATCATTGAGCAAGTGGTGCGGCCAACCGGCCTACTTGATCCATTAATTGAAGTACGGCCGGTTGCTACACAGGTCGATGATCTGTTGTCAGAGATCCGTATCCGTGCTGCGATTAACGAGCGGGTACTGGTGACCACGCTAACCAAACGTATGGCCGAAGACCTGACCGACTATCTCGCAGAGCATGGCGCTCGCGTACGTTACCTGCATTCGGATATTGATACCGTGGAACGGGTCGAGATTATTCGCGATTTACGTTTGGGTGAGTTTGATGTACTGGTGGGGATCAACTTGTTGCGCGAAGGTTTGGATATGCCAGAGGTTTCACTGGTCGCCATCCTTGATGCCGATAAAGAAGGTTTCTTACGTTCGGAACGTTCCTTGATCCAGACCATTGGGCGTGCGGCGCGTAACCTTAATGGTAAAGCGATTCTCTATGGTGACCGGATCACCGCCTCGATGGAAAAGGCCATTGGTGAAACGGAACGGCGTCGCGCCAAACAGCAAGCTTACAACGAAGAGCGTGGCATTATCCCACAAGGGCTGAATAAGAAAGTTGGCGATATTCTACAACTGGGTAAGCCTTCTACTCGCGGCAAAGGGAAAGGGCGGGGCGGGAAAGTGGCGGATACCAGTGACTACCTACTCTTGCCACCGAAAGCGCTTGATCAGAAAATCCGTGAGCTGGAAGCTAAAATGTACACCCATGCGCAAAATCTGGAGTTTGAGCAGGCAGCAGAATTGCGCGATCAAGTCCATAAGTTGCGCCAGCAGTTTATCGCCATATCTTAATCATCAACGGCTCACTTGGTGGCCGTTGATGATGGATGTGACAAATTGGGAATTTCTGCTTGTCGCATCAGCCAATCCTGATTAATGTGTGCGGCTGATAAAGTCATCACCTAATAAAGCGCGAGACAAATAATGAGCGACCACTTATCCAAAGATCCGCTACACGGTATTACCCTGGAGCAATTACTGACTAAGCTGGTAGAGCACTATGGCTGGGAGGAACTGGCATACCGTATTCAGATCAACTGTTTCACCAGTGATCCCAGCATTAAATCTAGCCTGAAATTTTTACGCCGTACCCCATGGGCACGAACTAAAGTAGAGGCGCTTTATATCCACATGAAAGACAATGCGGCTTGGCAACAACAATCCCGAGAGTAATTCCCCGTTGATCAGCCTGCGCCCCCTAATTGTTGCAGGGTATCTTCCAGTGCCTGGCGTAATAGCTCACGGTCATGGCGGTAAGGAATATCTTTGGCTTCCAGTGGTTGCTGGACAATAATTCGGTCCGTTACGCCGCTGATATCAATTTGTGGGCTTACAATTGCTGCATCAATAATTTTGCGGCCAATCTTGCTTTCCATTATCGCCATTTTTTCTTGCAGTGATAGCGCGGCGGCGGCCACACTGACCTCACGCCCCAGATTACCAATGTAAATCATGCTGGCAGAACTACGACGCAAGGCTTGGGTTAAGTCATCCAGCAGCAGTAATGGCATCAGGCTGGTTAAAAAACTGCCTGGGCCTATCAAAATGACATCGGCCTGGCTGATAGCTTCAACCGCTTCCCGTGTCGCAGGTACGTGGGGGGAGAGCAGCATCTCTTGTGGCATTTGCGCCAACTGATCAATATTCACTTCACCATAAACCGGGTGACCTTCACTATCGATAGCCAGCAAATCGACCGGTTGCTCGGACATAGGAATCAGCCAGGCATCCACTTTCAGTAAGCTACGCACCAGATTGATGGCTTCTATGGGCCGGATACTGAGATGGTCCAAGGCTTTGAGCATTAAATTGCCCAGGTTGTGGCCCGCCAATTCACCATTACCGGTAAAGCGGTATTCAAACATCGCGGAAGCCACACTCGGCTCAGTGATCAATTGATTGAGGCAATTACGGGTATCACCCCAGGCGATCCCGCCTTCTGAACGGCGAATACGTCCGGTCGAACCGCCGTTATCGGTAGTGGTAACAATACCGGTTAAGCGTGAACCCAGCGGGGAGAGCGCTGACATCACTCGCCCCAGGCCATGGCCTCCGCCTAAAGCAACCACCCGATCGAGATCCGCTAAGGTGCGATTTCGCATATTTTTCCTGTCTAACTATTGTTGCCTGGCTCTAATAGCGTAGCTAATGGTGAAATTGCTGCATAAGTTAACGGATTTACCGTGAAAACGCGATAAAAGCCATGATTTTCGTGATTTTAAACAAAGTATTAGCCACAGATTAAATTAGGCTAAATAACAGGGGTTTTTATTACATAAGTCGTTGCATATAAATATATATAGCGGAAAAGGGTGATTGGCTATCCTGTCGTTTTAGCGTTAGAATCTTTAGGAAAAGTGGGGCTTTTAGCTAGTCAGTTGCTGTTAAGCACCTTACTTTTAAAAACGTTTTTTAAACCATCGTTCGCGAGACAGCTTGTAAACTGTTACCGGACACAAACTCCTAGCCTTGGCGTCTAAGTTGTCTCGTTTACGAACAATATGATGCTCTGGCCGTGGCCTTAAGCCACCAGGGTGCAAGGTAGAAATGCCCGCATCTCCCGTATTTGGAAAGGTGTTATGGTACAACTCACTGACTCTTTTGCGCGCAAATTTTATTATTTGCGACTATCGATCACCGATGTGTGTAATTTTCGGTGCACCTATTGCTTGCCGGATGGTTATCGCCCCGACGGATTAAAAAGTTTTCTGAGCCTGGACGAGATAAGCCGCGTCAGCCGCGCCTTTGCTCTGTTGGGAACGGAAAAAATTCGTCTCACCGGCGGCGAACCCTCTATGCGGCGCGATTTCACCGATATCATTGGCACCATCCGGCAAAATCCGGCCATTCGAACCCTAGCGGTGACTACCAATGGCTACCGCTTAGCCCGTGATGCCGCCCAATGGCGGGAAGCGGGGCTGACCGCGATTAACGTGAGTGTTGATAGCCTGGATCCTCGGCAATTTCATGCCATTACCGGGCAAGATAAATTCCATCAGGTCATGCAAGGTATTGACGCCGCTTTCGATGCCGGTTTTGAGAAAGTCAAAATCAATGCGGTACTGATGCGGGATGTCAACGATCGTAATCTGAGCGCATTCCTTAACTGGATAAAGCCCCGACCGATTCAACTGCGGTTTATCGAATTAATGGAAACCGGCGAGGGCGGCAATCTATTCCGCAAACACCATGTTTCTGGTGAAGTCATTCGCCAGCAATTACTCCAGCAAGGTTGGCAACAGCAAGAGCGCGCGCGCAGTGATGGCCCGGCTCAGGTATTTTATCACCCGGACTATCTGGGGGAGATCGGCCTCATCATGCCATATGAGAAAGACTTCTGCGCCAGTTGTAACCGCTTGCGCATTTCAGCGCTGGGCAATCTGCATTTATGTTTATTTGGTGAGCAGGGCATTACGCTGCGTGATTTGCTGGGCAGTGATGACCAACAAGATGAATTAATGGTGCGCATCCAGAGTGCGTTGCAAACCAAAAAGCAGACTCATTTTTTGCACCAGGGTAACAGCGGCATGACGCAGAACTTATCGTTTATTGGTGGTTGATCCCCTATAGGTAAGTGATTCGGGTGAGCGAGGGCAGCTAACAGCCCTACAACGTCAAGAACGAAGGGAATATTTATGACTCAACTGACCCACATCAATGCTGCAGGGGAAGCCCACATGGTGGATGTTTCCGCTAAGGCTGAAACCGTACGTGAAGCACGAGCGGAGGCTTTTGTTGAAATGCAGGCAGCAACGCTGACGATGATTATCGAGGGTAGCCATCACAAAGGCGATGTGTTTGCCACCGCCCGTATTGCCGGGATCCAGGCGGCCAAGCGGACGTGGGAATTAATCCCATTATGCCATCCGTTGCTGCTAACCAAAGTGGAAGTTCAACTGCAAGCGCAACCGGAGCATAACCGGGTGCGGATTGAGTCCTGTTGTCGTCTGACCGGTAAAACCGGCGTGGAAATGGAAGCCCTGACGGCGGCTTCAGTTGCCGCCCTGACGATTTACGATATGTGCAAAGCGGTACAAAAAGACATGATAATTGGCCCGATTCGCCTGCTGGCAAAAAGTGGCGGGAAATCCGGTGATTTTAAGGTGAGCCCATGATTCAGATTCTATTTTTTGCTCAGGTTCGTGAACTGGTGGGGACTGACCGCTTACAATTGGCTGCGGAGTTTCCAACGGTAGAGGCTCTGCGCCAATCCCTGTGTCAACGGGGCGAGCGCTGGCAGTTGGCCCTTGAAGAAGGCAAATTGCTCACTGCAGTGAATCAATCGCTGGTCAACGCCCAGCATCCACTGGTTGCGGGTGATGAAGTCGCTTTCTTCCCGCCGGTCACCGGGGGTTGATGATGGACCATACTCGCATTCGCGTCGGATCTGAAACATTCAATGTCGGCGATGAATATAACTGGTTGTCACAGTGTGACGAAGACGGCGCGGTGGTGACTTTTACCGGCAAAGTGCGTAACCATAACCTGGGTGCGAGTGTCAGAGTGCTGACACTGGAACACTACCCTGGTATGACAGAAAAGGCATTGGCTGAAATTATTACCGAAGCGCGCAGCCGTTGGCCATTACAGCGGGTCGCGGTTATCCATCGGGTGGGGCCATTATTCCCCGGTGATGAAATTGTCTTTGTCGGTGTGACCAGCGCTCACCGTAGTATGGCGTTCGATGCGGCTGAATTTATTATGGACTACCTGAAAACTCGCGCCCCCTTCTGGAAGCGAGAAGCCACTGCTGAGGGTGAACGTTGGGTTGAATCACGTGACAGTGATCATACGGCGGCCAAGCGCTGGTAAACTGTACGTAAACCCGTGTAAAGATCAACGCTAAATACCTATTTTTACTCCCTTGTTTAGGCTGCTTCTGTGGTACCCTTAAAAGGTCGGTGGGCTGTCAACTGATAGCCTGTATCATCATTTATATGCATAAGGTAACCACCATGGATCGCTATCCACGCTCTAATGGTTCAATTGTCGAACGTGCCAACTCGGGCATTCAGGCATATATGGCGCAGGTATACGGTTGGATGACCTGTGGTCTGTTATTAACGGCGGTTGTCGCGTGGTACGCAGCGAATACCCCTGCGATAATGAATTTTATCTTCTCAAGCCAGATCACCTTCTTTGGGCTGATTATTGTTCAGTTGGGTCTGGTGTTTGTTATTTCGGGCATGGTTAACCGTCTAAGTGGTTCGATGGCAACCAGTTTGTTCATGCTGTATTCGGCCCTAACCGGTCTGACACTTTCCAGCATATTGATAATGTATACCGGTGCTTCGATTGCCAGTACCTTTATCATTTGTGCTGGTATGTTTGGTGCCATGAGTTTCTACGGCTACACCACCAAGCGTGATTTAAGTGGTATGGGCAGCATGCTGTTTATGGGCCTGATCGGTATCGTACTGGCATCTGTTGTTAACATCTGGCTGAAAAGCCCGGCGTTAATGTGGGCTGTGACTTATATCGGTGTATTGGTGTTTGTCGGTTTGACGGCTTACGATACCCAAAAACTGAAAAATATGGGCGCGCAGTTGGATGCCAATGATAAGGATAGCTTCCGCAAGTATTCTATCGTGGGCGCACTGACCTTGTATCTTGATTTCATCAACTTGTTCTTGATGCTACTGCGGATTTTCGGCAACCGTCGTTAAGCAGGTGGTTTGATATTTTGAAGAAGGGCACCGGTTTGGTGCCCTGAGGTTAATGACAAAGTGCTCGGAGCGGTGACAACAAGCAGATCGTAAAGACGCCGTGAATACATCCATGTAGGCTCGAGCCGCGCCATCCCTGACGCGGACGCTTTACTTCTCTACCCGTCCTCACCTCGTAAGATCGAATCGTCGAGGTTTGTCAGCAGTCTGAGGGCACCGGTTTGGTGCCCTTTTTGTTTTTTTTGGCTAAGGCTCCGCCCCTCAATTCCAATTCACGCCTTTAGGCTATTCTCCGCCTAAACATCCCGTAGGCCGCACTCCCCGTCGTGGCGGTTATCACTAACAACGGCCACAAACTGTGCCAGATAATATCGAAACTGGCATCCTTGAGATAAATCTGTTTGGTGATATCAGTAAAGTGGCGGATAGGATTGATCCAGGTGATATTTTGCAGCCAGACTGGCATATTCTCCACCGGAGAGACATAACCAGAAAGCAGGATTGCGGGCATCATAAACACAAATACGCCGATAAAAGCTTGCTGCTGAGTGGAACATAACGATGAAATCAGCAAGCCAAAACCGACCAGCGATAAACCATAAAGCAGCATGGTGCCGTAAAATAACGCCAGTGAGCCGGCAAACGGAATTTGGTAAAAAAAGATGCCGATAAACAACACGATACTGGCCTGGAAGGTGGCGACAATCAGTGCTGGTACTGCTTTGCCGATAAAAATCTGCCAGGTAGTTAGCGGGGAGACCAATAGCTGCTCCAGTGTGCCTTGCTCGCGCTCACGCGCCACGGACAGTGACGTCACAATCAGCACGCCGATGGTCGTAATCATCGCAATCAATGATGGAACCACGAACCATTTGTAGTCCAGATTCGGGTTATACCAATTTCTAATCACTAACTCGCTGTTATTGGGTTTGACCTGGCCGTGGGTTAATTCTAATTGGTAGTCTTGCACGATTTGCTGAATATAGTTTGCCGCTATCTGGGCGCTGTTAGAATTGCGCCCATCTAATACCAACTGTAGCTGAGTGGTCTTGCCGTTCGCCAAATCAGCACTGAATTGTTCCGGGAAGCGGATCAGCAGCAGTGCTTTCTGGTTATCAATCACAGGCTGAATCTCTTGCGGGCTGTGCAGCAGTAACACATGAGAAAACGCCTCTGCTTTGGCAAAGCGTTGGGTGAGTTCTACCGAGGCCTTGCCGCTGTCTTCACTGTAAATAGCGATAGTGGCATTGGTTACTTCCAATGTGGCGGCGAATGGGAACAAAATTACTTGCAATATCACCGGCATAATTAATATCGCACGGGTTTGTGGCTCCCGTAGTAGCGACTGTAACTCTTTAATAATCAATGTATAAAGGCGATGAAACATATTTTACTCCCTTCCTTTAATCTAACCGACGATGAGTTTTCCATGCGGTCAGGCCGATAAACACGGCAGCGGAGGCTATCAGGAACAACACATTAATTATCAGTACGGTACCGATATTCCCGGCCAGAAACAGGGTTTGTAAGCTACTGACAAAATAGCGAGCAGGAATGATATAGGTCACTGCGCGGACAATCGCGGGCATGCTATCAATTTGGAAAATAAAGCCCGACAGCATTACTGCCGGCAGGAATGCGGCATTCAACGCTATCATTGCGGCATTGAACTGATTGCGAGTGATAGTCGAAATCAGCAGCCCCATCCCCAGTGTGCTGGCTAAAAATAGACTGGTAATGACAAATAATATCCCCAGTGAGCCACGGTAAGGCACACCAAGAATGAATACCGACACCACCATGCACAGTATCATGGCAATCATACCGAGGACGTAATAGGGAATAAGTTTCGACAATAGCAACTCACTGCGCGTGACCTGAGTAGACAGCAGCGCCTCCATGGTGCCGCGTTCCCATTCACGGGCGATCACCAGCGAGGTGAGGATCGCACCAATTACCGTCATGATAATGGTAATGGCGCCGGGAATAATAAAGTGTCGGCTGATGGCGGCGGGGTTAAACCAATAACGCATTTGAATTTCAATCAGTGGATCATTTTTTTGCCCCAGATTTTGCGCCTGCTGCTGTTGCCAGATTTGCCACACACCCTGTGCGTAACCTTGTACAAAGTTGGCGGTATTAGGTTCACTGCCATCAGTAATGACTTGAATCGGCGCTTTGCTCTCTGGCCGTGCCAGTTGCTCGGAAAAATCATTGGGAATAACAATTAACCCGCGAATTTTACCGGCTTGCATGGCCCGGATCAGCGCCTGCCTGTCATGACTGATTTGCGGTGAAATATAAGGCGAACTGGCGAACGCGTTAGCCAGATCCTGTGCCGGTTTGCTCTGTTGTTCCATTAAAATGCCGACATGCAGTTTGCTGGAGTCCAGATTGATGCCATAGCCAAAAATAAACAGCAGCAGCAGTGGGATAACGAATGCAATCAATCCGCTACTCGGGTCACGCAGAATTTGCCGAGTTTCTTTACGACATAAGGCACGCAGGCGACGCCAGGAAAACCCAGTGTCATGATAAGTTTCACTCTTATCTGTCGGCGATTTATTGACCGGCAACAGAGGCGACTCGCTCATGGCTGTTGCTCCTTATCATTTTGCTGGTCATAGCGCTGAACCAACCCGATAAACGCCTCTTCCATGGAGGGGTTAAGATTTTCATCACTGGCCACTTGCTGCTTGAGTTCATCCGGTGTGCCAGCCGCAATAATTTTGCCGCGATAAACCAGGCCGATACGGTCACAGTATTCGGCTTCATCCATAAAATGGGTGGTCACCATCACGGTAACCCCTTTATCTACCATGCCATTAATATGCAACCAGAACTCACGGCGAGTTAGAGGATCGACACCGGAGGTCGGCTCATCAAGAAACAGAATGTCCGGCTCATGCATTAAGGCACAGGCCAGCGCCAGCCGTTGTTTAAAACCAAGCGGCAGGGAATCCGGCGTCTGTTTGAGGATCGGGGTAAAGTTAAAGGCTGAGGTCATATCTGCTATTTTGTCGCGCTGTATTTTACCTTGCAGGCCATAAACACCGGAGAAAAACTTCAGATTTTGTTCAACGGTCAGATTACCGTACAGCGAGAATTTCTGCGCCATATAACCCAAATGTTGCCGTGCTTTACCCGAACTGGTTTTTAGATCCATCCCCAGTACCAACGCCTTACCCCCGCTTGGTACCAGCAAGCCACACATCATTTTAAAGGTGGTCGATTTACCGGCACCGTTCGGCCCGAGCAAGCCAAATATCTCACCGCGTTTCACCTTAAAATTGACATGGTCAGTTGCGGCAAAATCACCAAATTTTTTGGTTAATTCTTGCGCTTCAATAACCGTTTCATCATGGTTGCCGGCAACTTGAGGCATGATTTTCGCGAGTGCCGACTCACTGGCGGGGCCGCCGCCCAGCAAATCGATAAAGGCGTCTTCAAAGCGCGGCTCGGCCTCCATTATCTCTGCATTGGGTTGATTTAGCTGTGACAGTATTTGACTGTGTTCGACATCCGGCTTGAGGATCAGCCGCACATATTTCCCTTGAATGACCCCATCACTGACTTGCGGTAATGTCAGGGCATGTTGTAGCAGTTTTCGATGGGTTCCGGTCTGAGCTGCGACCAAAATTGTCCGGCCACTCATCCGTTGTGTTAGGTTCTGTGGCGCGCCGTTATACAGTAATTTCCCTTCATTAAGCAGTAATACTTCGCGGCATTGCTCGGCCTCATCCAGATATGAGGTACTCCACAGGATGAGCATGCCATCACTCGCCAGCTCGTGAACCATCTGCCATAACTCGCGGCGAGAAATAGGATCAACGCCCACCCCCGGCTCATCCAGCAATAGGACTTTTGGCTGACCGACCAAGGTGCAGGCCAATCCCAGCTTCTGTTTCATCCCACCGGATAGCTTACCCGCTAACCGTTTTGTAAAGCGGGTCAAATCGGTAAACGTCAGCAGGCGCTCAAAAGTCTGGCGGCGCAGTTCACCGGTGACACCACGCAGATCGGCATACAGTATCAGGTTCTCCATCACCGTAAGATCTTCATATAAACCAAACTTCTGCGGCATATATCCGAGAATGGAATGTAACTGGCGATCGTTTTCCAACGGGTCCAGCCCGACCACCGTTATCTTGCCTTGACTGGGTTTTAGCAACCCAGCCAGCATACGCAGCAAGGTCGTTTTACCGGCACCGTCCGGCCCGACCAACCCCGTGACTGCGCCACTGCGGATCTCGGTCGTCAGGCTGGCAACTGCGGGACTGACCAATCCGGGGAAGCGTTTTTCAACGCCATCCAGTGTAATAAGGTGCTGGATCCCATTCATAGCTCATGCCACCTTAAGGTTGTGCAAAACGGACGGTAACCGGCATACCTTGTCGTAGCGACTGATCAGCATCTGTGATGATAATGCGCAAGCGATAAACCAGATCGGTACGTAGGTCCGGAGTTTCCACACTTTTAGGGGTGAATTCAGCCGTCGGTGAGACAAAACCTATTTTACCGTGATAAGGCTTGTCCGGGCGGCCATCGGTGAAGACTTCAACCTCCGTACCGGGGATGGCCTGATCCAAATGAGGCTCACTGACATAGGCTCTTACCCAAACTGGATCGGTCAGTGACAGCGTAAATACGGTATTACTGGCGGATAAAATTGTCCCCGGTTCAACCGCGCGGGTCAGCACAGTACCGGCTGATGGAGCGAGTAGGGTGGTATCTTGCAGATTGAGCTGGGCTTGCGCCAGTTCGGCTTCACTCTGGGCCAGCTTCGCTTCAGCCTGAGCAATTTCCTGTGGGCGGTTGCCGCTCAGATATTGTGCGAGTTTATCTTTCGACGCTTGTAGATTAGCCTGTGCCTGATTACGTGCGGTACGGGCGTTCTCCAGCTCGTTTGCTGATGTGGCTTTGCTGGCCCACAGCCCTTGTTGCCGTTTCAGGAAGCTGTCGGCATAATTAAATGCGGCTTCTCGCTGAGAGACTTCAGATTTTACCTGTGCAATTTCTTCGTCCCGATATCCTGCTTTCAGTAACGCCAACTGTGCTTGTGCACTTTGCACATTGGCTTGAGCCTGTTTAAGTGCATTGAGATACGGGCCATCATCCAGTTTTCCCAGCGTTTGCCCCGGTTGGATTTTATCCCCTTCATCGACCGCCAGAGAGGCCAGACGACCGCCAACCCGGAAGCCCAGATTCACCGTGCGAATATCCACATTCCCGTACAACGTCAATGACGCGTCTTGTTGTTGACGGTAATAATTCCACCCGTAACCTATCGCCGCCAGCAGGGCGACCATGACAATGGCCACTATAATCTTCTTGCGATTCATAATGCTCCCTATCTGCTACTGATTTTTACTACCACCATTAGATTTTATAACAACAATGACAGTACTGATAAATATGTAAAGCAATCGGCTATGAAAGCCCGATATTTATGAGGCGAAGAACGTTAATGATAAGCAATAAATCAATTTCGTTAAGGTTTCTGTTACTAAAAATCTTAAGAAACGTGTAAATATCCCTTTTCTTGCTAAACATCTGTTACAATCAACGGTAATGGTGCACTGCAGTTTGTGCCAATCCTCGTGGTAATGCCTCAATTCATGCCTCGTCTGATAATCTTCCCTTGAAACTGCACCTGACGTTATCGCCAGGATTGGGGAGATCTGGAGCTTCTTGTAATATGTCATTTGATTCTCTCGGCTTAAATGCCGACATCCTGCGTGCTGTTGAAGAGCAGGGCTACCTTGTGCCGACACCGATCCAACGTCAGGCAATCCCTGTGGTACTGGAAGGCCGTGATTTAATGGCCAGTGCGCAAACCGGTACCGGTAAAACCGCGGGTTTCACCTTACCGCTGTTGCAACTGCTGAGTCAGGATCAACAGCCAATTAAAGGCCGTCGCCCGGTACGGGCGTTGATTTTAACCCCGACCCGTGAACTGGCTGCGCAGATTGATGAAAGCGTACAGAGCTACAGCAAGTACCTGAAGCTACGTTCGCTGGTGGTATTTGGTGGCGTTAGCATTAACCCACAGATGATGAAATTGCGTGGTGGTGTCGATATTTTGGTCGCTACCCCTGGCCGTTTACTGGATCTGGAACATCAGCACGCGGTTGATCTGTCCAAGATTGAAATTTTGGTATTGGATGAAGCCGACCGCATGTTGGATATGGGCTTTATTCACGATATCCGTCGTGTATTGTCAAAACTGCCTGCTAAGCGCCAGAACCTGCTGTTCTCCGCGACCTTCTCTGATGAGATCAAAGGTTTGGCCAGCAAACTGCTGAACAATCCAGCTTCAGTTGAAGTGGCTCGCCGTAATACGGCTTCCGAACAAATTACGCAAAGCGTTCATTTTGTGGATAAAAACCGCAAACGTGAATTGCTGTCTCAGATGATTGGCGAAGGTAATTGGCAGCAAGTATTGGTGTTTAACCGCACCAAACACGGCGCTAACCATTTGGCCGAACAACTGAATAAAGACGGTATTACTGCAGCCGCAATTCACGGTAATAAGAGCCAGGGAGCGCGTACTCGTGCACTGGCTGATTTTAAAGACGGTAAAGTCCGGGTGCTGGTGGCAACTGATATTGCCGCTCGTGGACTGGATATCGACCAGTTACCCCATGTGGTTAACTATGAGCTGCCGAACGTACCAGAAGATTACGTGCACCGTATTGGCCGTACTGGCCGCGCGGAACGTACTGGCGAAGCGATTTCACTGGTTTGCGTTGATGAACACAAACTGCTGCGTGATATCGAACGTTTGCTGAAACGTGAAATTCCGCGCATCGCGCTGGAGGGTTATGAACCGGACCCCAGCATTAAAGCTGATCCGATTCAAAATGGCCGTCAGGGTCGTGGCGCGCAACGTCCTGGAATGGGCCGTGGTGGTAGTAGTGCAGGCCGTCCACAGAACAGTGGTGGCGGTGCAGCAGGTCGCGGCGACAGTCGTAACAGCCGTCCACGCAGTCAGGCTGATGGTCAACGTCGTCCGGCGGGGCCAGCTTCACGTGGTCGTAGCAGTAAACCCAGTGAATAAGCTGTAAACACTATTCGCCGATGAAACCGCTTCTTTGAGGCGGTTTTTTTTCATCTAAATCGGTGCAGTTACAGGGTTATTCCTTGTTTTATGCCCCGATCCCCCCGTATTATTGCCGGTCTTTTTTACGGTTATACTGTGTGAGATTTGCAATCAGAGGGCAGGTAAGTGTGATGGTATGGATAATGGATCAAGGTAATTAGCATGCGGGTAATACTGGCACCGATGGAAGGTGTACTAGATTCACTGGTGCGCGAATTACTCAGCGAAGTGAATGATTATGACCTTTGTATCACTGAGTTTTTACGGGTGGTCGATCAGCTATTGCCTGCAAAATCCTTCTATCGGCTGTGTCCTGAATTACACCATCAAAGCCGTACTCAGTCCGGCACGCGGGTACGTATCCAATTATTAGGCCAATATCCACAATGGCTGGCAGAAAATGCTGCCCGTGCGGTAGAACTTGGCTCCTATGGCGTGGATTTAAACTGCGGCTGCCCCTCCAAGTTAGTTAATGGCAGCGGCGGCGGTGCCACCTTGCTGAAAGATCCTGAACTGATTTATCAGGGTGCAAAAGCGATGCGTGAAGCCGTGCCTGTGCATTTACCGGTCACAGTCAAAATCCGCTTAGGTTGGGATTCTGGTGACCACCAGTTTGAAATTGCCGATGCGGTGCAACAAGCAGGTGCAACTGAATTAGCGGTACATGGCCGGACTAAAGAAGATGGTTATCAAGCCGAGCGCATTAACTGGCAGGCGATTGGCGAGATCCGTCAGCGGCTAAGCATCCCGGTGATCGCCAACGGTGAGATTTGGGATTATCAAAGTGCGCAGGAATGCATGAAGGTCACCGGCTGTGATGCCGTGATGCTAGGCCGTGGTGCGCTAAATGTGCCAAATCTGAGCCGAGTTGTGAAGTATAACGAACCGCGAATGCCGTGGCCGGAAGTGGTAAAACTGCTGCAAAAATACGTGCAGTTACAAAAACAGGGTGATACGGGGTTATATCATGTGGCGCGAATAAAACAGTGGTTAGGTTATCTACGTAAAGAATATATTGAAGCTACAGATTTATTCAGCGAAATCCGTGGGTTAAAAACATCAAAAGATATTGCGCTGGCGATTCAACGTATTTGATTTTTAAGTATTTTCTGGCACTCCCTCCAGATCAACATAACACAGTCGGTTTATTGGCGAAAAGCGATCAGGATATTGCTCCAATATTACCCACGGTAAATTAATGAGAGTATTACGGGATAAAATATCACCCGGCTATTTCTTCTTACGCCCGATAAATTTTGCTATACCCAACAGGAAGATGGCACCCACAAGGACGAGCAACGCATCGACCCAAAATGTCAGTGATGCCAGATTTTCATCGTGAATATCAGCTAAACCTGCTGCTATCAAAAATACACCAAAGAGAATACCAAAAATTGTTGTTCCCATATTAATACCTGTGAATCAATTATACTTAAAATTTATGCTGGCAATTATAGGGCAATAATTAAACCATCAGGTGTTTTTTTATCATTATTGATATTCTGTTTAGATTAATACACTAATATTGGCATTAATTAAAACCGCATTCTGGGAAAACCACCAAAATTGAATTATCGTAGTGAAGGCACCTCAGTCATAACATAGTGAGTGTTTTACAAAAAATCATTGTTTTTCAACATAATCCTGGTAATGACTATCAGCGCATTTTTCGTTGAAAAATGTTTACTACTGAAGAGTGATTAGACAGCTTTATTCTTTGTAACAATCATTTGAAAAATGTGTGGTGCTTGGAGCATTACTGTAATTTATAATGCGCCGGAACAACCACCATTATTCCCGATAACCTATCTAAGCTGACGAATATGCATGTGAAAATCCGTTTTGCACTAATAAGTTTTTTACTTTTATCTGGCGGTATCAACGTTGTTCCGTTAGCCATTGCCAGTGCTGGAACGGCTGAAACTAAAGGGAAAGCGCCTTTGGAGCTAGCATCCGGCAGTGCGATGGTTGTTGATTTACAAACAAATAAAGTGATTTACGCCAACAATGCGGATGAAGTGGTACCCATTGCTTCAATAACCAAGTTGATGACCGCAATGGTGGTATTGGATGCCAGATTACCTCTTGATGAAATTATCTCAGTAGACATTCATCAAACTAAAGAAATGAAAGGGGTATTTTCTCGGGTACGGGTAAACAGTGAGATCAGCCGTAAAGATATGTTGCTGCTGGCATTGATGTCGTCGGAAAACCGGGCGGCAGCCAGTCTGGCTCATCACTATCCAGGTGGATATAACGCATTTATTAACGCAATGAACGCCAAAGCTAAATCTTTGGGAATGACGAAAACCCGTTATGTCGAACCCACCGGCCTGTCGATTGATAATGTATCGACGGCGCGCGATTTGACTAAGTTGTTGATAGCGACCAAGCAGTATCCATTGATTGGTCAGTTAAGCACCACGACAGAGAAAATGGCCACTTTCCGTGACCCTAATTACACACTGCCGTTCCGTAACACTAACCATTTGGTTTATAACGACAAGTGGAATATCCAGTTAACTAAAACCGGTTTCACTAATCAGGCCGGACACTGTTTGGCAATGCGTACCGTCATTGGTAATCGTCCTGTCGCACTGGTGGTATTAGATGCGTTTGGCAAATATACGCATTTTGCCGATGCAAATCGTCTGCGCAGTTGGATGGAGACCGGCAAGGCAGCACCGATACCAGGGGCTGCGAAAAGTTATCGTCAGCAAAAAGATGCTCAAGGGCGTTTAGCTCAGGTGTCAGAATAAGTATAGCTAACGGTGGTTGAAGGGCTGAATTCCGGCGATAGCTGACCGGAATTCAGATAATGCCTTATCTTGTTCAATCGTCGTCGCCTTATTTTCGGTCCGTTATTTTTTTTGCCAGTATTTAAGTTTTGACGTTTTACCAATCCCCGGATTAAAACTGTTGGTCGGGTCTATCTGTTGGTAAAATTTCTTCAATGCCGGTTTTGCTATATAGAGATGGCCTACATTGTGTTCAGCCGGATATTCCGCGCCTTTATCATTCAGCAGTGTCAGCATTTTTTGTTTTAATGCTTGAGTATCGACACCTTTTTTCACGATATAATCCTGATGGAAGACATGGCACAGGAAGTGACCATAATAGAGCTTAGCAACCAGACATTGATCGATTTCTGCCGGTAACGTCTCAAACCACTGTTCTTCGTTACGCCGTAAGGCAATATCCAGTGCCAGGATATCTTCCACTTTGTCAGTGTGAACGGCGTGGTAGCGAACCGCAGCACCTGCCGCAGCAAAGCGGTGTAAAAAGGCTTTTTTACCTTCGTCAGCAGTACAGGTAATAAAGTTACCCTCAGCAGTCGCAAAAAAGTCTTTCAAAAATTGCTGTGCCTCAGAAATTCCTTCTCCTGACATTTTCAGCATTAAATGATGCTCGTATTGATGACGGTATGTTTTAAGGCGTTTAGGTAAATGGCTGGGGAGGATTTGGCTGAAGCCTTGCATGACTCGATCCGTTAAATGGTCGATTAGAAAAGGAACTTTACTAAGGCGAGCATCAATTTTGCCTTTTATGGTAAAAAATCGGGGCATATTATTGGTGCCCATACTGTTGATCATGACAAATGTATCTTTGCCGTACACTTCGGCAATATCAAAAATATCACGATGCATGTATTCACCGGCAACCGGTAAATTCTTAAAGTCCCGCAAAATCGCCCGACGTAATCTTGTCAATACTTCCGTCTGGTTGGTACCGATATAAAAGACTTGCTGCTGTTTTTCGCAAGGAAAGGTATCCAACCGTACGGCAAATACAGCCAATTTACCGGCACATCCAGAGGCTTCAAATAATCGTCTTGGATCGGCATTAAAACGAGAAGGGGTGGGTGCATCAATATCCCTCACTCGTGTGGCATATTCATGGTCTGAGGTTTGTTGCCCGTCCTGTTCAATATCACTGGCGCGATATTCACTTCTTTCGAGCCGTTGCAAAATCTCTTCTGGTGTATTGCCTAAGTTAATCCCTAAATGATTAATTAATTGCAATTCACCTTGTTCATCAATTTGTGCGTACAGTGCCATTTCGGTGTACGCTGGGCCTCGTTGAACCAATGATCCTCCCGAGTTATTACAAATACCGCCGACCACCGAAGCGCCGATGCAAGATGATCCTATTACTGAATGGGGTTCACGATCATAAGGTTTGAGGCGCTTCTCTAGTTGATTCAGGGTACTACCAGGAAAACCAATGACTTGTTTTCCATCATCCAGTAACTGGATTTGATTAAGACGCAAAGTATTCAATATAACAATTGGGCGGTCGTAATCATTACCACTGGGTGTTGAACCTTCAGTTAGTCCGGTATTTGCTGCCTGCATGATAACAATGGTATCGGCGGCTACACAGGCTTGCAGCAATTGCCATTGTTGCCATAAGGTTGAAGGGAACACCACTGCGAGGGCGGCTCCTGCGCCAGAACGGAAACCAGTACGATAACGCTCAGTTTGCCGTTCGCCGGTTAGCAAGTAGTGCACCCCTACAATCTGCTGTAATTGATTCAGCAAGGTTTGCATTTTTTCATCATTGGATTGATTCATTGGTGCGACTCCCTGTAATTGCATTCACTTGTCATAGCGCCGAGTTTTACCATTGTTTTCAGATCGCCATAGAACAAATATTTTTGTGTTATGAAGTAAACATGAGAGAGAGGTGGCTTTCCGGATAAATCATTTTATTTGTGAGTACCCTCACATTATAGTACTGAAATTCCTTTCAGCCTTCGCGGTTTAAACATGATCCACATTAATGATTAAATCAGCGTCCTATTCAGTGAAGGCGAAGGTTAATCCGTTTGATCTATCAATATGAATTTTGATCATTTCGCGATGAGGTATAGGATCGGATTTAATAATTACACGGATTAGTAAGGTATTTTATGAGTGCCCATTTTGTTGGTAAATATGAAGTTGAGTTGAAATTCCATGTATTGAGTCTCAGCCAATTGCATGAACAGTTAGCAATACATCAGGCAACCCCATTTACCCTTAATAATCACGAAAAAGATATCTATCTGGAAGCTAACGGCGCTGATTTGGCGGCAAAACAGATAAGTATGGTTTTACGGGAGATGAATCCCTCGGGTATTCGTTTGTGGATAGTCAAAGGGCCGGGAACAGAGCGTTGTGAAGCCAGTAATGTTGAAGATATCGCCAAAGTACAAAGTATGCTGGCAACGTTAGGGTATCAACCAGCATTTACACTGGAAAAACAGCGCAGTATCTATTTTATCGGGAAGTTTCACGTCACAGTTGATAGCCTGGCGGGGCTCGGCAATTTTGCCGAAATAGCCATTATGACGGATGATACCGCAGCCTTGGATGGCCTAAAGGCTGAATGTCGGCATTTAGCCGATACCCTAGGATTATTGCCAGAACAACAAGAAAACCGGTCATACCGGCAGTTGCTGGGTTTTTAGCCGTGGTAAGGTGGGTTATTCGACAATGCAGGCCGTGATACATACCACGGCCAAACAGGTTTATTTCTTCATCAAAGACTTTAGATTGGCGAATGGATTGTGGGTGGCGGCTTCTTGATCATTCTGCGCATCATCACCGGCAATCACGGTCGAACCATATTGATCCGCTTCGGTGTATTTAGAGTGTTCATGGTCATGGCAAAAAAGACATAACATCTCCCAATTGCTGCCATCTTCGGGATTATTGCTATGATCATGGTCCATATGATGGACCGTCAGCTCTCGCAGATTGGAGTAAACAAACTCCCGCGAACATTTACCGCAAACCCACGGAAAAATCTTCAGTGCTTTCTCCCGATAACCACTTTCCAGACGGGTGTAATTCTTCGGTATATATGCCATGTAAACCTTCAATCCTGCGGGAAATAATAGGGTTATTTTAGCCTGAAATCAGGCAGCAGACTATCAACTATTGGTTATAAATATTGAGATGACAGCCTATCATTACAGTAAGTTTCCATAGGAACATATTGAATCGATTATAAAAATACAGGGTTTAGATAATAATCGCATTTGGCAGATTTTTGAGACTTTTGTTGATGATTTATAGCGATAAGACGTTTTACACTATCATCATGCTTTACCCGCAACATGTTTACTACCGGCATGTTTTACATTATCAGTATAAAGTTATTAGCATGAGATTATCCGTAACCCGCTAATAGGCTTATTTTACGGCAGGCAATAGCAATATAGCGCGTTTAGTCTGAAACCCCTTGCCGATACAGTTGAGGCGATATGAAAGAATCTGAGGTACTGGCCGAAGTTAGTAATGAAAACCAGACATTAGTTGCTGTGGTGCAGCAGGACCAGCGGGTGGTGTACTTCTATATTTATCCGCAGGAGGCGTTTGAAGAACGTTTCCCAGTTCGTGCCTGCTGGGTGAGGAATCTGGTAGCCGCGCCACAATCGGCTGATAATGCCGCCGTTGAACAAGGATTGGCACCCCGATTAGCTGCCGAGTTTTGCCGTAATGTGGCTGGAGAGGCTGAACTTGACGCACAATTTATTACCGTAGTCTGGTCAGAAAGTGACGATGGTGCGGCACTATGGTATCAAGGCCAATTGCTGGCGATTATTCCCGGCTGGAGTTTATATATTGATCACTCGGTTTGTTATTCTGCCAGCTGCATTAAAGATAACCCACTGACATTACCTTTGGGGTCAGCTTCAACCAATACTCAATATGCCAATGCGCAAAATACACGTCAATTTTGGCGGACCTGGCAGCAGGAAGACGGGAATCCGTGGCCCGCGTTACAGGCTGAATATATTCAGTGCTATACACAACACTTTGGCCCATCAGTGAAATACTATGCTATCGACCAAGGACAGTGGCCGCCGATGGCTATCTCCCAGCACGAAAAAGAGGGGATATATTACTTTCTAACCTTGGGGGTGAGTATTCGTCCTCAGCCGTGGGTCGAGATATTATTCAATGATGATGCGGCTAAATATCGGCGTTTAGAAATGGCAATAGCGATTGATGGCCAATATCTTGATGAGGACAACGCTATTCATATGGCCAGCGCACTGGCTGGATTTGCCCAGGTTCCCTGGAGCAAGATAACCTGGCTGGGTGAAGGACACACGCTGGGATCCGCTGTCGCCCCTCAGGGTTATGAAGGATATATTTTATCCTCAGATTTATATGCTGACACAAACACCCTTACATTGCCTCTCCAGCAAGGTGACCCGGTCAATATATATTGGGCCAGCCCTGTTTTCACCAGTGAAAGGGAGTTCGCACATAGTGTGCCAAATGGCGGTTATGATTTACTGAAAAAATTACAACAACAGGGCATTAACCATATTTTCGCGCCACGCCAGCCAGTTATTTAATTTGTGTCGGGTATGGCTGATCTGATTTGCAGATTTTGTTATTCGGGTCTTAACTTAATCGTGATGACGGCTGTTTTGGTACGCTAATCTTACGGAGTCATCAAATCAGCTATCAGCAAAAAATTAATTTTATGGAGGCAGTTATGGGCATACTATCATGGGTTATTTTTGGTCTGATCGCCGGTATTTTGGCTAAATGGATTATGCCCGGAGAGGATGGCGGTGGCTTTATTATGACGGTAATCCTCGGGGTGGTCGGTGCATTGGTAGGGGGTTATATCAGTACCTTCTTCGGTATGGGAAGAGTCGATGGGTTTAATTTAGGTAGCTTTGTCGTCGCCGTTGTCGGCTCGCTGGTTGTATTGTTTATCTACCGAAAATTAAGGAGTTAATTCCTACGGTAATCCCCATGACGGTGATTTCGAGTCACGGTAATCACTGAGCATATAAAGAGAAAGGTGGCTATTTTGTCACCTTTCTCTCATAACTCAACTTCTGGTTTCCTACTCCTCAATCAACGGGTTGAACAGAAATTGGGGGACATCGGATAATAAATATAATGATTTCTTCTTTTTAATTTATCTGAATCGTTCAAATGTCCATGTTATGCCTTATCAGTAATTTACTGTGAATAAAGGTACTGGTAATGGCCTATTATCCCTGGTTTTTTATTTATTTTGCAGTACGGCATACTTTGGTTATTAATCAGATTTACATTGAGAAAATCGATGTTGATCTATACAATATGGCCCGCTAGACGTGAAAGAAGCCTTTTGTTTTTCTTGCGATATTCGCGCACGTCTACTCTAAATAATAGGAATAGGGCAGTAATATGATGAACAACGATGTGCTCCGTAGTGTTCGCTACATGCTTAACGTCAACGATACCAAGATAGCAGAAATCATTAAGCTGGCTGATTTTGAAGTGAACAATGCGGATGTCGTTAATTTTCTTAAAAAAGAAGACGAAGCCGGTTATCAGGATTGCCCTGATCTGGTAATGGCACATTTCCTTAATGGCCTGATTTTCTTTAGGCGCGGTAAAGATGATAAGTTCCCTGCACCAGCGATAGAGCCAGTCATCACCAACAATATCGCGCTAAAAAAGCTGCGTGTGGCATTTGAGCTAAAAGATACGGATATGCATGATGTCTTCAATGCGGTTGAGTTCCCAGTGTCCAAACCTGAGTTAAATGCACTGTTCCGTAAACAAGATAGTAAGAATTTCCGCCCTTGCGGTGATCAAGTTTTACGTTATTTTCTGAAAGGTTTGACATTACGCATACGTGGTCCTAAAAAGTAAAATTAATTATATTAATATAGATGACTCATAACAAAACAGGAGTGGCAATTCGTCATTCCTGTTTTTAGTTTTATTTACCGTATACTCCATTTAATCGATAATTCCCCAACAATCTCTAAATTAACTCACATCTGTTTCCTTCTGCTTTTTAATTGCTCGATCTAATTGCACTCTTGGTCTGTTGCACTATCTATGCCCGCGCGTTGCGCATTATTGGTGCAGACAATTGGGTTATATATCAGGTTATTTGACCATAATATCTATAATATTCAATTAAATTATCAAGATATAAAACTGGCATGGCGTTTGCGCAGAGTAATTCAATCTTGTGTGTTTTTACTCAACGACCAGAGGTTAACGCTATGCAACATCGTAACTTGATTAAGGTTTTCGCACTCTCAGCTTCGGTTATCAGTCTGGGGGTGGCATTTGGCACGCTAGCAGCCGACACCATTAAAGTGGGTATTATGCACTCGTTGTCCGGCACGATGGCTATCTCTGAAACACCACTGAAAGATATGGCTCTGATGAGTATCGATGATATCAACGCTCATGGCGGTGTATTAGGTAAACAACTGGAGCCGGTTATTGTTGACCCCGCATCTAACTGGCCGTTATTTGCTGAGAAAGCGCGGCAATTGTTAACGCAAGATAAAGTTGCGGTAGTGTTTGGTGCCTGGACCTCAGTTTCCCGCAAGTCTGTATTACCGGTATTTGAAGAGTTGAATGGCTTACTGTTTTATCCGGTGCAGTATGAGGGGGAGGAAATGTCGCCAAACGTCTTCTATACCGGAGCTGCGCCAAACCAGCAGGCTATCCCCGCCGTGGAATACTTATTAAGTGACGATGGTGGTGCGGCGAAACGCTTTATTCTGTTGGGTACTGATTATGTTTATCCGCGTACCACCAATAAAATCTTACGTGCCTTCCTGCACACTAAAGGCATTCAAGATAACGATATTGAGGAGATTTATACCCCCTTTGGTTACAGCGATTACCAAACTATTGTGAGTAATATTAAGAAATTTTCTGCTGATGGCAAAACAGCGGTTATTTCCACCATCAACGGTGATTCTAATGTTCCCTTTTACAAAGAGTTAGCTAATCAGGGAATTAAGGCGACAGATGTGCCGGTTATTGCTTTCTCTGTGGGGGAGGAGGAGTTACGTGGCATTGATACTAAACCACTGGTGGGTAACTTGGCGGCCTGGAACTACTTCCAATCAGTGGATAACCCGACTAACAAGAAGTTTGTCGAGCAGTGGAAGGCTTATGCCAAAGCACACACGCTGCCGAATGCGGATACTGCCGTCACCAATGACCCCATGGAGGCGACTTGGGTAGGCATGCATATGTGGGCGCAGGCGGTAGAAAAAGCCAAATCAACCGATGTGGATAAGGTCCGCGCGGCTATGGCTGGGCAAACCTATCCGGCACCTTCAGGTTTCACTCTCACGATGGATAAGACCAATCACCATCTACATAAACCGGTGATGATCGGCGAGATTGAGGCTAACGGGCAGTTCAATGTGGTATGGCAGACCGATGCCCCTATCCGCGCTCAACCGTGGAGTCCATTTATCGTCGGAAATGACAAAAAACCGGACCATCCAGTGAAAAGTACTCAGTAACGGTGACTCTTCGGAGTCAGCTTGTATTGACGACGACAGACTGACTCCGGATCTCTTTTGCCACCTATCAGTGATGAGTGAGCCTATGAAATTGTTAATTCCTGTTTGGAGTAGAGCCGCCAATGGTTTACTCAGGCCGATAATTGGCTTGTTACTGAGCATTTCAACCTTGGCAATCGCCGGGCCGGCCCATGATTTTGCTGCGGCCAACCGCTCACAACAAGCCACGATGTTACAGCAGTGGGCGGCAGCGCCAGATGTCAGCCGATTACCCTTATTGCAAGCACTGAAACAAGAAACCTTGATGATAGATAGCGCAGGGCAGGCCTTTGTCCAAACTAACCTGGGTTTCACCCCGCTAGAAGGGGCGTCGCAACCGGCAAGTGCTCCCAAGAAAATCTGGCTCAATAACCGGTTACGTATCCTGATTGCCAATGCGCTGACAGCTCAACGGCTGGTCAGTGAAGATGGCACAGTGCGCCTGCAAGCGGCACTGGAATTACAACAACAGGCGCAAAGTAGCCAGTTGCCATTACTCAATCAACGTCTGAAATTGGAGACTGATAGCCATGTTAAACAGGCACTGGGCATGGCATTGGCCAATTTACAACTGACTGACCACAATTCGCTGGTGCGTCTGCGTGCGGTACAACTGTTGGGACAATCCGGTTCGCCACAGGCTCAGTCACGGTTACAAAGCTTAACTGATGTCAACCTTGAGCCTGATGCGCAAGTTCGCGCTGCTGCGGCCAGTAGTTTAAAACAGGTGCAAAACCGTCTATGGGTCGGGGATATCATCGGGCAAGTGTTCAGTGGGTTATCACTGGGATCCATCTTATTGCTGGCGGCGTTGGGGTTGGCTATTACTTACGGTTTATTGGGGGTTATCAATATGGCTCATGGTGAAATGCTGATGCTAGGGGCCTATTCCGCTTATCTGGTGCAATCATTGTTTCAACAATTTGCCCCGCATTGGCTGGCACTGTATCCGTTGGTCGCTTTACCCGTCGCCTTTTTTATGACTGCTGGGATCGGCATGGCATTAGAACGTACGGTCATTCGGCATCTTTATGGTCGTCCGTTGGAAACGCTGTTGGCAACTTGGGGGATCAGCTTGATGCTGATTCAGAGTGTGCGGATGATCTTTGGCGCGCAAAATTTGGCAGTGGCCAACCCTGCGTGGCTATCTGGCGGGGTACAGTTGTTACCTAATCTGGTTTTACCGTGGAATCGCATTGCGGTGATTGTATTTGTAGTGATTGTTCTGCTGCTGACTTGGCTATTGCTGAATAAAACCCGCCTTGGCTTACAAGTGCGGGCGGTGACGCAAAATCGAGCAATGGCCGCCTGTTGCGGAGTGGCGACCGGGCGGGTTGATATGATGGCATTTGGCCTGGGTTCTGGTATTGCCGGGCTGGGTGGCGTTGCATTATCGCAATTGGGTAATGTCGGCCCGGAATTAGGGCAAGGTTACATCATCGACTCTTTCCTGGTGGTGGTGCTCGGTGGTGTTGGGCAATTAGCCGGCAGTGTTGTGGCGGCGCTGGGGCTGGGCATGCTGAATAAAATTCTGGAACCACAGATTGGCGCAGTACTAGGTAAGATTTTGATTTTAGTGCTGATCATTTTGTTTATTCAAAAACGACCACAGGGTCTGTTTGCCCTTAAGGGCAGGGTGAGTGACTAATGAATCAACCTTTGGCTATTACTCTGACGCAAAAAGCACCGGTTATCAGCCTGTCATTAGGTGCCGTGGTGGTAATTATGCTGATTATCCTGCCTTTTCTGGCGTTGTTGCCTGCGGATAATCCACTGGCTATATCAACCTATACCTTAACGCTTATTGGCAAAATTCTATGCTATGCGGTGGTGGCTATCGCGCTTGATCTGGTGTGGGGATATGCCGGATTACTGTCATTGGGGCATGGTTTGTTTTTCGCTCTTGGGGGTTATGGCATGGGGATGTACCTGATGCGTCAGGCATCAGGTGAGGGTTTGCCTGCATTTATGTCTTTTTTGTCATGGTCTGAATTGCCGTGGTTTTGGCGTGGTAGCCAATACTTTATTTGGGCATTGTGCTTGATTGTATTGGTACCCGGTTTACTGGCTTTTATTTTTGGCTATTTTGCCTTTCGCTCCAAAATAAAAGGCGTCTATTTTTCCATCATGACTCAGGCATTGACGTACGCGGGGATGTTACTGTTTTTTCGCAATGAAACGGGTTTTGGTGGTAACAACGGTTTCACCGGTTTCACCACCATGCTGGGTTTTCCGGTATCAGCAACCTCGACCCGTATTGCTCTGTTTCTGGCGACATTGACCCTGTTAATTGCCAGTCTGGCGCTGGGCTTTGCATTGGCACGTACCAAGTTTGGCCGGGTACTGACCGCAGTGCGCGATGCCGAAAACCGTCTGACATTTTGTGGTTATGATCCAACGGGTTTCAAGTTATTTATCTGGACATTATCTGCCGTACTCTGTGCTTTGGCAGGGGCGCTATATGTGCCACAGGTCGGTATCATCAATCCCAGTGAAATGTCGCCGACTAACTCGATTGAAGCTGCTATCTGGGTCGCACTGGGGGGGCGTGGAACGCTAATCGGCCCGGTACTGGGGGCGGGGATCGTCAATGGTGCAAAAAGTGGGTTCACGATGGCGATGCCGGAATATTGGCAATTCTTCCTCGGGTTAATATTTATTTTGGTCACGTTGTTCTTGCCGAAGGGTGTTATCGGATTACTGCGACGGGGGAAAGACAAATGAGCCGGTTTCAAATTACGGAACAACTGATTTATCCCGAAATAATTACTCAGGAGCCTGGTGCTCTAGCACATGCGGCTGATAAGTACCGCCAGCAACGTGATCCGGTGCTGACATTGGAAAATATTAATGTCAGTTTTGACGGTTTTCATGCGTTGCGTGACTTGTCATTGCAAATCGGTGTCGGGGAGTTGCGCTGTATTATTGGCCCTAATGGTGCGGGTAAAACCACGCTAATGGATGTGATAACCGGTAAAACGCGCCCACAGACTGGCAAGATGATGTATGACCAACATCATGATCTTTCAACTATGAATACTATTGAGATTGCCCAGGCAGGGATTGGACGAAAATTCCAAAAACCCACGGTGTTTGAAGCGCTAAGTGTTTTTGACAATTTAGAATTGGCGCAAAAAAGTACCAAAACCGTTTGGGCAAGTTTGCGTGCCAAGCTAAACAGCGAGCAGCGGGATCGCATTGACGAAACGCTGGCTATGTTGCGCCTAAGTGATATGCGGCAGCGGCAGGCTGGTTTGTTATCTCATGGTCAAAAGCAGTTTCTTGAAATAGGCATGTTATTGGTACAAGACCCCCACTTGCTGCTATTAGATGAGCCAGCAGCCGGGATGACAGATGCAGAAACGGCTTATACCGCCGAGTTATTTAATCAATTGGCAGGGAAGCATTCACTGATGGTAGTGGAGCACGATATGGGGTTCGTCGAGACCATTGCCGATCATGTCACGGTGTTGCATCAAGGGCAGGTTTTGGCCGAGGGTTCATTGGCAGAGGTGCAGGCTAACGAGCAAGTGATAGAGGTTTACTTGGGGCGCTGAGTCGCTCTGACTCTGTGTAGCTTCTCCCTCATTTGGGTTGACCAAACGTCGGGGGATCGCGCCTTGATTCACTGCGGCTGAGTGGTTCTGGCTTTGGGTTGTTCCTCCTCATATCACATTAATTGAGTATTTAAGGGCGATATATGCTGCAAGTGAATGAACTGGATCAATATTATGGTGGTAGCCATATTTTGCGTGGCTTGTCATTCGAGGCTGCGGTAGGAGAGGTGACTTGCCTGTTGGGCCGTAATGGCGTCGGCAAAACGACGCTACTCAAATGCCTGATGGGGCTGGTGCCGCTCAAAAACGGTAACATTTGCTGGGAAGGTAAAAACATTAGCCATCAGTCGCCACATCAGCGGGTAAAAGGCGGTATTGCTTATGTGCCGCAAGGGCGAGAAATTTTCCCGCGATTAACGGTAGAAGAGAACATTTTGTTGGGGCTTTCGCGTTTCCCCGCAAAACAGAGCACAGCCGTACCCCATCATATTTATCAACTCTTTCCCGTATTACACGAAATGAAACATCGCCGTGGCGGGGATTTATCAGGTGGGCAGCAGCAGCAACTGGCAATTGGCCGGGCATTGGCTTGCCAACCCCGTTTGCTCATTTTGGATGAACCAACCGAGGGAATTCAGCCCTCGGTTATCAAGGAAATCGGCGTGGTTATTAAACAATTGGCCGCTCAAGGGGATATGGCCATCCTATTGGTTGAGCAGTTTTATGATTTTGCCGCAGAACTGGCGGATAACTATTTAGTAATGTCCCGTGGCAAAATTATCCAGCGAGGGCGCGGCATCGATATGGAACGGGATAGCGTCCGTGGGCTGGTAGCCATTTAACTGACGGTTACGGCAGACGCGTTTCGTCGATTGGCAGTGAATCAGATGCGCCCCATTCAGCCCAAGAGCCGTCATACAGTGATACTGATGGTGCGTTGACGGCCGCTAACCCCAAAGCAACCACTGCGGCGGTGACTCCGGAGCCGCAACTGGTAATAATGGGTTTGTTTACATCAACCCCTTGGGCGGCAAAAATGCTCGCCAGCGCGGAGGGTGATTTCAGATTGCCATTTTCCACCATGCTCCCCCAGGTCACATTAATACTGCCGGGGATACGGCCAAGGCGCAGGCCGGGACGAGGTTCTGGCTCCTGTGCTTTAAATCGGCCCGCCGGGCGAGCATCTAAAATCTGTATCTCATTATTTCCCAGTGCCGCAACAACCTCATCAACGTTTTTGACTGCTGCGCTATTGAAGATTGCATTGAACGTCTGGCGGGTAGGTTTAGCTGGGCCAGTTGCTAATGGATAACCTGCCTGTTGCCAACCACTGATGCCAGCGGCCAATATGTGCACATTTTTTACACCAAATGTGCGGAATGTCCACCAAACCCGTGGCGCAGAAAACAGGTTGCCATCGTCATAAATGACGAGAGTATGCTGCTCACTGACCCCTAATTGGCCCACCCGCTCACTGAATACCGGTGGTGATGGCAGCATATGAGGTAAGCCGGTGCTGTGGTCGGCTATTGCATCAATATCAAAGTATACGGCACCGGGAATATGCCCTTGCTCAAACTCAGCCTGAATATCTCTTTTAGGTATCAATCCAGGCGGTGACATTCTGGCATCCAAAATAACGATATCGGCATCATTAATATGCCCGGCCAGCCATTGCGGTGTAACCAGAAAAGGTGAGTTCATAGCCAATTACCTATCAAAATTATAAAGGAGCGATGAGTTGAGTGCTTTATCGTGGTGTTCACTATATAACGAATTCACGCTATTGAAACCCTGACCCGCCAGTTAGCACATTCTTAGCTATATAGAGCACAGTGCGGCCCGTTCCACCTTGAACGAAACCGCATGGTCATGGCGTCTACTATTCCTAAACCTCAATTACCATTTGGTTCATCATGATTTGCCCGCTTTGCCTTGGTATGAGTTGTGCCAGATTTATCCGGAAAATCGCCTTCAATATCAGCATCGCAGCGGCCAATTCGTCGTAAACGGCTATACTCAATGGTTTGCAGCCTTTGCTTTTACTGCGTTGGAAATAGAAATACACCCTTTTTACGATAGCGAGCATAAAACTGTTATAGAGGAAGAGCGGCATGACGTGATTGAAAGCCGTGGTGGTCACTCCCCGTCAATGTAAAGCAACTCGCAATGTAAAGTAGAATGCTGTTTCTGATGGTGAAATTTTTTTGCGACCGCTCTGATTATCTAAATTTGACTGTTGTTATACCCAGTATTTTATGTAATCTTAGCGGAAAGCCTTGCCGGTGAAGCTTTGTTTAAACGCTTAACTATCATATTGTTATGTATAAAACAGATGAGCCTGTCAGTTTGGTGTGACGGTAATAATATATTTAATATCAATTGGTTATTGGGTTTGTTGTGGACTAAATCTACTCTAGTTATTGATTTGTTAATGAACGATAACCACTCCATAGTAGGCAGGTATTCACGTTTCATCAGCATTAACGACTCAATTCTCATTAACTCTTGGGCATATAGAGGTAAGCATGGCAAAGACCCTAACCCGTGGCCGGATTTTTGCGCTGGTTGCAGTGATGCTGGCAGCATCAAGTGGTGTATCTCAAGCGGCAGATACTGTTCGTGTTGGCTCAAAAATTGACACTGAAGGCTCACTACTGGGCAATATTATTGTGCAGGTTCTGGATGCTAACGGGATAAAAACCACCAATAAATCACAGTTGGGTACCACCAAAGTGGTGCGTGGTGCTATTACCGCAGGTGAGATTGATATCTATCCTGAATATACCGGCAATGGTGCATTTTTCTTCTCCGATGAAAAAGATCCGGTCTGGAAAGATGCTAAAGCAGGCTATGAAAAAGTAAAAGCATTGGATTACGAGAAAAATAAACTGGTATGGCTTTCACCCGCGCCGGCAAATAACACCTGGACCATTGCGGTACGTCAGAGTTTAGCTCAAGCGAATAATTTGAAGACGCTGGAGGATCTGGGTAAATGGATTAATGCCGGTGGGAAATTCAAATTGGCAGCTTCGGCCGAGTTTATTGAACGCCCAGACGCCTTACCTGCTTTCCAGCAAGCCTATGGCTTTAAATTGAATCAAAACCAACTGCTATCATTGGCCGGTGGCGATACCGCTGTGACGATTAAAGCTGCCGCTGAGCAAACCTCAGGCGTTAATGCGGCCATGGCTTATGGTACCGATGGTCCGGTAGCGGCGTTGGGATTACAAACTCTGGAAGACCCAAAAGGTGTGCAGCCTATTTATGCGCCAACGCCTATTATCCGCGAAGCCACACTGAAAGCGCATCCCACGATACCTGCGTTGCTCAATCCGGTATTTGCCACTCTTGATGGTCCTACGTTACAAAAACTGAATGCCCGTATTGCGGTTGAAGGCCAGGATGCGAAAAAAGTGGCAGCTAATTACCTGAAAGAAAAAGGGTTCGTTAAAGGATAATGGCGCGTATACGGGATGGCGCTATCAAATAAACAGGTAGCCCGTTATCACGATAAAGGTTATCTGTCATGGAGATGGATGTTTATGGTTGTAAAAAACCGGGTACTGTTAGCACTGGTTATTTTATTGGTTTTATCAGGCGCAGGGCTTTCTTTTGTTAGCCATGCGCCTAACCGATTGATTTCCGGGCAAGGTATCTCGTTGATATCGCTGGTAACCGGTTCAGTTTGGTGGTTGCTAATCCCTATGGTTTTGCTGTTTGCTTTTGCTTTCTTTAAACAAAATGTGGTGCTGCATTGGCTAACGGTTTTATGTGCCGAGTTATTGCTGTTTGGTTTGTTGTTACTTGCAGCTACAACGGCCACACACCTTGCCGGAGGTGAAGAGAGTCTGGCCCGCACATCGCTGGGAGGCGGTTTCTGGCTGATGGGTGGGGTGAGTATATTGATCGCGGTCGATAGCTTGTCTCGTGCCATGGTTAATCCTGTTTGGCGTAGTTTGGCTAATGTCTTGCTGGTTCTGCCGGTCGTCATATTGTTGGTGACGGGTCAACTGGATCAACTGTCATTAATGAAAGAGTATGTTAATCGCCAAGACGTCTTTGACGATGCTCTGTGGCAACATCTTCAGATTTTGTTAACAACACTGGTACCCGCTGTACTGCTGGGTATTCCCCTTGGCCTGTTCTGTTTTCGCTCTCGCCGCTTTCAAAGCATTATTTTTTCCACCTTGAATATTATTCAAACTATCCCATCGATTGCCTTGTTTGGCTTGCTGATTGCGCCTTTGGCAGGGCTGGCTGCGGCTATCCCCTGGCTGGCAGAGCACGGTGTTAGTGGTATCGGTTTGGCACCGGCTATTATTGCGCTGGTACTTTATGCCTTGTTGCCATTAGTCCGCAATGTGGTTGCCGGACTTGAGTCCGTTCCTGACAGTGTTGTGGAGTCGGCCCGAGGCATGGGGATGACCCGCAGCCAGCTATTCTTTCAGGTGCAAATCCCCATTGCGATGCCACTTATTTTGTCTGGTATCCGTATTATTGCTGTGCAAACGGTTGGGCTTGCCGTGGTGGCGGCACTGATCGGCGCAGGCGGGTTGGGGGCAATTGTATTTCAAGGTTTGCTCAGCAGTGCATTGGATTTGGTGTTACTGGGCGTTATACCGGTGATAGTGATGGCGGTTGTAGTCGATTCACTGTTTAAATTCATCGTTATTTTTATGGATACTTCAGGTCGATGATTCATTTCCATCAGGTAAGTAAATATTTTGCCGGTAAACGGGCGGTTGATAATTTGACGTTACAGATTGCCAAGGGGGAATTTACCGTACTGATTGGTACCTCGGGTTCCGGTAAGTCGACCACACTGAAAATGATTAACCGGCTGATTGAACATGATGAAGGGCAGATCCATTTTGCCGGTGAAGAAATTCGTAACTATAAACCTGAAGATATACGGCGGCGGATGGGTTATGCCATCCAATCCATTGGATTATTCCCACACTGGACTGTGGAGCGCAATATTGCCACGGTGCCACAATTGCTGAAATGGCCACAGGATCGTATTCGCCAACGGGTGATTGAGTTACTTGAGCTGTTACATCTGGAACCAGAACAATTTCTCCATCGCTATCCTCATCAACTGTCTGGTGGGCAACAGCAGCGGGTTGGTGTTGCCCGAGCCTTGGCGGCTGATCCGGAAGTATTATTGATGGATGAGCCATTTGGGGCGTTAGACCCAGTAACCCGTTCTGCATTGCAGTTTGAGATCACCCGCATTCATCAATTATCGGGCCGGACGATTGTATTGGTCACTCATGATATTGATGAGGCTTTGAGTTTGGCAGATCGTATAGTCCTGATGGATGAAGGGCGAGTTATTCAGCAAGGGACCCCTCTTGAAATGTTGACTCATCCAGTCAATGACTTTGTTCGTGATTTCTTTGGTCGCAGCGATCTTGGGATTAAGTTGTTGTCATTGGGATGGGCTGAACAACGGGTCAGGCGCGGTGAAACCCTGATAGGGCCATCGATACTGGGTACCACTAGCCTGCGTGAAGCACTTTCCCTGTTTGTATCCCGTCAGACAGATAAATTGCCGGTTAGCGATGAAAATGGGTTGCCATTGGGTGTGCTTTACTTTGCTGATTTGGTGGCTGATAAGGGGGGCGCGTGAAGCTTGAGGCAACCGGTGAGGTAAAAAAGATAACCGTTGAGAATGCTAAGACAGGATTGCTGAATGGGTTGAAAGACCCACTCTGCTGGGCGTTACTTTTATTAGCTGGATTGGTTTTTGGCATGACCTCTCTACAAGGTTTCTTTGCCGCTTTATTCCCTGACCTGGATAGGCCGGTCTATGTACAAGATACATTCTGGTCACTGGTAGTTGCTCATGTCTTACTGGTGCTGATTTCCAGTATTATTGCTGTTCTGATGGGGGTCAGCGCCGGTATTGCGGTAACCCGCCCCGCGGGGAAAGAGTTTCGCTCGGTGGTGGAAACCGTGGTTGCGATGGGGCAGACTTTTCCACCGGTTGCTGTACTGGCCATTGCTGTGCCGGTGATGGGGTTCAGCGAGAAACCGGCGATTATCGCGTTGGTGCTTTATGGGCTATTGCCCATTTTACAAGGCACGATCACTGGTATTGAGTCGGTTTCGCGGGGTATCTGCGAAGTGGCTGAAGGGGTAGGAATGAGCGCTCGGCAGATTTTATGGCGGGTTGAGCTGCCTCTGGCAGCACCGGTTATCGTTGCAGGTATCCGGACCTCAGTCATTATTAATATTGGTACTGCGGCTATTGCTTCAACTGTGGGGACCAAAACCTTGGGTTCTCCGATCATTATTGGACTTAGTGGTTTTAATACCGCCTATGTTATTCAGGGTGCCGTGGTGGTCGCCCTCTTGGCAATTATTACTGATATGATTTTTGCCCGTTGGAATCGGCGATTATCACGCTGGCGGGCAGTACAATCTCTTCCGATAACCAGGCATGACTGAGGGTTTGATTTTTGCTGTTCTCATCAAGAGTCGGTGCCTATGCTGATTTCACGTCCTATGTATGGTGTCCAGCCGCAGGATGTACACCCATTTTGGCAGCTATTATTGCAACAGTTGCGCCATCATGAGGTTAGCGGCATAAGCGAGCAATTAGTCTGGCTTTCCGATTTACTGCAACATTGACGCGATCCTAATTTGCTTTTGCGCCAGATCTGTGGCTTTCCATTGGTGACCTTATTACGACAACCGGTGCAATTGGTGGGGGTATTTAGTTATGCATCACCTTATTGTTCAGGAGAGTATTATCGTAGCGTAGTTGTGGTGGGTCAATGTCTTTGGATATATCAAATAGAATAACTTAAATATCCATTAATCAATAGTCAGCAATTTATTATATTTATATATTATTAATT
>NZ_CQAZ01000036.1 GCF_001152565.1 Yersinia pekkanenii | reverse complement strand
CAGGCTCGGTTGGAATTCAGCCAAAACACTGTTGAAATTGTTTTTATTGATGTTAAGCTTTTCACGTTCAGACAGCGGACGCTGTTCCTGACCGTTGCTGTAATCGCCCATTACCAACAACTTCAAAGGCAACTCCATTTTCTTTTGAGCGCCGCCGGTGTGCAGATCTAATTTAATATTAATGCGTGCTTTGGGTATTTCATTTTGGAAGCTTGAAGAGGACATCGACTTTCCTTATTAAGGGAAGGAAACTTAAGAAATCCACCGCTGAGAAAATGAATAAAAATAATCTACGTTACCCGGCACAACATTCACCGCCCACTGATTAACTCAGTGTGTATTAAAGTAAAGGCACTTTTTGTAGATAACCCTATCCATTCATCGGATGGCATGAAACAGTATCGGACAGGTATTTTTCACACGTATTAGCATATCAATTAAATACCAGCGGGCGCAGTGTAGAAACGTTAGCCCTCTAACACCAACGAGTTAAATGTAACTAAATGTAAGGCATGAAAACCCAAAAACAGCAGATCATCCTACTGATACATAAGACTTTTCTTGCACAGGAAATATAACCCTATGCGGTTAAAGGGATTAATAAATATCATAAAAATTGAACTGAGCGTTTTGGCGGTTTTTTGTAGGAATATGCCTACAAATATTTTTTTCAGAAATGTGATGAATATTTGGGGTATTTTACCGCTTGAGAGGTAAATAACAGGTGTTGCTATTATGACTGTGAAAAGTTCGTCTCTAATAATGTCACGGTGATTTGTCGATAGATAATTTCATTGAATAATAGGTTAACCAAACTCTGGCGCGGGATTGAAGGCCACTAGCCATTAAGATTAGTATTAATGCCAATATAAATAGATTCTAAGACTGTTTGAGTTACGGTAGAGTTATACTCGCCTTATTACTATAAAAATCAAATACGCCCAGCAACTTTTCTGATCATTTTACGCTGTTCATCATTATTTTGTGTGATATGGCAATTACATAGGATGTCTTGTAATGAAAGAAATACCTTTACCGGCTAGCGCTTTGGTTTGCTATTGTTCTGGTGGTGTCGGCGGCCGCGCTGGGATTCGCCACAATATCAGGTGAACCGACATCCCATAAATCGCTAAAAGAACGGGTTCAACACAACAACCTACAAATTGATTTACACCATCCTGACGTATTGATCGAAACCACCTCACTCAGTCAGTTATTGACGATAACAGCGCCAAGCAGCGAGTATCACCCTCACCTGCGGGGGTCAATTCCCGTAGAATTGCGGCCTGGACGGCTGATTTAGTGCTGACCGGCAGCCCGGTGAACTATCACTGCTACACTGCCGCACCCAGTCGTTTATCCTGGTTGCAGGCAATACAGCAGGCCGGACAGGGCATGCGCTTTGGCGCCATTCTGGCTCATGCTTTCCCGCCAGCAAACCTGAGCCACTGGGATAACCCCAGCACCCAATGTCAGCCATTACCGGCCGCCGGGCACTGGTAATGGTGCCGGAGCAGTCTCTGCGCGGTTGCGGGTGGTGCTTTCGTGGGACAGTGATAATACTGATTTGGACTTGCATGTGGTCACGCCAGATGGCGAGCGGGCCTGGTACGGCAACCGTCAGTTGAACAACGGTGGGGCGCTGGATATTGATGTGACTACCGCTAAACTCAGTATCGTCAGTGAAGAAGGCACCACCAATGAAAAACATGAGAGTTTTATTATTCCGATGCGTAATCCCGGTGAGCTGATGCGGGTTAAAAGCTTCAGTTATTGATGGGGCTGCTGGCTGGCGATAATTCCGTAAATCCCCTCCACTTGGTATGGCTTTTTTCCTACACCAGCGTCAGGTTTGAATAATGCTCATCCTTATTTACTGATACAGATCAAGAGACCAGGCTTTAGCTATTGATTAAATGCTTATGATTATCATTTAATTTATCATCTGATTTTTGATGAGCCTGTTATGAATATTGACCTGATGCCGTACCATGCATCCCCTGAACCATTGCCTTTCGCCAAACGCTGGGCAACGATGCCATGGCGTGACAGCCGACCACTCCCTGCGGAATCACTTCAGGATAGCTGGCAATTTCTGTTACAAAACGCTCTTCCCCGCAATAAACGTTTGCTGTATTTACATATTCCATTCTGCGCCACCCACTGTACTTTCTGCGGCTTTTATCAAAACCCTCTACAACCCGCAAGCACCGCACGCTATACCGATTACCTATTGCGGGAACTGAGTATGGAAGCTGACAGCCCACTGCTACAAGGAGGACCAATTCATGCGGTCTACTTTGGTGGGGGTACGCCAAGCGCACTTTCAGCACAACAATTACACAGCATTATCAGCCAGTTGCGTAAAAAATTACCACTAGCACCCGATTGCGAGATCACCGTTGAAGGGCGGATTTTTAATTTTGATGATGAGCGGATTGATGCCTGTCTGGAAGCTGGCGCTAACCGTTTTTCGATCGGTGTTCAAACCTTTAATACCCGTATTCGTCAACGTATGGGTCGCAAGGCTGACCGCGATCAGGCTATTGGCTTTCTAACCAATCTGGCTAACCGTGATCGCGCTGCCGTCGTGTGTGACCTGATGTTCGGCTTACCTCATCAAACCCCAGAAAGCTGGCAGGAAGATTTGGCTATTGTGCGCCAACTGCCGCTGGACGGTGTGGATCTGTATGCCCTTAACCTGTTGCCGACCACGCCACTGGCTAAATCAGTCGAAAATAACCGGGTGGAACTCCCCACGCTGGCACAGCAATGTGACTTTTATTGTAGCGGTGCAGATAGCCTGGCACAGGCGGGTTGGCAGCAATTAAGCAACAGCCACTGGGCACGTACCACCCGCGAACGCAATCTGTATAACCTGTTAATCAAGCAAGGGGCCGATTGCCTCGCGCTAGGCAGTGGTGCTGGGGGTTCGTTGCAAGGGCACGCTTATATGCAGCACCGCAATCTGGATAACTATTATCGCTTACTCGATAGCGGGCAAAAACCGTTGATGATGATGACGCAAGCCAGTGGCGAGCATCCCTGGCGAGCCAAATTACAGAGCGGCATGGAAATCGGACGTCTGGACTTAAGTGAATTAATGGCCGATCCACACCCCTTGATGCCATTGATAGCCCAATGGCATCAGCACCATCTTCTGAAAGATAACCGTTGCTGTCTACGCCTGACCGACAGTGGGCGTTTTTGGGCCAGCAATATGATGCAGGCACTGCAACACCTTATTCCTTCACTTATCACCACGGAAAGCCACTCATGAATACATTGCCACTCGCCGAATTCCTTGCCACTCAACCGGATGGCACGCTAGAACAAATTGCACAGGATTATCAGGTTAGCCTGCTTGATGTGGTGCGCGCATTACCTCAGCGGGTGCTGACAGAGGCAGACCAGTTTGATCGTATATGGGACAACATGACCGAGTGGGGAGATGTCACCACATTAGTGCATACCGCCGATATTATCCTGGAGCACAAAGGTCCGTTACCCAGTGGTTTTCATCGTCATGGCTATTTTAATCTGCGTGAGCAACAAGGTCTCAGCGGCCACCTCAGAGCACAGAACTGCCAGGCAATTGCCCTGCTGGAGCGCCCGTTTATGGGTATGACCACGGCATCGGTACAATTTTTCAATCAGCAAGGTGACGTGATGCTGAAAGTGTATGTCGGTCGTGATGAACATCGCCAGCTATGCGCTGACGGCCTGACCGCATTCCATCAGTTAGCTCAACAGCTCCTCACTGAACAACACATTCTACATGAACAAAATGTGATAGAAAAAGCCGCCGAGGAAATGCCATGAAACCCTGGTTAATATTTGGTGCGGGTCACGGCGTGGGCGCACATCTGCTTGCCTTGGCAAACCAGCATACAGATGCTGCAGCGAATCCCCGCTCCGTTACCTTGTTAATCCGAAATCAGCAACAAGCAGAGGAACTGCGTCGCCAAGGTCTGACGGTAGTGTGTGGTGACGCCTGCGATCCAGCCAGTGTACTTAAAGCTTGCCAATTAGCGGGGCCGGAGGCGGCAATCATTTCAACACTCGGTAGCCGTAGCGCTGACTATCAGGGCAACCGACTGATCATTGATACTGCTGAACAACTGGGCCTGAAACGTATGCTTCTGGTGACATCAATCGGCTGCGGTGACAGTTGGCCAACCTTATCACCCGCAGCCCGTAAGGTTTTTGGTCAGGCAGTACGTGAGAAATCACTGGCCGAAAGCTGGTTACAGACCAGTAATCTGATTTATACCCTGATTCGGCCCGGAGGCCTGTTGGATAAGCCGGCAACCGGCAAAGCAATACGCCTGCAAACTGAGGCTCATGGCAGGGTCACTCGTGCGGACGTCGCACAGCATCTGAGCCTGATCATCGAGGATACGACGACATATCATCAAGTCTTTGCCCTTGTCGAGCCGGGGTTAATAAGTTCATTAGTTATAAATATATCTTGATGTAACCCTGAAGCATGACTGATAATGCTTATCATATTGATATTAGTTATCATTACATTAATGATTATATGGATAAAGAGTTGAATAAAGCGCCGAGATTGAACGACAAACCTACTGTCGAGTATCCGGCGGTAAGCAAGCCCCTGTCTGTCACCAGCGAACAACTGCTAGGAGAGCATGGTGTCGCCTTTATCATCCATCAGGGCGAATGCTATCAACTGCGTCAGACCAAGGCCGGAAAACTAATACTGACCAAATAATATACCCAAGGGTATAGCAAGCCACCCAGATTCTAGAATCAAGGCAGCCAGCAACCTATCTATTTATTTTTGTATATAAAATATGGAGAATTGCCGACATGCCTCGTTTCTCGTCCGACCGTTTCCGCTGGTCCGCTCTCAGTTTGGCAATCGCTTGCGCCCTGCCTTTGGCTGCACAAGCCGCTGATACCCCCACCTCAAGCAGCAGTAAAAAGCACACCACCGACACGATGGTGGTCACTGCAACCGGTAATGAGCGCAGCAGCTTTGAAGCACCGATGATGGTAACAGTGATTGAAGGGACCTCCCCTACCAGCGAAACCGCAACCTCTGCAACGGATATGCTACGTAAAATACCGGGGCTGACAGTCACCGGCAGCGGGCGTGTTAACGGTCAGGATGTGACACTGCGTGGCTACGGCAAACAAGGCGTGCTGACGCTGGTGGATGGTATTCGTCAAGGTACCGAGACCGGCCATCTAAACTCCACGTTCCTTGATCCGGCGTTGGTTAAACGTGTTGAAGTGGTACGTGGCCCATCAGCCCTGCTGTATGGCAGTGGTGCATTGGGTGGGGTAATCTCTTTTGAAACCGTCGATGCCGCCGATTTACTGTTGCCGGGTCAAAATACCGGTTATCGGGTTTACAGCTCCGCAGCGACCGGTGATCACAGCTTTGGCTTAGGTGCCAGTGCCTATGGCCGCACCGATGATGTCGATGGCCTGCTCTCCTTTGGTACCCGTGATATTGGCAATATCCGTCAGAGCGACGGTTTTAATGCACCGAATGACGAAACCATCAGCAATGTGCTGGCAAAAGGCACCTGGCGCATTGACCAGATTCAGTCACTGAGTGCCAATGTGCGCTATTACAATAACAGCGCGATAGAGCCAAAAAACCCGCAAACCAGCGCGGCGTCCAGCAGCAATATCATGACAAATCGCTCGACAATTCAACGTGATGCGCAACTCAAATACAACATTAAGCCACGTGATCAGCAGTGGTTGAATGCCACGGCACAGGTTTACTACTCTGAAGTGGAAATTAATGCGCGGTCACAAGGTTCAGCCGAAGAAGGGCGTAAGCAAACCACCGAAGGCGGGAAACTGGAAAACCGGACTCGTTTGTTCACCGACAGCTTTGCATCGCATTTACTGACCTACGGCACCGAAGCCTATAAGCAGGAGCAAACTCCGGGCGGCGCAACGACAAGCTTCCCGCAAGCAGATATCCGTTTTGGCTCGGGTTGGCTGCAAGATGAAATCACCCTGCGCGATGTGCCGGTTTCCATTTTGGCCGGTACCCGTTATGACAACTATAGCGGCAGCAGTGAAGGCTACGCAGATGTCGATGCCGACAAATGGTCATCACGCGGTGCTGTTAGCGTGACACCAACTGACTGGTTGATGCTGTTTGGCTCCTATGCGCAAGCGTTCCGCGCGCCGACCATGGGCGAGATGTATAACGATTCGAAACACTTTTCAATTCCTATCGGCGGCGGAAGATTCATCACCAACTACTGGGTACCTAACCCTAATCTGAAACCCGAAACCAACGAAACCCAGGAATACGGTTTTGGCCTACGTTTCAGTGACTTATTGATGGCCGAAGATGACCTGCAATTCAAAGCCAGCTACTTCGATACCAATGCTAAAGACTATATTGATACCAAGGTGAATACGGTGGCAATGACCACCACATCAGTGAATATCGATCGGGTGAAAATCTGGGGCTGGGATGCCACCATGAGCTACAAAACAGCCCTATTTAACTGGGATCTGGCTTATAACCGTACCCGTGGTAAAAACCAGGATACCAATAAATGGCTCGAATCCATTAACCCGGATACCGTCACCAGCGTGTTAGATGTTCCGGTGGCGACCAGTGGTTTCGCGGTGGGCTGGATTGCCACCTTTGCTGATCGCACCAAACCATTAAGCACCGGTCAACGTCAGGCCGGTTATGGCATCAATGATTTCTATGTCAGCTATAAAGGCCAAGCACAACTGAAAGGGGTTACCACCACCGTGGTCTTGGGCAACGCCTTCGATAAAGAGTATTACGCACCGCAAGGTGAGCCACAGGATGGCCGCAATGCGAAACTGTTCGTGAGTTACCAGTGGTAGCCCATTAAAAAAAACTTAGTCTGAAATAACCCATCCGGTAATCCAATCTGCGGTTTACCGGATTATCATTTGATAACGACGGTCACCTGCATATAAAAATCAATAGAACGAGGATGTTACTATGAGCAAATCTATATATGAGCAATACCTACACGCCAAAGCAGATAATCCGGGCAAATATGCGCGTGATTTGGCCACACTAATGGGTATTTCAGAGGCGGAACTGACCCATAGTCGTGTCGGACATGATGCAAAACGTTTACAAGGTGATGCCCGCACGCTGTTGGCCGCATTAGAGGCCGTGGGTGAAGTCAAAGCCATCACCCGCAACACTTATGCGGTGCATGAGCAAATAGGCCGTTACGAGAATCAGCATCTGAATGGCCACGCCGGTCTTATCCTCAATCCGCGCGCGTTGGATTTACGTTTGTTCCTTAATCAGTGGGCCAGCGTATTCACGCTGACAGAAGAAACGCGCCACGGTGTGCGTCATAGTATCCAATTCTTCGACCATCAGGGCGATGCCCTACACAAAGTGTATGTCACTGAGCAGACGGACATGCCAGCTTGGGAAGCCTTGCTGATGAAGTTCATCAGTGCAGAAAACCCTGCATTACAGTTAGAGCCACTGACCGCACCTGAAGTGACGGAATCGACCACCATTGATGCCACCGTAGATGCCGAATGGCGAGCTATGACAGATGTGCATCAGTTCTTCCAGTTGCTCAAGCGTAATAACCTGACCCGCCAACAAGCGTTCAGCGCCGTAGGTGATGATCTGGCTTATCGCGTTGATAACAGTTCACTGACACAACTGCTGAATATCGCCCAGCAGGATCAGAACGAAATCATGATTTTTGTGGGTAACCGTGGCTGCGTGCAAATTTTCACCGGTTTAATTGAGAAAGTGACCCCGCATCAAGACTGGATTAATGTTTTCAACAAACGTTTTACGCTGCATCTGATTGAAACTGCCATTGCTGAAAGCTGGGTAACCCGTAAACCGACCAAAGATGGATTTGTCACCAGTCTGGAGCTGTTTGCCGCCGATGGTACCCAACTGGCTCAACTTTACGGTCAACGTACTGAAGGGAAACCGGAACAAAATCAATGGCGTGAGCAGCTTTCCCGTCTGATCAATAAGGATATCGCCGCATGAGACTAAGGTTACTGTCACTCCCTTTCATTCTGTCGCTGAGCGCCTCTATTCTGCCGCTAAATACCTTAGCCGCAGAACGTATTGTCACCATTGGTGGTGATGTAACAGAAATTGCCTACGCACTCGGTGCCGGTGGCGAGATAGTGGCCCGTGACAGTACCAGTCTACAACCGCAGGCAGTGCAGAAACTGCCTGATGTGGGTTACATGCGCATGCTCAATGCCGAAGGTATCCTGGCGATGAGGCCAACCATGCTGCTGGTCAGCGAACTGGCACAGCCCTCATTAGTGATGAAGTTGGTCGCCGACAGTGGTGTCAACGTGGTGACCGTACCGGGTCAGACCACGCCGGAAAGTGTCGCGGCAAAGATTAGTGCGGTCGCCGCCGCGCTTCATCAGCCAGAGCGAGGGCAAAAACTGATTAAAGACTATCAGCAACGCCTGGCCGCAGTGAGCAATTCGCCACTGCCGGTCAAAGTACTGTTCGTGATGAGCCACGGCGGCCTCACACCGATGGCTGCCGGTCAAAATACTGCGGCAGATGCCATGATCCGAGCTGCCGGTGGCAGTAATGCGATGCAGGGCTTCAGCCGCTATCGTCCGTTGTCACAGGAAGGGGTTATCGCCAGTGCACCAGACTTATTGCTGATAACCAGTGATGGTGTAAGGGCTATGGGGGGCAGTGAGGGGATCTGGAAACTCCCCGGCATGGCACTGACACCGGCAGGAAAGCATAAGCGCTTGCTGGTCGTTGATGATATGGCATTACTTGGCTTTGGTCTGGACACACCACAGGTGCTGGCGTTACTGCGCGAAAGTATGGAACAAGCGCAATGAATTACCGTATCCACCCCCGCCTAATGCTGGGCATCTTGCTGATGGCCCTGATCATATTGGCGCTTGGGTCAGCCAATATGGGGGCATTGACGCTCTCGTTTCGTACCTTATGGTATGCATCTTTAGATGATGCTATGTGGCACATCTGGCTAAATATCCGCCTGCCCCGCGTGCTGTTGGCGGTAGTGGTCGGCTGTGCATTAGCCGTCTCCGGCGCCATCATGCAGGGATTATTTCGCAACCCATTGGCCGATCCAGGGCTGTTGGGTATCAGCAGCGGAGCCGCCTTGTGTGTCGGGCTGATTATCGTCATGCCTTTCAGCTTGCCTCCGCTACTGGCACTTTACAGTCACATGGTCGGGGCCTTTATCGGCAGTCTGGCCATTTCCGCCATTATTTTCACCCTCAGCCACTGGGGCCACGGCAATTTATCCCGCCTGCTACTGGCGGGAATTGCGATCAATGCCTTATGTGGGGCAGCCGTTGGGGTGCTGACTTATATCAGTGATGACCAGCAATTACGTCAATTCTCACTATGGAGTATGGGCAGCTTAGGTCAGGCTCAGTGGTCAACACTGATGGTGGCCGCATCGTTGATCCTACCCGCCTGTGTGCTGGGGTTATTACAGGCGCGCCAGTTGAATCTGTTGCAATTGGGGGATGAAGAGGCGCACTACCTCGGGGTCAATGTACGGCAAGCTAAATTACGTTTGCTGTTACTCAGCGCCATTCTGATCGGTGCGGCGGTCGCGGTCAGTGGTGTTATCGGTTTTATCGGGCTGGTGGTGCCACACCTTATCCGTATGCGTATTGGTTCTGATCACCGGTGGTTACTGCCCGGTGCTGCACTGGGCGGCGCGTGTCTGTTACTGACCGCCGATACCTTAGCCCGGACCTTGGTTGCACCGGCTGAAATGCCGGTCGGGTTGATAACCAGCCTGCTGGGTGGCCCTTATTTTTTATGGCTGATTTTACGTCAGCGGGAGCAACGTAGTGATTGATATAGCAGGAGTTAACATGGCAATAGCCCCTGCGGCGTTATTAGAGGCTAATCAGCTTTCTTACCATGTGCAGGGCCAGAGGTTAATTAATAACGTCTCGCTGCAAATTACCAGCGGCGAAATGGTGGCGATTATCGGGCCGAATGGCGCAGGGAAGTCAACCCTATTGCGGTTGTTAACCGGTTATCTTGCCCCCTCCGGTGGCGAGTGCCGGTTGCTGGGTAAAAACCTCAATAGCTGGCAACCGCAGGCATTGGCCCGCACCCGTGCGGTTATGCGCCAATACAGCAGTCTGGCTTTTCCGTTTAGTGTCAGTGAAGTGATCCAGATGGGCCGGGCACCTTATGGTACGGCGAATAATAATCAGGCACTACAATACGTTATGGCACAGACAGATTGCTTATCTTTGGCTCAGCGCGACTACCGGGCACTGTCTGGCGGTGAGCAACAGCGGGTGCAATTGGCACGGGTTCTGGCGCAACTGTGGCAAGCGGAGCCGACACCACGCTGGCTGTTCCTTGACGAACCCACTTCCGCATTAGATTTGTATCACCAACAACACACGCTGCGTCTACTACGTCAATTGACGGATCAGGAACCGCTGGCAGTCTGTTGCGTATTGCATGATTTGAATTTGGCGGCGTTATACGCTGATCGTATTCTACTGCTGGCACAGGGTGAACTGGTGGCATGTGGTACACCCGAGGAAGTGCTCAATGCCGAGACACTGACCCGTTGGTATCAAGCTGATCTGGGTATTTCACGTCATCCGGAAGCCGCCCTGCCACAGATTTATTTACGTCAATAATGGCCAGCCTAAGGCTGGTTTTGCTTTTCTAACACCACCTTCGACTCAGCATCCGCCAGCAGTTCATAAATCGTCTTACCGACTTTTTGCAGCGCTCGTTCAATTTCATCGGTCATGGGTTTGCTGTAGCTCAGCCGCAGGCAATTGCGGAATTTCCCCGCAGCTGAACTGATAAAACCAGCAGCCACTTGCACCCCCAGCGGCAACAAGCAGCGATTAAGGCGCAGACTATCAAATCCATGAGGCAGTTCGACCCATAACATAAAGCTGCCTTGCGGCCGACTCAAGCAAGTATTGGGAGGGAAATACTTCATTACCCAGCCAGTCATAATGTCCCGATTACGTTGATATTGGCGGCGCATCCGGCGCAAGTGCTGCATGTAATGCCCCTGCTTGATGAACTCAGCCATCGCCAGTTGCGGCAACGAGGCCACCCGTCCGGCAGAAATATATTTCATGTGTAACGCTTTATCTAAATAACGCCCCGGCGCAATCCAGCCAATGCGCAAACCGGGGGCCACGGTTTTAGAGAAGGAGCTGCATAGCAACACTCGCCCGTCATCATCAAATGAAGCGATAGTTGGTGGACGCGGATATTGATAAGCCAATGCACCGTATACATCATCTTCAATAATCGCGACGTCATAACGTTGGGCCAGGGTCAGTAACGCTTTTTTACGCTCATCAGGCATATTGTAGCCGAGTGGATTATTGCAGGTCGGCGTGAGCTGAATCGCCTTAATCGGCCATTGGTCTAATGCCATCTCTAAAGCTTCCAGACTGATCCCCACCACGGGATCGGTCGGGATTTCAATCACTTTCATCCCCATTCCTTTCAGGGTTTGCATCGCACCATGAAAGCTGGGTGAATCTATTGCCACGATGTCACCGGGTTGGCAAACAGCGCCTAAAGCAATAGCCAGAGCACCATGGCAACCCGAGGTAATAATAATATTTTCAGCCGATTGATGATTACCGCTATCCAACATCAGGCGAGCAATTTGCTCACGCAAAACCGGTGTGCCGTAAATATTGTCGTAATCCAGCACTTCCTCACTTTGATGCAGGCTAATACGGCTAAGCAGGCGGCTGAGTATTTTAAGCCCTGGGCCGGAAAGGTCAGGCGAGCCGCCTCCCAGATGGATAACATTCTCCTGATCACTTCTGGTCAGAAACGCCAGCGTATTTTCCCACTGCGATATCTCAACCGGTCTTTGTGCATGGCTGCATACCGCAGGTAACGCAGGCAGATTTGAACGACAACGCACGAAGTAACCCGACTTCGCCCGTGCCTCGATCAGCAGACACTCTTCCAGTTGCCGATAAGCCTGCTGTACGGTACTGATACTGACCCCATGCTCGTCACTCAAGACTCTGACGGAAGGGAGCCGCTCACCGGCGATATACAACCCTTCTTTAATCCGTTGACTAAGAATGTCGGCCAGTTGTTGGTAACGCGTCATTGATATCACCTGATAAATGAATAAGGACCGGTACAGATAGCGTAAATTCGCACCATTCAGTTCATATATCGCATATCTGTATGGAAATAATAATCCCAATTTGCATCTGTAATGTTTTTCGCCAAAGCTTCATTCTAATGACTCACCTACTGACGGGGAGTCGATGATGAATAATATAATTGAAGATCAAATAGATGAATGCTGCTCGTCGGCTACACCAACAACGAAAGATCGTCCTAATATTTTTATTCGGTTATGGCTAAAAACATACAGATATGGCCATCAATGGAACGAACGGCGTCAAACAATCCATACACTGGAGCGGTTGAATTCAGAGCAATTGAAGGATATCGGCCTGAGCCAGGATGATATTAAGCGGGATTACAGCCAGCCGTTTTGGCGCTGAGGGAGGGGAATGCCATTGGAACCTACAGTGGTCCGCCAGGATGGTGGGCCAATAATCGTTTCTGAGTGATGGTTTAGTGGCGATGCCCCAACCTATTACACTGACATTGGACGATATTTTCCATCAATTCTGACGGTTTCCTCCCCCCAAATGATATCATTAACGGTTGAGCACAATGTCGGCCGACCTGCACTGCAATCCCGAGTTTATCTAATTACAAACCAATAATCCGGGCTGGAATACTGGCAACGATAAAGGCCCAATGTTCAGATATCGCATCGGTATAATCAAATGCAGCCGCTTGGGTCTTGTTATTACCGCCAGTCAGGCGGAAATGGCCTTCAGAAGTAAACTGCGGGCGCCTGGATGTCATCATCACTACGCCGCCGGGGATACTCTGACCATATAACGCTGAAGAAGGGCCTTTGATCACATCAATGCGCTCAAGGAACCACGGGTCTACCTGCAACACATTAAAACTGCCGCCATCGCTGAGTAAGCGCAGACCATCGAGGAAGGTATTGTTCACGTCACCGCCGTGGAAATCCCGTAAAGCAACCGTGTCATAACGGGTAGCGCCACCCGAAAAACCAGTGAATACTCCAGGGGTGTAATTCAGCGCTTGGTTAACCGTAGCCACATTCTGTGTCATCCATCTGCTGGCGAGTAACCACCGAAACCGACTGTGCAGTCAAAATCAACGGTTGATCAGTTTTAGTCGCTCCTTTGGTGGTTTTCGCCGTGTATCCCGAAGTGGGTAAATCGGCTTCATGACCTGCTTTCGCGGTAACTTCTATCGTATCTTCAGCAACCGAAGCGAATGGAATCAATATAGCTAACGAACATAAAACAACAGAACGCTTTATTACAAAAGCCGAGAACATAGTGATCTTCTCCATAAAAAGAACATATAAAACAAATGGTTATTAATCAGCATCCATTTCTCTTTCCGCATCGCAAATATCACTGCCTGCGCGCCACATATTGTGGATCCATAAATACCGCACACAACCCATTGAATAATAATGTTAATTTCAATGACAATTATTATCCTTATTATTTAAGTCGTAAGGAGGGAGGAGAGAATTATCCGAGTAAGATATTCACTAACACGCAGTGTGTGCCACAATAGCGGCCAATCAGGCAGGCTTTAACCCCACACCTACACTCATTATTGGATTAATCGTGGCACTCACTTTCGGGCTGATCGGTTTTATGAAAAAGATTGGGTACTTTGCTTCACGTCGATATTCTCTGCTGCTGTGCCTGCTGCTGACGCTGATTTTTGTGTCAACAGCAGGTGTGACCTTTACCGCTACAGCATCAGACACTGCGTCTGAAAGCAGTGAAACCCCCGCAAAACCTGCCGTATCAGTACAACTGATTAGCCTGCAAAAACAGTTAGATAAATTAAAACAAAGTGTTTCTGTCAGTACCACCGATAATCAGCTAAGTGTGCTCAATGAAACGGCATTAGCACTGGTGCGGGATGCGGACATACTGCTCGCCGATCTCAAGCCTAAGCGGGAACAACTGCAAACACAGCGAGAAGTCTTAGGTCCATTACCTGCCGCCGGTAGTCTGGCAGAAACCCCGGTAGTGGCCCAACAACGGCGGATATTAAATACCCGCAAAGCTCAGTTGGATGGTCAATATGATCAAGCTCAGGCTATCAAAACCAACGCAGAAAACTTGGCAACCCAGATTATCGCTTTACGGCGGACTGCGCTGAAATCACAAATCGCTTTAAACTCTGGCAGTATCTTGGGCACTCATTTCTGGGCACCAATCATCAACCCCAATACGGAAGATGACCGCCGGTTAAAAGATTTTACCCAAGAGCTGGCCGATGCCTGGAGTGCAGCCTGGGCACCAGAATGGCGTTTCGGCACCGCGATGTACCTGCTGTTGACACTGTTTATCGGCATATTTGGCTTTAAATCTCTCGATGGTCTGACTGCCTGGTTTTGCACTAAATACCTGCCTCAAGGCCCATTGCGCCGCAGTTTTATGGCTTTGGCAACCACACTTTATACGGTGCTAATTACCGTGACGGTGGCGCAATGTATCACGCAGACCTTTACCCGCACGCCGGGTGCCTCACAGGTGGTAATAGATTTTGCACAGGCTTTTGTTCAGCTTATGTTTTTCTCGGCATTAGTCGCAGGTCTTGGACGGGCGTTTTTATCTAATCAACGTCCCTCATGGCGTTTACCTGCCATTGCTGATGAAGTGGCGGCATCACTGAGATTGTTCCCGCCCCTATTAGCCTGTTGTATCATGATTTTTGGTGCTATTGATCAGATGAACAACATGATCAATATCAGCGTATCAGGAGCCATTTTTGGTAATGGCATATCCGCCCTGTTGATGGCATTCACTGCGGCGATTATTCCATTACGTGCCAACCGGATACGGCGGAATCTGGTGGCTAATGGCGAAAAACCGGAAGCTTACTCCACACTCGCCGGACTGATTCATTTCGCCATCGGTGTTACAGCAATAGCAATATTACTGTCATTGTTGGTGGGTTATATCGCACTGGCAAAATTCTTAAGCTACAAGCTGGTATGGAGTTGTCTGGTCATCGCCTGTTTGTATTTGCTGATCCATCTCTGTGTAGATTTAGCAGAAAGTATCTTTTCCCCCAGCAGTAGCGCCGGTAAAGCGATTAAGCAATCGTTAAATATTGACGATCGCCATTTAGCCCAAGCCGCCACGTTATTATCCGCTACCAGCAAAGTGATACTGATATTACTGGCAGTCGTCGCCCTGCTCAACGGAACCTTTGGCTCTACCACCCCGATTTCACTGCTGCAAAAAGCCATGGAGCTCTTGAGTGGTGAAGGGCTGGAAAAATTAAATATCGTTCCCACTAATTTGTTTAATGCAGCTATTTGTCTGCTGGTCGGGCTGTATGTGCTAAAAACGGCGCGGCGCTGGTTGAATAATGAATTCCTACCGAAAACCCAGATGGATCCGGGTATAAAAACCTCCGCGGTAACACTATTCAGTAATATCGGTTATGTGCTGGTGATCCTACTGACTTTATCGGTACTGGGTCTCCAATGGAATAAATTAGCCTGGATTGTCAGTGCGCTGTCGGTGGGGATCGGTTTTGGTTTACAGGAAATCGTGAAAAACTTTATTTCCGGTATTATTTTGCTGACTGAGCGACCAGTCAAAGTCGGCGATTTGATCAGTATCAGTGGGGTTGAGGGGGATATCCGCCGCATTAATGTTCGCGCCACCGAGATCCAGCTCAGTGACCGCTCAACGGTGATCGTGCCGAACTCACAACTCATCTCGCAGAATGTGCGTAATGCCACCATGGCTAACGCGCAAGGGGTGGTGACTATTGCCCTGACTTTCCCGCTGGATTTGGATGTTGAATTGGCGCAAGCACTATTGATAGAGGCTTATGAAGAACATGAGTCGATACTCGATACTCCAACCCCGTCGGTGAAATTCAGCCAGTTAAGCCCGGACGGTATTGTGCTCAGTGTGACCGGTTTAGTCCCCAGCCCACGTATGGTAAGTAACACCAAAAGCGCGTTGTTATTCAGTATATTAAAACGGCTTCGTGCTGCGGGAGTATCACTCGCGGTCGCCACGCCAGGCAAAACCACAACCGTGGCAAACTAACGATCCCCGCGTGAAACCTTGCGTTATCGTCTGGAGGGTATCACCCATGGGCGGTTTATCGTTACCCAGCAAGGTAACGAAATTCATATCTTGACGTAATGAATCAGATAATAGATATAGCGCGGATAGCTGTTATCAAGGATCGCAACTCTGTTGCGGCTGATAATCCAGCGCTAAAGCCAGGCGCAAAATAACGGCAACCGGCTCGAAGAATTGTTCGGGTATGGTATCGCCACAACTTACATTGCGGTGTAATGCTCGTGCGAGTGCAATATTTTCCACCACAGGAATACCCTGCTGTTCCGCCAGTTTAACGATCAGTGCGGCCCGCTCACCATGGCCTTTCTCAATCACCACCGGGAGGGGCGCATCGTCTGGGTGATAAAACAGGCAAACCGCAAAATGGGTCGGGTTACGCACCACCGCAGTAGAACGCTGTACATTTTTAGCAAAACTACCACTTTGCACTTCACGCTGTAACTGGCGACGCTTCTGCTTGATCTGGGGATCCCCATCGCTGTCTTTATGTTCCCGTTTGACCTCTTCATGAGACATTTTCAGTTGTTTCATGGTGTTATAGCGCTGGAAAGCATAATCCATCAACGAAAGCACCACATAACAGGCCACCAACGCGCCCAACAACCAGCTCATAAATGTGCCAAATACTGGGATAGCGCAGCGGCTGCCGCAATAAGCCAAATAACCAAAAGAGGTGGCATAGCGCATCAATAAATAGCCAAAAATCAGGGTGAGCACCGCGACTTTCAGTAATGATTTAGCCAATTCAAACAAGCTACGCAGTGAAAAAAGCTGTTTGGCATTATTGATTGGGTTGATGTGCTCGCCTTTAAACTCCACAGCTTTAGTGGCCAATAACGACCCGACTTGCGCGATACCGGCAAAGATAGTGGCTAAAATCAGGGCCCCGCCCAAGACCCCAATAATATGGATAACTACCGCCACGCACTCGCTGCCGATATGGGCCAGCGCCATGTTCAGCGGTTGTTGTAATTGAGTCATTGTACTGCGGATCAGCGCGATGATCTGATGCACTAAGGTGTCGCCGGTCAGAAAAAAGTAAACCACCAGCACCACCAACTGAACGCCGGAGGTTATCTCAACACTTTTAATCACCTGCCCTTTTTCTCGTGCCTCCTTCAGGCGCTTAGCTGTCGGTTTTTCGTTCTTTTCACTGCTCTCACCGCCCATCAGCCCCTCCATTTATCAGTGGGATAAGCGTGTTTATCTTTTGTTCAGTCTGGTTAATGCCGACCAAATAGTGATGCAGGGCATAAGGCAGGCTAATCACCAGCAAGAGCAGGGCCAATGCGCTTTTAATCGGCATCGCCAGAAAGAAAACATTCAGTTGTTGTGCCGAACGATTGATTAATCCTAAAGATAAATCAACCAGTACCATCACCAACATCGCAGGAAGCGCAAAGCTCAGGCAGAGCTCCTGCATCAGTAACCATTCACTTTTCAGGAATTGCAGCATCGCAGTTGAAGGCTGGATCCCACTGCCAGCGGGCAACATGTCATAAGAGCCATACAGTGCCGCCAGCACCAAATTGAACCCACCGGAAAGCAAAAATAGCACAGTTAATATTTGGGTAAATAACACGCCGAAAATAGAAGATTCCATACCCATACTGGGGTTAAACAAGGTCGACATGGTGGCACCGCGTAAGGTATCAATCAGGAAGCCAGCCATATCAATGGCCCAGAACGGTAATGCAGCGACAAAGCCAATCATCACCCCAATCATTAACTCAAGCCCTAGCAGCCAAAACCACCCAGTGAGGCTATACTGAGTTATCACTGACGTGGTGAAAAATAGTGGGGTGACAGGCAGAGCAATGGCAAAAACCAAACCATTACGTAATAAGCTACTGCCTAAACTGCGGGCGGTAAACAGAGGCAATATCAGCAACATACCGTAAGGGCGCATCATCGCCAGCCCTAGCGCGCCCAACCAATACAGAGCATCATGCATATCAGGACCGCATACTGGAGATTTGTAAAAAACTCTGCTGGGTATAATTGAGCAATGTCGCCCCCATCCAATGATAGGTAATCAATAAGGTTGCCGATACTGCCAGCAACTTGATCAAAAACTGTAAAGTTTGATCTTGTATTTGAGTCAGCGCCTGTAACAAGCTGACAACCAGCCCGACCACTGATGCCACCACCACCACCGGCATCGATAGCATTAACACTATCCACAGTAATTGGGTCGCTAAATGAATAACAATGGCATTACTCATTGCCATACCCTGTGGTGAAGATTCATAAGTAAGACCCCACCAACTGGTCTAAAAGCAAGCCCCAACCATCAATCAATATAAATATCAATAATTTAAATGGAAGTGAGATGGTGATAGGTGACACCATCATCATGCCCATTGCCAGCAAAATATTGGAAACAATCAAATCGATCGCTACGAAGGGCAAGTAGAGCAATAGGCCGATTTTAAATGCTTCAGTAAGTTGGGTAATGGTAAAGGCGGGCATTAATATCAGCAGTGAATTGGATTTTATGGTGCTACGGTAGCGCTCAGGCCATTTGGTTTGGACGATATCGTTAAAAAAAGTCGCTTGCTCTGCATCAGTATTGCGTTGCAAAAAATCACGGTATGGCCCCAAGGCGTGTTCATCAATGTGCTGTAACAAAGCACCAATATCGTTTGGTAGCGGCTCATCTTGCAGGCGGGCATGCACATCCAATCCAACCGGGGCCATGATAAAAATAGTTAACACTAACGCCAGTCCGTAAATGGCGATATTGGGTGGCACCTGCTGAACACCCAGCGCATTGCGCAGCAATGAAAAAACTATTGATAACTTGAGGAATGAGGTCCCCATAACGACCAGCAAGGGCAGTAATGACAGCAGGAAAAGCAGGACAATCAATTGAGAAGACGAATTCAGTAACTCCATAATCTGTTCCGCAAAAGGCTGGCCTGTTTGGTGAAAATTATACCTACAGTATTTCCCCAGCCGCCCCCATCTGGAATCAGGTCATGACCTGAATGATGTTATACCTTATTGTTTTTACCCAAAGTCATTGGTGTTACAGCTAACACCGCCGCAACCTCAAGGCCGTAGGGCTACAGGGTAAGGTGCCATTGATCGATCCTAACAACTAACTCATTATCACAACACAATAAACTGCCACTGCCGACGGGCTGCCCATGCAGCCGGATATTGACCTCGCCGTAGAAGGCGGTTTGACAATCCAGTGTTTGCCCAACCGCTAATTGTTTGATGTCACCCAGCGGTAGCGTCAGGCGGCCAATCTCCATCACCAGCGTCTGCGGTAAGCTGTCCAGCGCGACGGCCTGCGGCGCTTTAGCAACCGTGGCCATATCCAGTCCGAGCAACTGGTCAATATCGTCATTAATATGTTGAATTGTCATTTTGTTTCCCCCCTCCAACTTGATATAAATCTGCGCTGATGCCATTGGCCATAGCCAGCAGTTCCCTTGTTCCAGTTCAGCGGCAGCCACTATCCGTACCCCATCACCGGGCCTGACTCGTTGCAACTGATGTAGGGATAAACGGCTCCAGCCAGCAACCAACCCAGCCTGCCAGCAGAACTCTTGCTGGCAGGGCTTATCCTCACTCTTCCAGTGAGATAAGGTTTCCGCCAATGATGCCCACGGCCAATCAAACAGCACACCACTGAGTTGCTGCCCTTCCAGTTCGAAAGTCAGCATCACCGCCCATTGATTTAACAATGTCATCGCCCGTGGAGCCGTGTTGTCAATCAACAAGTCAGGTAGCGGCATCAGCAGCGGGCTGACCGCCCAATGGGCCATGGCTACCACCAATTCTGTCGCCAGAAAATGGTTATCGTCAGTGGCCAGTGAGGAGGCTAGCCAGTGCTGCCAGCAATGCCGGGATAGCCATAGGCCACATGCCTGTCCGGCATAATGCAGCGGCAGATATACCCCTTCCCCCTCAGCCTGCATCAGTGTGGCGGAGACTCCGCTAGCTTGCCGTCCATTACCTATCATGGCGCTGAGTTGGCGTAATTCAGCCGTCAGACTCCCCAGCATGGGTGACCTCCAACAAGCAGGGGAAACCTAATTGTTGCAGTTGCCGCTGCCAGCGTGCCTGCATACGTTGTAACCGTTTAATTAATTCATCCTCGGTGTGACTGAGTACAATATTCAAGCCGTGAATAGCCAAGCTGACACTGATGCGGGTCCCGCATAACGGGCCGCTCACGATGCAATATTCAGCCTGCATCAGGTTATGGCCTTGTGCCGTGGCAATAGCATCGGGCATATCCTGCATCGACAGTAAACGCGGGGGAAGATAACGGGCGAATTGCTGTTTTTGCTTCTCATTACCGACACTCGACGGCTGCCCGCCACCAAAATAGCGATCACTTAGCAGTGCTAGCGTGCCTTCAATATCCATTCGACTCATCTTTTATTAATATCCCTAATTTCTCTTGTTCACGCTGATTACGCCGTAACAGTGCCTGTTGCCCCTCAATAGCTGCCCGTTGCTGCTGCCCCAGTGCCAGCAACTCACTAATTAACTTTTGCTGCCGCCGCTCTGCCTGATATACCTCATGTTGTAAAACTCTCTGCTCATCCGCCTCTACCGGGATCAGCTGACCACGCCACTGTGCCAGTTGTTGTAGCTGCTGACATAACTGATGGCGTTCGATATGGCAGTTTGCCAATTGTTGCTCGCGCTGCTGATATTCCTGTTTCAGAAACACCAAATGCTGGCGTAGTCGGCGCTCTTTGCCTTGCCGCAGTGCCAGCAGGCGCGGCAAAATATCCCACGGTGGGCGGTTCAACCGATGGCCTGCGTGAGCTGCGCCAAGGTGCTGTTGAGGCTGGCGGCATCGGAATGGCACGATAATGCATTCTCTTGTTGTAAGAAGGCGCAAATTGCCGGATAACGTTGCAATGCTTCATCGGCTTGCAAGTCTTGCCCTGCCTGATATTCACCCACTCGCACCAGCAATTCGATCTCCTGATAGCAGGCTTGTAGTTGGCGTAGTTTCTGTGCCTGTGCCAGATGCTCTGCGCTGACGATTTGCGGCATGATACGGCTGATACTGGCGGCAATATCAATGGCCGGATAGTGGCCGGCCCCGGCCAGCCGACGCGAAAGAACAATGTGCCCATCCAACAGGGAACGCACCTCATCGGCCACCGGCTCATTCATGTCATCCCCCTCCACCAGCACGGTATAAAAAGCGGTGATGCTGCCACACTCACTGTTGCCTGCCCGCTCTAATAGCCGGGGTAACGCGGCAAAAACACTGGGTGGAAAGCTGCCCGCCGCAGGCAACTCTCCTGCCGCCAGACCAATCTCGCGGGCAGCCCTGGCATAGCGGGTCAGCGAATCCGCCATTAACAACACTTTCTGCCCACGTTCTCGGAAGTATTCCGCCACGGTCGTGGCGGTATAAAGGCCCTTTAGCCGTTCCAACGCCGGGCGATCAGAGGTTGCCACCACCACCACAGTACGGGCACGGGCCTCAGGGGTTAGCACTTGCTCAAGAAACTCCCGCACTTCACGGCCACGCTCCCCAATCAGGGCCAGCACCATCACATCAGCGCGACTGCCAGCGCAAAGCATACTGAGCAAGGTACTTTTCCCAACCCCCGCCGCCGCAAAAATACCGATTCGCTGCCCTTCGCCACAACTCAATAGGCCATCCAGCGCGCGAATACCGGTGGTCAGGATTTGATGTACTGGCTGGCGGGTTAACGGATCTGGCGGTGAGCTATCCAGTTCACGCCAATATCCCGTCAGTGGTGGGCCACCATCCAGGGGAACCCCCAAGCCATCCAAAACCCGCCCAACTAAATCAGACCCGACTCTGACGCGGTGTGTATGCCCCAGCGGGGATACCCACTGCCCACAGCGTAACCCCGTCGAAGCGGCGAACGGTGATAACAACGCCGTTTGCTGCTCAATGGCGACCACTTCCGCCAGCATGCCCGCGGAATCGATACGACATAATTCCCCCAGCGCTACGCCGGGTAAATTGGCGCGTAACAAGGTTGGGCCAACATCCAGTATCGGGCCGTGATATTCCATGCCCTCCGGCGGGGAGGACGATAACAGCCATTGTGGGGGCAACTGAGGGTTGAGTTTTGGGAGATCAGGCAGCTTCATCAAGTTCGTCTCCGATAAGCTCAATCGTACCAGCCACTTTGATGTTCATCTCATCGCCCAGCTCTTGCCAGGAAAGCACTGGCAGCGCGAAAATATCCCGCTCAACAATTTTGCGGAGAAAACGACGAACATCGATGGACGTCAGTAATACCGCGTCACTGTTTTCAGCAAAGGCGATTTTTATTTTGCCGAGGATCAGGCGCGAGTGTTTATCTCCCAGTGCAGAGTAAGTGCCTGCCGAGGTTTGACGAATAGACTCCCGGATCAGGTTTTCTGCCCCTTCTCCCAAGCGTAATACCGGTAACCAGGCTTTGTTTTTACTGAACCGATGACACACGTGGCGGCGCAAAGCGATACGGACATATTCAGTCAACATCACACTGTCTTTCTCTTTGGGCGCCCACGCCACCAGCGCGCCGAAAATGGTGCGTAAATCACGGATAGACACATCCTCTTCCACCAACCGTTGCAATATTTCAGCCACTTTTCCTACCGGCATCTGGCGCTGTAGCTCTTTGACTAACTCCCCGTAGCGGCCTTCCATCGCATCCATCAGATAACGGGTTTCCTGTACGCCAATAAACTCCGCCGTATGCCGCTCAAGTACCCGCGTCAGACAATAAATAATACGTTGATGCCCCTGTGCATACGGGATACCCAAAGTACTGGCATGGCTGCCCTGTTCTGCGGCCAACCATTCGAAAGTGCCCATTTTGGGGCCCAGAATTTGGCTGCGGGTCTCTAATTGAGTACTGGGCTGAGTCAGTAATAGCTCATCTGGCGGCAAGGTTAATTCCAGCACTTGCTCCTGATAGACCCGGATAGATAAGGTATTCTCAGCCAATGCCGCGGAGCTGCGGATCACCACCTCCGGCAATGGCACGCCAAGGTGTTCAAACCAGCGCCAACGCAAGCCGTCTATTTCCCGCCCTAAATGGGGGTAATGCAAATTGGGCGCACAATACAACATCAAGGGTACGGCACCTGGGGTCATGGTGTTAGCCGAAGAAATACGGTTATCGCTGACGTTATTAGCGCCATCGCCGGACTGCGTTGACCGCCCTGTGCGATAAAACAACAAGGCTGGGGTCGCCACCAGTATCGCTAGTGTGATAAAAATCAGGAACGGAAAACCCGGCAGCAAAGCAAAAACCGTCAGGATGGCCGCCGCTAGCCACAAAGCATCGGGTTGACGCCCCACCTGAACAGCCAGGTCTTTAGCCAGACTCTGTTTATCGCTACCGGGAACGCGGGTAACAATGATCCCTGCGGTAATCGAGATAAGTAATGACGGGATTTGAGCGCACAAACCATCCCCGACAGAGAGCACCGCGTAGGTCACCATCGCCTGCTCGGCTGACATATTATGTTGCAGCATGCCAATAGTGACGCCGCCAATAATATTCACCAGAATGACAATAATCCCGGCAATAGCATCTCCTTTAACGAACTTCATCGCCCCGTCCATGGCACCAAACAAGCGACTTTCTTTTTGTACCCGCTCCCGCAACCGCCCGGCCTCGGCAGAGTCGATGACGCCAGCACGCATATCGCCATCAATACTCATTTGCTTGCCCGGCATGGCATCCAGTGAGAAACGGGCGCTAACTTCAGCCACTCGCTCCGAGCCTTTGGTAATCACGATAAATTGAACGACGGTAATAATCGTAAAAATAATCAGCCCCACAGCCAGATTGCCCCCCACCACAAACTGACCGAATGCTTCGACAATCTCACCGGCATCATGCTGTAACAGCACCAGGCGCGTGGTACTGATGGTCAGTGCCAACCGGTAAAGCGTGGTGATCAGTAATAACGACGGGAAGACCGAGAATTCGAGCGGATCACGCAGATAAATAGAGATCATTAATAAGATGACGGAGAAGGCCAGATTGACCGCAATCAGCACGTCCACCAGTACCGTGGGAAGGGGCAAAATCATCATAAAGATCGCCACCAGCAGCATGATGGCTAAGAAAACATCCTGCCGCGCGGTTATCATCATCAAACCACGCATCAATACCGATCCCTTCATCGGCATTCTCCCGGCAAGCGCCGGAGTAAAGCACCCTGCTGCCGATAGAGCTGATACCAAAATTCGGCACCTGATAACTCAGGTGCCGAGCAACTGACCATAATGCCCATCTTCAGTAAGTAGATACGCTGCGGCACGCCATTAAATTGCTCCAATCGCCAGCATTGCTGGAGCCGCAGCAGATCATCACTGGTATAGCGCTGATGTTGTGAAGGCTGATGTTGTGAAGGCTGATACGGTGAGGACTGATGCTGTAAACCGCAGGTCAGTAGCAGCCTTGAGGCTCGCCACTCAAGCAACACCACCCGCTGATCTAGCTGCCACTGCATACGAGACGTTATTCCCGCACAAGGGAGTTCGGCCATACGGATAAATAGCTGTAGATTCCGGGTAACGACTAAATCCATGTCCATAGCCAATACCCCATTGATACAAATTAAATATGATTTATTAAGAGAATAAGCAGTCAGCGATATACGGGCTATCGGGTGTTAGCCTGAGTCGTCACATCATATCTCCAGCAATACCGTCAAAATTTGCTCTTGCTGCTCCCGATCATTGAAACACTCTACCGGCATAAACTTGAACAGCTCATAAAATCGACGAATAACCTCCCGATATTCTGTAGTGCCGCCACCTGAAATCGCTTCAATCCGTGGCTGTAACCAGCTACTGAACAACCAGGGCTGACCGACCACCGCCAGGACTTCGCTTAGAATCGCATCGCCGGATACTCCACAGGCAGTCCCCATGCGGTGACAATGATCTTCCAGCCCCAGAAACATTAACAAGCGGCGCAATTGATAGAGTGTGGCGGCCAAACGCTCACCATATTTAGGGGGCGGCTGACAGGATAAATCAAACGCCAACGCCCGCATCAAAACGCGGACACGTTGCTGGCGCTGTGGCCAGCGGCTAACCTGGGTAAACCACTCCGCTACCGACAACTCACCTTGATGAATACTTTGCTGAAATAACTGTTTGACGGCTCCCAGCTCACGGCTTTTCTCGGTACCCAGCGCCAACAAACCAAATAGCTCGACTTCCCAGCCATTACGTTCAAGTAACGGGCCAAGTAATTGCGATAAGCTGCGGCGACGTAACGGATTATCTTTGCAGTGGGCCAACATGGTAGCCAATAGCACTATTTGCTGCCCTGCCGATAACCGCCCCTGACGGAGCTGGCTGGCAAGCAAAGCAATATCCATGTCAAACGGGATATTTTGCTGTAATAGGGTGTCAGCGCCATCGGATAGCTGTGCCACTAAGGTTACCAAGAGCTGCTGGCGGCGCAGATTACGCTCCTCGGCTTCAACAGACTTTTGATCTTTCAATCGTGACCCGAGGCTCAGCCCGATCCCTTCCATTGTCTCTTCCAGCGCAGTTTGCCTGACTTCAGCCAACTCCATACTGGCCAGCTCCATCACTGAATGCGCGGGGAGTATTTCGCCGTGCGACTTGGCGCCCTCCAAAGGGGAGCCGTGGACCGCGACGGCATCGGACACATGATGAGTATTTATCATGTGTCCGATGCCTGATGGGGCAAGGATGGCGGCGACTGTTGTAACCAAAGCACCAGTTGCGATAAATGGCGGCGAAGGGAAAGGCTCAGTAGCAGCATCGGCGAACCTAATTGCGCCTGATCTTCGGCCAGACTCTCGTCGCCCACACACTGCACTCGGGTCCCCAGAGCCGATATCACCGCAGGAAGATGCTGCGGATGAACCCGTAAAACCACGTTATCTTGCTGCGCCATGCTCTCCACCTTCGCCCCTAGCCGATGAATCAAAATCTGATCTACCGATTGCTGCCCAGCCCAAGTGGTTACTACCGATGCCATCGCCGTCAGGATATGCTGACGGGCGTGAGTAATCAGCGATGACTCCCATCGATCCGCCGCCACTAACCAACGGACATGCTGCGCCAACACCTCGGTTTCCATTTGATTACGGGCCAGAGGGATAATCCTGTCTGCCTGTTGCTGTGCCTGAGCCAATAGCAACCCCCTATCAGCGTCTGCGGCTTGCACAATCTCTGCCGCCCGCACGCTGGCATCAGACAAAATATCCCGTATCGACGCGATTTCCTGCAACTGAGCTGCCGGGATAACACCGCCTGCTGGAAGTGAAAAATCGAGTTTTTTCACCCTGATATAAAAGGGATTCACAATAATCGCTCCAATCGAGTTAACCAACGGTCAGCCGAAATAGATAACGCTTGGGGCAGAGATAACGCGCGCGGCTGAGGAGGTAACAAAATAGAGTTTGCGCGCCAGACCACACAGCCATGACGAATTTGATGTGCCAGACTCTGTCCCAAACGTAAAGCGGTTCCGTACAGCTGCTGTGGGCTTAATCCAGGCGGAAGCTGACCGCGAAACCCCATCCCCATCAGTTGCTGAATATCTCCCTCATTCAATTGCGGTAAAAGTACCTGCCGATAATGGCGCAGTCGCAGATAATCATCACATTGCAAATGGACCAACCCCAAGGCCAGGCAGAGGGACGATAAACGTTGATATCCCGCCATTTGGTATTGTTGTTGCTGGCTTAACACCGATGGCAGCGCTTGCTGTGGAAACTTTCGCTTCTGGATCAGTCTGTTATTCAAGGCTATATCCAGCACTTTACTGCGACCATAACAGTAATTTTCGGCTTTGACGCCAACCGCAGCCAACCATAAAGGATGGGCGAATTGCGCTGGCCGCCAGGCTAACTGATGCAAATACCGGATATCAGCGGTTAACGGTAATATCATCCTGTTCCCCTCCACCAGCCACTTAGCGGCGCAAATAACGCAACAAACCGGCCATCGATAACCCGGCCAACAAGACCAACACCCCGCCCACCGCTATTTGTATCGTACCGGCATGGCGTAACAACCATTGCAGGCTCATTTCCGCCCCCGTTTGTTGCTGTGACGCTGTGGCACTGAAACGATAGTTGGCAGGCTGCATCACCACGCTAATTTGCGAGTAATCAATACCGGGGATACCATCGCGGATCAGATTCTTGATTTGCGGTTGATAGCTCTGCAAGTTGACCTCGGGTGAATACTTGATAAATACCGAAGCAGCATGGGGAACACTGCTCTTACCGTCGGTGGGTGCGGGCATGGCGATGGTGACATCGGCATGGATCACCCCATCCATATGACTCAGCATGCTTTCCAACTGCTGTTCTTTCAAATAGACCATTTTGATCTGTTCTTGCCCAGGCGATGTCACTAACTGGTTCGATGGAAATAACTCATCCACCGTGACAAATCGTTGACGAGGAAAGCCATTTTGTCGTAGCAGTTCAACCGCGTTAATAAACTGACTTTTATCGACGCTCAGCCCGACTGTCCCGCCCTTTTCAGACTGCTTCTCCGCTTTAATTTGGTGCAACATCAGCAACGCTAGCATCTGGTTGGCTTCTCCTTCGGAAAGCCCGCTATATAACGCGATACCGCAGCCAGAAAGGGACACCACCACCAGTAATAGCAATGCCGTGCGCCGCATCTGTTTCATTGCATATTGACCAGTTTATTGATGTTTTGCCCTACGACACCGGCCACTTTAGCCGTTAAGTCTACCGCTAACGTGGCGTGCATCCATTGAGACTGCATGACCAGCAATTGATCAGGTGTCATCATTGGCGTGGCCGGTTCGACCTGCTGCATTAACTGAGTAAATTTGGCAATGTGTTGTGGGTCGTTGGCAGCGTGTTGAAGTGGTGAACTCAGCGTTGCCGCAGCTCGAATGGCACTAATATCCACGTAACTATCTCCTGTTAATAAACCTGCTTATACGGCGTCGGTTTTACTTTTTCATCAGGGGAAGCGGCCCCTTGTTGCAGCAAAATCAGCATGGCCTGAGCCTCTTCGGAGGCGGACGCTGCCAATAATGCCAGAGCTTCATTTTGGTCATTAAGACCGAAGCGCAACATAGCCTCACAAATCAGACGTACCTGTGAGCCCGGTATAAGTTGAGGTAACACGTTAAGAATATGACGAGCCTCAACCAGCAAACTGTGGTTCACCCCTGCCAAGGCGGCTTCGACCACCAATTGGCGACAAGGCGCTGAAAGTAAGATCATATTTTTGCGATAATCCCGCTGGTCATATCTTTAATATTCTTCATCAAAGCGCTGCTAAAATTGATGTAAGACGAATACTGCTGCATAGCAAATTGCATTTTCAGCATATGCTCGGGATCCGAGGGATTGCCGGAAGCCATCTGGCTTTGAAAATCCTGACCTATTTTGTTAATGCTGTGCGTTAGCTCATTAATTAACGCATTTATATCCATCAGAACTCCCTATTCCATCAGCGACCGCATATGTGAGGGGCACTGCTGAAAACGGCGACGAAAACTATCAGAGAAATGAGCGTGATTACTAAAACCACACTCCATCGCAATATCTGCCACTCGCAATCGGGTGGACAACAGTAACTCGCAGCCTTTTTTCAAGCGTTGATCCAGTAACCATTGTTTAGCCGACATACCGAATTTTTCGTAAAATAGAAAATTCAATTTACGGGCCGAAATACCTAACTCATCGGCATAGCGTGAAACTGTCCATGGATTAAGGCGGTTTTTCTCAAAGAATTCTAATAACTCATTATTGGTGCCGACAACTGACTCTAATAATCTGGAGAAATAAGTCAGATCTAAACCCAGACAATAAAAATAAAGAAAACGTAATGATGCTGTACGCTCAATATTAATTAACTGTTCTGTAGCATGAATAATATCGTCACTTGCTGGCAATACTTTGTAGCGTTCAGGCACCTTATGGGGCAAGCCGGATCTATTCGATTGCACCATTTTACTGGCCAGATCCTGATATATAGGTAAAAGATCTATTGAATGACACAGTATTGAAATAAAAGAACTCTGTGAGAAAGAAGAGACGCTGGCCAGTTCATTGGTAACCACCAAATGCCCTGCTGGCACAGTATGACACTCCCCATTGCTACGTAATGTTCCTTCTTGCCGAAATAAAATAAACTGTATTGATTTCATCATATCCCTTAGGGTGTCACTATCCTGATGCAATATTGACAAGTAATACCCTGGAGGGATATCCGGCTTAGACCTTAAACCTAATTAATAAGATTGCGATTGATTCTCTTCAGAAAGTTTTATGAATGTTTCAAATGCGGCTAACATCTTCAGCCCTCCGTTAAGCTCAGCTAATTGTTCGACCGTCTTTTTTTCATTTGTGACTAACTTTGCTATGACTGCATCCTTTTCATCTTTGTCATGATTAATCCAGGTCCCTAAGGCCCCTGCGGCGACAACACTCATTATGGACGTCAATATTGGGGCATAATTCTTGGCGAGTAAGCATAAACTATTATTAACCACCGGATGAACAACCCCCCCAATCATACCCAGAGAAACCACAATTCCTGCTTTGATAAAATACGCTGTGAAACGAGCTATTTTTTTAGCATTCGTAGGTGAAGCTTGACAATATTTAGCCAACATAAAAACCGCTTGCTGTATTGCATCACTGCCCATTGTCAATGTTTCTTTATTTTTACTGGCACAATTCCAGTTATGGTAGGCACAGGCCAAATTAGACAGTGATAGCATAAGATTTAAGCCTGCCAGAACAGCAACAGGCGTTGCTACGCCACCACTACAAACGCTGAGTCCAACACCGACAACAAACGAGGTTAACGAAATAATCGATTCAATAACATTGATGAAAAATTGTTTCTTGGCTAACTTAACGCTGGCATTTTTTAATTCATCCAGTTCACCTTCTTGAGTATCGCCTAATTTATTAACGTCTACTTTTGTATCTTCAATTATTTTATTTTTAAATTCATCAATAAGCTTGGCAGGAATACAGAGAATAGGCTTTTCACTTTCAAGCTTCTGATGGAAATTTATTCTGGCTAGATCAGATTCGGAGAGCGCATCTGGACACTGAGTTATTTGGGATGCAGTTATTTGGCTCATAGTTACCCACCTTAAACATGGCTCAAACAAACTATATTTTTTGTTTCAGATGCTATCCAATAATTGGTTGGCTTTTTCAGCCGTCGGGGCGTATTCAGGACTAAAATAACTCATTTCAATGGCTGTTTGTAATGCTTCTCTAGCATCGGCACCGTTATCCAGTGCGTGTAAACACACCGCCATTTGGTATACAGGATCAGGATCCTTCGCCTCCAATAATAACGCAGCGGCATAAGCACTTAGCGCCAGAGCATACTCTTGCTGCATTTGCATTGCTCCAGCCAAGGCTAAATGAAATCGTGGTTCTAATGGGCAATATAAAGTAAGCCAGCTAAAGTCGACCGTGGCAGCGACATAATCATCTGCCAACCAGGCTTGATAACCGCGATCATATCGCGTCTGTACTTCCTGCGGATCGATGTATTGCTGACAATCTCTCATTGGTTGCCCCGTAATATCCCTCTCATTTAGTGCACTATTTATCTTGGCACAAAGAGACTGAAAATCATCGATAGCAAAATCGCCCATTTTATCTCCCTTATTCTATTCTCTGGCACTAACATCAAAAAGTAACCAATCATTACCATCAATACTCTTACTGAAGGCACCTTTGGCTATTAATATTCGAATAAGTTTGTTGCGTATCAACTGCAAAGGCTGATTAGCAACATTATTAATAACTAACATTCTGGCTGTCGATATATCAGCAATATCTTCACCTAAATGATACAGGAAATTAAATAATGCCAAAAAATTCCCCGCTGTACTTTTATCAGAAATCGTCCCCAAATAACAAATGATTAATTCACTGTGTTCAATGCGATAAATCACTCGATAATTATTGAATAAAAACTCACTACCTAATTGAATAGCGCTATTTTCAAAATAGGCTGTTTTAGTAACACAGCCTTTACCGAGTAAATATCGGGCAACATTTTGCGTGTTAAGTGTCATATTCAGAATTTCGAGGCCATCGCAATCTGATTATTCAGGTTGAGCAAAGTATTATTAATATCGTTCATACTTTGCCTGGCTTCATGTATTTTATTTTCTAACTCGGTGATACTCTTATTATAAGACTGCGCCCCACTGCCCTGTAAATCACTGAGCATGCGGGATAATTCTGCATCTTGGGCCATATCGCCTTCTGCCAGTCTACCACTACCGGAAATCAGTTCCCCGATAGCCTTACCACCCTGCCCGCCAATCTCACCGAACTTCAGGCCGACTCCGGCACCAACGCCGCTAACCACCCCAGAAATTATCGCGCAGACACCACTGGCGATGGCACCATCAGCGACTTTGGCGATCGCATCGCGCTTATTTTTCATTGAACTCACTTGGATATCCCAACCCAAGGTTTGTTGTTTCTGATTATACGTATTAAGTAAATCACGCATTTTTTTAAATAACTCGGACATTTGAAAAATAACATCAGAAATATTACTGATGATATTGCCGATATTATTATCCACACGCCCACCATTATCGACAGACTGAGGGACTTGCTCGTTTACTTTTATTTCCTGGTTGATAGGTATATTCATAATAGCCTCACTATATTAATGAACCCGCGATTTTCGCCTGTAACATACCATTCTGATGAATGTTATCGTTTAATTTTTCTATTGTATCCTGTGCATTTTGGGCGATATTTTTCAGTTGTTTAATTTGCTGCTGTTTATTCCGGTCTACCCACTCATCCATAAACTGAGTAAAATCTTGGTCAAGCATCAACTCCTCAATTTCTTTTTGCAAACCTGCTTTTTGAATAGCCAACTGGCCACAGTTAATCTGCACTAGCCCTTGGATGCCCATTTGGAGTAGCCGTAATGGTGAGAGGCTAATGTCTTTGATAATTTGTTGGATCATCTTCTCCATTATTTTCTTGCTACATTGACGACTAAATTGCTCTGCTGTGAGGGTGGTGCCTTTATTAATTGCCACCTTAATGAGATCTTTCGTCACATCGCCCACCAGTTTTTCAATTCCAGCATGGGTAAAAGACGGGGTAATATTGCGCACCAAGGTCATTTCCGTTTCAACTAACTGCTTACACGTATTTTTGGCGAACTGTTCAGTCAATAGTTGCACTTCTTTGTTACTGAGCCTCTTTATCGCTTCGGTCAGCGCTTCAGCGCCACCCGCTTTTAGCACCTCACCCGCTCCTTTACTCACCGCTCGAGCGGCATTAATCGCGCGGGCAGCCTGAAACAGGTCGATTGCCATAGCAAAACATTCACAACCTAACTGAACTTTACCAGCAACATCAATCACTTCCTGACATTTTTCTTTTGACGCCCCCAACAGCATCGCTGTTTCTGCCGCAGCCTTGACCAAACCTGCTGTACCCGCAGCTAAATAAGTGATACCTGAGGTGATGGCGACCGGATCACCGGTCAGCACCCCTTCAGCGACCTTCAACGCCCCATAGACTACCTCGACAGCACCGATGACCCAGTCAAATACCGCGTTAAAAATACCTGCTTTATGGGCTTTATCCGCCTGTTCAACCGCTTTATCAATCTGCTGCTGGTACTCCGTGACACGTTTATCACGCAAGAAGATCTGCACATCCGTTGCCCGTTCGACTTGCTGACGAATTGACTTACATAAATCAGAAAAAATCCCGAGGCTTAGGTTACCGACCATTGACATAATGAGCTGTATGTCGGTGCTACCCAGTTGCTCAAGGGAAAGCCTGCTACTCCCCCCGGCTTTTGGGCTTGAAAAGGGTAACGAAACCAACAAGCGATCCAATGCGCCTTGCGCTGCTTGTTGTGACACTCTGGCTGACGTCGTATCCGTATCTGCCATAGGAGTCAACCCAGCAATCGCCCGCCAGTTAGGCATTTTTGTCGGTACCAATGGCTCATTTTTATCTGTTGCTGCTATGGCCCAGCCAGTCTGAGTATCCATGTTAAGCACAATGCTATTAGACATGCCTCACCTCCAATAATAGAGCCAGGCCCTGTTCGGCTTGTTGCCGAACCTGTATTAACTCAGGGCGCACATGGCACCAATTCAATGCCGCACGGAAAGCTTTTTCAGCATAAATAGCATTGCCACAAGCGGAATAACATTCACCGGCATAACAAGATGGGCGGGGATCATCCAGCTGAATTTGCCCGGCACGGCTGAAGCAATAAATCGCCGGATGGAAATCCTCAGTTTGTTGATAACACGATCCTAATGTTAGCCAATAAGCGAAATTCCAATGGTCGAAACGAATCAACAGATTTAACAGTTTCTTCGCGCCGTCATATTCTCCGCCCTGGCAAAGTTGCACGCTATATTCATATAACAGCGCCAGGTCTTGCTCTGACATATTAGCCAACATACGCAGAGAGCCACCACGCTGCATAAAATTAAGAATTTCATTGTTTGGTTGAATATTCATCTCACACCGCTCTTACAATCCAGACCTGGAATATTCCCTAATGAGTTAGCAGAAGTTACGTGCAATGGTGGTCAACAGATCTTTTAGACCCGTCTGCAATGTACTAATGTTACTGGCTGTAACGTTATAACTTTGTACGTATTTCTGTAACTGTAATTGATCCTGCGTCATAGTATCTGTTACGCGATTCTTCTCATTATCCAATGCTGATTTTACTGCCTGTAATTTCCCTTTATCCAGCTCTGGTCCATTCTTCTTTAAATATTCATCAATACTCATGCCATCAACACTAATACCATTATCTCGCATAAAATTGATCACTGAATCTGGCAATGACTTTTTGGTTTTATCATCACCTTTCGTCGCCTCTGCAATAACAGAGTCAACCTGATTAGACATTCCTTGTGTTTCATTCGCATATTTAGAACGCGCCTTCATAGCTTGAAAGGCTTGATCAGCAAGTGATTGCAGTACCTGGAGACTCCCATATAAGACATCGAGGCCCATGCTAAATATGTCATCACTAAGGATACTATTCAGTCTGTTAAACGTATCTTCGACTTTGGATGAATCAAAGACACCGATAGTATTATTGGAATATTTAGCAATATGTGCTGAAGAATTATCTAATTTATTCATGTCAGTGCTAGTTACCATAGAGCGACTCCTTGACTCAAGGTACAGATAATATTACAGGAAGATATTAACTACATTGCCCACCCGAACTTATATTTTTTAGCTGCGTCTCCAGTTGTTTAAACTGTATTTTCATTTTTGAAATACACGTAATAATTTGAGTTTTATCTTGATGTAAACCATTAGGGAAGGCTTCATCCAGACGGGTTAACATCTCCCTCGCCTTATTATCATTTCTGGCTTGTTCTTTCAGTAATTCAATTTTTTGCTGGAAACCCTTCAGCCTTTCTAGATCAGACAGTAGTTTACTATAACGACTGTGTAAGTCCCCCAGCATATTCTGAATTGGAACATTATCATTCATATGATCCCCTTATCTCTTGCCCTTATCTCTTGACGAATACTTAACATTATTCTGTATTACTGATCAGTATCAGTCTTTTATATTCTCTCAATTATTTTCATAAAATATCACGATAGCGTATCTTTAATTTCCGTAACGAACAGAAAGTGTATTGATTATTTGTTCCGCACTGGTCAGTGCTAACATCATATCGTTAAGTTTTTTATAATTATCCGGGGTTTGCTGTAGTGACAACTGATTGGCAATGAATCGTTTTTCTTTTACCAACAACTCTTGCTTCTGTTGAATTGAGCCAGGATCATACTTAATACAGTCCTCCAATTCAGTAATATGCTGCATGGGTTTATCTCCTAACCTTTAAAAATTCATCGGTATGTGAATAAGACGATTAGATTTCAATAGTGAGATACCTTGCTCCCCGATAAAGATAACTTTGTAACCATTCTCCAGCACCGTTCCTTGTTGCAAACGTAACCCATTAACCAGTTGCACAAATCCCGAATGACTGTTTCCGCCATAACTGACAATAGCAGCAGGCAGAAGTTGAGCCGTTTGATCCGAGGTAGGGATATTCTGATATTTCACCACCAAGAAGTCCGGTTGTTGCTGAGCTAAATTTGCCAGCACCTTGGCCAACTCCTGCTGCTGATCCGCCGATAGCACGCCACTGATAATGATTTCTTTATTACTTTGCGCCATGCTGAGATAACCTAATAACCCCTGTTCTTTTAAACGCTCAACTAACTGCAGAATTTGCCCGTCATGAGAATTAACCACGGTCCAACCCTTTAACCCCGCGATTGTTGCCAGGGTTTCCTGAACTTTTAACCATTGCCCTCCCATTTCAATGGCACCATGGAGAGTGATTTTTCCCGGTTCTTTAGCGGTACGTACCTCGATATCCTGATAGCCATATTGGTGTAAGACATCGCTGACACTGGTGATTAAATGGTCATCACAGACTAAGTGATTACGAAATGCAGTATGGTTAAGAACCAGAAAATTCTGCAACTGGACAACGGCAGGAGATGATATGCAGTGACCACTCAATACAACACTACCATCCGCTAACCAACCTTCCTTTATTCCCTGTAAGGCCGGTTGCCTCAACCGTTCGGATAATTGTGTCGATATATTGGCAGGCAGATAAGCCAACAATGTTGTCGGTTGCTGCGCAAACCAAAATATAAACATAGATAGCAATGACAAGAGTATCAGTGTCACTATAGACAGCCACAGTAATAAGCGCGACGTTGTTCGGGGAGTAATATTAATACCACTTAAAACATCATCTTCCTCACCGATAACTAATGCCAATCCTGCAGTTTCAATCGACTGTCTGAGGGGGAGTGTCTGCTGTAAATCGTGACGTAAACCATTTACCCAAACATCCCCTGATACCTGCATCATTATTTGATGTTCGCTGATGACTAAGGTCAATATTTGCCCCTGAGGTAATGGCAATAGAACGTCACACTGCTGCTCTCCCAGAGTAAATTCACCCTCAGGTAATGTCAGTTCACGCCCATTAAGTTCACCGTTTAACAGGCGAAGTTTATATCGTCCTGCCATACTATTCCCCTGAGTTAACCGGCACTGCTTTGATCAAAAATAATCTGACAACACTGTGAGATTGCTTATTAGTACTACGAAACAACCCTCCTAATAGAGGAATGTCACCCAATAAGGGGATTTTATTTTGTGATTCAATTTGTTTGTCTTGAATGAATCCCCCCAAGAGTAGACTTTGCCCGACACGCAATGTTGCTTGAGTCGAAATATCTGAATTTTGTATTTCTGGTAATGGCTCACTGCTGCTAATAGGGGCCTGTTGCTGGCCATCCTGAATATTAAGATTGAGCAGAACCTCTTTCACACCGTCAGCATCAATCATTCTCGGAGTCACACGCAATAATGAACCCGAAGTGATTGATTCGAGTTTTGCTACTTTGTCACCTTGTAGTTTTGTATAAAATGTGACGTTTTTATCCAATACAGCTTGAATATTATTAAGAGTAACAACCGAAGGGCGTGATAAAACTCGGGCTCGCGAGTTCTTTTGTAAGGCATTTAAACGAACCATAAAGTTTCCGGTATCACCAATTACAGTAGAGAATCCATCAGCAGCATTTTTACCCGAACCACTATTAAATGAAATTCCTGCCCCACCAATAGAAGTGGACGCTGACCAATCGATACCAAGCTGACTGATATCCCCCGCATCAACATCAATGATGGTCACCGAAATCTCTATTTGGACTGGCCGCTGATCCAACTGTGCAATCAGGCTACGGTAGATCGGCATATTCACCTGACGATCACGGATAATAATGGCATTTTGTCGAGGATCCGCCGAGAAGAGTGGCATGCTGGAATGAGTGTCCCCTTGCTCTTTTCCGCCAGCTAAAGGTAAATTATTTCCACTGCTCATCTCGCGTAACACACTGACCAGACCCGGTAATTTAACTTGTTGATCACGATACTGATAATTAGAATCGGCTGCAGAGGCATATTTTAACTGGAAGACTTTCACTGTTTCTTTATTTTGGTTTTGGTTACGGGCTTGCGAAGCAAGCATTTTACTTAATGTAGTCACACGTTCAATGCAGATAGGTACGCCGGTCACCTCAATGGCATCCAGATGAGAGATAGTCTTTATTGCACAGTTTTTACCCGCAGGTACGCCACTGCGTTGTAGATATTTAATTAAAGTGGTTGCTGACAGCCCATCTGGCGATATAAATTCCCTTCGAATGGATTGAGTCTTGTAAAAATAAAGTATTTCACCATCGTAATACCAGGTAATATTATATAATCCTGCGAGTTCAGACAGTATTTTTTCTGGCGTTTTATCACGAATTTTCCCGCTAAAGAGTTCATTTATTTCCGGGCTAACCACTACAGGTATACCATAATTCATCCCTAAATCTTTTAATAAATTAGATACGGCCATACCCCGGCTATAAATAAAGAAAGGATCTCCTTGCCAAGGAATAACTTGCCCATGGGCCAGCGACGCCAAAAGCAGTAACATCAAACCAGCAATTTCTTTCATGAGATAACCCTGTTAGCGTCCCTGCCCTGCTTGGTTAACACGCTGGTTTTAGATGAATTCATTGTTGTTACTAAAGAATTAAGATGTTGAATAACAGCATGAATTTGTTCTAATTTTATTGATAACGCTTTGCGGCGATCGTCGAGAGTTTCTTTATTATCAATTGTATATCGTCCCCATAGCCACCAATAACCATCGTTAAGCTGCAAAGCAAAGTCCTGCGTGTCCTCAAGTGCCACCATCATAAGCGTGATATAACGAATAGCTGTATCCGATATTATTTTTCTTTCTATAAAAAAAACACCAATACAAATAGAATGGCGGTAGTCCATCGCTTTAGCTGGGATACCCAGCAATGTTAAATGCACAATATGAGCATCAGATAGATCAATGTTGCTGATTAAAGGCTGCATTTTCAATATTTCTAACATCGACGGTGACTCCAGCAAGACCTCGATTGGATTATCCTCCGTAATTAAGTATTCGCTATAAGGTAAAATACTGATTTACTCTTTTTACAGAACTAAATGAATCTATAACAAGTAGTAATGAAATCAGTGTAAATCTTGATATCAAATTGTGACTGTGGCGTACTTAAAAAAAAGTCAGGTGACATTATGAAAAATACATCATCACTCGTCACTCGATTGACACTATTACTGAGCATTACATCAATTGCCATTTGGCTAATTTCAATTGCTGCTACCGCATTTTTTTCATATGAGGATACGCGTCTGCGATTGGTGAATGAATTAACCCATATGGCATCACTACGTGCAGATTTAAGTAATTACCAATTTGAGGGGGCCGAACGTGATGCGGCCGCGCTGATCAGCCGCCAGACAAATTCCCCCCCGACCTGGCGATTGCCCCTGGTTCGTACAAACGATGATATGGGTAACAATGTTCCTTTTAATTCAGGAATGTGTAATGCCATCCAATCTAAACATGATCTTCAAATCACTCAGGCTTACGGTACTTCTGGTCAGACTTATTATCTCGATAGTTTTACGATTAAAAGAAAGGGAGGCATTACCATATTTCGACCACAAATGGTATCAAGAGACTATTTGTATCAGCGACGTAAGGAATTACTTTTACTGCCAATATTCCCTACCCATGACAATATTTTCTGGGGTATGCCAACTTATAGCACGCAAAGTGGTTGGCATGTTTCCGTCGCTGTATGTGACCAGTCTGGCTCATTGGCCGGATTTTCATTAAAACTGAATGAATTAGTGACTGATAATCAACCGGTAGAACAGCGAGATATTAATTTATGGCTGGATAAAAATGGCGAGTTGCTCCCCATATCTCAAAAGAATATACCGTCAAATCAGTTACATGAAATTATTCGCCAACTAAAAAACCGTCATTTACATGACGGCTGGCAACAAACACCTGATTATCTGGTATTAAGAACCCAGTTAAAAGGCCCTGGTTGGCAACAGTTAGTTATTTACCCACGAGTAGGTTTTGCCTGGGAAGCGGCAAAGCCTGCCTTGCATCAACTCCCATTTGCACTGGCTATTTTGTTGTTACTCACGTTAGTGCTTTCTTTATTACTGCGATATTATCTGGCAATTCCCTTATGGAACTTCGTCAATATTATTGGTGCTACCGGTCCGCAAGCAATGGAGCCACGTTTACCGATTAAACGCATGGATGAGTTAGGGCAAATTGCTCGGGCTTACAACAAGTTGCTGGATACGTTGAATGAGCAATACGACACGCTGGACATGAAAGTAAAGGAACGCACACAGGCACTGGCAAAGTCAAAACAAGCCGCCGAGCAAGCCAATCACCGCAAGAGCACGCATCTAACCACAATAAGCCATGAAATTCGAACCCCACTAAATGGGGCTTTAGGCGCTGTCGAATTATTGCAAAATACAACGCTGACCTCCGAGCAATCTCGGTTGGCAGAGACGGCTCGTCAGTGCTCCCATTCTTTACTCGCAATAATCAACAATCTTTTGGATTTTTCACGTATTGAATCGGGCCAAATGACGTTGTCTCAGGAGAGAACTGCCTTACTCCCTTTACTGGATCAGGCGATGTTAACAATACATAGCCAAGCCTTAAGTAAACCAATCATTCTGGCCACTTATGTTAGCTCAGACGTTCCACTTGAACTTGAACTCGACAATCAACGCCTAAAACAGATTCTGATTAACTTATTAGGCAATGCAGTTAAATTTACGCAGCAGGGTCATATTCATCTCGATGTTGGGCTTAAGGGTAAACAGCTCTGCTTCACCGTTGAAGATACCGGCTGTGGCATTGATTTACAGCATCAACAGAAGATATTCTGCCCCTTTGTCCAGACCCGTGAGCATGGACAGGGAACCGGTCTGGGGTTAACTATTGCAGATAATCTAACAAGGATGATGGGAGGGCATATTACGCTCTTCAGCTTGCCAGGGCATGGCAGCCGCTTCTCATTGATTCTACCATTCAGTGAGTTGACGCCAGTAAAGCCTTTAGAGGGTGAATTATATGCACCACCGTCATTACACAATCAATTATCTGCCTGGGGTATTACCTGCCTACCCGACAATGATACGTCAGGGTATACGCAATCGGGGCCCTTCGCCGATAACGAGTTGAATTACCTACCTGGCCGCTTATATGCCAAAGTTAAACAGTATCTGAACAGTAGGAATCAACCTGCCCCGTATCAGCAAGAAATACAACAAAACCTCCCACTACAACCTTGGCATATGACCATCTTGTTAGTTGATGATGCTGAAACCAATCGTGATATTACTGGCATGATGCTACGGCAACTGGGGCATCAGGTTATTTTGGCAGAAAACGGCGAAGTGGCATTGCGTATTGGCCAAACTCAGCGTTTTGATCTGGTGCTGATGGATATTCGAATGCCGGTCATGGATGGGTTGATAACAACCCGGTATTGGCGTGATGATGCGATTAACCGGGATAATCGTTGCATGATCACGGCACTGAGTGCGAATACCAATCCTGACGAAAAAATAAGGGCCTATCAGGCGGGGATGAATCATTATCTCTCTAAACCCGTTACTTTTTATCAACTGGCGGAAGTACTGGATATGGCCGCGCAATTTCAGCTCGAGCGCGGCATTGACCTCGTCCCCCACGTTTCCATCCCTACACCATTATTGAATTTGAATGACGACTCACTTCGGCTGAGAGTATTACAATCACTACAAATATTAGTACAGCAGGCAAAAGAGTCTCTCGCCCATATTCCTACCTTATCGCTGCGGCTTCACACTTTAAAAGGTTGTGCCGGGCAAGCAGGGTTAATTGAATTACAAGACGCCGTTATTCAATTGGAAATAGCGATCGAAGCTCAGGAAACGATTACACAACACGATATCACTCGCCTCGACGAGATAATTCATTTGCAGTTTCAACCACGGAGTCCTCGCGACCCCATTTCAATCATCAGGTAAAGGGAATAACTTTATGAATACGAAATTACTGATCGTCGACGATCATGAGCTTATTATTAACGGTATTAAGAATATGCTCGTTGCATATCCGCGTTATCAGATTGTAGGTCAGGCGGATAATGGACTGGATGTATACAACTTATGTCGTAAAACTGAACCGGACGTTGCGATTATAGATTTAGGTCTACCCGGAATGGATGGCCTTGACGTTATTATTCAACTTCTTCGCCGCTGGCCGACGATGAAGATCTTGGCATTGACGGCCCGCCATGAGGAACATCACGCCAGCAGAACGTTAAACAGTGGTGCACTGGGTTATGTTCTAAAGAAAAGCCCGCAGCAGGTTCTAATGGCAGCGATTCAAACTGTCGCAGCTGGTAGGCGCTATATTGACCCGGCACTCAATAGCGCGTTGGTAAACAAGCTGGCACAAAGCGCCGAAACGAACCAACCGGTTTTGACCCCACGGGAGCGGCAGATTCTAAAACTGATCACCGAAGGTTCCTGTAACCGAATTATCGCCGACCGCCTTTCCATCAGCCAGAAAACCGTTGAGACCCATCGTCTTAATATGATGAAAAAACTGGATGTGCACAAAGTTGCCGAACTTATTCACTGGTCATATCGCTTAGGACTCAATGCGTAATAACTGCAAAGAATGAGTGATTCTCTTGGCATATTATTGATGATAAATACCCATAAAAATCCCCTGTCAATATCTCTCTGACAGGGGACTCAACGATACCAGCCGCTAGCGCTAAAAACCAAGAATATTAGCCTTGATTTACCGGTATTTGTTTCGGGGCAAACAATGCTTTCTCATATGCTTTGGCTTTTTCATGATCAAACTGATTTTCCCACTTGGCAATAACCAGCACAGCTAACGCATTCCCCACCACGTTCAGTGCGGTGCGCGCCATATCCAGAATACGGTCCACACCCGCAATAAAGGCTAAACCTTCCAACGGAATACCCACACTGCCTAATGTTGCCAGCAAGACCACGAAAGAGACGCCTGGAACACCGGCAATACCTTTCGACGTCACCATTAAGGTCAGTACCAGAATAATTTCCTGCCCGATAGACAGCTCAATCCCATAAAGCTGGGCAATAAATATGGCCGCAATACTTTGATATAGCGTAGAGCCATCCAGGTTAAATGAATAACCTGTTGGTACCACAAAACTGGTAATCGCTTTAGGCGCGCCATAAGCTTCCATTTTTTCAATAATTCGTGGCAATACCGTTTCAGAGCTGGCGGTAGAATATGCCAGAATCAACTCATCCTTTAAAATTCGAATCAATGTCCAAATACGCAACTTACACAATCTTGCCACCGTCCCCAAAACGACTAAGGCAAAGAAAAGAATCGCGGCATAAACCAGAATAACCAACTTCGCAAGGGGGATCAGTGACGCAAAACCAAAGTTAGCAACCGTTACCGAAATCAAGCCAAACACCCCGATAGGCGCATAACGCATAATCATATGTGTGACTTTGAACATGCTTTCAGAAACAGCTTTAAACACATTCAACAGTGGTTCTTTGGTTTCTTTTGGCAATGAAGATAGCCCTAAACCGAACAACACTGAGAAGAAAATAATCGGTAACATATCGCCTTTTGCCATTGAGGCAAAGACGTTGGCAGGGATCAGCGACAAAATAGTGCTCACCAGACTGTGACTACCACTTTGTACTTGTTCGGTAGTTTTTTCATACTGGGAGATATCCACTACGGTCAGTGCTGACATATCAATGCCATGCCCTGGCTGGAACACATTCGCTAAAGTGATCCCGACAATAATGGCAACGGTGGTGATAACTTCGAAATAGATGATGGTTTTCAGGCCAATTCGCCCAAGCTTCTTCGCATCACCAACACCAGCAATACCTACGATCAATGTTGAAATAACGATCGGTACAACAATCATTTTAATTAAGCGGATAAAAATATCGCCCGCTGGACTTAAAACATTACTAACTAACCATTCTCTGGACTCAATTTGATTATGTAATATCGCACCAACCAAAATACCTAATACCAGCGCAATGAGTATTTGCCAGGCCAAACCTATCTTTATACTTTTCATACCCTAAAAATCCCTCAAAGCATCCCATAAAATACAAGTTTCTAAGCATTTGAAATAGAATACTTAATCATTACATACGGGGCTATAGTTGATAAAACGTATGGTTCAGCCTCCCGCCAGCCGTCCACGTTATAAATCAGTATCATTTCTGGACACTATTCTGCAAGTCTTGTTTACACTAAGCCCACATTGGCGTAATGCATGATTTCAGCTAAATAAACCATCAAAATGCAGTAAATATTTGTTATTAAAAAAGTAAAATGCATCAATAACAAATAGTATCATGCTCCGTCAGTATAAAAATTAAACTAAATTAAATTGTGGGACAAACCCTAATTATGTTTTATTTATTGATGAATTTTGTTTGCATTTTGTTAAATTCAATTACGATAACTCCCCGTTTATTTTTGATATTATGCAATCAAAGTCGATCTTTCTCGAGAAGTTTATGGTCAACAATGTAAATAGGGAAAATATTAAAATGAATAGTTATGCCATTCTACTTTCTATTTATACACTTATACTTCCAGTGGAAATATATATCTAATTATAATTACAGTGAGATTAGAAAATAACATTTTAACTACAATTGTAAATTAAATTATCTTTTTTTAGTTAACCTTACCTAATTGCAAATAATTAATCACACTACGTTAGTACTCTTAGTAGCACTCGCCCTTCAATATTCCTATCTCACTGTAGAAATGAGCTGATGTGCACATTTTCTTTCCTTTATTACATGGCAACCAAGCACCTCTCCTATCATTAAGGTATCGATTCACCACGCAACACACTAAGTAAGTCTCTAAATCAACATCTTTTATGCGTGATCTGCCGCCCAAAAAAGAAACAAAACACCCACTCACACTATAATTAACCTTTGATTGACATATTATTAACAATCTCAAGGAGAACTATTATGAGCCAAATACATAAGCACCCTATTCCAACTGCAATTGCAGAGTACGCCCTAATCACCCCAGAACGATATAATCAATACTATCAACAATCTGTGCAGAACCCAGATGAATTTTGGGGCGAACATGGCAAGATTATTGATTGGATTAAACCGTATAAAACGGTAAAGAATACCTCTTTTGACCCCGGCCATGTGAGTATCCGCTGGTTTGAAGATGGCACGCTGAATCTTGCAGCTAACTGTCTTGACCGCCATTTGGCTGAACGTGGTGATCAAACCGCGATTATTTGGGAAGGTGATGACCCTACCCAGTCAAAAACTGTGACTTATAAACAACTTCACCATGATGTGTGCCAGTTTGCCAATGTGCTGAAAAAGCTGGGTATTAAGAAAGGTGATGTCGTTGCTATCTATATGCCAATGGTGCCAGAAGCCGCAGTTGCTATGCTGGCTTGCGCGCGTATCGGCGCTATCCACTCGGTCATTTTCGGTGGGTTCTCACCAGATGCAGTAGCCGGGCGCATTATCGATTCTAACTCAAAACTGGTGATTACTGCCGACGAAGGCATCCGTGCTGGTCGCGCAATTCCACTGAAAAAAAATGTCGATGAAGCGCTGAAAAACCCTGCTATCACCAGTATCAAAAATGTTGTCGTATTCCAGCGCACTGGTAATGCAAGTTATTGGAAAGATGGACGGGATTTATGGTGGCATGACCTGACTAAAGAAGCCTCTGCCGACTGTCCACCAGAAGAGATGAATGCCGAAGATCCATTATTCATCCTTTATACCTCAGGTTCTACCGGTAAACCGAAAGGGGTGGTGCATACTACCGGAGGTTATCTGGTTTATGCTGCGTTGACCTTTAAATACGTTTTCGATTATCACCCCGGCGATATCTACTGGTGTACCGCAGATGTCGGCTGGGTCACCGGTCACAGCTATCTGCTGTATGGCCCCCTGGCCTGTGGTGCCATTACTCTGATGTTTGAAGGTGTCCCAAACTATCCGGGCGTTAATCGCTTGGGCCAGGTTATCGATAAGCATCAAGTGAATATTCTATATACCGCCCCCACCGCCATTCGCGCCTTAATGGCCGAAGGTGACAAAGCTATCGAAGGTACTCATCGTAATTCGTTGCGGATCATGGGATCGGTCGGTGAACCTATCAACCCTGAAGCTTGGGAGTGGTATTACAACAAAATCGGTAACAGTAAATGCCCGATTGTCGATACCTGGTGGCAGACTGAAACCGGTGGTTTCATGATAACCCCACTACCGGGTGCCACCGAGCTAAAAGCCGGCTCCGCCACTCGTCCGTTCTTTGGCGTCCAACCCGCGCTGGTAGACAACTTGGGTAACCCGCAAGAAGGTGTGGCCGAAGGCAATCTGGTGATAACTGATTCTTGGCCAGGTCAAGCCCGGACACTATTTGGCGATCATGACCGTTTTGAACAAACCTACTTCTCAACCTTTAAAGGCATGTATTTCAGTGGTGATGGTGCACGCCGCGACGAAGATGGCTACTACTGGATCACCGGCCGGGTTGATGACGTACTGAATGTTTCTGGTCACCGTTTAGGTACCGCCGAAATTGAATCAGCACTGGTCTCCCATCCTAAAATTGCCGAAGCCGCAGTAGTCGGAGTTCCACACAATATCAAAGGACAGGCTATCTATGCCTACATCACACTGAATCACGGTGAAGAACCCACACCGGAGCTGTATACCGAGGTACGTAACTGGGTGCGTAAAGAGATTGGCCCAATCGCGACACCGGATATTCTGCACTGGACCGATTCGCTACCCAAAACCCGCTCTGGCAAGATCATGCGCCGAATTCTGCGCAAGATTGCAGCCGGTGATACCAGCAACTTAGGGGATACCTCAACGCTGGCCGATCCAAGTGTTGTGGACAAATTACTGGAAGAAAAACAATCAATGCAAACACCGTCGTAAATTGTGCCGCCTGCGGGCTGCAACCTTAATTAATGCCTCAAAGGAGAGACTCTGATGAATGACAGCATTTATCAAGAGATTGAAAATAACCCGCGTTTCAAAGAGTTGGTGCAAAAACGTGGTCGCTTTGCATGGCTATTGTCGCTGATTACTCTGGTGCTATATGTCAGTTTCATTTTCCTCATTGCTTTCGAACCACAATGGCTTGGAACCCCGCTATATACAGGTTCCAGTATCACTCGCGGCATTCCCGTTGGTGTGGGGTTAATTGTTATTTCTTTTGTTCTTACAGGTATTTACGTTATTCGGGCTAATGGCGAGTTTGACCGTCTGACCGCAGAAATTCTTCGTGAGGTGAAGCAATGAAGACTCGCCATTGGTCCGCACTGTCCCTATTAGCTTTGCCTGCGCTGTCACAGGCAGAGGCGATTACCGGCGAAGTTCATCGCCAGCCACTAAACATTCAGGCGATCGTCATGTTCGTTCTGTTTGTCGGCGCAACGTTATACATCACCTATTGGGCATCAAAGCGCACCCGCTCCCGACAAGATTATTACACTGCAGGTGGGCGTATAACCGGTTTCCAAAATGGCCTGGCGATCGCTGGGGACTTTATGTCCGCTGCATCATTCCTCGGCATTTCTGCATTGGTTTATACCTCCGGTTACGATGGATTAATTTACTCCATTGGCTTCTTAATCGGATGGCCAATCATTCTATTTTTAATCGCTGAGCGTCTGCGTAATCTGGGCCGCTATACCTTTGCAGATGTGGCCTCTTATCGTTTGAAACAAAGGCCAATTCGGACCTTATCCGCCTGTGGCTCATTGGTGGTGGTTGCCCTGTATTTGATCGCACAAATGGTCGGGGCAGGTAAATTAATTGAGCTGCTGTTTGGCTTGAACTACCACGTAGCAGTGGTGTTAGTTGGCATTCTGATGGTGCTGTACGTGTTGTTTGGCGGCATGCTCGCCACCACCTGGGTACAGATAATAAAGGCTGTATTGCTGCTGGCCGGTGCAACATTTATGGCCATAATGGTAATGAAGTCCGTTAACTTTAACTTCAACACTTTATTCAGCGAAGCGGTCAAAGTTCACCCTAAAGGTTTGGCAATTATGAGTCCTGGGGGGTTAGTCTCTGACCCCATATCCGCATTGTCTCTTGGTTTGGCCTTGATGTTTGGTACTGCGGGCTTGCCACATATTCTGATGCGTTTCTTCACGGTAAGTGATGCCAAAGAAGCCCGCAAAAGCGTATTCTATGCTACTGGTTTTATCGGTTACTTTTACATATTGACCTTTATTATTGGCTTTGGCGCGATCCTGCTAGTCGGCCCGAACCCTGCATTTAAAGATGCTGCCGGAGCATTGCTTGGTGGTAACAATATGGCGGCAGTCCATTTGGCTGATGCCGTAGGGGGGAGCTTCTTCCTGGGCTTTATCTCAGCTGTGGCCTTCGCGACCATCCTGGCCGTAGTCGCTGGGCTGACATTAGCCGGTGCATCCGCAGTTTCTCACGATCTTTACGCCAGTGTGATTAAGAACGGTAAAGCTAACGAGCGTGATGAACTGAGGGTCTCAAAAATCACGGTAGTTATTTTAGGATTCGTTGCTATCGGCTTGGGTATTTTGTTTGAAAAACAAAACATTGCCTTCATGGTAGGTTTGGCATTCTCTATTGCGGCTAGTTGTAACTTCCCAATTATATTCATCTCAATGTATTGGGATAAGCTAACCACGCGTGGTGCGATGATTGGTGGTTGGTTGGGGTTATTGACCGCGGTGATCCTGATGATTTTAGGTCCAACCATCTGGGTAACTATTCTGGGACATGCAAAACCAATCTATCCGTACGAATATCCGGCCTTGTTCTCAATGATTGTGGCATTCGTCGGGATATGGTTCTTTTCAATCACGGATAACTCAGAAGTGGGCCAACAAGAACGACTACGCTTCAAAGCACAGTTTGTACGTTCACAAACCGGTTTGGGCGCGTCTCAAAGCAGTTCTCACTGATAACTCTACTGGTAATGCCGATCGTCTAAGGGTTGCTTAAACGATCCAGTGGCTGGTGTAAAAAGGACTCATTATTTTTCATGAGTCCTTTTTTATGCAACTGACCTGTCCTAAATAGCGTTGACACGTTACTGACTTAATTTTGGCGAACGTGATAGTGACTGAATTCAAACGCACCCAATGTGATTATGCCCTGCCCTTTAAACTGGCTGTTATCGAACAGGTAGAAAAAGGCCAGCTAACCAACAAACAGGCCCCGTATTCGAGGACGATCTACTATTCTAAAACGCCTGCGGCATAGGCATCACCTTGGAGCCTTACCGCGACCGTTCTCTTTTCCCAGGAACCTGCCGATGCATAATTATCCCAATCCTCTAACAACCTTAGCAAAAAAATTAAAGAACTTGCAGGGCATGCAAGCTGAGTCAGCCAGAAACCATAATTGACTAAAGGATGACGATGTACTGATAGAGGTATTACAGTAAGGAATTACTAAGAGGTATGTCATCAAGGGGATAGCTTTAGCAGACTATAATATATAAAAATTAAAATGCAAAAAACCCTGAATCAAAGATTCAGGGTTTTGCAATAAGTGGCGGAACGGACGGGGCTCGAAC
>NZ_CQAZ01000035.1 GCF_001152565.1 Yersinia pekkanenii | reverse complement strand
ACCGACTATGACGCCGGATATATGGTCGCAAACCGTATCGAACCAGTACTTGTAACACCCGGGGCGTCTATATATGGGTCAACTAAAATTGGCCACGGTAGTGACAGTTGTTAGCTGAAGTATTGCACATTCGGACTCAGTCATCCCCACTGGCACCCGGATACGCCAGAAAGCAAAACCCCACAAAAAGTGGGGTTCGTTATCCCCTGATATTAGACGATATTGACTTACTTTTTTTCTCTGTTAGCTACATTTTGGGCAGCTTATCAAACATGCTTTTCATCTCTTCCGGGAAGCCATTAGAAAGTGTATTGCGCAGGTCACTCATCGCTGTCTCAAAATCTTTCGGACGTTCTTCGCTCTGCATTTTTTGATGTGCATCGACATTATCCTGTAATCCAGCTAATACCTTATTCATATCATTCATCATGGTCTGACAGGATTGATTAACGGATTGCATAATCGTGCGTGCCGCATCAGCCCCTGACATTTCCATATTTTGCACGCCCTTTAGAAAGGGTTTTTGCAAATCAGATTGAGATTTCTGACCAAGATCAGCCGATGATTTCAATACATTTTGCATATTTTTAGGATCAAGCATGTGTATTTCCTTATTTAGCGGTTAGAGATTTTTAGGGCATGAGAACTGGGTCAATGCTTTTGACCACAGGGGGTAATCTTTCATGGTGGAACTCAGTTCAACGTTGAAAAAACCGCTGACATTATTCATTGCCATCGTCAATTCACGGCTATTCGGCCCCAATGGCACTGCGTTACTGGCGTCATACATGCGGAAAATAGCCCATGGACCATTGAAATTGACCGTTTCCACACTGCCATCGCGGGTTTTGAATGTCAGACGGATGTAGACGCCCCCTTTCGGCCCCGGCCATTCAAACCGCATTGGCTGGCTAGCGCCGTGGCTGTAGGTCAGTATCTGGCCATCGACATCAAGGACGACTTCCAGAATTGATGGCGTCAATGAAATTGGTCGTATAATCATCGACATCGCCATCTTGTCGGAGGTATCAAAGAAGGTGTCACGGATCCGGGCTGAGTTCTCAAACGCTCGCAACGTTTTTTCCGTCACTACCCCATCACTGTCTGGTTTAACCTTCCAACGACTGCCATTGGTATCGATATAAGGTGCAAGATTCTGATCGAAGAAACTTTGCATCGCACCGGTACGGCCAAACATCCGATTGAAATCGCCAATGCCTATTTCTTCTTTCGACGAGCGATTGAAGGGGTAGCGGCCATTAACCGTGGTGTTACATAAATCTGAAGCTATTGAAGAAACACCTTTACTGAGATTGGCCTTACTCTGCTGCAAGCTTTGTGTTTGGCCTACCGCCAACAGATCCATCATAACGCTACGTATCGGCTCTGGCTGACGGGCCATATCGATTTGTAAACGGTTAAAATCGTTGTTTTGTGGCAGGATCTGCCCTGCTCGTAGTGAAGCAGACAGCGTGATCAACTGGTTATAAATTTGCTCAAAGGTTTTGGCCAGTGGATCTGAATTGCTGGTGGAGGTACTTTGCAAGGCAAGACCCAAACGCCTTAACATCTCAAAGCGATCCTCTACCGCCTTTTCCGGGGTTAAACGAAAACGTGAACGCTCACCCGATATTTCGTCAATAATGCTACGGCGAGCATTAGTGATTTTATTGCGTTGAGTATCAAACCAGCCTGACGACATTCCTCCTTTGGTTGAACTTTCAATTCCCAAGGTTGTTTCACGTGACGCGAAACGCACCAGATTGGCCAAAGGAGATGATGGATCGGAGAACTGCCGTGCCAATAAGGCGGCATCATCAAGTCCATTGATCGGGCGAACCCGAATATCCTTAAGAAAAGCATCCCATTGGTTGGCATATTCCATCAGGTAATACTTACGGGCTTCATCAGACAATTTTTGGGCCGCAGCAAGTAAACTCACTTTACTGACCGATGATTTACCGTCACTCAGTACCCATTTTTCTTCATTGATCATCACTTCTGATGCTGCCTGAAGTTGTGAATTAACCACATCGTGATAGCTGGATCGAGTATAAAAAGCGGGGATCGCTATATCTGTCACTGTCTTGAGACTTTTACGCCTCAGCATGAGAGTGACACTGGATCCTGCTGCATCTGCCAGGGAGATATTCTCAATCCGTGGGGGTAGCGGTGCATCCTCAATACGATTAATCACCCGAATATGTATTGGGGTTTTCATCGCCTTAATACGAGACTCACGGATCAATTCGTCATTCAGCTTAGCGGCGGGGGCTGCTGTAGATGAGCCATTGAACAACTCACTCAAATGGTAACTGAACAGTTTCCGATCATCTTGTGTATAACCCTGCGGGGCAAAACCTTCCCAACGAGCCATAAACCATCGTACCAGAGCCTCCGGTGAGCGGTTATCACGCTGGCCTAGCATCAGGTAGACTTTTAACGTGTCATAGCTATCAACATCAAAAGACTGAGTATCTTTTTTAAGCTCGTTAGCCACGTAATTCTCGACAGCAGGCCAGAACACTTTATTCAGGTGACGGTGATAAGTTTCTAACATCGCCTGATTAAGTAAACGATGTTCAAAATAAGGTGTAAATAATGGAGGAGAGCTTTCCAGATAATGTGTGTTGATATATCCCAACTGTTCGTAAGCTGCGACTAAATTATCATTAACCTGGTTAGTGAGCGGAATATCGCGCACGATACGGCGAGTTTCATCAAAACGGGCAGTTGCGTAGCCAATATAGTCATATTCCCAAAAATAACGCATCGCTAATAACAGCAATATGATACCGAGCGCTAAAGTCACACCAACATATTTACCAAAAGCTAGCAGTCTATTGCGTAAAGGCATCGGCCCTGTCCCGTGTAAGACTCCCCGTTCGCTAATTGCCTGACTCAGTGCAGGAAAATACAGGGAGCCTGCAGGCCGATCTTCTACAGTATTCGTTGATGACGGGTAATATAAAGCCTCCCACGAGGTTAGATTCCGGGTGCTACCTAACCAGCATTGCCGCAGGCAACCGCTATAACCAATAGGTGTCGCCGGGAATATTTGTTCAAATAAGCCAAATAGCGGTTTTTGTATTGCCCCCAGACTTTCAGTAAACAGTAACAACTGATGGCGCATTTCCATATTGGGTGAGTCATGCATGATTTCCAACACATAGCGACTGATGCCTGACAGGAACTCACGGTAACGTTGCGCATCAGCGAGAAAATCATTCTGCCCCAGTTCGTTATGGACCATGCTGATCCCAAGTCCTTCAGCCAGGAGGTCATCGCTCATCAAAGAGAGGAAGGTTTCACCACCAGGTAACTTATCGATATTGTTGAGCAACATATACACGGCAATATCAGCCTGAAAGGTTGAGGCAACCTCCAGTACTCGCAGGCGCAATGTATCAGCCAGTGACTTACGTTCCGTCAGTGACGCCTGTAGTAATACGTCAACATCAAGACAAAGAATAATCCCATCAATCCCCGGATAGTGGCGATGCTTGCGGATCATCGAAAACAGTTTTTGCCGAGCGGTACCCGCCTCCTCACTCTGACCATGCAGTAAAATCCACTCCCCGGCCGTATCGATATAAACCGCCCGATCAGTCAGCCACCAATTACAGTCCTGGGTAGGGCCGATATCGGTGGTCTGTGCCAAGCCATATTGTTCTGACAGTAGGAATTTTTCACCGCTCTCATAAATGATCGACGTTTTACCGCATCCCTGTGGCCCCATCACCAAAAACCAGGGTTTCGCATCAATATATTGGCGTTTACGCTGTTGCCGCCAACGCTGCCAGCGGGTCTTATAATTAGATAAATCAGCATGTTTCAGCGTCAGCATCGCATCATGAAAACGCGCAGAAACACGATCAAGCTGAACCGTTTTTTTCTTGCGCCGAGGTATTGGTGCGCGGGCATAGCGGAAGATCCAACCAAAGAAAATGGCGACAAATGGCCACAATGCCCAGCATAAGATCAGAGCAATAATTGTCTGACGAACCCAAACATTCCCCAGAGGAAAATAAGGGCCAATCGCGATGAGCGGACCAACCCACCACACGACGTAGCACAATAACAGCGCAATAATTAAAATCAGCATTCTGCGTATCATAACAATTCCTATTGTTGAGTATCTGTTCCCTGAGCTTCTGTACGAGGCACTTCTAGGTATTGCTGCATAGCCTTATCGGCATCACGCTGACCAATCTTCCATAAGATATCCACACGACGGTTGCGACGGCGGCCTTCTTCCGTTGCATTGTCGGCCAGAGGCTCATTTTCACCTCGTCCGATAGCACTGATTTCCCGTTGATGGGTTTCATTAATTTGTGTGGATTCCCGCAGCTTTTCAGCGACGACTGTCGCTCTGGCGGCGGAGAGCTTGAGGTTATTGTTACCAGATGTACTGCGGAACGGCTTGTTATCCGTATGACCAATGACCTCCATATCCCCAGGCCACGGAGCCAATGCTTTTCCAAGACGCTCAATATTTTGTTTGTTGATAAACTCTTCAGAAAGCGTCGCTTCACCCGTGCGAAATGCCCCATCGGAGGTGAAAATCAACAGCCATCCACGCGGGTCCTTGCGCACCTCCAGCCAACCTTCATTCAGGATGTTGGACAATGGATTCGGCAAGGTTTCCATGATGTTTATTTTCCGGGGTTCAGGCAGCACCCATGTCAAAATATTGCTGCGAACTTGCTGAGATTGCTGATGTAAATACCACGCGGTAACACCATAGGCACACAAACAGAATGCGAAACCATAAATGAAGATTTTTCGTGCTTTAATATATTGGCGACGCGGAGAACCTTGAATCGCCTGCGCAATCGCCAGGGATTGGGTGTTTTCCTGACCATAAAGTTGTGTATGGAGACGGCTGCGTAAATCAATCAGCAATACCGAACCGTATTCTAGCATCTGATATTTACCTTCAAAACCCAGGCAGATAATCAAATCATAGAATTCCAACACTTCCCGGTACTCTTTGGGGGAATTCATATAGACACGTAAATGCTCGAAGCAGTCCTCGCCCCCCCAGGCATCACGGTGAAACTCAACCAACAAACTCTGGTTGTAGGATTCTGATGTCTGAAGCCCGTTGAAAATTCCATCAATATAAGTACAAAGTAAGTAAGAGAGATGACCTACATCCTCCTGCGGGCAATTCTTCTTTTGCAGGATCTGCTGGAAGAATTGCAATTCCCGAACAATCGGCGGCCTGACTTCGGCTGCGACACGACTCGGCCAACGGCGAATATTCTCCACCAGCAGTAATAAGGGCATTGCTGCTGCAATATAAGTGTTATCCCAAAGCCCTTGTAGTACCCCAGGACGCTCATAGAGTCCCCGAGAACTACCCTGAGATATTTGTGCTAGTTTTGCCGGATTAGTGTCATGAGCGAGTGGTAATGGCTGATTTGCCGCGAGCGCACTCTCATTTGCCTGATTAGCCAAGATATCGGCCACCGTCTTTTCCTGCTGCTCTGCCGAGGATGCATCTGATGGGCGGCCCCCTCTTGGGATAATGCCGCCCAAAGAGGCCACTGAGCTTTTGGCTTGCCACAAGGGATTGGTTAATGACTGTTCCGCATGTTTTGCGCCATTGCGTGCTGCAGAAATGGCTTCGCGGATCTGGCGTTCGAAATCGTTCATCCGAGTCTTCCTTGCCTCAGTCCCCAAACTTCAAAATGCAGTTCAGGGAAATCACCCACGATGCTGAGTGCGATAGCCGAACCTGACATCATTTCCTTATACATAGGGTCAGTATGGTCGACTTCAAAATAGACGCTGTTCGGGTAATAAGGGATATATCTTGGTGGTGAGGACATTGGGATCATCCTCGCCCCCGGTAATTGCAAGTCGATCAATTGTACAATTTTCTCCACGGGACCCAGTTTGGTTTGAGTCGGGAAGTACGAACGAATGGTTTCGGCAGGCAGCTTTGAACTGACCGTAAAAATCAGTTTTTCCAGACGCAGTTGTGCATCGTTCTGGCACAGGTAAATATTGTCGCCGCGTTCAACAAACTGCAAGGCGACCGCCGGCGCTTCAATCACCAGTGAAAGTGCGCGGCGTAGAGCAGCGAACAAGGCAAAATATCCCTTATGCGGTTCATGATGTGCATAGAGCAAATCCTGTCTTGCCCAAGGTTTATCACCGCCAGGGATCGTACTCAATTGCCCGAGCAGCCCCAGTAATAATTGAAAAAGCTGTTCAGGATGTACCTGTTTTTGCATCAGAACATGCGAGAGTTTGAGGTTGTACTCGCTGAGCGTTTGCAGTAATAACAGTTCCAATAACTCGGATAAACCACCAATTGAAAGGGGCACATCAGGCCGATAAACTGCCTCAAGTCGTTGAACGATTAAACCCAATAACTCGGTTACCGCATTGTCTAACCAGCCGATAGCGCGAAAATCCAACATCGGCGGCAAAAAATTATCATCCAAAATCAAACGCCCGTCACGGGTACGTTCTTTGATATAAGCAATAGGCAGCATTGATTCTGCATCACTGATACTGCCGCGCAAATTGAGCCTGGATTGTAATTGTCCCAACTGAAGCGTCGCGATCAACGGTGTTCCTTCTGCCGCAATACCATGATTGCGATCTTTCACTTCAGCATCCAGAGCAATGAAACGGCTACCGTGGCGGCTCTGTGTCAAATCAATATAGGTATTACCTGGAATATCCATCAGGATCGAGAGACACACGACACTCCCCTGACAATTTTCTCCTGGGTCAAAGGGCAAGGGTAAAGATTCGTTCTCACCCATGTTAAAAGGTGTGCCATCAGGAAAAATACCCCCAGCATGATTAAGAGCAATTTTGCCCTGATCCAGTAAGCCCTGATTAATGCCTAATGTGTGGAATCCCCATGCCAGCGCACTCAGACTCCGTGCACGCATCTCAGTAAGATGTTCTAAATAACGTTCCTGTTGTTGAAAATGCTGAGGTTCCATCAGCATCCCTTCTACCCAAGCAACTCGTTGTTTTGGCATCATATTATTTGTCCTTTAAAACTTTTTGCTCAGTTGTAGCTTCTAATGATAGATTCTTACCATCAACGAAAATCACTCGGCTGAAATCGCCACGGGCATCAGACTTGAAGGTTAGGAGGCCTTTACCGTTATTCATGTTCTGAAACTCAGCAGCGATTGCCCACCAACGCTCTTGTTCAAAAGGAACCTCTCGGAAATATCGACGTTCCTCTGACGGGGCAAGCATGTATTCCGTCACACTGACAACCTCTGCGCCGGTATTGATACCGCTGCAAAGTGCCCCTTGGTATAAACCAGGGGGAGACCACCCCTCGCTATTCAGTTCAACAATGCATAATTTTAAGGGCTGCGCTTGCCCGTTGGCCCCTGGATTGATATGGGGGGCAGTGACAATCCGCAGCTCAATTCGGCGTTGCTGTGGCGGTATTTCCGGAGCTGAAGAAAACCAGCTACAGCCACTTAGCAGTGCGCTACCCACCAGAATCAGCCAGGAAAAAAGTCTGAATATGCTACGCATTGATAAAATACTTCGTCTGACTAGGCGCAATTTGCGTCGAAGACGCATTGTTGTTATTGGTCATACTCATATCTCCTAAACGTGTTGCTGGACTTCCCTGAATGAAGTACTTACCTGACCCTTGCATCGGGTCCATCTTGGCCGAATGTGTGCCAGAAGCCGCTCCGGTGATCCCGCCGGCATCTATCGTGGACAGGCGGATAGTGTTGAGATTTTGTTCATTACCGCCGCAACAAAAGTAATTGCTAACATTAGGAATACCATTGGCGTTTGGCGCGATATTCGGGGCAGAGATTGGGACCATAGGGTCACAACCGGTAAAACTGATCCCACCTGCGCGGGTATTGGCTGCTGTCATCGTGATTACCCCATGTGAACCTGTCCGCCGTCGATTTTGAGGACGGAGGTGGCATTTAATGATCCAATCCGGCTATTAATAATTAAGCTTTGATCGGCCTGTTGATTAATATGACGAGCATGGATCTCGTCAGTATTCTCCACTTCTCTGCTCGCCTGTTTCGCTCTGACAAATAGCGAGTCAGCTACCTGATGCATGGTTGTCGCCACCCACAACGAGGTACGGGCCATCAATGAAAAATGTCCTGTATGGATCTCAATTCTCTCCGGGCTATGAATTTCCAGTGCGGTCGTAACAAGGTGCAAAGGAATATCACCACTGTTCATCACCAATGGAGAATCAGGAGTCGCGCGATATAAGATTGCGGTGATGTAAATCTTCTGCTGGTCGATAACAGCACTGACCTGATCACCTATTTCTGGCAGGAATAGGCAACTGGCCGCATTGGTTACCGGCAATGTTTCATATCCGTGCAGTAACACACTGCCGTTATCTATACTAGAAACCTTGGCAGTCATTATTTGCGGTTGACGTGATCCCACCGACAACGTTTTTTTCGATGAATGGACCTGATAGTCAGGTAAATAACGTTGAAATTTCAGTAAAGTGGCTAATTTAGACATAACGGCTAGCTCCTGAAGGTACAGAGGGAAATTGGGGGGTATCTTGTGGGCCTGGTTGATGACAGCGGTACCAGTTATCAATCTGGATCAGTAAGGGGTCTGGCATTTGTAAAAACGCGTCCAAAATCGGCACTTGTGCGCCGTGAAGACGTGTTTTATTGAGTTGACTGGCCTGTAATGACGAAGCATTCAGCACACAACTGCGCATATCAGCCTGAGCCAAATTGGCCTGAGTCAGGTTACATTGCGTCAAGTTTGCCCGTAACAAAGAGGCTTTGTGCAATTTGGCCGCTTCAAGGTTGCAGTCACTCAATGTGGCATCAGCAAACTGTGCTGCTGTGAGTTGTGCCATACTGAAATCGCAACCCTCTATATGCGCGTCATTGAACAGGACTGCCGTAAGATCGGCATTATTCAGCCAGCATTGTGTTAGCTGGGTTTTGTGGAAATTACTGTTTGCCAGCGGCTGGTATCGGAAATCAACCTGCTCAAGTTGACACTGACTCCATACCAAAATGTCACTGCGTATCGACTGATATTTGCAGTCTTTTAAAATACAACGGCTCATCACTTGCCGGATAAGCTCGCAGTCTTTCCATACCGACTGCTGAATAACACATCCATGCAAGTTGGCATCTTGCATTTTACTGTTGCTTATCGTCAGGCGGTTTATTGGGGTATCTTGTACGGTCCAATAATGTAATTGGATATTCTGTAAGTGAATATCATCGAGCTGACAGAGAGTTAATAACCAGCGTTCAATTAAGCAGTCCGTGAAATGGCCTCCCTGCCATTGAACTTCAATCCATGAAGCATTAATTAATGACACGCCCTGTATTGAAATATCATCGAACTTACAGTAGCGAAACGTACTGTTTTCTACCTTCCCGCCATTCAGGCACAGGTGGGTAAAATGGCAATGTTCAAAATGAATATTGCACACCTCTATATCCGTCAGCGTAATATCCGTGAAGGTGCATTGCATAAAGTGAACATCAGACAGTGCTAACGGCTGTAACTGACGCTGTGTAAAATGCTGCCCCACTATCTGACGTGGGCCGTCAGGGGGAAGCATTGGGCCATCGAAAGGTATCATTCCATATTCCTTTTAAACCGGGCGTTTATGCTGAAGCCTTGTAACGACGCGGTATCCAGTGGGTCTTTTCCGTCAGACAATGTTCAAAACAAGTGGTTAGATTTTGGTTGGTCATCGCTAAATTGGCACCTGCCAGATTGCAACGCACGAAACTGGCACCGCGCAGATCGGCGTTGTAAAGCAAGCTTTGCTGTAAACTGGTGCTCTGCCAGTGACTGTGCGCCAGTTTGGCGTCTTTCAAGCGCACAGAGGCAATATCACAGGCAATCAGTGTCGCCTGCGATAAATCTGCTTTATCGCAGCAACTCTCCAACATCGAACAATAAATAAAAGTACTGGATTGCAAATTAGCGCTGAGAAAGCCCATTTTATTCAGACTACAATGCTCAAAATGGGTATCGGGAAAATGGGTATTGAGCCCAGTCGTCACACTATTGAAATAACAGTAGCTAAAGCGTACAGAGGCCCAATGGCTAGTGATAATCGAGGTTTTCTCTATAGTGCTTTCAGTAAAGCGGGCCAAAGTTGCATCACATTTATCGAATACGCACGACAGGATGTTGACCTGATTAAATATCGTCTGCTCACACAGCGTCTCGGAGAGGAAACAACTCTGTAGGGTGCAATATTCGAATTGTGACAGACTAAAATCACAGTTATTAATCAAGCAGTTATCGAAAAAAATGTCCGTAAAATGGCTCTGGTTAAACAGAACATGTTCAAAGGTTATTTTTTCCCATTTGCAATGGATAAAATGGGTTTTCTGCCATTCCGTTTGCTTGAATAAACAGCCAGTGAAATGCACCTTGTTCCAGTGTGAATCTTCAAAACCACCTTGTATAAATTGGCAATGCTCAAAAGTGCAGTTATTAAGTGTGGTTTTATCGAAACGGCTGTCATTAAAGGTGCAATAGCGAAATTGTTTATTGTCCAGACTCATTCCGGATAGAGAGGTACCTGAAAATATAATATTTGTTGCCGTATCTTCCCCACTAGCTAACCACTGGGTACCCAGTTCATCCGAACTGGCCGGCGGGATCTTCAAATCACGTAAAGTATCTTGTTCTGCCGTTTTTTGACGTTCCTGTGACTCAATAGCTTTTTGAATATCTTGATAAAAAGATTCGGCATCAATCTCAGGCATTGCAGTGGCGTTATAGCGTAATGAATCGGGGTGGTCAGCCAGATCCCGGATAACATTCAATGGCATACCTACTGGCATCAACTCAGTATCTTTAAGAAATTCAAATGTTGGAGCGTCTGTTATGCTGCGTTTCTTATAGATCTGTTGGTAATACTCCAGGCTACGCAACTCGTTCGCGTGATCCATCCCCACCAATAAGGTCTCGACAGGCTCATCAAAAAGATGGGTCAGCGGCAAATTGCCGGTAAACACCATCAGGCCAATGTCATCATCTGGTAGCAGCCATAATGTTTTACGCTGTAATATCAATTCACTGGGAGACTGCGTGGCGTTATCCCAAATAAAGGCTCTGGCACTAATCGACGGAAATACCCCTGAGATAACCTCATTGTGTGGCCGAAATCCCGTGAGTTTAAAAGGCACATTATCTGGCCATTCCGCTTTTTTCAGCCATTGGTCTGGTGGCGCCATCTGGAAATAACGACGATTAATATTTGGTGGTAAACCGGGATAAAATGTCTCCAGATATTTGGGGTCAGTCATGCTTGAAGCGACATCATCAAGATGTGCTTTGCGTAACTGAAAACCATGAGGAACGGGGGTCGATGCCGCCAAGGGTGAACGAACCGTAGCAGAACCATCCGACCCAATCGACATCACTGTCGGTTTACGTTCATCGTCATAACCACGCCCCAAAGGATTTTCTTTGCAGCCTTTCCCTCCCCAGCTCTGCGTATGATCCATTGGGATACGCAAGAAAGGTTTGATGCCAAGCCCTGTTTTGCTGCCTTCCCCTTCAATACACCAACGCCGAGTAATCGCCCCCACTTCTACCTCTGGATACAACGATGTCACTTCTTCCCCAATACCGGCATGACCCGCCAGCAAGAACTCGGCGAAGGGCTTTGGTTCAGCACTGTCGAGCATTTGCAGCGAAAGCGGGGCTGATTTCCATGCCTGCCAAATTTGCGGTTCAGTCACCATATGCTCAGGCTTGGACAAGTAGCATCCCGCCACCACACTGATCCCCATATGACTTTCACGACCTATCTGATAACTATTTTTCAGCACCACAAGTTGTTGTGGACGAATAATGCGCATAATGCTTCCTTATCAGTTTTTGCTTTGCATACCGACGGTTTTTAGGTCGACACCAGTTTGCGAATAACCCACACCGGTATAAGAGAGGGAGAAGCCTGTATTGCTGATACTGCTACCGGTGGTGCTGATACTGCTACCGGTGGTGCTCATACTGCTGCCCGTGGTGCTCATACTGCTTCCCGTGGTACCAACAGAACTCCCGGTAGTGGACACACTGCTACCCGTAGTACTGATGCTGCTGCCCGTCATACTGACAGAACTACCCGTGGTGCTCATGCTGCTGCCGGTCATACTGGTACTGCTGCCGGTGGTGCTGTGACTCACGCCGGTAGTGCTGATGCTGCTACCCGTAAAACCGACACTGCTACCGGTAAAGGATTGGCTGCTGCCCGTCATGCTAAGACTCGATCCTGTCTGGCCCATGCTCTGGCCGGTAATACTGGAACTTAATCCGGTCATACTATGGCTACTGCCAGTCATGCTATTACTGGTGCCGGTAAAGGAAGAGCTGCATCCGGTCATACCGGTGCTCACACCGGTCATACTGGTACTGGCCCCGGTGAAGGAGGTGCTAGCGCCGGTAAATGAAGTACCAATACCAGTAAATGAGGTAGCGACCAGAGTGCACCCGACATTAACGCCGGTGGCACTGACAGCGATGCCAGTTAAAGATAAGCTGGCCCCAGTGCTCGAAATACCTAGCCCTTTGGCAGACACATCCATGCCCGTGACCGAGAAGTTAACGCTCTTATAAGAGACATGGTTACTTATCCATTCCGTGGCGGTTCGTTCTACCGTTTCATATTTATCCTGCCCCACCGCCGTAGAGCTGTTGCGTTCAATGGTTTTCTGCAAGTCACGCTCGGCATGCAGCATGATGCGTTCATTACCACGATTATCATCAAAGGTGAGCTGGCTGGCGTGCTGTGGCTGCCCGAAGCGCAGAGAACGGGAGACAAAACCCGAATAGTTAATATTCTCAGGTAAACGATAAGGCGGTGGGTTTTCACCGTTATAGACGATCCCTGTGACCATAGGGCGATCCAGATCACCATCAACGTAGTTGATCAAGACTTCCTGCCCGACGCGAGGCATCGCAAGGACTCCCCAACCTTTACCGGCCCATGCCTGCACGACGCGGATCCAGCAGGAGCTGTCATCTTCGGTGGTTTTATAGCGATCCCAATGAAAGTGAACACGAATGCGAGCAAACTTGTCGGTATGAACTTCTGACTCACGTGCGCCAACTACCGTCGCACTTTGCAAGCCTGAAACCTGTGGATGCGGCGTCAGGCATTGCGGGCGGTAAACAATGTCATCGTTTAATGCTTTAAAACGACAGAGAATATTGCGGCCCCGACTGTCGCTGTCCGGCCCATCTTGCACAAAACTGTAGTCACAGCTAATCAGCTTAAAGGCACGGTTACGATTACTATCAGGGTGCTGTACCAAAGAGAAAGAGCGACCTACTGCCAATCCTGTGGCATTACTTTCACCCGACAACATCTGTCCATGGCTCTGAATGGCCTCAAGACGTAAACGGGCAATATTTTCACCATGTTGGGTATCGGTGTAACCCGCCCCATAGCCATACCATTCCAGTGGCACGTCTTGCAGGTATTGGCGGCTTTCTTCTATATGAGTTTGCAAGGTATTGCGTGGATTACGGAAATCAAAATCACGTAATACGACTTCACTGGAGTGGATACGCTGTGAACGCTGAATGCGTTGTACCCCTTCACGAATCGCCCGCATCTCCTCACTATCAGGCAGAAAAGTCAGTTGTGCATAGGGGTCTTCCAGTGCGGGAAACTGCTGTTGGTCGGTAATAACCAATGTGTGTTTATCGTCGTGATGTTCGAAGTAGTACCAAACACCTTCATCCTCCATCAGACGATTAACAAAAGCGAAATCCGTTTCTTCAAACTGTACGCAGTACTCACGCGATGGATAGCTACTGGCAATGTCAAATCGATAATCAGCAAAGTTATAGCGGGAAAATATCTGCTCGATGATATCGATGATGCTCAGATTCTGGAAAATTCGGCAGTTACGGTTTTGTTGTAAAAACCACAGCCAGGTACTCAGTTCAAGGCGATAAATAAATTGATTTTGTCGTTGTCCTTCATCACTTCCCGCCACCACATAGGTAAAAAAGGTCCGGTAACCAACAGAATCCGGTAATTCAATTTTTACCTTGATGACTTCCCCTAATAAGCTAATCAGATCGATATCAGCATCTGCAGCCTGAAACTCCAGGTTATAAGCCGGATTACCCGAAACCCGCTCTTCCGTGGTGAAACTAAGAGGAAAGGCATCCAGACCTGATAACACATCATTCTCTATCTCAATTAATGGCATAACGACCCCGTTTAAAATTAATGTGCACTCACACCGGCCCTAATATCAGTTACGCGAATTCAATACTCAGTTCTGTTTCCTCAACGATCAAACGTATCTCTTTCAGCGGGTTAGCCTCGTGACGGCGCTTCAAAACTTCATTTCCAACAATGGGAAGTATGGTCTGGCGCAAAAGCTCTTCAACAGCACGTCCATGATTGGGATGACTGCAAACCCTAGTGGCAACCCATGCAGGAATATCCCCCTCGATGATCAAAGAGGCGCCGATTTCATCCCATAAACGCTGCTGTAAACGTAAAAGGTGATAAGAGGCTATTTGCGCCAGAGCGGATTGATCCAATGGGATATAAGGAATGATATTGACTCTGGCTAGCAGCGCGGGAGCAAAGCGGCGCAGCAAGGCGTCGTACACCAGAGGTTTGAGTACAGCGGGTTTAATATCGCTTTCAGCGAGGTAAGCCTGTTCGATCTCTTCAGCCCCCTGATTGCAGGTAAGCAGAATAAAACATTGGCGGAAACTGACCAAGCGCCCTTCGGCATCCTCCATCCATCCTTTGTCGAAGACTTGATAAAAAGCATCTTGAATATCAGAGTGAGCTTTATCAAATTCATCAAGCAGAATAACGGAATAGGGTTTGCGCCTTACCGCTTCCGTTAATTTCCCACCCTTGCCATAACCGACATAACCTGGAGGCGCACCTTTCAGCGTGGATAAGGTGTGTGCTTCCTGAAACTCACTCATATTGAAGGTAATCAGGTTGTGGGCCCCTCCGTAGAGGGTTTCGACCAATACATTGGCGGTTTCAGTTTTCCCCGTTCCCGTGGAGCCTGCCAGCAGGAAGATACCCAGCGGGCGGTCTTGCGACTGAATGCCTGCCCGAGCGATGCGTATCGCTTGTGAGATCTCTTTGATACCGTTCTGTTGCCCGAAGATACGCTCACCAAGCCGCTGTTCGAGATTCAACACACACTCGATATCGTCCTGCAACATTTTACCGGAAGGAATACCGGTCCAGTCGGAAAGCACAGCAGCAATGCTCTGCTCATCCACCCAGGGATAAACCAAAGGTGTGCCTTCTTGTAACGCGAGAAGTTCAGGCCAGCGAGCATGATCCGTCATCACGCCATGACTTTGCGTATCGGGAATAACCTCCCTAACTAACTGTTTTTCCGTATAATCACGACGTTGCAGAGCCGTCAGTTCGCTTGCAAACGTCTGAATTTGCGCCTCGACTTCAGCCAATCGCTGCTCGACTATAGCGCCTAACTGCTGTTCCCGAATCAGATAGTGATGTTCGGTTTTAAGCACATCCAGTTGAGCCGATAATTGCTCAATCGCTTGCGGCTCGGCGTGCTGACTCAGGGCGACACGTGCACAGGCCGTATCCAGCAGACTGATGGCTTTATCGGGCAATTGTCGGGAAGGCAAATTACGCAATGACAGACGGACAGCCGCAAAAATGGCACTGTCTCGGATAGTGACGTTATGATGTTGAGCAAAATGTGGCGCAATAGCCCGTAGCATATCTACGGCGGTAGACTCATTTGGCTCACCAATCAATACCCGCTGGAAACGGCGAGTTAAGGCCGCATCCGGTTCAATAAACTGTTTGTATTCTGACCAGGTCGTAGCGGCGATCATCCGCAGCGCCCCTCTTGCGAGCATGGGTTTAAGCAGATTTACAGCGTCCCCGGTACCCGCTTGCCCACCAGCACCGACCAGCGTATGGGCCTCATCACAAAACAGGATAATCGGAGTATCAGATTGACTAATGCCATCAATCAGGGATTTAAGACGCGATTCAAACTCACCACGCATACTGGCACCCGCCTGCATCCGCCCTAAATCCAGGGAAAGTAAACGCGCGCCCTGCAACAACGGAGGCACATCGCCGCTGGCCAACTTTCGGGCCAATGCCTCAACCACTGCCGTTTTACCGACTCCCGCTTCCCCAACCAAAATCGGGTTGTTCTGACGACGGCGCAGCAAAATATCGATAACCTGACGCAATTCAGCTTCTCGACCAATCACAGGATCGATATCACCGGCTTGCGCTTGCTGGGTCAGATCGTTACACCACTTGTTTAGTGCCGCCTGAGCCTCTGTTGATGAACTGCTCTGCGTTTCCGCAACCAGTGCATCGCCCTTCGGAACATCGTCTGCATACTCAATAGAGCTACGCAACAGATCCTCATATTCCTCTGCAATTTGGGGAATCGGTAGTTTTTTGAACTCATCACATAGACGATACAACCAACGCTGATGTTGCGTGTCTTGCAGTAATGCCAGCAAAATATGCGAGGTACGAATGGGGGAAAGTGACCCCATTAATTGGCTCATCACCAGCCCGCCTTCAACCGCGGCCTCTAATCGTGATGACAAATCTTGTACCGAGACTTTAGTGACCGGCATATGCTGAATAATGTGGTCAAGTTGAGTTGAGATAATTTCCTGATTAAGGCCGTAATGTGCCAATAGCATAGGGATATCACCACGCTGTTGGTCCAACAGGACTTTCAACCAATGTTCTAGCTCCACATACTCATGTCGATAACTGCGGCAAAGCCGAGTCGCTTCAACAAAAGTTTTATAGGCAAATGCACCCAATCGATTAAAAAGACGTTCACGTTGATACACCGTTATCGCTCCCATAAGCTAGGTAATGGTTCTATAAATTGGCTGTATGCGCAGTGCTGAATCTGGTTTTAACCAGCAATGGCGGCTAAGGGTTCCCCCTCCCAGGCGGCAGGCCATGTTGGGGGACGTTTTTATGATCAATTGCACATCCAGTACCATTCGGTAGCGGACAAAGTCATGACAGATCCGCACCAGCGTGTTGATACGTTCACTGTTACGCTGAAAATCCAGATATTGAGGGTCAGATACCGGGCCAATAGATAACACCAGGCTATGCTGCACATCGAAAAAACGACGGCCAACACGTGTGCTACCTAATCGGCCCATACGTTGATTTTGCTCATTACGAGAATCATCAATCCACAGCCCTTTACGAGCTTCAAGACGGATAGGAACAGCAAAGTATTGGCACAGAATTTCCTGTAGTTTGCGCAGTGAGCCTCTACCCGGCAGATATGCTCCAGGAAAACAGCGTCTAATCCGTTCTATATGTGGGTTCAATGCTTGCTGTGGAGTCAGACCCGCCAACTGACATAAATGATTCTTAAAGGGGTTCTCTGACGCTCGATCATGACCCACAGCCACATTCATTTGGGCCCAGGCTCGATAATGCAAAATCGCCATTCGTTGGCTGAGGATGCCGGCAAAATGCTCAAAGGCGGGGTTGCGTTTAGACAGCGCCTCATTGCGGGCATGCTCAGTAACATGTATCGGCAGTGGTCCGTAAGGAGCAAACAACCCAAAGTGGCGGCAGAAAATAGTAATTTCCGACAACCGGTGTCGAGTATTCAGTGTTTGTCGAACATCACTCACTTCACGCGGAGCAAATGACATATCAGCCGGTTGAATAATGTGTAGCCGCAAGTTACTTTTATCCCCCAGAGTGCCAAGACGTTTTTGCTCCGGCGTGGCGCGCTCAATCCGACGCATTAATTCAAAAAAATCTTGGCTGGCCGATAGGCCCGGCAGAAAAGCACTATCCTGAGGCTGGAGATTAGTCATAACGGACAGGGCCCCATTTAGCGAAGGTTTCACCATCAAGCTGCATATGCATTCTCAGGGTTTGCCCTAACTCACAATATTCTGACAAGGCATGATGCAAGATACGGGCGAACAGAAAAGCACCTTTGTCACTATGATGGCTGCCGCTGAAATTCAAGGTAGCTTCAACCCCTCGACCCCAAGCAATAGGCCCTGGCGCAGCATGGCGCTCAAAATTATGAGCCATGCTGGCGTGAATAAGACTGGTGATCCTTTTGTATTGGTTCGCCTCTTCAGGCAGACAAAACAGCGACAACCAATCTTTCAGCAGCGGTGAGCAATCTGTAATTTCCGGTAGTGCGTAGCGCAGTGGATTATTAGCAATCAGTTGTAATGCCTGCCAGGCTTGAGCAATATTGGGGACTCCCTGTGGTTTGGTCGGATGGCGCAGCATTTCTACCTGCCCCACCGGGAGGGCAACTTCCAACTGAAATTCCGGCTGTTGTAACTGACCGGGGACTAAATGGCGTTCACAGACCATCGCTTCGATGGACAAAGATTTTACGTGATCAATATCGACGCCACTGGCTCCGGGGGAAATGGTAATAAACACGCTGTCATGCAGTAACGGGGAGTTTTTTGCCCGGTTTTTATCAGTAAACTCCCGGCGGCGGCGAATACTGTAACCCGCGACTTTATCGTCATCATCAAAGCGAGCATGTCCATGAAGGGAAGAAAATGGCACGCTGCCACCTTCAGTCAGCAAGCCATTAACCCCCATGACATGATGAATTTCATACAAAGAAGGATTCAGTGGATCAACTACCACCGGATATTCTGTGTGTTCCCCATTAATAAGCACCGGGCTACAGCGGCGTTTAAACAGGTTAATAATTGGTGTAGCAAACAGACGGAAGTCGTTGCTGCTGACCCTTCCAATCAAATGCAACGGACGCTGGTCCAGAACAAACAGGATCTCGAAGCTATGGACGCCCTCTCCTCGTTGCAGAAAATCATTGATGCCCTGTAATTCGAGATCAAAGAAACGTGAAGGTGCAGCGAAATATTCCCGTAGCAAACGACTGCCCGGCAGCTCACTGATCCCCACCGGCAAGAGTGCTTCTTGCTCATTTAATCCCCCCTGGCAAAGATGTTCTTTTGTGAGAACCTTAACCAGAGGTTCACCCTCGGTACTGGCCCATAAAACAATACGCAGAGTGTTATTCAACAGTGTCGTGAGTAACTGATTTGCATGGATTGTCGCGCCAGCCAGTGTCAGGTTCATGGGAGAGAAATCCAGGTCTGACAGCGAAGCCACACCCTGTGTCGTTAAACTCAGGCGTAAATGAGCCTGTCCAGACTGTAATTGCTGGGCAACCGTTTGTGGTAAATAGGCCGGTGGCGTGCTGGCACACTCAGCACTTTCAATGATCAAAGGTTGTATATTCAGATTACGACCAGTCGAGAAATTTGCTTGCCGATTATTTAACGAACCGTCACTCAGCGTTACCCGACTGCCTTTAGGTAATACAACATGTGAATGCCATTGCGGTGAGGTGAGGTCTGGGCTTAACGCAATAGTGGCAATAGAAGGTAAAGGCGTATACCAAAGTGGTGCCAAACGCCCGAGCATTTGCAGAGCGAACTCAGGGTGTTCGTTGTTCAAGCGCTGTTGAATACGGGAACTGAGGAAGGCGGTGCCTTCCAGCAGCCGTTCTACGAAAGGATCGAGCACACCATCTGCGTGTAATCCAAGATGTTGAGCTACCTGCGGATGCATATGAGCGAAGCGCTGCCCATCCTCGCGCAAATATCGCAACTCTTCGTTATATAAGGCCAGAAAACTTTCGTTAAGCATGACGGCTGTCCCTGTTTTATTTCTACACGTTATTTAAAGAACGCGAACCATTCCGTAGGAGTAATCAAGTGCGATGCGTAAATTCACTAAATGGTCTTCACCAGGCAAATTACACCGGGCATGGATGTCAAAGAGAATGGCGAGCACCCAGGTTTGGTCTTTATTAATCAGCGGTACCACTTTGATAGATCGGGGATCCAAACGTGATTCAAAGGTGGCAATAATTCGCTGTATATGTCTGGCCAACGCCATCAAATCGGTGTGTACTGGGACTTGCTGACTGAGTGAAGGTAAGCCGTAATTCAGCACTGAAGTTTCACAATACGGATAGCGTTTCAACTTCAGCTCGGCACTGTGGGCCGAGTCATTCAATAAAGATTCGATATCGCGCAAAATAACATCACGCCAATGCGGCAAGCGCGCGTGTTCGTGACGAAGACTTAATTTGTCGAAAAGTATTGGCGCTGAAATATCCATAATTAGCCCTTACCCATCCTATCGTGAAGACTGCTCTCCTGAACCGAGAGCAGTCTTGATGCATTACTGACTTAAATACGGGCGTTCAATTTCAGGTCGTAGCCTGATTTAATTACAGCGCCCATAGAGCCATCATTTTTTTGCTCTTTGTATTCAACTTCGATACGGGCAAAGTTAAGGCTGATGGCATCGGTTGGCAGCACAGTAGCGGTTTCTTCCTGCTCGCCTTTGCCAAAAGGCATATTGCCGACAGTCTTGAAAGAAGAAACCAGACAGTTACTGAAGGTGACCGTCAGGAAGTCTTGCTGACCAGTGCCTGATTTACGACACACCAACTTAGCCTGAGGAACGTGATCACCCGTTGCACACATTAAGAACAGTTTTGGTGATGCCTTGTTACTGACCATGCGGAATTCGAAATCCTTCATTTCGACTTTTCCAGAACCACCGCCACTACCAAACCCCCAGCGTCCCGCGTTTTCCTCTGCCCATTGCCAAGCTTGTAACTGGATCCAGCCGGGATAATTCTGGTCAGGGGATTCGCCATCTACCCCCTCGATTTTGAGAAAATAATCGACTAAAGCTGCCATTTTTTCACTCCTGAATTAATGTCATTAATGTTGGGTTAAATAAGTTATTGGCAATCAAATATTGCCTTAATCAAAACCGTAGCATCCGTCTAATAGTGTCTTTACCTCCTTGATATTTATATTGATATTTCTATTGCTCTTATGAAGAACACTCATCCAAACAAAGAGTGGTGTTAAAAAATCTACTTCGTTTCACCTTCTTTACTGGATGGAAGTTTAGAAACCAGTCGTAGGGAAACGGTCATGCCTTCTAGCTGATAGTGAGGACGCAAATAGAAGTGAGCACGGTAAAAACCAGGGTCATCTTCAACATCTTCCACCTGCACTTCAGCCGCAGCCAAGGGGCGCTTAGCTTTGGTCGCTTCTGTTGAAATTGAAGGGTCGCCATCGACATAGTTCATCAACCAGTCGTTAAGCCAAACTTGCATATCATCCCGTGAACGGAATGAACCAATTTTGTCGCGCACAATACATTTGAGGTAATGAGCGAAACGACAGGTGGCAAATATATAAGGCAAACGGGCTGATAATTTGGCATTTGCTGTTGCATCCGGGTCGTTATAATTGGCAGGTGAATGCAAAGTACAAGAACCAATAAATGCAGCGAAATCAGAATTTTTCCGATAGACCAGCGGCAAGAAGCCAGCACTGGATAATTCGTTTTCACGACGGTCTGAAATGGCTAACTCTGTCGGACAAGTAAGCTCATATCCGCCCTCATCAGACGGAAAAGCATAAGCTGGGAGTTCTTCTACTGAACCACCAGATTCAATGCCACGGATCCGCGAGCACCAGCCATATTCATTAAAAGCACGGTTAATATTGACGCCCATGGCATAGGCTGCATTGGCCCAGGTAAAGTCTTCTGTTGCATAGGGACTGACCACTTCTTCAAAGGCGAAATCATCAATGGTGTCGCCTTTCGAACCATAGGGTAAGCGTGATAGAAAGCGTGGTAGCGTCAATACCAGATAACGGGAGTCATTACTTTCACGCAAACGACGCCACGGTGCATATTCTGGAGTCGTAAAAATCTTGCCAATATCCCGAGGATTACCCAGCTCTTTCCAACTGTTCATTTGCATGATGCTCGGAGATGAAGATGCAATGAAAGGGCAGTGAGCTGCTGCCGCGACCTTGGCTAATTCAGTCAATAGAGCCACACTCTGCGGACTGTGATCAAACTCATAATCGCCGATCATGCAGCCAAAGGGTTCCCCCCCAAACTGTCCATATTCATGTTCATATATCTGTTTAAATATCGGGCTTTGGTCCCAGGCAGAACCCCGATAACGGCGCAGTGTTTTTGCCAACTCATCCTGGCTAATATTAAGCACGCGGATTTTTAACGTTTCATTAACTTCTGTATTATCAACTAGATATCCAAGTCCCCGCCAAGCAGACTCCAGTTTTTGGAATTCTTTATGGTGCAAAATATGGTTCATTTGCTCGGATAGCTTTTCGTCAATTTCAGCGACTAAAGACTCAATAGTAAGCACGACATCACGGCTGACTTTAACCTGGCCTTTATTAACGTAAGCAGCAAGAGTACCGATGGCACGGCGCACAGTGGCGGTGGCTTCATCAGTCCGAGGGCGAAAAGAGCGTTTTAAAATATCGTCTAACTCGTTTTCGACAAAATCGACGGCGACATCGACATCGAGTGTGTTATTGAGCTGGGACTGCGGCATGTTCTCCACTATTCTTCTCCGTCTTCCACTAAAGCATCATTATCTTCACTGAGCTTTGAAACCGTTCCCTGTGCATCCGTCGCCAGGCTCTGTAAAAAGTCGGGTTGTTCAAGTAGCTGTTTAACCACCTCTTCTGCACTGGTTTTACCGTCCATATAGGTAATCAACTCAGCCAAATGAGTTCGCGCCTCAAGTAATTTTTCCATTTGGGGAATACGCCGAGCTAATGCCCCAGGCGAAAAATCATCCATTGACTCAAAATCCAGCTCAATATTGAGTAATTCCTTATCCTCACTTAAGGTGTTATCGACGTAGAATTTAAGACGCGGTTTAATTGCTCTCATCCGTGCATCGAAATTATCTTGGTCAAAGGTAAGAAATTTACGTTCTTCAACAGCAGAGAGCGGTTTTTCTCGATGACCAGAAAGATCAGCCATAACGCCAGTAACAAAAGGCAACTCTACTTTTTTGTTGGAGCCATAAATTTCGACGTCATATTCAATTTGCACCCGAGGTGCATTATTTCTTCCAATAAATTTTTGCGAGCTAGAATCTTTGGCCATTTAACTGTCCTTATCGAAACGGTGGGTTGTTTTTTCCGGCCAGCTGTTTTAATGCAATAACAGCTTCCGGTAGAATTTCTTCAACAATGGAATAGAAATCCATACCTATCATCTCCTTGGTGCGATAAATGAACATGGGTGCGGGATGACTTGGTTCATAACATTGGAAATACTCCAAAATACGGTCAAGCATCATAATTACCTCTTGCCTGGAGCTAATTTTTTTATCATTTGAATTTAAATACTCGCGTTCATGTCCTTCATCTATTCTTATCTTTTTATCAGAAAATTCTGAGTCATCACGTAATGGTTCGTTGAGCTGCGAAAGTTGAAAAATATTATTTTTAAAAAAAACATGTAATAAATCACAATTAAGTTGATAATCTTCGCTGCATTGATTTGCATAGCATGAAATTTCTTCTAGAAATCCATTAATTCCTGATAATTGTTCTTGTAAATCAGGCAATCCATTCTTCTTAAAATAATTATTAACCGTTATTAACAACGAAGAAGATGTAATAGAATGACGTTCCTGGCCACTTAATGTGAGTGCGGTAGTAATTATGTCTTGTAAAGTGTAAGAATGCTCTGCGGTGATGCGTGTCGCTTTAATCTCTGCAATGCATTGAGCAGTAGCTAACCAACCTAAAGCGGCAGCATGACCACTATTCAATGGTGCTTCGTCTGATAATGGGTATATAACAGCAGAATCATCCTTGACCAACTGGTTCAAATTCATTAATCCATCATAGAGAGCAAAAACACCTTTAATTTGAATATTTGCTCTTATAAACCAAACCATTACGCGCAAATCAGAACATTGCTCCAGTAATTTGGCTGCCAGTTCACTAATATGGTGCCAATTTATATATGGAGGTTCATCCGAGCGAAAAAGAGGGTCCGCGGACTCATCTAATTGAGATAGGATAGACTCAATTTCGCCATACGCCGGATCATATTCAACGCCAAGTAATGTCAGAGGAAATATATCGCTCATATTATTGCTCATCCGTTTTAAAAGTAAAAAATGGCATAATACCCCTTAAAAACCAGACCACCATTGCGATTAACTTAAAAGTCAAGCGTATCAGTTAAATAATTATTTTAAATCACAGCATTATCCTATGTTTTTTGTTTTACCCTTTCCTTTGCATTAAAAAAATAACCCAATTCAAAAAATGGTAATAGGGATAAAGTGATTGAAAGTTTTTTTCACCCTTTATGAACTCATAAAATTCACATAACTATTGTGTTAGTAAGAATGACTGGATGAATCGCCCCAATGGAAGGATACTGAGTATGGAAAAGAAGATATATAATGACTTCGCGTGGGAATGCTTGCGTAGAAACACGCAATATATCAGAGATTGGGAGTTATTCATGGGGAGTAACCATAGAGGAACAATTTTTATTGACGATAAATCTGAACTAATTCAATCAGAGTTAGATTTAAATGCAGAAGAAAAATGGGGGTTAATAAAATATATTTCTCCTTACGACTCTGATCCTACAAATGTTTTTTGGTCCCAAGAATTAAGTAAGCGTTCTGTCAGAGTCACACTGAGTAATACTGGAAAAATTAACGGGGGATATACTTGGGGGGATCTGTCCAACCGGACTGGCGTTAAACATCAAATCCTTCAAATGCATGATAAATCATTATGCGTAAAAATATTTAATCAGAATGCGTATTTTCAACTCTTTATAGAAAGCACAACGACGTTAATGGCGGACTCAAACCTCTATATTTATATTCCATTACACCTTGAATCTTATTCTTTTTCTAAAAATATTGAGATATTGCAGAGCATTGTTAACCATAAAATAGAAGTGGAAGCGAAAGAGGAACAATACCTAGGCCTATTAAAAACTATTGATGATAGAAAACAAGGCTTCTCACATCGAGATATAGCATCAAAAATATTTGGCAAGGAGTTAGTCAATAATGAATGGTCAGCAGATAGTTGGGTAAGAGCAAAAATTCGCTATCGCATAAAAAAAGCGAATGAACTGATTAACCACGGTTATCTTAATTTTCTCTAAATAGCTGTTCCAAATAGTAGAGCACCAAGAGGGAACTCAGTCCGATTTAAGCGATCTGATCAATCGCTGAGTATCCCAAACCACCAACCGGACTGAGTTATACCGATCATAGCACCCATATCCGATGCCGAAAGGTCTCTGATGCAAAAAACCATCCATAAAACAGACGGTAAGGACCAGGCTCGAAGACTCACTGCTATGCTGATGCTTCACCATGGTGACACGGTTAGTGACGTTGCCAAAACGCTTTGCTGCGCGCGGTCATCGTTGGGGCGCTGGGTTAATTGGTTCACGTTTTACGGTCTGGAAGGGTTGAAATCATTACCTCCAGGACGTGGACGCCGCTGGCCGTTTGAGCAGATTTGTGCGCTGTTACGTCAACTGATTAAGCATTCGCCAAGCGATTTCGGTTATCAGCGTTCTCACTGGAGCACAGAGTTGTTAGCAATAAAAATCAATGAGTGTAGTGATGTAATGGACGCCCCTTCCTAAGGTAGTCAGTGCCATACTTTACTGACTACATTAATCTGGGAGTAACATCATATGAACACGATCAGAGTTGTTGGTATCGATATTACCAAATCCGTTTTTCAAGTTTGTGTCTGGATGATTGATGGCTCTGTTGCCTGGAACAAAAAAGTAACGCGCCAGAAACTGCTGGTGTAGTGATAAGGAGACAGGGTTCGGATTACATCATGGCGCAGGTAAATTTACCGACTATTACGCCGGATATATGGTCGCAAACCGTATCGAACCAGTACTTGTAACACCTGGGGCGTCCATATAGGGTCAACTAAAATTGGCCACGGTAGTAGTACAGGAACCTTGAGGGCGATAATATCCCTGCCATCAGCGAAGACAACATACTCAGCACCTTTGAGCAACTCCACGCGGTATTTGAACGCGGGGTCATCAATTTATTCAAAGGGCTGTCCTGGCACTATAAAACCAATAGCCTGTGTCGGTTTGGTAAAAAGGTGATCATCAGCAATCTGGTCAGTTGCAACCAATGGGGCTTTACCCTGAACCACGGTTACCGGCGAGACCAGTTGGCAGACCTTGAGCGCATGTTGTCTTTGCTGGACGGTAAAACGATCCCGGATAACAGGGGGATGTGACAAGCCGGTTGTATGAGCATATTCGTGTCAATTCGCCGATGCCGAAGGACTATCAGGATGATTATTTGCACATTAAATACGTTATGGAAGGGTCGGCGCATCTGACGTTTAGGAAGCCGGAGTTGATTGATAAGATGAATGATATCGTGGCGAAGCACTATCCGCAGATGCTTTCGGCAAAAATCTAGCGGCATCTAAATTCAATACTCTCAGAACCGATTGGCCAGAGTTCTATCAAGCCGAATAGTGGGTACTTATCTTCATCGCAGACTGTATCTATCCTAATATCAATCAATTTAGTCTAATCATAGCGAATGGGATATGGCATACCAAATGGCATACTAGAAAAATCCACAAACAAAAAACCCCAGTCTTTTATAAGACTGGGGTTTAAATTTGGCGGAAGGATAGAGATTCGAACTCTAGGACCTGTTACAGTCGACGGTTTTCAAGACCGTTGCCTTAAACCACTCGGCCATCCTTCCAATGGGCAGCATTATCATCTATAGCGTGATGATATGTCTAGTGTTTCATTTAGAAAAAATAGAAATTTAATTTATTTGGTTAAACTTCATGCCAAAATTGGTCAAAAAAATTCTATTCGGTCAAAAATACAGCTGCTTTTGATAACGCTACAGCAGTGTTGTTTGCGCGCGGGCGCAGCCTCTGCGCCTGTTGACGGTACAGCTTCAGCCCGTACCAATCAGCAGGCACAAAAAAACGCGGCCAAGTGACCGCGTTATGTCTCAGAACCTATCCTGCTATCAGAATTAGAACTGGTAAACCAAACCAACTGCTACGATATCATCAGTGTTGATACCCGCGTTTTTGGTAAAGTTGTTTTCATCCAACAGGTTAATCTTGTAATCAACATAGGTGGACATATTTTTATTGAAGAAGTATGTTGCACCAACATCAACGTATTTCAGCAGATCCTGGTCACCATAGCCGTTGCCAAGGTCTTTACCTTTGGATTGCAAGTAAGCCACCGATGGACGCAGACCGAAATCAAATTGATACTGAGCCACTAACTCAACGTTTTGCGCTTTGTTAGCGAAACCGTAAGCAGCATCTGACGCGGTATTGCTGAAATCACCGAAGCGAGTCAAGTTGTAAGTCTGGGTGTAGGTCGCAGCTAAATAGACATTGTTGGCATCGTATTTCAAACCACCAGTGTAAGCATCAGCACGGTCACCATGACCATATTTCAGATTATTTTGATCAGTGGTACGCAAAGAACTGGCCATTGCCGCAGAAGCACTCACGCCCCAACCCAAATCATAAGATACGGACATACCGTAACCGTCGCCATTTTGGCCCTGTACATCACGGCCATTGTTAGTTTCAGTACCGCTGCCGTTTTTGCCCTGATATTGCAGAGCAAAGTTCAGACCATCAACCATGTCGAAGAAGTTGGTGTTACGGTAAGTCAGAATGCCGTTACCCCGTTGCGACAGGAAGTTATCCGCACCGTAAGTGTCACCACCAAACTCTGGCAGTACGTCAGTCCATGAGTTTACATCGTACAGCACACCGTAGTTACGGCCGTAATCCAACGAACCAAAGTCAGCAAATTTCAACCCGGCAAAACCAATACGGGTGAAGTTACCCTGATCCTGATCTTCAGCTTTATTCAGGTTTGCCTGATATTCCCACTGCCCGTACCCGGTCAGTTGGTCACTGATTTGTGTTTCGCCTTTCAGGCCAAAACGCATGTAGGATTGGTCGCCATCGTTACTCTTATTATCAGAGAAATAATGCAAACCATCAACTTTACCGTACAGATCCAGTTTGTTGCCGTCTTTATTGTAAATTTCAGCCGCGCCTGCACTACCTGCGACTAATAAGGCCGGAACAAGCAGGGAAAGAACTCGAATCTTCATCGTTATTATCCTCTATTATTAGATCTAACTATGCCACTGCCCTTTCGAGCATATAATCCCAATGGGGTTATTCTATTGTGGGAATAAGATTGGGATTAATCTATACAGAAAGTGCTACCAAGTCAGTAATCATGTTTCATATAGCCATAAAAGTATTTCCAAATGTAAATTCAAGCGAACTTTTACAAATATAAGAAACACTATAAATATAGCACCTATAATCAAGAATTAATATTATGTATATAAAACAATTACTTGAAGTAAAATAAAATAGCACAAATTGACAAGTATCATCTAACAATCAGGAACTATAATATATCCGCTATCATCATTATCGTTACTGTCATACTCATTATGGCCTATGTGGCCAGATAATTCGTTAGTGTTACGGCCGGTCTCTGACCGGCTTTTTTTATTACTTAGCATATTTATAGTAACCGTAATATTAACCTGATGAAATAGTAGCCTGGTAATATAGTTTCATTGTTTTATTTAAGCACGGACCGCTTAAAGCCTTAAGGATGATAATTAACCTGATCACTCCATCATCATCCAACCCTTTATTGAGATATTGTTCTACTTATTGAACCGTACCCATCACCTGACATCAATGAATAAATACTTCATATCGGTAGTATCAATTCTAAGAGCAACTCACGAGGTAAATTATACGTATCTACCTCATTGTCAGCATGTTTTTCATGCCACCATTCACCCTATAGCAAAAGACGGTGACGAGGTGAGCCAGGCATGAGTCGCTAAATATTCTGCTAATCCAGATAAATCCCTTCGACCCGCATTTCGCTTTGTGATAGAAACGTCGTCTATTATTGCTTATTCATATAAATCGCAGACTCTGACACCTCATGACCACCAAAATACTCCGACAAACATGGCTACCTGACGTTGCACAGCAAGTCTCGACTCGACTGGCTTTCTTTATTGCCGGATTAGGCATGGCCGCTTGGGCACCACTGGTCCCCTTTGCCAAAGAGCGTATTGGTCTTAGTGATGGGTCGTTGGGCTTGCTACTATTGTGTATTGGTGTCGGATCGATGCTGGCCATGCCCTTGACCGGGATGCTGACAGCGAAATGGGGATGTCGAGCCACGATTTTACTGGCCGGTGCAGTTCTATGCCTCGATCTTCCCCTACTGGTACTGATGAATACCCCCATTGCGATGGCAATGGCTCTGCTGGTATTCGGTGCAGCCATGGGGATAATAGATGTCGCGATGAATATTCAAGCAGTTATTGTTGAGAAAGCCAGTGGTCGGGCGATGATGTCTGGCTTCCACGGTTTGTTCAGTGTCGGCGGTATTGCCGGTGCCGGTGGCGTGAGTGCACTATTATGGCTGGGCCTCAGCCCACTGACAGCCATCATAGCTACGGTGATCCTGATGGCTATTCTGCTGCTGACGGCCAATAAAAACTTGTTACAGGGCAGTGGCGAGCCCCATGATGGGCCACTGTTTGTTTGGCCACGCGGTTGGGTGATGTTTATTGGCTTCCTCTGCTTTGTCATGTTTCTGGCCGAAGGCTCTATGCTTGACTGGAGCGCGGTATTCCTAACCACACTGCGTGGCATCGAGCCATCACAGGCCGGTATGGGCTATGCGGTATTTGCCATCGCCATGACTCTGGGCCGTCTAAATGGTGATAGGATCGTCAACAGGCTGGGCCGTTACAAGGTATTATTAGGTGGGAGTTTGTGCGCCTCCATCGGAATTATTACCGCAATAACGGTGGATAGCTCAATTGCCGCGTTTATGGGCTTTATGTTAGTCGGGCTGGGGGCATCAAACGTCGTCCCTATTTTGTTTACCGCCGCCGGTAACCAAACCGTGATGCCGACCAATCTGGCCGTTGCCTCGATTACCACTATAGGTTACGCCGGAATTTTAGCCGGCCCTGCGGCAATTGGCTTTATCGCACAATTAAGTAATTTATCGGTGGCATTTGGCGGCGTGGCATTCTTATTGCTGACCGTCGCTGCCAGCGCCAGAGCTGTCACGCGCTAACCAAGGAAACTGCATTATCGTTATGCGAAATAACTCGTTATCTACCAGTTCAGCCAATATCACCCGCTGTTTCTGGCTGTTTATCGCGCTGCTGCTCATGACTATTGGGTTGTATGGCTACAACTATACCAATGCTTACCTGACAGAAAAAAAATACGCATTAACCTACATTGCCAGCGGTTTACAGCAACGTATTGATGATTATCGTTATCATACTTATCAGATCTATGATTTAGCCAACAACCCGAACATCGCTGAAAAGAGTCTTCTTTCAGCGCAGGAAGTCCGCCTGCGCCCCGATATTTACTATATTGAAAAACCTCGCAGAAAAACTGACTCAGTCATTTTTGGCAGTCATGAACCCGCAACACTGTCCATGACCTTGCAGATATCTGACTATCTTGACAGCCATTGGGGAGCACAGAATGATACCTACTCAATGTATTATCTCAACGGCCAGGATAACAGCCTGGCACTCGTCACCACTCAGGCTTTAAAAGAAGTGACTTCGCGCTTTAAAGAGAGCTACCTGACTGCTGCCGCAGAGTCCCGACGCGCGGAAATGCTGCAACAGGCTAATACCTTAGATGAACGAGAGAGCTTTTCGCCGTTACGTAAATCACGTTTCCAAAATGCCTACTATTTCACCCTGAGAACCACCTTTAACCTCCCGGGGCATCTGGCAACCGTTATCGCTTTTGATCTGCCGATTAATGACTTAATTCCACCCAATATGGCGCGATCTAACTTCTTGCTACAACAGGACAAAAACCCTGTTAATGAAGGAATAGCACCCGAGGACATCGCTACAACCAGCGTGACACTTAATGGTTCCTGGCTTGAGTTCTCAGCACCATTAACCAATGCCACGCTGAAGATTGTTTATCGCGTCCCGATCAGTAGTTTGGCTATTGATTTGCTGAGAAACAACTTCTGGCTCATTTTGACCAATATATTACTGCTGTCACTGGCGGTCTTAGGTCTCTATTTTGTTCGCCGCCAATATATTCGACCAAGTACAGAGATGATCGAACAACTAGAAACGCAGAAATCGTTGAGCCAGGAAATTATTACCAACCTGCCGCAAGGATTATTGGTTTATAACTTCAGTAATAGTACCGTAATGGCCAGTAACCAGATCGCCGATAACCTAATGCCACACCTTAATCTGCAAAAAATTGCTCATATGGCAGAGCAGCACCACGGTGTGATTCAGGCTACGGTGAATAATGAAGTTTACGAGATTCGGATATTCCGCAGTCAGATTTCAGTGGAAACCTATCTTTTCCTGCTCCATGATCAGGATAAAGAAGTGCTGGTAAATAAAAAGCTGCAACAAGCGAGACGGGAATACGACAAAAACCTGCAAGCCCGTAAACTGATGTTGCACAACCTGGGGATTGAACTGAATCAACCGATCAATAATCTCAATCAGATTGCCCATGAATTACAAACCACCAACGACTTACAACAGCAACATTGCCTGAAAGCCAAATTGGTTGAACAATCTGAAACTGTCATTGAATTGATTGATAACATTACTCTGCTCACACGGCTGGAAACACAAGATTGGCAGCCTGAACAGCACACTTTCTCTCTATCGGCATTAATCGATACTCTGCTGCTGGAGATACTGCCTGCTATTAATCAGAAAGGCTTAACACTCTTTAATCATTATCATGTCAATTTTGATCAAAATCACATGGGTGATGAAAAAGTATTACGTAAAATACTTTCGCTGCTGCTGCATTATTCAGTCATCACGACAGCTTATGGTAAAATCACACTCAATGTTGGTCATGAACCGGGGCATCCCGAACAACTGCTTATCCAAATAACCGATACCGGTGTCGGTATTTCGGATGAAGAGATAAGCAACCTTAATTACCCTTTCCTCAGCCAAACATTGGTCGACAGATACAATCACGGCTCAGGTTTAACCTTCTTTTTATGTAACCAATTATGTAAAAAATTAAACGGCCAACTAGAGATCCGCAGTAAAGTTGATATAGGCACTCGTTATACTATCCGCGTAACCATGCCTATCCAAAATGAGCAGCAAGAAGAACAAGAAAAGTTATTGGATGGCGTGACCGCGCTACTCGATATAACTTCAGAAGAAGTACGTTCAATCATCACTACCTTATTGAATTCATTCGGCGCAAACTGTATTGTCGCCGATGACCGTTTGCCAGGGCGGAGCTACGACGTTACGTTGACGGATAACCCACAATACTATGATAACTTTACCTTATTGCTGGCCTCCGATGAGACCGGACTACAGCGATTGCAGGATAATTATATTCGGGTAAATTATAATTTAGGCAGTGCAGTCATTGATGCAATATTATTATTAATCGAACAGCGAATCTTATCAGAGGAATCGCCAGAAGAGCCTGAATCCATTGCAGATGATGATATAAGTACCTACGAGCAACAACTCAAATCCAGTGACTATTATTCCTTATTTGTTGAGACAGTACCGGTAGATCTGAAGAAACTGTATACTGAACATCAGCAACGTGATTTCATATCGCTTTCGCAGACCGCACATCGATTGAAAGGCGTATTTGCTATGTTGAACTTGGTACGCGGCAAACAGCTATGTGAAACATTAGAACAGCATATCGCAGATGGCGATCGGTTGAAGATCGAAAATAGCATCAGTCAAATTGATTCTTTCGTCACCAGACTGTTGCAGCAAGGTAACCCATAACCATGAACAACCTTAATGTAATTATTGCTGATGACCATCCAATTGTGTTGTTTGGCATCCGAAAATCGCTTGAGCAAATTGAATGGGTAAACGTTGTAGGGGAATTTGAAGACTCTACAGCGCTTATTAACAGTTTGTCTAAACTTGATGCCAATGTGCTAATTACCGACCTCTCCATGCCTGGAGATAAGTACGGTGATGGCATCACTCTGATAAAATATATAAAAAGGCATTATCCAGATTTAGCCATAATTGTTCTGACGATGAATAATAATCCCGCGATTCTCAGTTCAGTTCTGGACTTGGATATCGATGGGATTGTATTAAAACAAGGCGCACCCGCTGACCTACCTAAGGCGTTGGCAGCATTGCAGAAAGGTAAGAAATTCACCCCTGAGAGCGTTGCTAAACTGCTGGAAAAAATCAGCGCCAATGGCTACGGTGATAAGCGTTTATCACCAAAAGAAAGTGAAGTTTTACGGTTATTTGCTGAAGGTTTCTTGGTTACCGAGATCGCCAGAAAACTCAATCGCAGTATTAAAACCATCAGTAGCCAAAAGAAATCGGCCATGCTGAAACTGGGTGTTGATAATGATATCGCGCTGTTGAACTATCTTTCATCCGTAACCATCAGTCAGGTAGCAGATAAAGAACAATAGTCAGTGATAGAGATGAGGCCCATGGAGGGGCCGAGTAACAAATGCAACACCTACATGGCTGCAAGTACAACGGCCATAAATCAAAGTAATTGGCGTTGCAGGTAGGCAGCAAACGAACAAATCCCGATGAGCTTACTCAAGTAAGTGATTCGGGTGCGCGAGTGCAGCTAACACCCCTGCGACTGCAAGTACAAAGGCTTTAACGTGAGCGGCGGACTTTATCGCTGTAATAACGCAGCATCTGGCGCAATGTATCCAACGTCACTGGTTTAGATAAACAGTTATCCATACCCGCCTCAATACAACGTTGTTTACCTTCAGCTAAGGCATTCGCGGTTACGCCAATAACCGGGAAATGATGATTCAACTGCCGTAGCCGCTGAGTCAAACGATAACCATCCATATTCGGCATGTTCACGTCAGTCAGCACGATATCTACGTTATCGGCATTCAACACCGCCAGAGCATCCAACCCATCATTAGCGGTAATCACCTGATAGCCCAATGTGGTGAGCTGATCGGCCAATAACCGGCGATTAATGGGATGATCATCCACAACCAGAATTTGCAGATCTGCATTATCATCCTGATTTACCTTCGGTGCTGACAACGATAATGGCGTATTATCGACCAACGGCTGTTCCAGCAATATCCGGTCCAATAACGGGATACTTTCCAACAGAGTAGAAGTACTCAGTAACCAATAGCCCGGGCGTGTCTCTTGTGGCAAACCAATGTGCTCAATGGATAGCTGGATCCACGTCGATAATGGTGCGTTGATTTGCGGCAAGTAATCGCAAATCAACACTTGATCATGCAAGGTTTGCTCATTAGTGTAACGCTGGATGGTGGCACCAAAATGGCTTAGCAGAGCACGTAAATGACTCTCCAAACGCGTATTGCGAATATCCAGCCACAATGTTTTCCCTTGCCAACGATCGCTCTGTGGCAGTACCGTATTTGGGGCCTGAGACTGATTTTCGGTCAAATACAGTGGGAGACGGATAGCAAAAATACTGCCCATTCCCAGTTCAGAAATCACCTCAACGTCCCCGTCCATCAAGTTTACTAACTTTTCACAGATAGCCAGACCTAAACCAGTCCCCTGAAAATGCCGTTGTACCCCAGTCCCCACTTGGAAGAATGGGTCAAAAAGCTGGTTTATCTCACGTGAATTAATTCCCACCCCTGTATCCCGCACCCGGAATTCCAGATAGTGGCCACGAACCCGAACCTGCAAGATAATACAACCCGTATCAGTAAATTTTATAGCGTTATTCAATAAGTTAGAAATCACTTGTTGCAAGCGAACCGGATCTCCCTGCATCTGTTGTGGAACATCCGGCTCAATAAAGCAATACAGCCCTAATCGTTTTTTGACAACCAACGGTAAATAATTGGCCGTAATATGCGTGATCACCTCGACGATAGAGAACTCACTTGGCTCAATTTTCAGTTGTTCAGATTCTATTTTGGAAAAATCGAGTATATCGCTGATAATTTTGAGTAATAACCCAGACGAGTTGTTCATCGCTGTCACCAACCGCTCAACACCCTGGGATAACTCTTTGGTTTGCAATAAATCGAGGTTACCGATAATCCCATACAGTGGGGTGCGTAACTCATGGCTGACGGTGGCTAAAAACATCGATTTCGATTGGCTGGCCTGCTCTGCAGCCGCAGCCATCTCTTGCAGCGATTCTTCCATTTTCACCCGCGAGCTGACATCCACCAGCACGCATATAGCCACATCTTCATTGCGGTATCGGGAGTGAACAAAGCTAATTTGCAGGTTATTGTTATTACTGGTCATCACATCAACAAAGTTCGCCTGCTGCTCGCAGATAATGCGTGTAATACGTTCGCGATCCTCATTCGTAAGCAAATTAATATAGTTATGGGCTAATTCATTACTGAGGATATTGGTCCCATCACTGATACGTAGGATGGATATCCCTACCGGGGCCGAAGCCACAATTTTGCGGTTGAATTGCTCATGTTCCTCTAATCTCAACGCGTTATTTTCAGCCGGATGGAACATTTTTCGCTCAAACAGCCACGCCAAAATAAAGATCACCACAGCAGAGAGTACATTCAGCAGTAATACATTAAAAATCAATAAATTGAATGTCTTAATTATCGTTTTAACCGGCAAGGAATAGACAATGCTGAGGGTGGATGGCAGTAAATTCTTTTTGAGAATAAGGGAATCGTAGTCATCAACATAGCCAAAATAAGACGGGGAGTCCGGATAGTTGTCCAACATCGAGGCATTACGCTCACCTGTCGCCAGGCGCAGTACCGACTCATTATCCTGATCCAGCAAGGTCACGCCGATGGGCAATGGGCCAGAAGAGATAAAATCCTCCAAACGGATAGTTTGCTCAGTACCTACCATCGCCTCGAGCTTGTTACCCACATAGAGGGGACTCAGAACATATAAGGTACCCACATCAGGACGCACACCCGGTACAACCCAATACAGGGTGCTGTCTTTGTCCAGGTTTTTTGCATTGCGATATTTTAAGATATGTTCGTTCAGTGACTTAAGCAGATTCTCCTGCTCCATGGGTGTGTTGCGAATATCGAAATCCACCATGCACAAAGTATCGCTGCCAACAAAGAAGATCCGGTTAAGATCATAAGCAGCCGCGAAATTCTCTTTCCAGTACAGAATAAGGTTACTGAGAGAATCTAATGAAGAGTGACGAGACGAATTAAGCGTGGCGCAGTCAGCGTCCGAACTGAGCGGATAATATTGCGGCGGCGTCTTATTCTTAATCAAAGCGCCAGCAGCGATATCACTGCTCTCAGAATTGTGGTTTAACCTGTTTTCCGCCATATATTTGATATCGCGGATGATATCGGCAGAATGCCGAAGGTAACTCTGAGCCTGTTCAAAGTTAGTATTATATTCCTGACGAATATCAGATTTTTTCTCGTTAAGGATGTTCAGGATATAAAAAGTGGTCAGTAATGCACCAAGGGACCATAGCATAATGGCCAATACCCGAAACAGGTAGCGAGATATTTTCAGTGTTGTGCGAAATGAAGAAAGATATTTCAATCTGTTACCATGGTGAAAGCATCGCCGGACAGGCTGCATAGTCTACAGAATACACTACCCATAACCCATAAAAAAGCCAGCTCGTAAGCTGGCTCTTGGTTTTAATGATGAATTGTTTTTAACAATGAATTAGTTCAACAACGCATTATAAGTTGTCGTCTTCGCCTTCAGCATCGCCTTCTTCTGCTTCATCAGCAGCATCATCTTCAGGTGCATTCAGTGCCGCGTTTTCTTCGCCGCCCTTTTCACCTTCCAACGATTCACCATCAAGGATGTCGTCATCCTCTTCCGGCTCAGCAACACGTTGCAGACCGACCACATGCTCATCTTCGGCAGTACGGATCAAGGTCACACCCTGGGTATTACGGCCCACGACGCTCACTTCTGATACGCGGGTACGTACCAGTGTACCGGCATCGGTGATCATCATGATTTGGTCAGTCGGCGCCACTTGAACAGCACCAACAACTTTACCATTACGCTCACTGACTTTAATGGAAATAACCCCCTGAGTCGCACGGGACTTGGTTGGATATTCTTCCACTGCGGTACGCTTACCATAACCGTTTTCAGTCACGGTCAGGATTTCACCATCACCACGCGGGATGATCAGTGAAATAACCCGATCGTCACCATTGAGATTGATGCCACGCACACCTGTCGCGGTACGGCCCATAGAACGGACCTGCGACTCAGGGAAGCGAACCACTTTACCCAATGCCGAGAACAACATGACTTCATTGCTGCCATCGGTCAGATCGACACCAATCAGCTCATCGCCTTCATTCAGATTGACGGCAATAATACCGGCACTGCGGGGACGACTGAACTCGGTCAAGGCGGTTTTCTTCACGGTACCGCTGGCGGTCGCCATAAAGATGTGACGACCTTCTTCATATTCCCGCACTGGCAGAATGGCGGTAATACGCTCATTTGGCTCAAGCGGCAACAAGTTGACGATCGGACGACCGCGCGCCCCACGGCTGGCTTCCGGCAACTGATAGACCTTCATCCAATAGAGACGGCCACGGCTGGAGAAGCACAAAATGGTGTCGTGGGTATTCGCAACCAGCAGGCGATCAATGAAGTCTTCCTCTTTGATACGCGCAGCCGACTTACCTTTACCACCACGGCGCTGAGCTTCGTAATCAGTCAGCGGCTGATATTTGACGTAGCCCTGATGGGACAGCGTCACAACCACATCTTCCTGATTAATCAGATCTTCGATATTGATATCAGAAGTATTCGCGGTGATCTCAGTACGACGTTTGTCGTTATACTGATCTTTGATCGCGACCAATTCTTCGCGGATAACCTCCATCAGGCGATCCGGGGTTTCCAGAATAAAGATCAACTCACCAATTAAGGTCAGCAGTTCTTTATACTCATCCAACAGTTTTTCATGCTCCAGACCGGTCAGTTTCTGCAAACGCAGATCCAAAATAGCCTGAGCTTGTTGCTCGGTGAGGTAATACTTGCCATCACGGATCCCGAACTCAGCTTCCAGCCATTCAGGGCGGGCAGCATCATCACCGGCACGTTCCAGCATTGTCGCAACGTTACCTAATTCCCATGGGCTGGCAATCAAGCCTGCTTTCGCTTCCGCAGGCGTCGCCGCATGGCGGATCAATTCGATAATCGGATCGATGTTGGCCAATGCAATGGCTAATGCTTCAAGGATGTGCGCGCGGTCACGGGCCTTACGCAGCTCAAAAATAGTACGACGCGTCACCACTTCACGGCGGTGGCGAACAAAGGCAACCAGGATGTCTTTCAGGTTAAGTAATTTAGGCTGCCCTTGCGACAGAGCCACCATATTGATACCAAAAGTCACCTGCAATTGGGTCAGAGAGTAGAGGTTGTTCAGCACTACTTCCCCAACCGCATCACGTTTGATCTCAATAACGATACGCATACCGTCTTTATCAGATTCATCGCGTAACGCACTGATACCTTCTACCCGTTTTTCTTTTACCAGTTCGGCGATTTTTTCAATTAATCGCGCTTTGTTCACCTGATACGGGATCTCGTGAACAATAATGGTCTCACGGCCGGTTTTGGCATCAGCTTCGACTTCAGCACGGGCGCGAACATAAATCTTGCCACGGCCGGTACGATAAGCCTCATCAATACCACGGCGACCATTAATAATGGCGGCTGTTGGGAAATCGGGCCCTGGGATAAACTCCATCAGCCCTTCAATGGTGATGTTTTCATCTTCGATCAGGGCCAGACAGCCATCAATAACCTCAGAAAGGTTATGTGGCGGAATATTGGTTGCCATCCCGACGGCAATACCTGACGAACCGTTAACCAGCAGGTTAGGGATCCGGGTCGGCATCACGGCAGGAATGTGTTCCGTACCATCATAGTTAGGCACGAAGTCAACGGTGTCTTTTTCTAAATCCGCTAACAATTCGTGAGCAATTTTAGACATACGGATTTCGGTATAACGCATCGCCGCAGCGGAGTCGCCATCAACGGAACCGAAGTTACCCTGCCCATCCACCAGCATATAGCGCAGTGAGAACGGCTGAGCCATACGCACTATTGTGTCGTAGACTGCGCTGTCACCATGCGGGTGATATTTACCGATAACGTCCCCAACTACACGGGCCGATTTTTTGTATGGTTTATTCCAGTCATTACCCAGCACGTTCATCGCAAACAGTACGCGACGGTGAACGGGTTTCAGTCCATCCCGGACATCTGGTAAAGCACGCCCGACAATAACGGACATCGCATAATCCAGATAGGAGCTTTTCAGCTCTTCCTCGATGTTGACCGGTGTTATTTCTCTGGCAAGGTCGCTCATTGAGCCGCTATCCCTCTACTAATTACCGGATTTAAAGGTACGAAACTATACCACAAAACCCAGATTTTGGCGAAACTGCATGATGTTTGTCGAAACGAATTATGCATATACCCTAAATAATCCGAGTTGCAGGAAGACGACAAGCGAATGAGCCCCGATAAGCTTACTCAAGTAAGTGATTCGGGTGACAGTTTATATTGACACCTAGCGCCGGGAGCCGAAAGGATGGGCCGAGTAATGAGTGTGGCCAACGCATATGCAGCTTGCTGTATGACGGGTATAATGCGCGCAAAGAAACAAAACAGTGAGAACGCTATTCATGCGACCAGATACCACAGCCTCCCACCCTAACGTCGATGAGCAAGAAATTGCTAAATTTGAGGCGGTTGCCTCCCGCTGGTGGGATTTAGACGGCGAGTTTAAGCCACTCCACCGCATTAACCCTCTGCGCCTTGATTATATCTTGCAGCGCTCAGGCGGCATTTTTGATAAAAAAGTGCTGGATGTCGGTTGCGGTGGCGGAATTCTGGCCGAAAGCATGGCATGGGAAGGCGCACAAGTGACCGGGCTGGATATGGGCTATGAGCCGTTACAAGTTGCCCGCCTGCATGCGCTGGAAACCGGCGTCAAATTGGATTATGTGCAGGAAACAGTTGAAAGCCACGCACAGAAGCACCCACAACAATACGATGTGGTGACGTGCATGGAGATGCTGGAGCACGTTCCCTCCCCAGCCTCTGTGATTCACGCTTGCGCGCAATTGGTCAAACCGGGTGGGCATGTCTTCTTCTCAACCATTAACCGCAATACCAAATCCTGGCTGATGGCGGTGGTGGCCGCAGAATACGTGTTGAAAATGGTACCAAAGGGCACCCATGACGCGAAAAAGTTTATCCGGCCCTCAGAGCTTATCGGCTGGGTCTCTCAAACGCCACTGCGTGAACGCCATATTATCGGGCTACACTACAATCCGATAACAGATCATTTCAAGCTTGGCCGCAATGTTGATGTGAATTATATGGTGCATAGCCAACGGGATGATGGCTAACGCATTTATCACACACGCCAAGGAGCAGGCGTTTGCTCCCTGGCGTGCTGATTGCACTTGATATGAACATTTTTTGTGTCTTGCTGCACCAGTTTGTTGCTTTATCCGCCATCAATCGCAAAATCAGGCAAAAGCGGTTTTTTCAAACCCTAAAAGCGATAAGTTATGCCATTTTTTTCTAATGTTTAATAAACCGGCAAACGATCAAATTTTTAAGATTTTCAGTAAAATCTTATCCCCTAGACTGAGATGAGGTAAGCCCCAGTAATGGCGCAGCTTGTGAGCCTTTGGTAACATTTCACCCCCAAGTTATCCACACAATTGCCCGATCTTGTTCACTTGCCAAAAGCCTCAATACTCACTATCTTGTTATCTATCCAACACCCACCCCCTATATATTGTGTTTACATACTGGACAATAGCACTACTCGCTGTGTAAAAATGCAGCCGGGTGCTTGCCTGTTTTATAAAGTATGAACACACGGAAGGTAAGAGAACACATGAACCAAAGCCTACTTGTTACTAAACGCGATGGCAGCAAAGAACGTATCAATCTGGATAAAATCCACCGGGTCATCGACTGGGCCGCAGAAGGTTTACATAACGTCTCGGTATCTCAAGTAGAATTGCGTTCACATATTCAGTTTTATGATGGCATTAAAACTGCCGATATTCATGAAACTATCATTAAAGCCGCTGCTGACTTGATCTCGCGCGATGCCCCTGATTATCAGTATCTGGCTGCCCGTCTGGCCATTTTCCACCTGCGTAAAAAAGCCTACGGCCAGTTTGAACCACCCAAACTCTTTGCCCATGTCGCGAAGATGGTGGAAATGGGTAAATACGATAAACATCTGCTGGAAGATTACACCGCAGAAGAGTTCGAACAGATGGACACTTTCATCGACCATTGGCGCGATATGAACTTCTCCTATGCTGCGGTTAAGCAGTTGGAAGGCAAGTATCTGGTGCAGAACCGCGTTAGCGGCGAGATCTATGAAAGTGCCCAATTCCTGTACATTCTGGTTTCCGCCTGCCTGTTCTCTAACTACCCGCGTGAAACCCGGATGGATTACATCAAGCGTTTCTATGATGCAATTTCTACCTTTAAGATCTCGCTGCCAACGCCAATCATGGCGGGTGTCCGTACCCCAACCCGCCAGTTTAGTTCTTGCGTATTGATTGAGTGCGGTGACAGCCTGGATTCTATTAATGCCACCTCTAGTGCCATTGTGAAATATGTGTCACAACGTGCTGGTATCGGTATCAATGCAGGCCGCATCCGTGCGTTGGGCAGCCCAATTCGTGGTGGCGAAGCCTTCCACACCGGTTGTATTCCGTTCTACAAACATTTCCAGACTGCAGTAAAATCCTGTTCTCAGGGCGGTGTGCGTGGCGGTGCAGCCACCTTGTTCTACCCAATGTGGCATTTGGAAGTTGAAAGCCTGCTGGTACTGAAAAATAACCGCGGCGTTGAAGGCAACCGCGTGCGTCATATGGATTACGGCGTACAAATCAACAAACTGATGTATCAGCGCCTGTTGAAAGGGGGTGATATCACCCTGTTCAGCCCATCAGATGTACCGGGGCTATATGACGCTTTCTTCGCCGATCAGGAAGAATTTGAGCGTCTTTATACCCAATACGAGCAAGACAACAGTATCCGTAAACAACGGGTAAAAGCGGTTGAGTTATTCTCTCTGATGATGCAAGAACGTGCCTCTACAGGCCGTATCTATATCCAGAACGTGGATCATTGCAATACCCACAGCCCGTTTGATCCGAAAGTTGCACCAGTACGTCAATCCAACCTGTGCCTGGAAATTGCCTTGCCAACCAAGCCGTTGAATGACATCAACGACGAAAACGGCGAAATCGCGCTCTGTACCTTGTCGGCGTTCAACCTCGGTGCCATTGATAGCCTTGATGATTTAGAAGACCTGGCGGTGCTGGCGGTACGTGCATTAGATGCCTTGCTCGATTATCAGGATTACCCGATTGCCGCCGCACAACGTGGTGCAATGGGTCGTCGTACTTTGGGTATCGGTGTGATTAACTTTGCTTATTATCTGGCGAAGAATGGGGTGCGCTACTCCGATGGCAGTGCCAACAACCTGACTCACCGTACTTTTGAAGCTATCCAGTACTACTTGCTGAAAGCCTCGAATGCATTAGCCCGTGAGCAAGGTGCCTGCCAGTGGTTCAACGAAACCACCTACTCACAGGGTATTCTGCCGATTGATACCTATAAAAAAGATTTAGATGCCATCAGCGATGAGCCTTTGCATTACGACTGGGAAACGCTGCGTAACGATATTCAGACCCACGGCCTGCGTAACTCCACGCTGTCTGCACTGATGCCTTCCGAGACATCATCGCAAATCTCCAATGCCACCAATGGTATCGAACCACCGCGTGGTTACGTCAGTATCAAAGCCTCGAAAGACGGCATTCTGCGTCAGGTGGTACCTGAGTATGAGCGCCTGAAAGGGGCTTATGAGTTGCTGTGGGAAATGCCAAATAACGACGGTTACCTGCAACTGGTCGGTTTAATGCAGAAATTCGTTGATCAGGCAATTTCGGCTAACACCAATTATGACCCAACCCGCTTCCCATCCGGCAAAGTGCCGATGAAGCAGTTGCTGAAAGATTTGTTGACCACCTACAAATTTGGTGTGAAGACCCTTTACTATCAAAACACCCGTGACGGTGCTGATGATGTACAGGAAGATATTCAAAGTCAGCCGGGTGATGATGACTGTGAAGGCGGTGCATGTAAGATCTGATTTTGAGTTCAGGCCCTCCGCGATAATCTCAAATACGGTTATCGCGGGGCCCTTCTTCATTTGCCCTTACGTTGTTATCCCCTGAGGAAATCATGGCCTATACCACTTTTTCACAAAACAAAAACAATCAGTTACTCGAACCTATGTTCTTTGGTCAATGCGTCAATGTGGCGCGTTTCGATCAGCAAAAACACGCTATTTTCGAAAAACTGATTGAGAAGCAGTTGTCGTTCTTCTGGCGTCCGGAAGAGATCGACGTCTCACGCGATCGTATCGACTACAATGCCCTGCCAGATCACGAAAAACACATTTTTATCAGCAATCTGAAATACCAAACCTTGCTGGACTCCATTCAGGGTCGCAGCCCTAACGTCGCCTTGTTGCCGCTGATTTCGATCCCTGAGCTGGAAACCTGGGTAGAAACCTGGTCGTTCTCTGAAACCATCCACTCACGTTCTTACACGCATATCATCCGTAATATCGTTAATGATCCTTCGATTGTTTTCGATGATATCGTGACCAACGAAGAGATCCTCAAACGCGCAAAAGATATCTCGGGGTATTACGACGATTTAATTGAGATGACTAGCTACTACCATCTGCTGGGAGAAGGTACCCATCAAGTCAACGGTAAAACCGTGGTCGTTAATCTGCGGGAGCTGAAAAAGCAGCTTTATTTGTGCCTAATGAGCGTGAATGCGTTGGAAGCCATCCGTTTCTATGTCAGTTTCGCCTGCTCCTTTGCTTTTGCTGAGCGTGAATTGATGGAAGGTAATGCCAAAATCATCAAAATGATTGCCCGCGATGAAGCCCTGCATTTGACCGGCACCCAGCATATTCTTAATCTGATGCGTTCCGGTGAAGATGATCCGGAAATGGCTAAAATTGCTGAAGAGTGCCAACAACAGTGCTATGACCTGTTTGTCCTGGCGGCGCAACAAGAGAAAGAGTGGGCCGAATATCTGTTCCGTGACGGCTCAATGATCGGCTTGAACAAAGAGATCCTCTGTCAGTACGTGGAATACATAACCAATATTCGCATGCAGGCAGTGGGTCTGGGTGTACCGTTCAATACCCGCACCAACCCGATCCCATGGATCAACTCTTGGCTGGTCTCCGATAACGTGCAGGTGGCCCCGCAAGAAGTTGAAGTCAGCTCATATCTGGTCGGTCAGATTGATTCAGAGATCAGTGCTGATGATCTGAGTGATTTCGAGCTGTAATTTATGAAGTCTACTGTGACGTTGAGCACCACCGGTGTTCAACTTAACCGCCCTGCTGATAGCCGCAATTTACTGGAAACTCTCGAACACCATCAGGTATCGATTGAATACCAATGCCGATCCGGCTATTGCGGTTCTTGCCGCCTGCGATTGCTCAAAGGTGAAGTCTGCTATTCACAGCAACCATTGGCTTTTATTCAGGCTGGTGAGATCCTGCCCTGCTGTTGCCAACCGCAGGGGGATATTGAAATCGAGCTTTAACACAAAAGTCCTCACGGACTTTTTTTGTAGGCACCTATAAGTCTTTTTATAGGCCACTTCTCTGCTCTTCAGCTTGCCGATTACGCACTCAAAACATAAGCTTGGTTGATTCCTCATGGGGATACTTCAGATTTCACATATAATCAAACTTCGGGTTGTATGATAACTTACCCGCAGCATTACCTGAAAAATAATAGGGATAAAAGATGAACAAAAACTCAATCAGGTTAGCCGCTTTGTTAATGGCTGCATCGGCTAGCACTATGGCAGCGACGCCACAGCCACTTAATCAACAACAGCCGTTAGAAAAGATTGCGCCTTATCCAGCGGCAGAAAAAGGCATGAGCCGGCAGGTCATTTTCCTTGAGCCACAAAAAGATGAAACACGTTTCAAAGTAGAATTACTGATTGGTAAAACCCTGGAGGTTGACTGTAACCGCCATATGCTCAGTGGCAATCTGGAAACCAGAACCTTATCGGGCTGGGGTTTTGATTACCTGGTGATGGATAAAATCTCACAACCTGCCTCTACTATGATGGCGTGCTCAGATAACACTCGTCGCCCGCAATTTATCGCCGCCAATCTGGGTGATGCCGCCATGCAGCGTTACAACAGCCGCCTGCCAATCGTGGTTTATGTACCACAGGGCGTGGATGTGAAATACCGCATTTGGCAAGCAGGAAAAGAGGTACGCAGTGCGCAGGTGAAATAATCGCCAACAAAATTATTAAGCACTGAGGTTAAAAATACCCATTCACTGAGTGGGTATTTAACAGCGCTGATTATTCTCCATGGCAAATACACGGCTAATAATGACTTGTTGCCAGTGTCGCCGCAAGGAACTGCGGTATTTGAAGTGGCGGATAGAGGCCTTCGAATTCACGGGTAGCACCATCAAAATCAGATATTTTATCAATCAGTTGTGAAACATCGTCATAGGCTAATGGGGCATCAGCCTGCATTGATTCGGCGTCTGCGAAGATAAAATCCTCTGCGCTAATTTGCGCTACCTCCAAGGTATCCAAATACAACAGATCAAGCGTTTCTCCCTGCGGATTAAAGTGCGGGTTAACCATCTTTGATTTGATCTCAACCCCCTGAATTATTGCTATCCCCTGGAGCTTCACCCAATCCCTTTTGGTTACCGCTAACTCACTGAAATGCCGAATGCCCAACGCACTTAAATCAATTTTATCAACCCCCTGCCGGAACCCCCTGAGCAGATTTTTATAATGTGAGGTATTCTCTTGCGGCACCACCACAAAGACACTGGGCTGCGCGCCATCTGGCTGATAGACTTTACCCACTAATAATACCTGTATCTTGTTTCTGGCATTGATACTCGCATCGACCCCTTCACCCTCACCACTGAGCAAAATACTCGCCTGTTGCGGGGTTGTCGGAGCGGCGATATCCATTGAAATACCGCTATTGAAATAACCCTCAGGGGCGGTAAATCTATCCTGAAAGACAAAATTCTGTGCCTTTATCGCATTAACCTGTTGGTTTTTGATAATAATAGTTTGATTTTTAGTCAGTTTGATTTTGGTATCGTCTTGCCGTTGCCTTAACGATAACTGATTAAATGTTAAACCAGAAAATCCCACCAGATGAATGGTTTCTCCTTTGCGGGCATCAAAATTGATAATCTCATCACTGCCTTTGGCGCGTTTACGCACCACAAAGACATCTTTACCCACGCCGCCAGTTAACCAGTTTTGGCCCCGACCACCGTCAAGTAAGCTATTCTTTCGCCCTGCTGTTAAACGGTCATTCCCCTCACCACTGATCAGATTATGCAGAGTCTCTGGTGAACGAATAGTCAGAGTGGTCCCCCCCAATTTCGCCCGCCCGTCAGCTAAATTAATCTCCACATTTCCTGATATTGCCACCGCATTTAGCGTATTACGGCCACCTACCGTGCCATTTACTGCATCATCCAGTACCGCACGTGGTGGCTGCTCCGCGACTTGAGCGGCAAATTCATCCGTATAAAAATAGGTGTCATCAGGACTCTGCTTGCTGCCAAACAGCCGCAACGACCCGCTATTGAGGGTGATCGGTAAACCATGATCAGCATTAGTTACTTCCAGGCGCCATTGACCGGCTGAATGTTCACCCCGGTGATGGGTGGACATAAAGGTGTAATTAAAATCGCCAGAAAGAGTACTACCGCTATCGGTCACCTGAGCCGCGCTTGCGGTATTTTTCCTGCCGACACGATCAAGCAGCATACTTTCACTGCCACTCGGTGAGACCAATTTCACCGTCAAATCACCCAAACGGCCGATATTGGCGCTAACATCAACTTCAACCTGCTCGACATTAAGGCCGCTGCCGAGGGTGAAAAATGAAGGTTCGGTTTCCCCGGCTGGAAGTGACGTCGACGCCCAGGGCGTATGATGCTGCGCCAATACCTGTTGATTAGCCACGGTTTGTTGGCTAACCCAGTTTTCAGCCAGCCGCACTGCCGCCCGCGCATCCACCGCACCAAAACCATAATCATGGCTGACATGCAGGCCGCCACCATTCCAATTTTTTGCGCCATTAATCCGCCATTGGGTCGCAGGGTCATTCACCCGACGGGCTGATAAAGCGAGGATCTGCTGCACATCGCGGTAACCAAGATTAGGATTGGCCTCAAGCATTAACGCGGTAATACCTGAAACAATCGGTGCCGCGAAACTGGTTCCTTGTTCGGTGCGGTATTGACAGCCAAATACCGCCCCCCGTTCAGCCTCCAACTCAATGCTACTGGAGAGTACATGGCTACCGGGGGCTGAGACTAACAAACTAGCACCGGGGTTGGAGAAGGGTAAGACGCGGGTTGTTAGAGTGGACAGATCAGCCGCCCCATTGATTGCACCAACCTGAATAGCAAAACGGCTATTATTGAGCCGCGTACCTTGCGCACTCCCCCCTTGCTCACGTTGATTGCCGCCCGAGGTAACAATAATGGTGCCTAAGCCCCCCCGGCCATAGGCGGCGGCATACTGTAATACTACTTCCAGCATTGATGGCAAGTTCAGTGGATGCGGCTCAATAACACCCATGCCAAATTCGGGACTAATGCTCCAGCTATGATTAACCACATCATAGTTAGACATTTTGCCCAGCGGGGCCAGATCGGTGCTATCGTTTTTGAGATAATGACCGCCCAGGGTTGCATCATAAGCCACGCCTATCCCACCGACATTGTTTCTTGCCGCCACCATCACCCCCGCGACCATAGTGGCATGATTGGAGACATCGGCTGGTAGTGTTCCAGTACTCTTCTGTGTTACCAGCCAGGCAGGGTCTACATTCGCCGCTAAATCAGGATGTTGAATATCGAAAATTTCCGCACCAGTAGCAAATTGGCCGCCTGGCTCAAACTGGCCAATGCGCACGCCCTTACCGGTGTAATCTTGCCAGACCGCTATCACATTGATGTCATTTAAATATGTCTGTTTGGCGACCAGAGGATCGTGGGAAATGTCTGGCGTTAACAGTGTCACCGTGGCTCTCATCACTGCCGACTCGCCATGGGTTAAATCAACCACAAAAAATGCAGGGTCACCTCTGGCACTTTTTACCTCATATTTAAAACTCATTACCCCAGTGAATTTATTATCGGGTCTGATTTCCACATCGCCATTATTCGCCAGCCAGACCCGACACCCGATAGCATCCGTTAGCGCAGTAATACGCAATGGGCTGTCATCATTAAAACGGAGATCATTGGCCAGCAAATCAGCGGGATGAATACGTTGCTTTTGGTAGCGATTAATCGCCCGACCAAATTTATTCACCCGCAACACATCATCGACCGGCATAATATTGCGGGTATTCAGCGCTACCGCCGAAATATCGGCAAAATTCAACTTTTGGATATTTTTTAGCGTCAGGGTGCCATCACGCCCCGCCACCTTATCCTCCACCTCAAAGCCACTGTCAGTTTGGCTAATAGCATAATCTGCATAACTGCCATGCAGTGCCACGATATTAATGCCCCCGCCGCCATCAATCAGGGCATTACCCTGACCGGCCTCAATCACATCATTACCTTGATTGCCGTAAATACGATCGGCCCCGCCACCGGCGTAGATAATACTGCCCTGTTCGGCGGCATAAATAATGTCCCCCTGTGATCCCGCATAGATAACCGCTTTACCACTACCGCCGACGATTTTATTCTTGCCGCTACCGCCAGCCAGTACATCATTACCGCCGCCACCGACCAGTGTCGTGTTACCCTTTCCGGCTTTAATAAACACACTGTTATTGCCGCCACTGACAATAATATCGTCGCCATCGCCGCCCTGAGCAACCGTGATGCCACTGCGCGCCATATTCAGCGCTACCCCTTTCTTACCGACAATCAGTACCGTATCGCGCCCGCCATTGCCTTTAATATTTTTCGTGTCATCACTGGCGCTGATAACAAATACATCGTTGCCGCTGTTGCCAATATAGGTATTACTGCCACCGCGCCCGACTAACCAACTGCCTTTAGGGCTGGCGGTTAAGATGTCATCCCTGCTGCCGCCATAGATATTATTTGTTTTCAGAATATTGGCCGATAACGCAGCGCCTTTATCAGCAAAATGCACATAAGCGGTGGTGGTCGTTTCATCGGTGACAGAACGAATAATTGCCCCCTCATTACCACGCTTAGTGACGGTGTTACTCACCGGTGAACTGGCAAAATTCACCGCCAGCACTTCTTGCAGTTTGCCGTTAATCACAAAAACGCCACGCGTCAGCACCCTATTGCCTTGACGATTATCCTCAACCGCGTTAGCGTCAACTTTGATTTGCGTAATCCGCCAGTCATCCAGCGTTTTCAACTCACCGGGATCGACCCTGCCGTTATGGGAGCTATCCTGCCAAATACGCAATTTGTGCCAGATTGGATCATGTTTATCAATCGCGCCATTGCTATCGCTATCTTCACTGGCCAGTGCGGCAAAACCGTCCTGATAACGTTTTTCCCCCGGCTGACCCTTCACACCGGCCGTGCCACCGTAATATTCCGAATACATTTGGCTGATATTGTCAATTTTTCCGCTGCCATTATCGAGCACCAACATACCGGTATCCGGCCCTGCCCAGCCGGTGCGTTTCAGCGTGCCACTGTTATCGGTATCAAACAGCACCCCATCTTCAATGCCGGTCATGGAGACCCCCTTGCCACTTAAATCCAGCAGCAGCGGGTCAACATAAGTGTTTACCGTGGTTTGTGCTGATAAGCCATTAAGCGTGGCAGCATCAAACAGCCCGGTTTCCGGCAGCATATAACCGGGTCGTTCCAGATAGTAATCAGATAAATAACGGCTGGGCTGGATATTGGGATCAAGCTGAACTTCACCGGGGCGAATACCGCCCGCTGCCATACCGCCCATCTGCACCGAGGTAAAATCGGTTTTATCCAAGCTGCCGTCAGTAAAGGAGAAACTGTGAGTGGGTTTATTCACCAGATAGCCGTTGGTGACATCGCGCTGGGCCTGATCTTCATCGGCAATGCGCTGAACCGCTTGTGGGGTTGGGGTGATATTGATGTCGATAGGGCACATCTCGGTTGAGACTGGTGCGACTTCTTCGTCGGAGCTAAAGAGTTGGCTGCCTATAGCACCGGCTGCGGCACCAAGATTGTCGGCATCCATAACTATATTCAGCCAGTTATGTATCATCGGTTGGTCTGAAGCTGGTGAGGTTGATAATGCGTCAACCATAATTTTTACTGAATTAAAAGAGAGCAATATTTCATCGGCTGAATTGCCCGCCGAATTTAAAGTACTCTGCCAGTGTCCTCCGTGCTGGTTTTTCGGCAACACTTTATAAACCGGATATAACGTCCAGGCCTCTGGCGGTAATCCATGCGTCTTAAAAACACTATTGTGAAACTGTGCAGCTTGCTCATGGTCAATATCACCATAGATAATTCCTGTTGGACTTTTGTCCAGCCTGTCTTGCTGGGTATCAAAATAGCCGCGCGCCATATCATAACCAATATGCTTAATATCCGTTTCAGTGACGGGCTTATTATGGCTGACACCAACATCTCTCATATAGTTAATAGCTATTCGCCCGGCGATAGAATTCTCTTTGACCACACCATTAGCCAAGATGGCATAGCGATCGCCTTTGCTGGCTAAAAAATCATACATCGGGCCGGGATCTTTACTCTCCTTATGGGCTTCTAATAATTGCCGGGCGCAGGCCAGATCGGCGGCATTAAGTTGTAACTTACCTGCATTGCTATTTTGCTGTAGCATAATTACCTTCCTTAACGTTTAATATGCGATAAAAGAAACTGCTGAGTACTG
>NZ_CQAZ01000034.1 GCF_001152565.1 Yersinia pekkanenii | reverse complement strand
TTGCAGAAGCACATAATTGCAGTGACGTGTAATCTTTATCCAGCTCCAACTCTTCAATCAGATGTCCGAATTCCTGTGCCAGCTCCCGCTGTGAAATCCGGCGGATATGTTCGGTTTGCAGTTCCTCAGTCATTTCACCGCGTAGGCTGCGAAACAGTTTGCGCCAACTGCCGTCAGCCTGTTGACTCTGGTTTTCGGCGTCGCGCTGCTTTTGTTGACTGCGGGTATCAACGGATCTCGGTACGTGAGTGGATCAAAACCCCCGCCTTTTTGCCAATAGACAAAAGTGGGCTTAAACACGTCAGAATTAAAATTACTTTAAGCAATAAACACAAATAGACTCAAAGGATTTTGCAAAAACACATATGAATATTCGAATGTATTGTTGTAATATTCACGGTGTTGGATATGCTAAACATCTTATAAATGGAGAATAATGATGGCTCTAATGCCCCTACAACTCTTCAAAAACCTATCTGACGAAACCCGTCTGGGTATCGTGCTGCTACTCAAAGAGATGGGTGAGTTATGTGTATGCGATCTCTGCGCAGCCCTTGATGAGCCCCAACCGAAGGTCTCACGCCACCTGGCAATACTACGTGAAAGTGGTCTGCTTCTGGATCGCAAGCAAGGGAAATGGGTTCACTACCGCCTGTCTCCGCATATCCCTTCATGGGCGGCACAGGTCATTGAGCAGGCCTGGTTAAGCCAGCAGAACGAGGTTCAGGCTATCGCGCATAAGCTGGCGTCAGTAAACTGCTCCACCAGCGGTAAGACCATCTGTATCTAAAAAATTCATCTTAATATATATGGATAATGTAATATGATATATTGAAAATAGAACTGCTTACAGTGTTTGGCCCAATCGTGGGTTAATCATTCAGATCATGTTACAGGGCCATTTTGCTGCCTTGACCGGAGGTTCTATGTTACTGGCGGGAGCAATATTTATCCTGACCATTGTGTTGGTTATCTGGCAACCAAAAGGGCTGGGGATTGGCTGGAGTGCAAGCTTAGGGGCGGTACTGGCCTTAGTCTCAGGCGTCGTTCATGTCACCGATATTCCTGTTGTCTGGAGCATCGTCTGGAATGCCACGGCGACCTTTATTGCCGTGATTATCATTAGTCTGTTGCTTGATGAGTCCGGTTTTTTCGAATGGGCCGCGTTGCATGTTTCCCGTTGGGGCAATGGGCGAGGACGCCTGCTATTCACCTACATTGTTCTATTGGGCGCTGCCGTGGCCGCGCTGTTCTCCAATGATGGTGCCGCACTCATTCTTACACCTATTGTTATCGCTATGTTGTTGGCGCTGGGTTTCAGCAAAGGCACAACGCTTGCTTTCGTGATGGCAGCCGGTTTCATCGCTGATATGGCTAGTCTGCCGCTCATTGTTTCGAACCTGGTCAACATTGTTTCTGCTGATTTCTTCGGACTCGGCTTCAGTGAATATGCGTCGGTGATGGTGCCAGTGGATATCGTTGCTATCATCGCGACATTGGTGATGCTGCACCTGTTCTTCCGCAAGGATATCCCACCAGTTTATGAGCTTTCTCTGCTTAAAGAACCGGCAAAAGCGATTAAAGATCCCGCGACGTTCAAAACCGGTTTGGCGGTGTTGGTCCTGTTGTTGGTCGGTTTTTTTGTGTTGGAACCGCTAGGCATTCCGGTCAGTGCAATTGCGGCCATTGGCGCATTAATCCTGTTTGCTGTGGCGAAAAAAGGGCATGGGATTAACACCGGAAAAGTGCTGCGTGGCGCACCCTGGCAAATCGTTATTTTCTCGTTGGGTATGTACCTGGTAGTTTATGGCCTGCGCAACGCCGGTTTAACGGAATATCTTTCTGGTATCCTTAACGTACTTGCCGATAAAGGGCTTTGGGCAGCCACAATAGGAACCGGTTTCCTGACGGCGTTCCTGTCTTCTATTATGAACAATATGCCAACGGTTCTGATTGGAGCACTGTCTATCGACGGCAGTACAGCTTCCGGTGCGATTAAAGAGGCAATGATTTATGCCAACGTGATTGGTTGCGACTTGGGGCCGAAAATTACCCCCATTGGTAGCCTGGCGACACTACTCTGGCTCCATGTTCTTTCGCAGAAGAACATGACAATTACCTGGGGATATTACTTCCGCACCGGGGTTGTCATGACTTTACCTGTGCTGTTTGTCACGCTGGCCGCGTTGGTACTCCGGCTCTCTTTCAAGCTGTAATGAGATACTGATATGAGCAACATTACTTTTTATCACAACCCGGCCTGTGGTACTTCGCGTAATGCGCTGGGGCTGGTTCGTAACTGCGGCGAAGAACCGACCATTATTTTTTATCTTGATACCCCCCCTTCTCGCGGCGAGCAGGTCGTTGATGAATCAGGTAATTGATCTTTAACATCATTGGGTAATGGGCTCTTCCTGATTAGGCGTTCTACTCTGCAACGCCGGTTATGGCCATTATAAAAGTTCTTATTAATGAAGATGAAGAGGATTATATTTTAGGTTTTTCGATGATTTAATGACCGGTTAGAAATAGACCGTCGCGGTTAATCATGGTGAATTAAGGGCGCGGAGACCCTTTGAGGTTGCTATCAATTTTCAGTAGTACTGATAATAAAAACATGTTCTTAAAAACAGTATTGACATCTAGTACAGAACACGTAAATTAGAATTTAACACCGGTGCACGTAGTCGCAAACTCTTTATTTAACCGGTGTCCATGTAGTAAGTTTGAAATAATGCGATAAAGGTCACGAAATATTTTTTATGTGAGATTCGCAATGGGTTTTGTATAGTGAACCTGTGCGATGAAGCTTTCAGGCCATGCAGTAAATCTTTACAATCGCATGCTGTGGACCATAACGCGATGAGTTAAGGCTTTGTTGTTAATAGTAATGTTCGCGATTTGTGTACGTAAGTATGAAGTCGAGGATATCGCGACGAAAGTAAAGCCACGTAACAAAGAGTATATATCGCGAGGGTGATGTACTAATTTAGTCAGTCTTATCATGAGCATGGCTAAATGTAATAAACGGGAAGAGTTACCATTCAGTTAATATATTGGAGGGCAAAGTAGTCTAAACGCAAAATATTCCTGTAAAACATGTACATCTTTAATTAGTAATATCGAGAGATAGCATCACATTATTAAGTTGATTAATGTTTAATTCTAAGTCTGTAGTAACTTAAAAGCCCTGGCTAATCTAGTCGGGGCTTTTATCATTTGGAAGCCTACTGTTATATTGAATAAAAAATCAGAAGGTTATATGAATGTTCGGCTGGTATCACCATGTGAAGCAGAGCAACTGTGGCAAATAAGGAACAGGGCGATAAGGCACAGATGCAAGGATATTTACGATGAGAAAACACTTACGGCCTGAACTCCGGACCAGATGGCAGGGGGATTCCCGAGGGCGATCGTGGATAATCCATTCTTTGTCGTTGATGACCCATCCCGTCAGGCTCTTGTTGCATGGATATGACCTGTCATTTGTAGATCGAAACCCCTTTGTTTACTCCTCTCGTTGCTTAATTATCCTCAATTAAAGGATTTACTCATGATCATGGATGTAAAGCTCACACACTTAACTGACAGATATCCCGGTGCATTATCGTGGTCGTTTGGTGATTCACCCGAATTGGCTGATGAACTCGTCGCATTGGTCGTCACGGGGAAAAAGACAGCAAGTTGCGGTTCACTACACTCCTTTGAAAATGAGGAAGAGCCACCCTCAATAGGAAGTTACAGCATTATTCTTGGTGGTAATGGCAAGCCAATTTGTGTAATAAGAACCGTTGCATTGCGCCTTATCCGGTTTTCGGATGTCACTGCGGGTCTTGCGAGTCAGGAAGGAGAGGGAGACCTGAGCCTTGGCTATTGGCGAGCGGCGCATCGGGCATTTTTCGAACGCGCGGGGGTATATTCAGACGATATGGAACTCGTCTTTGAACAGTTTGAACTTATTGAAGTACTGTGACCCTGCTGCTTGTCAGTGGCAGGATGTAAAATGTTGTACGAACCGGGTGCCTGAAGTGACGTGTTTTGAGCGTTGCAATGTAAAATCCGTGTGAAATATATGTGACTCGGTGCGCAAAAATACCCCAATTTTATGCTGATTTCATCGGCCAAATCACGTCGAAAATCCTCCCGCTCGGCTTTAATTCCGCATGAAGTTAATTATAACTAATTAATTTTAAAGATTATTACCATCACTATTTTTTTGATGTGCGGCTGCATATTGCAGTTTTTCCTGAGCTTGATTGTACTTGTCTATACGAGTATATGTTAATAAATGCTTAAGCTAAGTAATGTCGTTGATACCTGAAAAACTGGTTGAAGGAAATTGCCGTGACTGCCCAAAATAGATTCCGTGATAATGAGATTCGCGCCCCGCGTGGTACACAACTGACCGCCAAAAGTTGGCTGACTGAAGCCCCGTTGCGCATGCTGATGAACAACCTTGATCCTGAGGTGGCTGAAAATCCTAAAGAATTAGTAGTTTACGGTGGTATTGGCCGTGCTGCCCGTAATTGGGAATGCTATGACCAGATTGTTGAGAGTTTGACTCATTTAAATGATAACGAGACTTTGCTTATCCAGTCTGGTAAGCCGGTCGGTGTATTCAAAACTCACAGTAATGCCCCCAGGGTATTGATAGCTAACTCGAATTTGGTGCCTCACTGGGCTAACTGGGAACATTTTAACGAACTCGATGCTAAAGGGCTGGCCATGTACGGCCAGATGACCGCCGGCAGTTGGATTTATATCGGTAGCCAAGGAATCATACAGGGTACCTATGAAACCTTCGTCGAGGCCGGCCGGCAGCACTTCGGCGGTAATTTGAAAGGGCGTTGGGTGTTAACGGCAGGGCTCGGTGGCATGGGTGGCGCACAACCGTTGGCCGCGACTCTGGCGGGTGCCTGCTCTCTGAATATTGAATGCCAACAGAGCCGCATCGATTTTCGTCTTAAAACCCGTTACGTCGATGAACAAGCCACTGATCTGGACGATGCGTTAGCGCGAATCAAAAAATACACCGCCACCGGTGACGCGGTTTCTATTGCATTGTGCGGTAATGCGGCTGAGATCTTACCTGAACTGGTCCGTCGCGGGGTTCGCCCGGACATGGTGACCGACCAAACCAGTGCGCACGACCCATTGAATGGTTATTTGCCAAAAGGTTGGCGCTGGGAAGAGTATCGCCAGCGTGCGCAAAGTGAACCGACACTGGTGGTGAATGCGGCCAAAACCTCAATGGCAGAACATGTCGAAGCGATGCTGGCCTTCCACAATATGGGTATCCCAACCTTTGATTACGGCAATAATATCCGCCAAATGGCACAAGATATGGGTGTTGCCCATGCCTTTGATTTCCCTGGTTTTGTTCCTGCTTATATTCGTCCGCTATTCTGCCGTGGTATTGGCCCGTTCCGCTGGGTCGCACTCTCCGGTAACGCCGATGATATTTATAAAACCGATGCTAAGGTTAAAGAACTTATCCCTGATGATGCGCATTTGCATCACTGGCTAGATATGGCCCGTGAGCGTATCAACTTCCAAGGGTTACCCGCCCGTATTTGCTGGGTTGGTCTGGGTCAACGCGCTAGATTAGGCTTGGCATTTAACGAAATGGTACGTACTGGGGAGTTGTCGGCTCCCATTGTCATTGGCCGCGATCATCTGGATTCTGGCTCAGTCGCCAGCCCTAACCGCGAAACCGAAGCCATGCAGGATGGCTCTGATGCGGTATCTGACTGGCCGCTGCTTAATGCTTTATTGAATACAGCCAGTGGGGCAACTTGGGTATCACTGCACCATGGTGGTGGTGTCGGGATGGGCTTCTCGCAACATTCTGGCATGGTGGTGGTGTGTGATGGCACTGACGAAGCCGCCGAACGTATCGCCCGGGTATTACATAACGATCCGGCTACTGGTGTGATGCGTCATGCTGATGCGGGTTATGACATTGCTATTAATTGTGCACAAGAGCAGGGGTTGAATCTGCCAATGGTTGCCGCGACTCAAGGGAAACTCTCATGAAAACAAGCATGAAAACAATGACTCTACGCCCCGGCCAGATGACTCTGGCAGATTTACGGCATATTTATCAGCATCCGGTGCATATCACTTTGGATGATAGTGCTTACATCCCTATTCAGCAAAGTGTGGATTGTGTACAGGCTATATTGGCAGAGAAGCGTACTGCTTATGGTATCAATACGGGCTTTGGCCTGTTGGCCTCCACCCGTATTGCCACGGAAGATTTGGAAAACCTGCAACGCTCGATTGTGCTTTCCCACGCAGCCGGTGTTGGGGAGCCAAATGACGATGCCATTGTGCGTCTGATTATGGTGTTGAAAATCAATAGCCTGGCTCGCGGCTATTCAGGTATCCGGCTGGAGGTCATTCAGGCGCTGATGACTTTAGTTAATGCGCAAGTCTATCCACATATTCCGCTAAAAGGCTCAGTGGGCGCTTCTGGCGATTTAGCCCCGCTGGCACATATGAGCTTACTGCTGCTGGGCGAAGGTAAAGCCCGCTATCAGGGGGAATGGCTCGATGCCCGTACGGCACTGGCAAAGGCGAATCTGGAGCCTCTCACCCTGGCTGCGAAAGAGGGGTTGGCGCTACTTAATGGTACTCAGGTTTCTACTGCTTATGCATTGCGTGGCTTATTTGAGGCGGAAGATCTCTATGCTGCGGCTTCTGTCTTTGGCAGTCTGACCGTTGAGGCGGCATTAGGCTCCCGCAGCCCGTTTGACGCACGAATTCACGCCGCACGGGGGCAACGGGGGCAGATTGATGCCGCGAACACTTATCGCCACTTGTTGGGTTCCCGCAGCGAAGTTTCTGAGTCTCATCGGAATTGTGACAAAGTGCAGGATCCATACTCTTTGCGTTGTCAGCCACAGGTGATGGGTGCCTGCCTGACCCAAATGCGTCAAGCCGCAGAAGTACTGGCTATTGAATCTAATGCAGTATCAGATAACCCACTGGTGTTTGCTGAGCAAGGCGATGTGTTGTCTGGTGGTAATTTCCATGCTGAGCCAGTGGCGATGGCGGCGGATAATCTGGCGCTGGCGCTGGCTGAAATTGGTTCATTAGCAGAGCGCCGTATCTCACTATTAATGGATAAGCATATGTCGCAGTTACCCCCATTCTTGGTGGAAAATGGCGGCGTAAATTCTGGCTTTATGATTGCGCAGGTCACTGCTGCAGCGTTAACCAGCGAAAATAAAGGGCTGGCCTTCCCTTCCAGCGTTGATAGCATCCCAACGTCGGCCAATCAGGAAGATCATGTTTCTATGGCCCCCCGTGCTGGCAAACGTTTGTGGGAGATGGCCGAAAATGTGCGCGGTATTCTGGCCGTCGAGTGGTTGGCAGCATGTCAGGGGCTGGATTTACGCAAGGGACTGAAAACGTCAGATGCACTAGAGCCTGCGCGTCTGCTCTTGCGCCAGCATGTGGCCTACTACGAAAAAGATCGTTTCTTTGCCCCCGATATTGAGGCTGCAAGCCAACTCATTGCACAGCGTCATATGAATGAATTGATGCCACCGCATTTGCTACCAAGTCTTTAATAACCCGTAATCCATTAATAATAAATATAACAAACTATTACATCTACCTATGGGGGGTCCCAATTATCGGGATCACCCTCTCTGAACCCCTGCCTGAAAGGGCACAAATTTGCGAGAATGTACCATGAAGAATGATTCATCCACGCTCAAACGCGGCCTCAGTGCGCGGCATATTCGGTTCATGGCGTTAGGTTCCGCCATCGGTACTGGTCTGTTTTATGGCTCTGCAGAGGCGATTCGCTTGGCTGGCCCTGCTGTTTTACTGGCTTACCTGATCGGTGGCGCTGCGGTATTTATGGTCATGCGCGCATTAGGTGAGATGGCAGTACATGATCCGGTAGCCGGCTCTTTTGGCCATTATGCCAGCCGCTATCTTGGGCCGCTGGCGGGCTTTCTAACCGGCTGGACCTACACCTTTGAGATGATTATTGTGGCGTTGGCAGATGTCACCGCATTCGGTATCTATATGGGGCTATGGTTTCCTGATGCGCCGCAGTGGGTTTGGGTACTGAGTATTATTTTCTTTATTGGTGCGCTGAATCTCTGCTCTGTCAAAGTCTTTGGTGAAATGGAGTTCTGGTTATCGTTGCTAAAAGTCACGGCGATTATTGCTATGATTGCCGCCGGTTTAGGCATCATGATGTTTGGTTTTGGTGCGGGTCATGAAAGCACCGGTGTCAGTAATTTATGGTCTCACCAAGGGTTCATGCCGAATGGTCTCACTGGGGTTATTGCGTCATTTGCCGTAGTGATGTTTGCCTTTGGTGGAATTGAAATTATCGGGGTGACTGCCAGTGAGGCGAAAGATCCCGAAAAAGTTTTACCGCGCGCTATCAATACAGTACCTATACGTATTCTGCTGTTCTATGTTTTGACTTTATTTGTTCTGATGGCTATCTATCCGTGGAACAGTATTGGGCAAAATGGCAGTCCTTTTGTTGAGATTTTCAGCAGTTTAGGTATCAACTCCGCAGCTAATATACTGAATTTAGTGGTTATTACTGCCGCTATTTCGGCGATTAACAGTGATATCTACGGTGCTGGTCGTATGATGTATGGCATGGCGCAGGAAGGGCTGGCACCCAAATGCTTTAGCCGCCTGACCCGTAATGGTGTGCCATGGATGACTATTTTGGTAATGGCAATTGCGCTGCTATGTGGTGTGGTGCTGAATTATCTGATCCCTAAAAATGTGTTCCTGATCATCGCCTCGATAGCCACCTTTGCGACTGTTTGGGTGTGGCTGATGATTTTGCTCTCACAAGTGGCAATGCGCCGCTCTATGAGCAAAGCCAATATTGCTCGGCTGGCCTTCCGGGTACCATTTTGGCCGGTAGCACCCATTCTGACCATTATCTTTATGGCATTTATTATTGCCGTTCTTGGGTATTTCCCAGATACCCGTATTGCTCTATATGTTGGCTTGGCTTGGGTAGCATTAATGACGCTTGCCTGGTGGATTTGGTTGCGTAAGGCACCACCACAGATCATTCACGAGCGGGTCGAAAGCCGCGAAATGTAGCACCGGTGGGTCGCTGATAATATATTCAGCGGCCATAGAGATGTTTCAGGGGTGTGGCGGGAGTGTCGGTGAATTGAGCACCAGTTTTTGATGTAACTCAAAAGCCATGGTTTCAAGACGTGTTGTCAATTGATTGGTCAGCGTTGTCAGTTCTGTATTCTGCCGCAGTAATTCCAGCATTTGTTCAGCATTCTGCGCGGCCATTTTTTGCCGCTCTTCATTAGCAATGGCTAACGCCTCACGATGCTGTGCATCGGCTTCTGCATGGGCCTTATCGCGTTCTGCCTGACGGGTTTGCGCCAGCAAAATAAGTGGAGCGGCGTAAGCGGCCTGTAAGCTAAAAGCCAGGTTCAGTAAAATAAAGGGATAAATATCAAATTTGACGACACCCATGACATTCAGACCTATCCATACCACCACGATGAGTGTCTGTGCGCCCAGGAAAACCGGAGTGCCAAAAAACCGCGCAAAAGCTTCAGCCTTTTGGGCAAACCAACCGTTGCCGAAAGGGTTAGACAAATGTTCATGTGCGCGATGGAAGCGTAGATAATCTACCTTGTGTGGTTGTTCGGTTACGAGTTCAGTTTTTTTCATAGGATGTTACCCCGGTAGGTGAGTGATGCTGGCGCGATGTATTCACGACAAAGTTATACCCGTCATACTTCAAACCGGTCATCGACCGATTTGTTTTACCGCCTTCCTGTAACTCGAATTATTTAGGGCATGGATCAGATTATTTAATACTAGAGGGAGATTAAATTGGGAAGCGATAATTAGTCTGTTTAAAGATGTTTATTGGCAGCAATAATGACATAACAATTTTATTGTTATCACACTATATACCAATAGAATGTTTTGCGTTTAAAGTGGCTGCATGGCCAGATGGTGGTAAACTGACCTCAATTATGAAAAATTATAGACCTACGGAGTAGCGGCCCATGCCTGCCATAGCCATTAAGCGGTGGATTAAACGGATTGTACTGGTCTTGGTGGTAATGTCCGTTACCATACTTGCGATACGAATTTACGATACACAACGTGGCCCAAAGCTTGAGCTTTGGCATACTTTTGTTCCGCATGAAATGCGTGCAACTGAGATTGATAAAGCCAGTTGGGCGGATTACATCAAAACTGAAAATAATATTTTCGATGAAGTTCGGATTAATGTTACCGAAAAACTAGAGCCAAGAACTCAGGTTCCACTCAATCGTTATTATTCAGGTAGCGCGATTTATCCGCCACATTTTAAAAATGACTGGAACCGTTCTTATATTTTACAGCCCGACGGTAAGCCTAAAGGTGCTGTTGTATTGCTGCATGGTTTGACTGATACCCCTTATAGTCTGCGTCATATTGCTGAAAATTATCGTCAGCGTGGATATGTTGCTGTGGGTATTCGTTTGCCTGCCCACGGTTCTGTACCTGCCGCACTGACGGATGTTGAATGGCAGGATTGGTTAGCCGCAACTCGCCTGGCAGTTCGTGAAGCTAAGGCATTGAGTGGCCCGGACTTACCTCTGCATGTCGTTGGCTTCTCCAATGGCGGTGCGCTGGCAATGAAGTATACGCTGGACTCGATGGATGACCCGAAACTGGCGAAACCCGCGCGTGTCATATTGATATCCCCAATGATTGGCGTCACCAGTTTTGCGCGTTTTGCCGGTATTGCGGGCTGGCCTGCTATCTTCCCGGCCTTTGCCAAAGCAGCCTGGTTGGGGATAGTGCCCGAGTTTAATCCGTTTAAATACAACTCGTTCCCGGTGAATGCCGCCCGTCAGTCTTATTTACTGACTTCGGTGCTGCAACAGCAAATTGCTCGTGATGCCAGAAACAATAAAATGGACGAGTTACCGCCTATTTTGACCTTCCAGTCATTAATGGACTCAACGGTCAGTACTCGGGCTGTCGTTTCCGCGCTCTACAACCACTTGCCGAAGAATGGCAGCGAAGTGGTGCTGTTCGATTTGAACCGTGCAGCCAGTTTCGGCCCGTTACTGAGAACATCTTCTTATACCGCTCTGGCGCGCTTATTGCCTCCACCGCCGCGTAATTACAATACCACGGTGATCACTAACGTTTCACCGCAAAGTAATGAAACAGTGGCGATTACCACCTTGGCTGGTGAAACCAACGAGACTTCAGTGCTAACCGGGCTGATTTATCCGCCGGATATCTTCTCACTGTCCCACGTGGCATTGCCATTCCCCATGAGTGATTCACTGTATGGCCGCTATCCGGACCCGCGTGACCAATACGGTATCAGTCTGGGGACTTTTGCTGCTCGTGGTGAACGTGCTGTGTTGGTCGTCGGGTTGGATTCACTGATGCGCATTTCATCTAATCCGTTCTATCCCTATATGTTGCAGCGAATAGACGACAAGATAGACGCACCCACTAAATAAGATTGCCTTCGAATCCCTCAAAATCCCATGAGAATTATCTTGTGGGTTTTGAGTGTTTGGCCATTCTTTTCGCTTTATTTTCAAACAAATAAATCGGTATATCTTCCATAGACTATGCGTGAGTTCGCGGATTGGTTCATTAAGAATGGTTAAGATAATTCTTGTAATCGATATCAGTAGCATGCTTATTGATCTCGCACTGAACCTGAAGAGGGGTTCACTGTCTGATTGATTCAAGCCGTGAATAGTGTCTTTGGAGACCTGGCGTTATATGGACAGAGTTAAATCTTTATCGCAGCAAAGTATTTCTTTGTTGTTGGCGGTTTATATTGGTATTTTCCTGAATATATCTGTCTTTTATCGTCGTTTTGATTCATTCAGTCAGGGTGTCCAAGGCATAAAAGTCGTGTCAGCTATCATTGAAGTGATGGCCATTATTCTGTTTACCTTTTTTGTGATGCGGGTTATTTCCCTCGGCGGGCGGCTTTTTTACCGCATAATTGCGACGTTGTTGGTTCTTATTTCTGTCGCTGCCAGTTATTACATGACTTTTTTCAATGTCGTGATTGGCTATGGCATCGTGATTTCCGTATTAACGACAGATACTGACCTTTCTAAAGAGGTTATCGGACTCCATTTTGTGATTTGGATGGTGCTGGTTAGTGCCTTGCCTTTGCTACTTATCTGGAAAAATAACCTGCGGCTAACCCTACTTGAGCAATTTTTGACACCGGGGCAGCGTATCAAACCGTTATTGTTGATGGCGGTTGTGGTGGGGCTGGTTTGGTTGCCGTTACGCTATCTGGATAATGTACAAGATGCGAACGAGCAACTGAAAACTGTCGATTTACCCAGTTATGGTGGGGTGGTTGCTCACTCTTATTTGCCTTCTAACTGGTTGGCAGCATTGGGTTTATACGCTTATACACAATACAATGAAAAGTATGATGCGGCAGTATTATATAACCCTGCGGAACACCATACCTATGTGGCACCGGTAGGTATTGATGACACCTATGTTGTGTTTATTATTGGTGAAACGACGCGTTGGGATCATATGGGATTGCTGGGCTACCCACGAGATACCACCCCGCGCCTGAGCAAAGAAAAGAACCTGGTCGCCTTTCGCGGCACATCTTGTGATACCTCGACGAAACTTTCCCTGCGCTGTATGTTTGTGCGTGAAGGGGGTACGGAAGATAATCCGCAACGCACACTGAAAGAGCAAAACGTATTTTCGGTAATGAAATCATTGGGTTTCACGTCTGAATTATTCGCTATGCAGAGCGAGATGTGGTTCTACAATAATGCGAATACCAATAACTATTCATTCCGCGAATTAATCGCTTCGGAAAAGCGTAACGATAATAAACCGGTAGACGACATGCTGCTGGTTGATGAGTTGAAGGAGTCACTGGGGCGTTATCCGGTCGGTAAACATTTGGTTGTGCTACACACTAAAGGTTCACATTATCTCTATTCTCAACGTTACCCCCGCAGCTATGCCCGCTATCAGCCGGAATGCATGGGTGTGGATGATTTCTGCAGTAAGCAGATGCTAACAAATGCTTTTGATAATAGTGTGTTATATACGGATTCGTTTGTCGCAAATGTGATTAATCAAATGCGTGATAAGAAAGCTCTGGTGTTTTATTCCTCGGACCACGGTGAGTCCATTGACGATAACTCTCACTTTCACGGTACTCCGCGTGAAATGGCCCCACCGGAGCAATTTCGCGTACCATTGATGGTTTGGGCATCGGATAAATTTCTGGCACAACCCGAACATCTTGTTGCTTTTGAGCAATTACAGGCAGAACAGCGGGTGGGCAAAACCCATCGTCAGGTCGAACTGTTTGATTCCATCCTTGGTTGTTTAGGTTACACCTCGCCAGATGGCGGAATTAATGCACAAAATAACTGGTGCCAATCCCCAACTCAGCAGCAGCCGGCGATTTAGTCGCCATCGGCCAGATTTACCTCAGTCTGGTCCGATTTTTGACACCTCGCCCCCCTTTGTTATTTCTTGGTTACGGTATACTCCAGTCCTTATCCCTCATCGGCTGGAGTCTGGACATGACTTACCGTGTTGCCTTTATTGATGACCATGACATTGTACGCTCAGGTTTTGCCCAGTTGCTCTCTTTGGAAGATGATATTCAGGTGGTGGGGGAGTTCAGTTCAGCAAAGCAGGCACGCGCTGGATTACCGAGCTTACAGGCGAATATCTGCATTTGTGATATTTCCATGCCTGATGAGAGCGGCTTGGATTTACTGAAGGATCTCCCTTCAGGGATGGGGGTCATTATGCTGTCGATGCATGATAGCCCTGCGCTAGTGGAGATGGCACTGGAGCGCGGCGCACGGGGGTTTCTCTCCAAACGTTGTAAGCCGGAGGATCTGGTTAATGCCGTCCGCACGGTGGGCAGTGGCGGAGTCTATCTGATGCCTGAGATTGCCCAAAAGCTGGCACGCGTTGCCGTCGACCCGTTAACCCGCCGTGAACGTGAAGTTGCTGTGTTATTGGCTCAGGGAATGGACGTCCGCGAGATTGCAGAGTCACTCGGCCTGTCACCAAAAACTGTTCATGTTCATCGCGCTAACTTATTTGCCAAATTGGGTGTCAGCAATAATGTTGAACTGGCGAAGCAGGTGCTGAACCTATGATGCAGCGTTTGATCATGTTGGTAGCGCTATTTTTTATCTATACCACAGCGGCTTTCTGCTTGTGGTCAGTGGGTACTCAACTGGTCGATCGGCCTTTACAGGCACTGCTGTTGTTCCCCTTTGGCCTGCGTATGGGCATTTTATTGCAAAGCCCACGCCAATATTGGCCGGGTATTCTGCTGGGGGATGCCCTATTGTGGTGGCTGCTAACTGACCAGTTTGGCTACCCTTATAGTCTGTTGTTGACTGCTTTTCCCCTGCTGCTGGCGACCACCGTATTGGCGGTTGTTGTTTCCCCTTGGTTATTGCGTAATCAGAAGAATGACAGTGAATGGCAATGGCCCTTGATGCAAGGTGCGGTGATTATTGGTGCCGCGTTAATACAGGCATTGGGATGGCAAATTGCCAGTAATCAGGGCGCTATGGCGCTATTGCTGGGGCTGGTTGGCGGCTTTACCATTGCACCGATTTGCCTGTTGCTGTGGCATTATCTGGCGCGTCAAATCTGGGCTCCTCTGGAGCCGGGGCTGATCCATAAGCCGATTAACCTACGTTTGCACCATATCCTGTGGTATTTGCTATTATTTGCCTTGAGTATCTGGCTACAGCATCACATCACCGAGTCTGATTTATATCTGTTTGCGCCATTCTGTCTGGCTATTCCCATTGTATTTATGTCCTATCGCTATGGTTGGCAAGGGGCGGTGGTGGCCACACTGCTCAATGGCATGGTGTTATTGATCAATACACCAGCGGAGTTAGATTCACACCGTGATTTGTTGTTGTCGCTACTGGCACAAAGCTTGACCGGTTTATTATTGGGGGCGGGGATCCAACGTCAGCGCGAATTAAATTATCAATTACAGATACGGTTGAATGAAAATCGTGAATTGGCTAAAGCATTAGTGGTGGCAGAGGAGCACGCCCGCCGTGATGTCGCGCGTGAGTTGCACGATGAGGTAGGGCAAACGGTGACCGTCATCCGTACCCAAGCCAGCATCATTAAAAAGCTGACAACACAACAACCTGTATTGAGCAGTGCCGAGATGATAGAGACATCGGCGTTGCGAGTTTACGACGGTGTGCATGATATTTTGGCGAAACTATGGCCTGCGGCATTAAATAACCTGCCCTTGTCGGCCGCTGTTGCAGCCTTGATGCGTGAGCTTATTCCGCAGGACCAATCAGTGGTCGGGGTACTGAATTGGCAACTCGATGATGCTCCGATGGATGAAACACTGAGGATTACCTTATACCGTATCTGTCAGGAGGGGGTAACCAATGCCTATCGTCATGGTGCTGCCAGCCGGATTGAAATTAATGCACAACAGGAGGGGCAGCAGATAACGCTGACGATCCGTGATAATGGAAAAGGTGTTGATTTAGCGACATTAACGCCAGGTTATGGTTTAAGAGGTATGCAGTCGCGGGTGAGCGCTTTGGGCGGAAGTTTTACGCTGGGTATTGATAATGGCACCTGCTTAAATGTGACCTTTCCCACAATTTCTTTGTCAGCTAATGAAAACTAAGAAATATTCTCGTTTTATGCGCGTGTTTTTCTCACTAGTTCTGTGCGCGCGAGGAACATGATGACACTACGTGTAAAATTTTCTGAGGTTCATATGTGGTCTTTCCTCAAAAGCCGCGATAACGTACCGCCAGTGACGGATCAAGAGCAAATTGATTCATCGTATAAATATTGGCGTATTCAATTAATGTGGACGATGTATATCGGCTACGCAGCATTTTATTTCACCCGTAAAAGTTTTAACTTCATCATGCCTGCCATGCTCAGTGATTTAGGTTTGACGATGTCTGATGTCGGGATTTTGGGTACGCTGTTTTATATTACTTATGGCTGTTCTAAATTTATCTCTGGGATGATCAGCGACCGTTCAAATCCGCGCTATTTTATGGGTATTGGGCTGGTCATGACCGGGGTTATCAATATCCTGTTCGGCATGAGTTCTTCATTGTTGGTATTTGGTTCCTTGTGGATCCTTAACGCCTTCTTTCAGGGTTGGGGCTGGCCGCCATGTTCCAAAATTTTAACTAGCTGGTATTCGCGCTCAGAGCGCGGTGGTTGGTGGGCGATGTGGAATACGTCGCATAACTTTGGTGGGGCGTTGATCCCCTTGTTAGTCGGTTTTATTTCCCTGCACTTTAGTTGGCGCTACGGCATGATTATCCCCGGAATTATCGGTGTAGTGATTGGTTTGCTGATGTGTTGGCGCTTACGGGATAAGCCAAGCACTATGGGCTTGCCAAGTGTGGGTCAGTGGCGCAATGATGCGATGGAGCTGGTGCAGGAGTCTGAAGGCCAGGGCTTATCGAACAAAGAGATTGTGAAACGCTATGTGTTGACCAATAAATATATTTGGTTGCTGGCGGTGTCTTATGTGCTGGTTTATATCGTTCGTACTGCGATCAATGACTGGGGTAATCTCTATTTAACACAAGAGAAAGGCTATTCTTTGATGACGGCCAACTCGGCAATTTCACTATTTGAAGTCGGCGGATTTATTGGTTCGCTGGTGGCGGGTTGGGGATCAGATAAATGGTTTCGTGGTAATCGTGGGCCAATGAACCTTATTTTCGCCATTGGTATTTTCCTTTCTGTCGCTTCATTATGGATTATGCCGGGTGTCAGTTATGTCTTGCAGGCGAGTTGCTTCTTTGCCATTGGTTTCTTTATTTTTGGCCCGCAGATGCTAATTGGTATGGCTGCTGCTGAATGTTCACATAAAGATGCGGCAGGTGCTGCTACCGGCTTTGTTGGATTATTTGCTTATCTGGGGGCGGCCTTATCGGGTTACCCTATTGCGCGAATTATGGAAATTTGGCACTGGGATGGTTTCTTTGTGGTTATTTCCATTGCAGCCTGTTTATCTGCTTTCTTCTTGCTGCCATTCCTGCGGGCACAATCGCCGCAGTTAACGCACTCCGAGGCCTGATGTCATCCCAAATGATTCACTTTTAACCACTGGTGGTGGTTTTAACAACAGTCGCCAGTGGGTTCTTAACAAAGTGATTGACGGCTCAGGGTGGTAGCAGTAAGATGCGCCCCGATTCGGCGAGTAGCGCAGCTTGGTAGCGCAACTGGTTTGGGACCAGTGGGTCGGAGGTTCGAATCCTCTCTCGCCGACCAAATTTAAGAACCCTGACTTTTAAGTCAGGGTTTTTTTCGTCATTTTCTCATCTATTCTCTTATTTAAAAATACAGCTTAAAAAATTACAAATAAGCTAAATTCTGCTCACATGTCATGAACAATAATTACCATTAAGGTGATGTATTTGTGTTGTATATTATTGTTACTCATTAAATAAATTATATTATCTTTATCTGGTTGACTTTTATTATCTAAAAATAGGTAATGAATGGCGCTATGATTCAATAGACACCTTCATGCGACAAACATTAAAATTAATAATTTTATAAGGATAATATAATGAATATAAGATGTAGCCATACTGGGAAAATAGTTTCAATAATTTCAGTGTCTGTATTTTTATCTCTCAGCAGTGTATCAATAGCCCATTCGACAACGAATATTATTGCCGATGTTCGGGCCCCTGTAGAGCAACAGGCGGATATAAAAGTCGAGTCCTTATCCCCGCTATCCAAAGGGGTATGTCATAGTCTAAATTGTGGTGAAAAAACAACGGTAAATATTCAAACGCCAGATGAGTATGGATTATCACATAATAAATATAGTCATTTTAACGCGCATAGCGATAATGATGTGATAATTCTGAATAACGTATTGTCCGGTGAGGTTAATGGAAATCCTCATTTAAAAAATGCCGCGGCCCAGGTTATCTTAAATGAGGTTGTCTCTCCTCATGCCAGTTATTTAAACGGGCAGGTGAAGCTTGTCGGGCAGGATGCTCATGTTATTATTGCTAATCCATCTGGTATCAATTGTAGTGGATGTTCATTTTCTAACATGTCCCACATCGCCCTCACCACAGGGGTACCCACTTTCGATAGTGATAATAAATTGAAAAGCTTTGTTGTTACTGAAGGGAATATCAGTATTAGCAATAGCGGGGATGGCGCTAACGTGACGAAGCATCAGCGTAGTATTGAAGGGAAACGCGTCTATCTTGATTTATTCTCCAAGTCACTCACTCTTGCCGGTAAGCTACATGCGGATGATGTTTTTGCTGTGATGGGTGATGTTGAAATAAATCTGGCCTCTGCGGGTCAAAAGGTCACAGCAACACGGCCTGCCTATTTAAGTCCCCCTGTCACGCCGGTAAGTATCGATGTCGTTGACATAGGGGGAATGTATGCCAATAAAATACGTATTTACGCCGAGGGGGATATAGTCAATAGCTCGGATAGCGGGATTATATCTACGGGGCTACTTCACATGAGAGCGGGTGGCAATATTGATAATAGACACTCATATATTGAAGGCAGAAGTGTCGAGTTATATAGCCGAGGTGTAGTTAATAATAAAAATGGACATATTAATTTAAATGATAAATCAACGAACAAATCAAATATTAGAATAGTGGCAAAATCGTTAAATAACAATCAGGGCAATATCTACTCTGAAGGTGGTGCTGGGATCTATATAAATACGGGTGAAAGCATTAAAAATGAGCATGGATATATCGGGTTGTCTAACGGAATAAAAAACCAGCAAATTAAAATAAAAAATGGCAGTGGCTCTGTTTTTTTGGCTGCAAATAAATAGTTTTTAGTGATGGAAGATGTATTTTTTTCATTCCTTATTTATTTCACTATTAAATAATTGCAGTTGAAAATGAATTTATAGTTAGCCGCTATTCCGCGGTTAACTATCTTTTTAGTATGTTTTAATGCATTTTGTATTGAGAGAGGCTCTATTGAGATGACGAATGGAAAAATATTTGTAAGTGAGGTTAATCACCATAATAAAGTATGGGGTGGGTTATCTTTATTTTATTTTATGGTGTTTATTTTTACACCTTCATTTAATGTATATGCTGAGGTTAATCAAACTCAAACAACAATATTGGAGCAGCAACAACATATATTAAAAAATAATCTTATTCCTCCGCTTTCACATACACAAATTGAAAGTAAGCCTACCGCGCCACCCGAGGAAAACTCTGCCGACGACACAACCTGTTTAGTGATTAATCAGGTGGAGTTGATCAATATTAATGATTTCCCCAATGCAGTACATTTAAAGCGGTGGGCGCAGGGTGCAGAAGGCCGCTGTTTGGGCGATAAAGGATTAACAGCATTACGGGATAAATTGCAATGGCAAATGGCTATATCACTTCTCGGGTTATTTTTACCGAGGGAGGTTATGTGGATGGCTCTTTATATTTGACGCTGATACCCGGTAGAGTTGACCGCATTGAACACCATGATGACAGTGATAGTTACGCCCAACTGAGTCCTCTTTTCCCTGGTAGATCCGGTGATCTGGTGAATTTACGCCAGCTAGAACAGGGGTTGGAAAACTTACAGCGCTTGCCTTCGGTGAACGCCACAATGGATGTGAAACTCAATCGAGAAGACCTAAGCAGTAATATTGTTGTTAAGCGTCAGCAATCCCGTTTCTGGCGAATCAATGCTTTTCTTGATGACGCCGGGCATTATGCTGTTGGCCGCTATCGTGCCGGTGTGACATTTTTTCTCGATAATCCATTATCATTGAGTGACTTGGCTTATTTTTCTACCAGCCGGGATTTGGATAACCACCATAGCAAAGGCAATAACCATTTTTCATTACATTACTCAGTGCCTTACGGTAATTGGCTGTGGAATGTAACCGGTAGTCGGGGCGCTTATTATCAGTCTTTATTGTTAGCCAATAAAACATTTAAATACCATTCCCGCTGGCAGTCATTGGATTTGAAAATTCAACGGTTATTGATGCGAGGCGATGACTATAAAACGGTCGTTTATACTGGGGCGCTAATTCGTAAGTCCAATCGCTTTTTGGTCGATAAAGAACTGGATGTTCAGCGGCAGAATACGGTCGACTGGCAACTGGGGCTGCAACATCTGCATTATACCCATTGGGCCACTATTCGAGCCGGTGTTAATTACCAACAAGGAACCCAATGGTTTGGTGCTCGCCCGTCTCTTGGCAAAGAGTCGTTTCCGGCGGCTAAGCGAATTAATGTTACGGCTTCATTGGATATCCCCTTCAAACTGGGCGATCAGCGTTTCTATTATCAACCGACTTTTAGTCAGCAATATGCCGGTACCCATTTGGTGATGCAGGATAAGTTTTCTATTGGTGGGCGTAATTCAGTCCGTGGATTTCCAACCGGTAACGCCCTGGTGGGGTCACAGGGGGGGGTCTTGAAAAATGATATTGCCTGGATAATTCCACATACCGCCAGTCAGTTCTATGTGGGTGTGGATTACGGTGGCGTGAGCGAAAAAGGCAGCCCGTTTTTAGTAGAAGAACATTTGGCTGGGGCGGTTGTCGGGATCCAAGGAAATTATCATCGGTTTGGTTATAATTTTAATATTGGGATACCACTTGCTAAACCGGCTAATTTTACCACTGATCCTGTGGTATTGGGCTTCACACTTAATTGGCAATATTAGCTTATAGGCTTTTTTTCTTGGGATGCACCCATGAGGGGCACTATTATGGGGCGCTTTTGTATCGAGGCGGGCCATCTCTTACGAGAAGGGGGAGGGCCGATCCAATTTTGCTTTTTTAACAGCACACAAGATGTTTGAGATTATGGCTGGATGTGACAAGGATCACGTCACTTATCGGCTGTTGTAGCTGCATTTTCTCCTATTTTCTGTCGAAATTACAAAAAAAACTGAACAGATATACGTCATTTAGCAACAAAGTTTTTTTGTTTGTCGCTGGATGTTACGACTGCTTTATTTGAATTACCCAGTCAATATCGCTGACATATTATCGGTAGCATAATTTTTCATGCTAATAATGTTAACGAGAAGTTTTTTTTATGTTTGCTTGTTGTTTCTCATTGTCTTGATAAATCCTTTCAGGCCGTATTGACGTTGCCACCAACTGTTGCCAAATTGGTACCCTCAGGGGCAGTAATCGAGAGCAGTTTGGGTGATTTCACATACTCAACATTGTCGTCGCGATAGCTTTTATCCGGCATCTCAATCCCGCATCCCTGCGGCTAATGAGCCAAAACGGCACAGTCCGCGGACTAAAAAATTATAGGGTCTGGCCGTACACACAACACACATCACCATAATGGAGCACAAGCGATGACGATTTCCTTGGGAAAAACAGGGATACTGAAATTCGGTATTGGGCTGATTGCACTGACCGTGGCAGCCAGTGTACAAGCTAAAACATTAGTCTATTGTTCTGAGGGTTCTCCGGAAGGTTTCAACCCACAGCTTTTCACCTCTGGTACGACTTATGACGCCAGCTCGGTGCCTATTTACAACCGTCTGGTTGAATTCAAACTCGGTACCACCGAAATTGAACCTGGTCTGGCTGAAAAGTGGGAAATTAGCGAAGATGGCAAGAGTTATACTTTCCACCTGCGTAAAGGCGTGAAGTGGCAAGATAATAAAGACTTCAAACCGACCCGTGATTTCAATGCTGATGACGTGATCTATTCCTTCATGCGCCAGAAAGATGATAAACATCCGTACCATAAAGTCTCTGGCGGCAGCTATGAATACTTCCAGGGTATGGGTATGGGTGATTTAATCACCAATATCGTTAAAGTTGATGATAATACCGTTCGCTTTGAACTGGCCCGTCCGGAGTCGCCATTCTTGGCTGATTTGGCGATGGACTTTGCTTCTATTTTGTCTGCTGAATATGCCGACAATATGCTGAAAGCGAGCACGCCAGAAAAAGTCGATTTAAACCCAATTGGCACCGGCCCGTTCCAGTTACAACAATACCAAAAAGACTCGCGTATTCTGTACAAAGCCTTTGATGGTTATTGGGGTACCAAACCGAAAATTGATCGTCTGGTCTTCTCTATTACCCCAGATGCGTCAGTCCGTTACGCCAAATTGCAGAAAAACGAATGCCAGGTTATGCCATACCCGAACCCGGCTGATATTGCTCGCATGAAGCAAGATAAAACCATCAACCTGATGGAGCAACCGGGCTTGAACGTCGGTTACCTCTCCTTCAACGTTGAGAAAAAACCACTGGATAACCTCAAAGTCCGTCAAGCGTTGACCATGGCCGTGGATAAAGACGCGATTATCGAAGCGGTTTATCAGGGCGCAGGCCAGTCGGCCAAAAACCTGATCCCACCGACGATGTGGGGCTACAACGATGACGTGAAAGATTACGCTTATGATCCGGCTAAAGCGAAAGCGCTGCTGAAAGAAGCGGGTCTGCCAGACGGTTTCTCCATCGACCTGTGGGCAATGCCAGTTCAGCGTCCGTATAACCCGAATGCGCGTCGTATGGCTGAAATGATCCAGTCCGACTGGGCGAAAGTAGGCGTGAAAGCCAAGATAGTAACTTACGAGTGGGGCGAATACCTCAAGCGCGCCAAAGACGGCGAACATGAAACGGTGATGATGGGTTGGACCGGGGACAATGGGGATCCAGACAACTTCTTCGCCACCCTGTTTAGCTGTGATGCGGCCAAGCAAGGTTCTAACTACTCAAGATGGTGTTATAAGCCGTTTGAAGACGTGATCCAGCCAGCTCGTGCTGAGTCTGACCATGACAAACGTGTCGCACTTTACAAACAAGCTCAGGTTGTTATGCACGATCAAGCCCCTGCGCTGATTATTGCTCACTCAACGGTGTACGAGCCAGTGCGTAAAGAAGTGAAAGGTTATGTTGTAGATCCGTTGGGTAAACACCATTTCGAGAACGTGTCCCTGGATTAATTTTAGCCTGCCAGATGACCGGTGAATGTGCGTAATCGGCATGTTCACCGGTTTCTTATTTAGGTTAAGACAGATACAGATGTGAGCCATATAAGCCTAGTTGCCCACGAGCAGCCAGGCATTCTACACAGAGAGTTCGGGATATGTTGCAGTTCATACTCCGACGTTTGGGGTTAGTTATCCCAACGTTTATCGGCATTACTTTGCTGACCTTCGCTTTTGTTCATATGATCCCGGGTGACCCGGTGACCATCATGGCCGGGGAACGCGGTATCTCCACCGAGCGTCATGCTCAAATCATGGCGGAAATGGGGCTGGACAAGCCTCTTTATCAACAATACTTCCATTATGTGAATGGCGTATTACATGGCGACCTCGGCATTTCGTTGAAAAGCCGTATTGCTGTCTGGGATGAGTTTGTTCCCCGCTTTAAAGCCACTCTGGAACTTGGGATCTGCGCGATGCTGTTTGCTATCGCCGTCGGTATTCCGGTGGGGGTGCTCGCGGCAGTTAAACGCGGTTCAATATTCGATCACACGGCGGTAGGGATCTCCCTCACCGGCTACTCGATGCCTATCTTCTGGTGGGGCATCATGCTGATTATGCTGGTCTCGGTTCAATGGAATTTGACCCCGGTATCCGGGCGCGTCAGTGATACGGTGTTCCTCGATGACAGCCTGCCTCTAACCGGTTTTATGCTGATTGACACCCTTATTTGGGGTGAGCCTGGTGATTTCAAAGACGCGGTTATGCACATGGTTTTACCGGCCATTGTCTTGGGTACCATTCCCCTTGCAGTCATTGTGCGTATGACTCGCTCCTCCATGTTGGAAGTGTTAGGCGAGGATTATATCCGTACTGCACGGGCGAAAGGTCTGAGCCGGATGCGGGTGATTGTGGTCCATGCATTGCGTAATGCTCTGCTGCCGGTGATTACCGTGATTGGCTTGCAGGTCGGTACCCTGCTGGCTGGCGCTATCCTGACCGAAACCATCTTCTCCTGGCCGGGGTTGGGGCGTTGGTTGATGGATGCCTTGCAACGCCGCGATTATCCGGTGGTGCAAGGCGGTGTGTTGCTGGTCGCAATCATGATTATTTTAGTTAACTTGCTGGTAGATGTGCTCTATGGCGTAGTTAACCCGCGTATTCGTCACAAGAAATAAGGGGCGCATAATGTCTCAACTTACCGAGTCTGTTGTAAAACGTGCGCCGAAACCCATGACTCCTTTGCAGGAGTTTTGGCACTATTTCAAGCGCAATAAAGGGGCTGTTGTCGGCCTGTTCTACATTATTATTATGCTGCTGATTGCCGCAGGTGCTACCTGGTTGGCCCCACACGGCCCGGCAGAGCAATTTCGCGATGCATTACTGAAACCACCGGTCTGGGAAGCAGGGGGGAGCTGGAAGTTTCTTCTCGGTACTGATGATGTGGGTCGTGATGTCTTGTCCCGCCTGATGTACGGTGCCCGGCTCTCGCTGTTGGTCGGCTGTCTGGTGGTGGTGCTGTCACTGGTAATGGGGGTGTTTTTCGGCTTACTGGCCGGTTATTTTGGCGGCATGGTCGATGCCATCATCATGCGTGTTGTCGATATCATGCTGGCACTGCCAAGTCTGTTGTTGGCATTGGTTTTGGTGGCGGTATTCGGGCCTTCCATTGTTAACGCCTCATTGGCGCTGACCTTCGTTGCCTTACCGCATTATGTGCGTTTGACGCGCGCAGCGGTGCTGGTTGAGGTCAATCGCGACTACGTAATGGCCTCAAGAGTGGCCGGTGCGGGTGCTATGCGCCAGATGTTTATTAATATCCTGCCAAACTGCCTCGCGCCGTTAATCGTGCAGGCTTCTCTCGGCTTCTCTAACGCCATTCTGGATATGGCGGCTCTCGGCTTCCTTGGCATGGGTGCGCAACCGCCAACACCGGAATGGGGCACTATGCTCTCCGACGTGTTGCAGTTCGCCCAAAGTGCCTGGTGGGTCGTGACCTTCCCCGGTGTGGCGATCCTGCTGACGGTTCTGGCGTTTAACCTGATGGGGGACGGCCTGCGTGATGCTCTCGACCCCAAACTCAAGCAGTAACAGAGGTAGAGAGATATGGCACTTTTAAATATAGACAAACTGTCAGTGCACTTTGGCGACGAAGGTGCGCCGTTCAAGGCTGTAGACCGTATCAGTTACAGCATTGATCAAGGACAGGTGGTAGGGATTGTCGGCGAATCCGGCTCCGGTAAATCGGTCAGTTCACTGGCTATTATGGGGCTGATTGATTACCCCGGTAAAGTGATGGCCGATAAGCTGGAATTTAATGGCCGCGACCTGACCAAAATTTCTGAGAAAGAGCGGCGTCAGTTAGTGGGTGCGGAAGTGGCTATGATCTTCCAAGACCCGATGACCAGCCTTAACCCATGCTATACCGTCGGTTTCCAGATCATGGAAGCGCTGAAGGTACATCAGGGCGGCAACCGTAAAACCCGCCATCAGCGGGCGGTTGATTTGCTGACTCTGGTGGGTATTCCTGATCCCGCTTCACGGCTGGATGTGTATCCGCATCAGCTTTCTGGTGGGATGAGCCAGCGCGTGATGATCGCCATGGCGATTGCCTGTAAGCCAAAACTGCTGATTGCCGATGAGCCGACCACCGCGCTGGACGTGACTATTCAGGCGCAAATTATTGAATTACTGCTGGAATTACAGCAGCGTGAAAATATGGCGTTATTGCTGATAACCCATGATTTGGCTCTGGTGGCGGAAGCGGCACATCATATTATTGTGATGTATGCCGGCCAGGTGGTGGAAACCGGTAAAGCGTCAGAGATTTTCCGCGCGCCACGGCACCCGTACACGCAGGCATTGTTACGTGCGTTACCCGAGTTCGCGCAAGATAAAGCGCGGTTGGCATCTTTACCAGGGGTGGTTCCGGGCAAATATGACCGTCCTGACGGGTGCCTGCTTAACCCACGTTGCCCGTATGCCAATGATCGTTGCCGCCGTGAGGAGCCTGAATTACTGGGGCCAGCGGGGCGGCAGGTTAAATGTCATACACCGCTCGATGATGCGGGGAGGCCGACCCTATGAGCCAGAACACACCGGCAATACCTGATACAGAAAACATGCCTGATACAGAGAATATGTCTGATACCGAATTGAGTGGGACTTTAGCTGCGGATAGCGGCCACAAACCGCTATTGCAGGCGATTGATCTGAAAAAGTACTATCCGGTGAAGAAAGGTTTCTTCGCGCCGGAACGTTTGGTTAAAGCACTGGATGGGGTTTCGTTCACCCTTGAACGGGGAAAGACCTTGGCAGTCGTCGGGGAGTCCGGTTGTGGTAAATCCACTCTGGGCCGCTTACTGACCATGATAGAGATCCCCACGGGGGGCGAGCTGTACTATCAGGGTCAAGATCTGCTCAAGCCTGATGAAAGTGCGGAAAAACTGCGTCGGCAGAAAATCCAGATTGTATTCCAGAACCCTTATGGTTCCCTGAACCCGCGTAAGAAAGTCGGGCAAATTCTGGAAGAACCACTGCAAATCAATACCAAACTCAATCGCCAAGAGCGTCGTGAAAAAACATTGGCGATGATGGCGAAAGTTGGCTTGAAGACCGAGCATTATGATCGCTATCCTCATATGTTCTCCGGCGGTCAGCGTCAGCGTATCGCCATTGCTCGTGGGCTGATGTTGAATCCGGATGTGGTGATTGCTGATGAGCCGGTCTCGGCGCTGGATGTGTCAGTTCGGGCGCAGGTATTGAACCTGATGATGGATTTACAGCAGGAACTGGGGCTGTCGTATGTCTTTATCTCCCACGACTTGTCAGTGGTTGAGCATATTGCCGATGAAGTCATGGTGATGTATCTGGGCCGTTGTGTTGAAAAAGGCAGTAAAGCGGCCATTTTTAACAATCCACGCCACCCTTATACTCAGGCATTGTTATCTGCGACACCACGGCTGAATCCGGATATGCGCCGTGAGCGTATTAAGCTGACGGGGGAATTACCCAGCCCGATGAGCCCGCCGCCAGGTTGTGCGTTCAATGCGCGCTGCCGCAGAGCCTTTGGTCCTTGTACTCAGTTGCAACCACAACTGAAGCAATACGGCGGCCAAATGGTAGCCTGTTTTGCTGTTGATAAGGATGAAGAGGAAAAAAACGGATAGCAATCGCGTAAGGTTGCTGATAATCCTAATTTACAGGCCGGATACAGAATATTCGCGCGTCAGGCACCGGTGTTGACTGATCAAGTGTTAATCTTGGTCAGTCGCTGCGAGTTGTCGCTTGATGAGAGAGATTAATGTTGATAGTCGAGATAGTTAAACGATGGGCCTGTGGTCTGCTGTTGCTGACCAGTTTTGTTAGCGCAGCAGCCTGCGATTGGCCTGCATGGCAGCAGTTCAAACATGATTATATCAGTGATGTCGGGCGGGTTATTGACCCTAGCAGCCCGCAGAAAATAACCACCTCTGAAGGACAGAGTTATGGGTTGTTTTTTGCACTGGTTGCTAATGATCGGGAAATCTTTGACCAGTTATTAACCTGGACGGAAAACAACCTGGCCGCAGGCGATTTAACGGCCCGCCTCCCCGCATGGCTGTGGGGGCAACACAAGCAACAAAATTGGGACGTTCTGGACCCGAACTCAGCCTCTGATGCCGATGTCTGGATTGCATACAGTTTGCTGGAAGCAGGCCGGTTATGGAATCACCGTCGCTACCAGACGATGGGTACTTTGTTGTTGCAACGTATTGCTAAGGATGAAGTGGTGAATATTCCGGGCCTTGGCAAGATGTTATTGCCGGGGAAGATTGGCTTTTACAACGATGATCGCTGGCGGCTTAACCCCAGTTATCTGCCGCCACAACTGCTGACGCGTTTTGCTTCTTTGGCTGGGCCGTGGCAAGCGATGCTTGAAGTGAATCAGCGTTTATTGCTGGAAACGGCACCTCAGGGCTTTTCACCTGATTGGGTGGTTTGGCAAAAAGGCACAGGTTGGCAATCAGATGAGACACGGCCGAATATTGGCAGCTACGATGCTATCCGCACCTATTTGTGGGTCGGTATGTTATCCGATAACAGCCCGCAAAAGGCCGAATTAATCCAGCGCTTCCAATCGATGGCGGCGGTTACTCAGCAACAAGGGCTACCACCGGAGAATATCAATACCAGCAATGGTAAAATCAGTGGCAATGGGTCAGAAGGATTTTCGGCGGCGTTACTGCCATTTTTAGTCAGCAGCCCGAAGCCATTTAATCAGCAGACGCTTCGCGTGCAACAGCAACGAGTACAAGATTCACCGCCGGGCAGAGATGACTATTACAGTGCGGTACTGACACTGTTTGGTCAGGGATGGTCACAGCATCGTTATCGTTTTAATCGTCAGGGTGAGCTTCAATCCTCATGGAACAGTCAATACGTGACATTAAAATATACTGACCATTAGTGCCATACGCAGATCTAAGTAATCAGCCAGCCGTGTAACATTCAGAGTGAGAAATAGCACTCTGATGTAGTGATCCTGATAGGAAAACACCGAAACCCACGGTATTCTTCCCCGATTCGCTATCAAAAGATAAAAATGGGGTGTCGTCAGGTATTATAGGCTCGAAGTACTGTCGCCATATAAAATGGCATTATTTTATTCAGTCGGAATTGGTGGAGAGCGAGTTTGCGGGTAAGGCGTTCATTAACGATTAAACAAATGGCGGCAGTGACAGTTGTGGCACTGGTAACCATCTGTATTTTTATCGTCATTCAGTTGTTCCACTTTGTGCAGCAGCGCAAAGATGACTACGCCAGGCAGTTGGAGAGCATCGCATATTCAGTTCGCCAACCGTTGTCCGAAGCAATATTAAGCGTTGATATCCCACAAGCTAAAAAAGTCCTCAATAGCCTGTTACCTATTGGTATTCTCAGCCGTGCTGAAGTGATATTACCGAACCAAATTCAGGTGTTACATGCCAATTTCCCCACGGAACGGCCGGTTCCCCGCTGGGCTAAGCATATTTTTTCTCTGCCAATACAAATAACCATACCCCTGTATGCACTGGAGCGGGTCTCCGCCAATCCGCAGCCGCTGGCGCATTTAGTGTTGCGTGCAGATTCATTCCGCATGTATCAATTTATTCTCAGCGCCTTGTCGGCCATGCTTTCCACCTATTTACTACTGGCATTGGTGCTTTCAGTTTCTATCGCTTGGTGTATTAATCGACTCATCATTCACCCGCTACGGGCCATGGCGAAAGAACTGGAAAAGATTGGTCAGCAAGGTGTGCTGGATCATCAGCTCACACTACCCGCTCATCATCAGGATGATGAATTGGGTGTGTTGGTACACAATTACAATCGTAACCAGCAACTATTAGTCGAAGCCTACACGGACATGAGCCGTATCAATGCCCACCATCAGGGGCAAGACCAGACTATGGTGTTTGAGCCGCATTTGACGGAGAAAATGCAAAAGCGGCTGATACAGGAAAATGATATTTTACAGGCGATTGAAAACCGTGATTTTGTACTGTTTTTACAGCCGCAATGGGATATGCAAGAGCAACGGGTGATCGGCGCGGAAGCGCTGTTGCGCTGGCGTCAGGCGGATGGCAGTTATCGTTTACCTTCTGAGTTTATCCTTGACGCGGAAGAGAGCGGTGCAATGATGCCACTAGGTAGTTGGGTGCTGGACGAGGCTTGTCGCATTCTGGCTGACTGGAAGGCGCAAGGGATTACCTTGTCACTGGCGGTCAATATTTCTGGCTTACAAGTGCAATGTGATCATATCCTGACCCACCTACAAACTATCATCAGTCGCTATCACATTGATTTACAACAATTAGTGCTGGAGATTACTGAGACTGCCCGTATTCAGAACCTTGATAACGCACTGATGGTGTTGCGTAAATTGCGAGGGCTTGGCTTATCTATCGCACTGGATGATTTTGGTACCGGATACTCAAGCCTACAGTATCTCAACCATTTGAAAAGCTTGCCAATCAACATGATTAAGCTGGATAAAAGCTTTGTGAAACACTTGCCCGAAGATGCTGTGATGGCGCGTATTATAGCGACCATTGCAGAAGTATTGAATCTGCGGGTAATGGCCGAAGGAGTAGAAACAGACGAGCAGTGCCAATGGCTGTTGAAGCACGGTATCCACTGTGGTCAGGGGTTTTTATTTTCACAGCCTTTACCGCGTGAGGAGTTTGAAGCTCGCTATACCCTTCGCCCTTGACGCTACCGCGGCGTTAGCTGCATTCACTTACCCGAATCACGTTCATCGGGATACATTCACCTTGTTTATAGGGTATTACTGTATTCTAACCTGCCACGTTAAGTTTATTTATCCTACATATAATCCCGCATGAAATAGCATCATCCCTTTGCCATACCTACGTTATAACAAAAAAATTATAGCGCCAGCGCATTAGTAAAACTATTTACTTTGAAGTTAGTCACATAAATGGATATTTGTTTTATTAATTTCAAACTATTAGTTCTAGATCTCGGAACTTAATATCAAAACAAATAAAATGCTGTTCCATAAATATATTTGTACTTGTAGTGATAACTAATGTTTTTATTAAAATAGGGAAAGTGTAATGAACATTAAATTATTATCTCTGGCAATGGCATCACTTATCAGCACCAGCGCAATGGCTGTAACTATTGATTATCGTCATGAAATGCAAGATCAAAGCGGTAACAATCATAAAGACCGCGTAGTCATGTCCCATCGTTTCGCGAATGGCTTCGGTTTATCGCTGGAAGGCAAGTGGAAAGGAGCACAGGACAAAGATAAGGTATTGCATGAAACAGTGAGTAATGGCACTGAAGTCGTCGCCAGCTATGTGTACAAGATTGATAATACCTTCTCTATTGAACCCGGCTTCTCATTAGATTCAAACTCAACATCCAATAATTATCGCCCTTACCTGCGTGGCAAGGCAAATATTGTCGACGATGTCTCGGTCTCATTACGTTATCGTCCTTATTACAAACGCACCAGCGCCAATATTAATACGGCAAAAGACACCTCTGAGCACGGCTATAACCTGACGAGTGTACTTAGCTATAAATTCTTCAAAAATTACCAATTAGATTATGAGTTGGATTACAAACAAGCCAATAAAGCCGGTGTAGTTCTGGCAAATGAAGAGAATTATGATTGGAGCCACGATTTTAAATTAACTTACAAGTGGGATAAAAACTGGTCGCCTTATATGGCCATTGGTAACGTCGCTGGCAGTAAATATACCAATGAACGTCAGACTCGTTATCGCATCGGGATCAAATACAGTTTCTGATCTATCACCAAAATAATCAGATTCTGATCTCTGGGATGACGCCACACCATAACGATTTCTGACGGGTAACCAGCAATGAAAAAAAGAGCGTTATTTTTAAGTTTGGCAGTGTTGGCAACGCTGTATATACCCGCCGGACAGGCAGCGGATACCGATCGCCTTACTGTAGTGAAACAGTATGTCGATAACGTGTTGGATAAAGCTTCAGATACTTACCACGGTGATAAGCCTAGCCCGCTACTGGCGGATGGTGTTGACCCCCGTACCGGGCAACAACTGGAATGGATATTCCCCGATGGCCGTCGGGCGGTGTTATCAAACTTCTCAGCACAACAAAATCTGATGCGCGTTATGAGTGGCTTAAGCCAGCTTACCCATGATGCCCGTTATCAGAAGCGTGCTGAAGATATCGTTCGCTACCACTTCCAGCACTATCAAGACCCAAGTGGCTTGTTGTACTGGGGAGGGCACCGCTTTGTTGACCTGAAAACATTGCAACCCGAAGGGCCAAGTGAAAAAGAGAAGGTGCATGAGCTGAAAAATGCCTATCCCTACTATGACCTGATGTTCCGTGTCGACAGCGACGCAACCGCCCGCTTTATTCGCGGTTTTTGGAATGCCCATGTCTATGACTGGCGTATCCTCGAAACCAGCCGCCACGGCGAATATGGCAAGCCGATGGGGGCATTGTGGGAAAGTAAATTTGAACAGCAGCCGCCTTTCTTTGCCACCAAAGGACTTAGCTTCCTCAATGCGGGCAACGACCTGATTTACTCCGCCTCGCTGTTATACCAATATCAGCAGGAACCCGGCGCATTAGTGTGGGCTAAGCGTTTGGCGGATCAGTATGTATTACCGCGCGATGCTAAAACCGGCCTCGGTGTCTATCAGTTTACGCAGGCCCTGAAACGGGAAGAGCCAATGGATGATGCCGATACTCACTCCAAGTTTGGTGACCGCGCACAGCGTCAGTTTGGGCCGGAGTTTGGCCCGGCAGCGCTGGAAGGCAATATGATGCTCAAAGGGCGCACCAGTACCCTCTATGCTGAAAATGCCTTGATGCAGTTGCAATTGGGCAAGGATCTAGGTAACCAAGGGCAGGATTTACTGAAATGGACTGTGGATGGCCTGAAAGCCTTTGCTAAATATGCTTATAACGATCAGGACAATACGTTCCGCCCGATGATTGCCGACGGGCAGGACTTATCCCATTACAGGCTGCCACGTGATGGCTATTATGGCAAAAAAGGGACGCTGCTCAAGCCGTACAAAGCCGGTAATGAATTCCTGATTTCATACGCCCGCGCCTATGCCATTGATAACGATCCACTGTTGTGGAAAGTCGCGCGCGGTATTGCCAACGATCAGGGGCTGGGCGATATCGGGACCGCACCGGGCAAAGAGATGAAGGTCAAGCTGGATACCACCAACAGTGATCCATACGCTTTGTTGGCTTTGTTGGATCTTTACCATGGCAGTCAGGTGGCTGATTATCGGCGATTGGCGGAAAAAATCGGCGATAACATTATAAAAACCCGTTATATCGACGGCTTCTTTATGGCTTCCCCCGATCGTCAATATGCCGATATCGATGCCATTGAGCCTTACGCATTACTGGCGCTGGAAGCCTCACTGCGCAATAAACCACAGGCGGTGGCACCTTTCCTTAATGGTGCGGGCTTCACCGAAGGTGCTTACCGCATGGACGATGGTTCAGCCCGGATTTCAACCCGCGACAATGAGCTGTTCTTGCTCAATGTGGGCGAGAAGCTGCAACCGAACGGTCGTAAATAGTCCCAACGGCGGCCCGTGCTGGGGCCGCTGTTGGGAAACGAGCCGGACAGGGCTTCCCTGGCTCTGTTTGTCCGGCGCTTTTTCCCTCGGATCTGATGGTCACCGGGCATCACCCGGCGATTCACTTCGCTAAAAAACCATAAGTTCTACGCTTACGCGATACCGCCAATAGCCTCCTTTCTACATATCCTGTTCATTAATCATTTTGAGTTAATTGTCTGGTTGATCTGACCCTATTCCCTTTATTGCTGCCGCTTGAAGCGTTTCAGTTCTTAATTTCGCGTTAAGGGTGCAATCCAGTGCAACTAATAATTTCCATATTGTTATGAGGGTGTTATTTTCCGCGCCAGCACGGATAAAAAAGAAGTGTCACTCAATCATCACCGAGAGCAAAGCGACAGGTTGCCGTGTATTTAATAAAAAGGACATAGCTATGAAAGTTTCTGTATTTAAAAGTCTTTATTTTCAGGTGTTAACGGCGATTACCTTGGGCGTTTTACTGGGTCACTTTTACCCTGATATCGGCGCTCAAATGAAACCACTGGGTGATGGGTTTGTTAAACTAATTAAAATGATTATTGCACCGGTTATTTTTTGTACCGTCGTTACCGGTATTGCGGGTATGGAAAGTATGAAGGCCGTTGGCCGTACCGGTGCGATAGCTCTGCTTTACTTTGAGATTGTTAGCACCATTGCCTTACTGATTGGTTTGGTGATTGTTAACGTGGTGCAACCCGGTGCAGGTATGAATATCGACCCGGCGACACTGGATGCTAAAGCGGTTGCACTTTATGCCGAGCAAGCGACGCAACAAGGGATTGTGCCATTCTTGATGGATATCATTCCTGGTAGTGTCATCGGTGCATTTGCCAGCGGTAATATTCTCCAGGTGTTGCTGTTTGCTGTTCTGTTCGGCTTCGCCCTGCACCGTTTGGGTGAAAAAGGTCAGTTAATCTTTAATGTTATCGAGAGCTTCTCCCGCGTGATCTTCGGCATTATCAATATGATTATGCGCTTGGCACCGCTTGGGGCTTTCGGCGCGATGGCCTTTACCATCGGTAAATATGGTGTGGGTAGTCTGGTGCAATTAGGTCAGTTGATCATCTGCTTCTACGCAACCTGTATCCTGTTTGTCGTGGTAGTGCTTGGCTCTATTGCGAGATTCAATGGTTTTAATATCTTCAAATTTATCCGCTATATAAAAGAAGAACTGTTGATCGTGTTGGGGACTTCATCTTCAGAGTCGGTGCTACCGCGCATGCTGGATAAGATGGAGAAAGCAGGGTGTAAGAAGTCCGTGGTGGGCTTGGTTATCCCGACCGGTTACTCATTTAACCTGGACGGTACCTCTATTTACTTGACCATGGCGGCGGTATTTATCGCGCAGGCCACGAATACCCATATGGATGTTATGCATCAGGTAACCTTGCTGGTGGTGTTGTTACTCTCTTCAAAAGGTGCCGCCGGGGTAACCGGTAGTGGCTTTATTGTATTGGCTGCCACCATTTCTGCGGTGGGGCATTTGCCATTGGCCGGGTTGGCATTGATTCTGGGTATCGACCGCTTTATGTCTGAGGCCCGAGCCTTGACCAATCTGGTGGGGAATGGGGTCGCCACTATCGTGGTTGCCAAATGGTGTAAACAATTGGATAACGATCAATTGCAGGCGGTGCTGTCCAATAAAACGCCACCTAATCAGATGAATAAAGAGGCTTCTTCTTCCTTATAGGTTGCACCACTGAGTATCAGGCCGGTAGTACCCTCCATTTGCTAGCGGTGACTTGCTGCCACCGCTAGCACCTCTGCGCAATATTCTTAAAATAGTGCCCCGCGATCCATTTTTTACGCATTTTGGCGTTTCAATACTATTTTTTACATTGATGAGTGACATCGGCAAAAGCATGCGGTCTAACAGAATGGTACACTTCCGCGTTCCGCTCCCACTGTGACAATTTGCATGAAAAAACGCATGGTTCACGTAAGGATTGCATTGTTTTAAAATTGGATAGTTTATTAAAGTAGGGGTTCACATGCAGGGCACCAGAATTCGTCTCATAGTTGGTGGGTTATTGTTGGCTGCCGCCAGCAGTAATGTGCAGGCTGAAGCACTACAACCCGATCCTGCCTGGCAGCAGGGCAAGTTAGACAACGGGTTCTCATGGCAGTTGCTGGCTACGCCGCAGCGCCCAAGCGATCGGATTGAGTTACGTCTGGTGGTTAATACCGGCTCCTTATCAGAAAGCGCGCAGCAAGTTGGTTTTGCCCATTTGTTGCCACGTCTGGCATTAATGAGCAGTGCGAGTTTTACTCCCGCCCAACTCCAGTCGCTGTGGCAACAAGGGGTCGATAGTGAACGCCCATTGCCACCGGCCATTACCTCTTATGATTTCACATTATACAGCCTGAGTTTGCCCAATAACCGCCCTGACCTGATGAAGGAAGCGCTGGCTTGGTTATCTGATACCAGTGGCAAGCTGGCTATAAATGAACAAACCGTCAATGCGGCACTGAATAGCGCGACCGATCCTATTGCCACTTTTCCGCAAAATATTCAGGAACCCTGGTGGCGTTATCGGCTTAAAGGCTCTTCTTTAATTGGCCATGATCCCGGCCAGCCGGTGGCAAAACCGGTAGATATCGAGAAACTCCAACAGTTTTATCAGCAGTGGTATACCCCGGATGCCATGACGTTATATGTGGTGGGTAATGTGGATAGTCGCAGTATCTCCTCCCAAATCAGTAAGACGTTCTCTGAGCTAAAAGGGAAACGTACCACGCCAGCATCGGTTGCGACATTAGCGCCATTGCCGCCAGAACCCGTCGGTCTGATGAATGACCAGGCAGCACAAGATACATTGTCGCTGATGTGGGACACCCCGTGGCATCCGATCCAGGACTCCATCGCGTTAAGCCGCTACTGGCGCAGTGATTTAGCCCGTGAGGCGCTGTTCTGGCATGTCCAGCAAGTGTTAGATAAAAGTGACCAGAAGAACCTGAAGCTTGGTTTTGATTGTCGTGTGCAATATCAGCGCGCTCAATGTGCTATTCACTTGAATACACCGGCAGAAAATCTGATCTCGGGGATGAATTTTGTCGCCCGTGAGCTGGCTAACTTACGTACTAATGGCCTGAGTCAGGCAGAGTTTGATGCATTAATGGTGCAGAAAAATGATCAACTTAGTCAGTTGTTTGCTACCTATGCCCGCACCGATACCGATATTCTGATGAGCCAACGCCTGCGGTCACAGCAAAGTGGCGTAGTCGATATTGCCCCGGAACAATATCAGAAGCTACGGCAGGCATTTTTATCTGGTCTGACTCTGGCTGAGCTGAATCAGGAGTTGAAACAGCAGCTATCGCAAGATACCACGCTGATTCTGACACAGCCGAAAGGCGAGCCAGAAGTGAATGTGAAGGCATTGCAGGATGCGTATAATGCGGTTATGACACCGCATACCGTGGTGCCCGAAGATGCGGCTCCAACGGGAGCAAGTGCTGTTGAAGCCGCACCCGCGATACCAACAACCGCGCAGTAAGTAAAATATTGAGTGATGAATCAGCCCGGACGCCAGGTTCCGGGCTTCAGTCATTGAAGGGGGTAACGCACCTCGGGGCGCTCCGACGGCACGTTTCCCCTTTTCATCCTGAATTGCTGGTGATAGATGCGGCCAATCAAACCGCGGGCATGGCTGCCAGTGGGATGATTGCGCCACGATATTGAATCACGGTGCTGGCTGTTAAATGGCCACGCACTGCCGCGTCGTGGGCGCTGCCACCGGTCAGGCGAACCGCCAGATAACCGGCACTAAACGAATCCCCGGCAGCGGTCGTATCCACCACTTTCTCTTTCGGTAACTTGACGGCCGGAATATCGTACTGATGGGCTTCAAAGCCATCTTTCGCCCAGACGATGCATGAATCTGCGCCGCGCTTGATAATAATCTCACTGACACCCAACGCCTGAGTGCGATCAATGACCTGTTCCAGTGGCTTCTCGCCCCACAACATATCTTCATCATCCAGTGTCAGGAAGGCGATGTCAGTACAGGCTAACATGTCACGGTAGGCTTCCTGAGTCTCTTCTTTGCTTTGCCACAGGCGCGGGCGATAGTTGTTATCAAAGATAACGTTGCCACCGTTGGCACGGCAGGCACGTAGCAATTTCAGTAAACGCTGGCGTGACGTGTTGTCCAGAATTGCCAGGCTGATCCCGCTGAGATACAGATAATCAAATTTTTCCAAACGTTGGCAGATTTCATCCGCCGCCGGGCTGGTTAGCCAGAAACGCGCGGCGGCATCATTGCGCCAGTAATAGAAAGCGCGCTCGCCGGTGCTGTCGGTCTCGATGAAATACAGCCCCGGCAATTTATTATCCAAGCGCTGAATAAGGGAGGTCTGGATTTTCTCTTGCTGCCAGGCTGCCAGCATCTCTTCACTGAAACTGTCGGTACCCAGTGCGGTCACGTAATGCACATTCAGGGCCTGCTCAGAAACCTGACGGGCAACATACACCGCAGTGTTCAGCGTATCACCGCCAAAGCCCCGACTAAGGTCAGTACCTTGTTGTGATAGTTCAATCATGCATTCGCCGATAACGGCAATATTTTTGCTGGTCATGGAAAGCGGGCCTATTCCTGAAAATGTATCAGTGGTGAGAAGGAGTGAGACTAGTCTCACTGTTGGTTTAGTCAGAGTCAATAGTATTAAAACGACGTTTTAATTTTTTTATGATGTAGGTCGGGAAACTGATAAGTTTCCCGCTATTCAGCATCACATTAGGACGACTTTCGCAGGTCGGTGACGCAGTGACCACCAATACCCCAGTTATCCGTATCCACTTCATCAATCACTACCACGGTAGTTGCAGGGTTTTTACCCAAGGTATCGACCAATAATTGGGTGACTCCGGCGATCAACTGTTTTTTCTGTTCCGCAGTTGCCCCTTCACGGGTAATTTTAATATTGACATAAGGCATATCTATCTCCATCCAGTTCTTGGCTAGGGCATTGATTAACCACTATAGATGGCTTGAATGTGCCGTGCCAGCCCGCCTGATAGCAATAATCTGTCAGGCCGCTATATAAAGTTCTGGTCACTTGAGTCGATAACATCTCCAGAAGGAAAACCGTTTACCACAGGATGTCATCAGACTGGCGGCAATGCATGTTGCTATAACGGTCTGGTGTCCTGAAACAGGGCGATTAAACTGATGATGACCAATAAAGTATCAAGTTTACTTGCGCCATCCTTTGCCGCTATTGATAGTAATAAAGGCCAGAGCTTCTGGCGGCAATGTCAGCGCCGGTACACTTTTCAACCGATTTATCGCACGTCCGGGGCGTTGTTGGCGATTGAGTTGCTCACGGCTGTTTTTCACCCTTCATCGCCAGATACCCGTTTATCCCCAGAAGATTACTTCAACGCCATCAGTACCCGCGCCCGGTTAGATGTGGTGCTGGAACAACTGAGTATGGTTAAACAGTGGCACGCGATATTTGTTCATCACTCGGTATTGGTTTCGATCAATATAGATGGTCAGGCACTGATGGCTATGCAGGATGACCGACAGGCTAAGTTGCTGATCGACGCCATGCCTTATATTCGCTTTGAATTGCTTGAGCACGTTGATACCTCTCTTGATACCCCCTTTGCGCGCATTGCTGAAGCCGATCGACTATGGTTGGATGATTTTGGCAGCGGGTTGGCGAATTTCACTTCATTCATTAGCTGGCGCTATGAGTACATCAAAGTTGCCCGAGACTTGTTTATCGTTTTGCAACAAAGTGATGCCGGGAATCAACTGTTTTTCACGTTGGTTACCTTAATGGATCGCTACAGCAAAGGGGTGATAGTTGAAGGGGTTGAGACCTCCCAGGAATGGGCAATGGTACAACGTTCTGATGCCGTCGCCGCACAGGGTTATTACCTTTCCCGTCCTACCTCATTTGATAAACTACAGATGCTCCCTATGTTGTTTTGTGGCTAATACTTTCTCAGTAATAACAGTACCGCCTCCGCCATGTTGCCTTCCCGCGTCACTGGATTCAGTTACCCACGCTGTATTATTCTCGACTATGGTTAAAGTTATCTGCTGAATTTGTATTATTAACATACCCGTCATACTTCAAGTTGCATGTGCGTTGGCTGCCCAAGTTCACCCCAGTCACTTACTTATGTAAGCTCTTGGGGATTATCTTAGTTGCCGTCTTCCTGTAACTCGAATTATTTAGGGTATAAGTGCTGGCATGGAGCTGTGTATGACAAAAACTGGAAAAGTGCTGACGGGTGTCGGTGGGCTTATCGTGCTGCTACTGGCGGCCACGGTGATATTGGTGATGACCTTTGACTGGAACCGTTTGAAGCCAACTATCAATGAGAAGGTTTCTGCTGAGTTGCAACGGCCTTTTGCCATTCGTGGCAATCTGGGGGTGGACTGGTCACGAAAAGGTGATGAATCGGGCTGGCGCAGTTGGGTCCCCTGGCCGCATCTCCACGCCGAAGATATTGTGTTGGGTAATCCGCCAGATTTCGTCAGTGATAACACCACAGATAAGGATAAAACAGAATCTACGGTGTTCCCGTCCGGAGCTATGGTCACCCTAAAACGGGTTGATGCCAGTATTGCGCCGCTGGCTTTATTGGCGAAGGAAGTATTGATCCCCCGTATCTGGTTGACGCAACCGGATGCTAATCTGCGCCGTCTGGCTAATGGTAAGAATAACTGGACGTTCAATCTGGCCAGTAACCCCGCAAAAGGCGAGAACCCACAGTCAGCATGGTCGGTGAATATCAACGATATCGTCTTTGATCGCGGCGAGATAAGCCTGAATGATGCCCTTCTGGACGCTGACCTACGCGCGGTAATTGACCCTCTCGGTAAGCCGCTGCCATTTGCTGAAGTGATGGGGGCAGGTAATAAGGAAAAAGCTAAACAGGCTGCGGAATCGGTACAAAGTAGCACGCCAGATTATGTTTTTGGTTGGAAAATTGACGGAAAGTATCAAGGCCAACCATTAACTGGCAGCGGTAAAATCGGCGGTATGTTGTCGATGAGTGATGCGAACGAGCCATTCCCGTTGCAGGCGGATATTCGCTCAGGCTCCACCCGAGTGGCGGTGGCGGGGACGTTAACTGACCCCAGCAATCTGGCCGGCCTGGATCTGCAATTGACGTTTTCCGGTGCCAGTCTGGATAACCTCTATCCGTTGATGGGGGTATTACTGCCAGCGACCCCGGCTTACAACACCGATGGCCGCTTAATTGCCAGCCTGAAGCAAGCGGGCGGGGCGGTTTATCGCTATGAAAACTTTAACGGTAAAATCGGTGACAGTGATATTCGTGGCAGCCTGACGTATACCGCCAGCCAGCCACGTCCGAAATTAACCGGTAAAATTTCATCCGAGAAATTGCGCTTTGCCGATTTGGCTCCATTAATTGGGGCTGATTCTAATCAGGAAAAAGCCAATCGTGGTGAGCGAAGCCGACAACCGACGAATAAGGTGTTACCGACTGAGAAGTTTGATACCAAAAGTTGGGGAATGATGGATGCCGATGTTACCTATTCCGCTAAACGTATTGAACGGGATAAATCATTACCATTAAGTGATCTGTCGACTCATGTGGTACTGAATAATGGCGAGTTATTACTCGATCCGTTGCGTTTCGGCATGGCGGGGGGGGATCTGAATGCCACCCTACGGCTGAATGGCAACAAAAATCCGATGGACGGCAAGGTAGATTTGCATGCCCGCCGCCTGCAACTGAAAGAACTATTGCCACAAGTACAGGCAATGCGTAACAGTTTGGGGCAATTGAATGGCGATGCGTCATTTACCGCCACCGGTAACTCAGTTGCCGCTCTGCTGGCAACCAGCAATGGTAATCTGCGTCTGTTGCTGAATCAGGGGCTGGTCAGCCGCAGCTTGATGGAGTTGCTTGGCCTGAATGTCGGTAACTACCTGGTGGCGAAGTTGTTTGGTGACGATGAGGTGAAAATTAACTGTGCAGTGGCAGATATTCAGTTAAGGAATGGATTAGCGACACCGCGTCTGTTTGTTATTGATACTGAGAATGCCATTATTAACGTTAGCGGTAATATTAACTTTGCTACTGAGCGGCTGGATTTATCCATCGATCCTGAAAGCAAAGGGCTGCGTATTCTGACTCTGCGTTCCCCACTCTATGTAAAAGGAACATTCAAACAACCGGATGCCGGTGTGAAAGCCGGGCCGTTGCTGGCCCGAGGTGCGGTTGCTGCGGTATTGGGGGTGGCGCTCACGCCCGCAGCGGCATTGCTGGCACTGATTTCTCCTAGTGAAGCTGATAAAAATCAATGCACACCATTCCTGCAAAAAATAAAGCAGAAGCAATAACGCGTTAATGTATCGGTGGTTGGGACAGCAGCTTACAGTCGTGATCCTGCAACTCTTCCACCGATGCACGATTCAATTTTATTAGGCTCGCCTTACTGGCGAGCAGTAGGAACTGCCCATCTGGCAATGCTGTCATGGCTAAACCATAACGGCCCATTTCCTCTTTCGCGCCCGGCACTTCGTCGGCTAACAAACGAAATGCCCCCGATTGCTGCAATTGTGCCGCCGTAGTCCGCCGAACTAAATAATCGTGCCCCAATAAGCCGCCAGGCAAGGGCTCCCATTGCTGACGAAAGTTTGCCTCTTGCGCTGCCAGAGCCGCTTTTACCGGTGGACTCAGGCAAGAAATATGAATATGTAAATGATCCTGACTACGGCCATATTTTGAATTGATGGTTAGCGACACATCCTCGTCATCAATGGGTGTTCCGTGTTTATCTGCCATAAAGTGGCGGGCTTGCCAAGCATCAAAGAAATAATTTGGGCTGTTGTGGGCTAACAACTGCGGGCTTTCTATGCCGCTGAGTTTAGCGGTCGGCATCAATAAATACTGCAATGGCCCATGAATATCTTTATACACCACAAAACCGGACTGCGTATTCACCTCAACGCAAGGCTGTGGGTTATGTTCTGCTGCCATATGGGGAACACATTGTTGGCTGACTATTTTCCATAATGTATCAGCATTGCTAACGCGCAATTTATACCCAATACCCAGCAGGATCACCGCCAGTAATATGAGTAAAACCCACGGCTTTTTTAGATAACGAAACATTGGCTTCCTTTCACTTTCAATGATGAGTCACCCGTGTAGTGATAAATCGGAGGGGCGGACCAACCCCATAATACTTATTTATCATTATGAGGTGTTGACCTTAAGATTGGCATATTCGGGCTATTATACCGCCTTATTGCCAGGTTCTTGGGGCAAGGTTCCGTCTTCGGCATCGCGGGCGGTGGCAATCCAGGCTGCGCAGAATAAGGTGAGACGGGCAAAAAAGTAGAAAAAAGCCATTAAGCCAATAACGGAACCGAAAGCGGCACCGGACGGTGAACTGGCAAGGCGTGGCAGCATCATGGTCATTACGAACTTGATTATCTCAAAGCCGATAGCGGCAACCAGAGTGCCCCGTAGCAGGGCTTTTTTCTTCGGTTTATGCCGTGGCAGAATCCAGAATATCCACAAAAATAACAAATAGTTAGCGGCGATAGAAATCGACAGTGCAATCAGTGTCATGGCGGGCCGCAACCAATCAATGCCCTCCAGCCCTAATGCCTCGACAATTGCAGACTGTGCCGCACCGGCGATCGATGTCAGCGAGAGAGTGATAATCAGCGCCACAACTAACCCGATGAGCGAAATAAAGTCGCGTCCATAGCGGTAATAGAATTTTTCCTGATCCCGTGGGTTACGCTCCCACACATCCCGTGACTGGGCGCGAATCGCTTCGCGCAAATTGCCCATCCAACTGACACCGGAATAAAGAGCGATCGCTAAGCCACTCAACCCGACGGTGGTACGCTGCTGAATGGCGGTATTTACCGTGTTTTTAAGTGTGGTCGCTAACGTTGGGTCACTGATGGTATTAACAATTTTATTAATTAATTCAGCCAATAAGTCAGGATTCGAGGCCAACACAAAACCGACAGCGGCAAAAGAAACCATTAAAATAGGGATCAGCGACAGAAATGAAAAATAAGTAATAGCCGCACCGAACTGGCTACCCATCCGGTCATTAAAGCGATCCGTGGCACGGATAATATGAGCGACAAAGGGATAAGCTGCCACACGGTTACTTAACCGTGTCATAGAGGAAATGGCTTTTTTGCCGGTTTCAATCCCAGCGGTCAGTGGCGCTGAGTTGTCTTTTGATGCGTTCGGCATAACTCTCCTTAATTACGTTAATCCATGCCTTATATAGATGATTATTATATAAAATATAGCATAAAATGGTGGATTATCTGTTGATGATAGCAGAGTTAGGGACTATCACAAATCGAGGGTATCCATTTGAACCGCGTTTTGTTCCTTGTTATGCGAGTTATAAGTCAACAGCAGTATGAAATATCTTACCATGACTAATAATATGCTTTTCTTCCTAATTAATATTAGGATAAATATTAGAGTAAAATCCTAAAAATGAAAATATTTTCATAAATATAAGTGTTGTTTTTTAAATAAAACCAAAAATTAACGATCTGTTTTTCAATTATTGGAATATTCTTATTTTTCATGTTAATAGATATTATTTTTATTTACTTAAATGCAGTTGTATATTTTTAAAACGATAATTTAAAGCTGTTAGCTAAGTTTTTATTTTATTTTTAAGGAAAACTCCTACGTGCAAGGTGATGCTATCTCATATTACATGAACCTGTAAGTAAATAGACTGACCGGCACGATAGGATTAATTTATTTCTTGGAATTAAACCTCGCGATTGAATAAAAGTAATGCAACCCAAAACGAGAGATAGAAACAGATCAGCGATCTGTTCTATTTAAATTATTTTTTGTCAAAATCTAGGTTATTACCATGAAAAAAATCAGAACGACCTTGTCACCAAGCTTTAGAAAAACGCTGTTGGCCAGTGTACTGGTATCGCTGCTAACTCCGCTTTATAGCTGGGCGGCGCAAACTGTCAGTATTACTGATGGGAGTTCTGTTGAAATTTCAGGTGAGTACGGCACCGACAGCGACAATCTATCTCCGGTCGTCGTGCAAGGATCCACCAGTGTGGTCACTGGCGATGCAGATGTCACTATCCATACCACGGGCCGTGCCGCTAATGGTGCTAATGTCACTAACGGTGGCACTCTGAACCTGAATGGAGCCGTTATCAAGACTGACGGAGTGGTGGCGAGAGGTATCAATAATAGTAAAAGCACGGTCAATTTACAGGGGGGGGCGGTGACGACGGCTGGCTCCTCCGCTTACGGTGTTTCTTCGACGGGTTTGGGTAGCCGTACTGATATTAATGGCACTGTGATCTCCACCAGTGGCATATCAGCTTATGGTATTTCGGGTTCTGGCGGTACCCAATTGACGGTAAATAACACCACACTTAATGCCAGTGGCAGTGGTAGCTATGGTATTTTTTTGAGCAGTATTGGTAGCACGTTAAGTGGCTCGAATAACACCATAAATAACACCAGTACGGCCAGTGGTATCGGGGTTTATATTGATAATGGGGGTGTCCATGCCACCTTAGATAACACCACGATTAATATGGACAATGCCTCTACGGGGGTCAGTGTTGGCCAGGATTCATCTATTGTCATGGATGGCCTTAATGTTACTGGTAATATTCTTCAGGTTTTCAACATTAACGGCAAAGCCACTGTCAGCAATGCTGATATCGAGTTAGCTTCTGGTGGCGTATTGCGGGCGATAGGCAACAGTCTGAGTAAAGCCATCACGGTATTAAATGACGTCAATGCCGTGTCTAACAGCGGTAATACGGTAATGATTGACGTGAATTCGAACTCTGATGTCACGTTAAATGGCGGTTCTTATCATACCAAAGGCAGTGATGCGACGGGGGTTTGGATTACCGACAGCGCCTCATCGTTCAAGGCTAAGGATACTGTGATTATCACCGAAGGGGATAATGCGACGGCGATTGATAACCGTGGTACGGCCGTTGTGGAAAATACCACTACGATCACCAAAGGGAACAACGCGGATGGTATCTATTCTGAACGGATTTTTGATGCCAGCAATATGACCATTTCAACCGCGGGAGTTGCCAGCATTGGTGCTGCTGCGGCGCGTGGCGGAAACCTTAATCTGACTGGTGCGACGATTGACACTACCGGTGACCTCGGCATAGTTCTTGGCACGTTTGCTGGTTCATCTATCAATGCCAAGAATGTCACTGCGACATCAACGGGTGTTGGTGCTTATGCTTTGTGGACTGATATTCGCGGTTCTATCACGCTGAAAGATAGCCAAATTACCACCACGGGTATGGACGCGAGTGGGATTTATGCCACAGCCAGTGATGTGGTTTATAGTAAGGTTACGTTGGATAACACCCAGATTATCAGTGAGAACGGCGCTGGCGTTCACACGGAAGGTGCCAATATCAATGTCAATGTGAACAACGGCTCACAGCTAACCGGCGGAAATGGGTTATTGATTAATGCCAGCACTCACCTTGGGACGATGTCGACTATCAGTAACGTTAATCTCAATGCTGATAATCATTCAACACTGGTCGGTGATATTCTGGCGGAAGAAAATAACAATGCTAGCTTAACATTGACGAATAATTCGGTCTGGACCGGTGCGGCACATAACGCCAAAAGTGTTGAGGTTGATAGCAGCAGTATTTGGCATCTGACCGGTGATGCCGATGTTGAGTCGATGCATATTTTGGGGCAGATGAACTTTATCCCCACCGGCAGTAACCCAAATGCACGAGCTGTGGGTGACAGTTTTAGTACCTTAACCATTAATAGCAATCTTACTGGCAATGGCAGTTTCGTCTTCAATGCGAAATTGGGTGATGACAGTTCACCCGCAGATAGACTGTATGTGACCGGGAGTGCGACCGGTGATCATTATATTTGGGTGGTTAATCAAGGCGGGTTGGGGGCATTAACCACGGGCACAGGGATTAACCTGATTACGGTAGAGGGTGATACCGACTCTGGGCAATTCACCATGAGCAACGCGGTTGTTGCGGGTGCTTATCAGTATTTCTTATACCAGATTGACGATCATCGTTGGAATTTGCAGTCCAATCTAACGCCGGTTGACCCGACAGATCCGGGTGAAATTATTACAACTGACCCAGAAATCCCAGGGGAGGTCATCCCGACTGACCCTGCCCCGTTTGTACCTGAACCTGTCGTACCACCAACCCCTGAAACCGCTTATCGCGGTGAAGTACCGGGGTATATTGCCGCACCGTGGTTAAATGCATTCTACGGTTTTACGACGTTAGGGAGTCTGCATGAGCGTCGTGGTTCAGCGGAAGGGGCGGCGAACGGTTTTAATCAGGATTCTTGGGGCCGGATCAGCGGGCAGCATAATAAGTTTGATGCGGGTCGTTTTAGCTATGACTCAGATATCTGGTTCGTTCAACTGGGCCATGACTTCTATCAAGCTGAAAGTTCCGCTGGAACGCAGGCTACCGCTGGTGTGCTGATTACGCTGGGTAAACAGGAAACTGACACGCAAGATAAGGCGCGGGCTGTGCGCCCAGAGTTGTCGGTGAATACCGGTAAGATTAAAACCGATGCTTATGGGCTGGGCGGTTATTACACTTTAATGACGCAACAAGGTGGCTATATCGATGTTGTCGGTCAGGGGACGTTATATCGCAACAGTTATCAGAGCCAATATGATGCCAACCAGAATGGCTATGGTGTGGCGATGTCTGCCGAGGTGGGTCAGGTGTATCCAATCGCGGGCAGCTGGAAAGTAGAACCGCAGGGGCAGTTAAAGTACCAATATCTGAACTTGAACAGCTTTAATGATGAGATTTCAGGCGTAAATGGTACCTCCTACTCTGTGGGTCAGGTACGTGCCGGAGTACGGGTGTTCAGTGAAGGGACTAAACCGCAGGCGATTAAACCTTATCTGTCGACCGATGTGGTGTCCCAGTTAGGTAAAAACCCTAAGGTCACGGTTGATACAGTGAGCCTACGTCCTGAATTCAGTAAAACTTACTGGCAGGGTGGTGCGGGTGTCACCGCTAAAGTGAACAGCAACGTTGATATCTATGCCGATGTGAAATACCAAAGAGCCTTTGATGGCAACATGGATGGCTACGCCGGTAATCTGGGTGTGAAAGTGAGCTTCTAAATCTCGACAGTGGTCAACGGTTTATCATCAGGCCAGAGCTTAGTTTTGGCCTTTTTGATCACCTGACTCAAATCAGAGGTTGTAATAAAAAAGGCCATGAACCCTGCGGTCCATAGCCTTTAAAGGTCTTTTACCTGACCTTAGCGCATCGTCACAAATTCTTCGGCGGCAGTGGGGTGGATAGCGACAGTGTTGTCGAAATCTTTCTTGGTCGCGCCCATTTTCACGGCGACTGCAAACCCTTGCAGGATTTCATCCATACCGAAACCAATACCATGGATACCAACCACCTTCTCTTCCGCACCCACGCAGACTAACTTCATCCGGCATGGCTGGCGGTGTTGAGTCACTGCGCTGTACATCGCGGTGAATGAAGATGTGTACACTTTCACCTGGCTGTCGCCAAACTTCTCGCGGGCTTGCGGCTCAGTCAGGCCAATAGTGCCAATAGGCGGATGGCTGAACACCACGGTCGGGATATTGCTGTAATCCAGATGCTCATCCGGTTTGTTATTGAACAAGCGCTCAGACAAACGGCGGCCCGCAGCGACAGCCACCGGTGTCAGTTCGATCGCACCGGTATTATCGCCAACGGCATAGAGACCTTTGACGTTAGTGTTCTGGAACTTATCAACCTCGATATAGCCTTTTTCATTGGTTTTGACACCGCTGGCAGGCAGATTCAGGTTATCGGTTGCAGGTTCACGGCCGATGGCCCAAATCAGTTGGTCGACCGTCACTTCGGTACTGTTTTCCAATTGCAGCGTCAGGCTGCCATCGGCATTTTTGATGACCGCTTTCGGCACCGCTTCAGTATGCAGTTTTGGCCCTTCGGTATTCATGACTTCCAGCAGCGTTTCCACAATCAACGGATCAAAAGTACGCAGTGGCGCATGCTTGCGAACAAACAGGTGCGTCTCTGTCCCTAACCCATTGAGAACACCCGCGATTTCTACCGCGATATAACCGGCACCCACGATGGCAACCCGTTTTGGCATCTGGTCCAATTCGAAGAAACCATCGGAGTCGATACCATACTCAGCACCAGGAATATCGGGATGGCTTGGGCGGCCACCGGTGGCGATCAGGATGTGATCTGCGGTAATTTTCTCGCCGTTAACCTCCACGGTATGCGCATCAACAAAACGTGCGAAACCATGAATAACATCCACTTTATTATTGCCTAAGCCACGCTCATAAGACTGATGGATACGATCGATGTAAGCAGTACGGTTAGCAATCAGTTTTTTCCAATCGAAATGGTTCACTGTGGTATCGAAACCGTAATCCGGGCCATACAAATGAATCGCTTCCGCAATTTGCGCGGCATGCCACATCACTTTTTTCGGCACACAACCCACGTTTACACAGGTGCCACCGAGCTGCTTCGCTTCGATTAGCGCACACTTTTTGCCATACATGGCAGCCCGGTTGATCGACGCGATCCCACCACTGCCACCGCCAATTGCCAGATAATCGTAATGTTTGGTCATCAGTGTCGTTTCCAAGTCGTTTAAAGTTTGTCTAACAGTTTAACGTCTGACAGTGTTTTGTGCATCAATGGCTCTGATAGGCATTAGCATTATTCCGGAACTACCCACTTCACCAGCGTATGACCATGACCGGAGGGGACCAAGACTTTATGCAGCCACGGCAACAGCGTGTTCATTTGCTGTTCCAGTTTCCACGGTGGGTTAATGACAATCATGCCAGATGCAGTCATACCATGTTGGTCGCTGTCCGGGCGCACTGCCAGTTCAATTTGCAAAATGCGGCGGATGCCCGTGGCTTCCAAATCTCGCAACATGCGTTTGATTTGCTGACGTAAAACCACCGGATACCATAATGCATAGGTACCGGTTGCAAAGCGTTTATAACCTTCCTGAATACCTTTAACCACGTCTTGATAATCGGTTTTCATTTCATACGGCGGATCGATCAGAATGAAACCACGACGTGACTGCGGTGGTAACTGCGATTTAAGTTGTTGATAACCATCGGCTCGTTGCACTTTGGCCCGCTCATCTTTGGCAAACTCATTGCGCAGCAGCGGATAATCGCTAGGGTGCAGTTCGGTCAGATGGATTTTGTCATCTTCACGCAATAAATGGCGCGCAATTAAGGGGGAACCGGGGTAATAACGCAGTTTCTCGCCACGGTTAAAATAATTGATAACACTCATATACGGGGCTAAATCAGCCGGTAAATCATCGCGTTGCCATAATTGGCCGATACCTTCAAGGTATTCACCGGTGCGCTCGGCATGCTCGCCGCTTAACTGATAGCGACCGGCCCCGGCGTGGGTATCCAGGTAAAGCAACGGTTTTTCTTTCTCTTTCAAAGACTCAATAATCAAGCTCTGAACGGTATGTTTAAGAACGTCGGCATGGTTGCCAGCGTGAAAACTATGGCGGTAACTCAACATAGTGTTTTTATGTTTCCCTGTGCTATCTTGATTTCTATTAAAATCAGTAACTTAAATAAATTAATCACTGTATATTGTTCCAGTGCTTTTTGCTGTTTTCTCATTCTTGCGGTAAACTGTGGATCACGTGGTGAGTCACGTGAAAACAGGAACACTATACTATGGCGTCCAGTATAAACCGTCTTACCGATAAAAAGTTAAAAGCACTGTCAGCAGCAAGCAATGATAAAGAGCATACCCTATCTGATGGCGGCGGGCTGATGATTCGCGTCAGCAAGAACGGTGCTATCAGCTGGTTCTATCAGTATAGGCTTGATGGACGGGGTTCAAGTATCAACAGACCAAATCTAGGCCGCTATCCCGACATCTCGCTAAGCAAAGCGCGTGAACTGCGTGATCAGTGCCGTAAGTGGCTGGCTGAGGGGCGAGATCCGCAACGTATGCTTAAACTTGATAGAGAATCCACACTAAAGCCTGTAACTGTCAAGGATGCGTTAGAATATTGGTTAACTGAATATGTTGACGGTAATCTTGTTAACGCCACTCGATATAGAGAAAGATTCGATATTCATGTTTATCCATATATTGGTGAAATGGCTCTTGCTGATTGTGAAACCCATTATTGGTTAAAATGCCTTGCCCGGACAAAGAAAAAAGCCCCCAGTGTTGCTGGAATGATTTTACAAATGTCTCAACAGGCTTTTAAGTTTTGTCGTATTCGTCGTTATGCTATTTGTCACGAGCTTGACGGATTAACCATGCAAGATATTGGCGTAAAAATTAATAAGCGGAAGAGAGTCTTATCCAATAAAGAATTAACTGATTTGCTGGTGGCAATAAAAAGTGATTTCTTTTCGCCATTTTATCAAAACATGTTTTATCTATTAACGGTTTTTGGGTCGCGTACAGTTGAAGTGCGATTATCTGAATGTAGTGAGTGGGACTTAAAAGATAAAATATGGACAGTCCCCGAAGCGCATAGCAAGACAAGTGAGAAAATTATTAGGCCAATACCTGAAAGTATCTACCCATTAATTAAAAGACTGACAAAAGAAAATAAGAAGTCAGGTTATTTACTCGGAGAATTAAAAGAGAATACCGCAGTTAGTTCTACTGGAGGCCGTATTTGTGAGCGACTGGGTCATTCAGAACGATGGCGCTTACATGACCTACGCCGCACCTTCTCCACCGGTATGAATGATTTGGGTATTCCTCCCCATATTGTGGAATTGCTGCTAGGTCACTCGCTTGGTGGTGTTATGGCAGTATACAACCGTAGTCAGTATCTGCCTGAGAAACTGGACGCACTGAACAAGTGGATTGAGCGGCTAGATGTGCTGGCCGGTAATCATAAAAACGTTGTTATTTTAAAGGTTGGTGAAAAATGAGCAATGCATATCCAGAAAACACACCGAAATTATTAATAGATTTCTATGAGTCAGACTACGCATTCGACATTAGCACTGGCAGCGGTTCGATTACCACGAGAGATGTTATTGGTTTATTAATATTTGATGATAGTGTTAGGCATATATCTAACGCATTGGTAAAACGATTTTTAAAATATGAAAATACAGATATTAAGTTATTAACTTTTTCAATTATGGTGTCGGAAGCCTCAAAAGGCCCTAATGGATGGGAGTCCTTAACGCCAACAGAGCAGAAAGAAAAAATAAGTAGAATAAGAAAATTGGCTACTGAATTAAGTAGTGAAGTAAATGGCACTCCTTTTGATAAGGCGATAAGTACATTTATTGATGATAAACTACTTGATAATCATTATCATAATGGTCTTAAGTATTTAACCAGAAAATACTTAGACAGTTCTAAATCAGAAAACAAAGATCTAGATGTTGAGCATGCTTTTTTTTCATTGGTTGGATATTCGCAAGCTAAATTACCTTCACTTTTAGAGTCATTTGCGAATAAAGATATGATTCCTGATATTAATCCTATTCTTAAAAGAAAAACCAATCCAAGGAGATTATTTTTTATTAGAAGTCTGTCTAGATATTTTAAAAAACAATTTGGCACCAATTTGTATAATATAACAGCAGTCATTAGCAGCGCTGTACTTAAAGAAGCTGTAACTATTGATGATGTTAGATCCGCAATGAAATGATGTTTTGAGCGTTGGTTATCACTCCACATTGGTAAATAAGACATATAAAAATGCACCTTATATCCAATGTGGATATTTTCATCAAAGAACATGCGTTAAGCACAGCGTGCTTTATTTTGATAGAATAACAATGCAATAATCATGATATTTAGAATGTATTAATAATTTATTTAAAACCAATTATATAATCCTTTCCGATTAAGAATAATAGCCTCACAAAGCATTAAAACAGTGGAGGCAGCATGATTACGAATCACTTCAACCCTACCCCAGAACAGCGCCGTGTTGTTCTTGCCGAATATGCTGAACCTTATGATCGCCTCGTGCGTGAAAAGGAACGTCAGCGCATTACTTCTATTTCCCGCTCAACTGCATGGCTTCTTGAGAATGAAGGCCGGTTCCCTGCCCGTAAGCCTCTTGGCCGCAATTCATGTGCGTGGTTGCTCAGTGACTTACTTTGCTGGGTTCGTAACCCTCCAGCGGTAAATAACGTTAATACTCCATGTGGTCGCAAGTCTGCTTAATTAAGGCCTGAAATATGAAACTTCAAGAAACTGGCAATAGCCGGGGCGGATACCCCTACGCCCAAAACATGGTGAACGGTATTAACGAAATTCGTCGTAACGTTATTTGTGGTGACTGGTCAGCCGTTAATAATCGCGTTTGCACATTAACGGATTTAGGCTTGCGTCATAACGGTCAGGGGCTGGTCTGGCTACGTTCTGGTGTGCCAGTCCGTGAAGCTGATAGCGATACTGGGTTCAGTGGTAAAGCGAAGGTATCCCATGGGTACCATGAGTCGCTATGTCCATCACGTCCTGCAGATAACAAGGGCTTCATCCGTGGCGTCCACTCTCATAAAGTTGATGGTTATTGCCTGAATATCCTCACCAGCAGCCCGTCATGGATTGAGTACTGGCATCGGCGGGATGGTAAGGCTCTTTCTACTTTCGCCGTTCAGGTACTCACTAATGAGCGTCAGGAAGCCTTCGACGATTGGGTCATTTATCGCAGCCCGGCGCAGCCAGATAAATACACAGTGATTAATACGGTGCGTAATAGCTCGACAGTGAAGGAATATCAGCGTTTGGGCTGGGTATGTGAATCAACGCATGAACTATCGTTGCTGGTTAAGAACGATGCTGAGTTTAGCCGTCTGATGGGCCGGTTGGGTTACGTGAAAATCCGAACCCGCAAAATTACCGGGCGATTCGAAACGTTTTGGGTTTATCGGTCAGCGGAAAAAGGATTATCGGCGACAGAGAAGCAGCCCCTAATTGATGCAAATTATGTGGCAGTGGTTAAGCGTGTTTCTGGTGGTAAGCAAGAGGTATGTGCAGAAGGAGCCCTACCACGCAAGGCCTCAGAGCCATTTGTGCAGGTGTCACACAAGCCTCGATATGGTTATAACGAGGTTGCTGTAGATGGAAAGTTACTTCATGTATACGGCGACCACATTCGTTTACTGACTAAAAAGCGGGTTCGTGTGAATGGTAAGCAGGTTCAGGGCTACACAGCTAAAGGTCTGCGTGTCGAGGTGGTGGCATGATGCTCATAACTCCAGTGGTCAGCCAGAAACGGGCCTTTTCCCTGGCTGGCATCCTGAACCGACTATCTTTGAGCGAGTCGCATACTAAAAACCGCAATTCACCGAGTTTACCGGCCCACAGTAACCTGTTGATTAAGCTTGATTGTCCCGAAACGGAGCAATTAGCTAACTCATTGATTCTTGCACAACCCTGTCGCGCAGGAGGTGGGGAAATCAAAGACGAACAGGGGGTAAGCAATGTCTAGCTTAACCCATCAACGTTTGCAGGAAGTTTTGCACTATTCCCCGGATACAGGCGTTTTTATCTGGCAGTTATCTAATTCTAACCGAGTCCGTATAGGCAGTGTTGCTGGTAGCCCGAACAGCGGCAAATACATCCTGATTTCGATAGATCGCAAGAGTTATCCTGCTCACCGTTTGGCTTGGTTTTATGTCAACGGTAAATGGCCTGATAACGAAATTGACCATATCAATGGTGCCAAGACTGACAATCGTATCTGCAATCTGCGTCAAGCTACTCATGCAGAGAATTGCCGCAATCGCTCAATGAAAAAAACTAATACATCTGGTGTTAAGGGGGTGAGTCGGGAAGGAAAAATAAACAAATGGAGGGCTGAGTGTATGGTCAATGGAAAACAGCACCGCGTAGGTTTATTCACGAACCTCTCCGAAGCAGAGAAAACCGTCAGGCAATTTCGTGAAATACACCACGGGGAATTTGCTAACCACGGAATCGGCGTGGAGAGCAAAAGCCATGCGTAAACTTCTCAACGTTAAACCGGATAATTATTCCGGTTCACCTGAACATTACCGTTACTCAGGTTCGGCAGTCATTCAAAACGGATGTAACAACGAAAATCAGCAAGTTATAACGTGCAGTCAACTTTCACCATTGGTGGGAGTTAAACTAAATCAGCAGATTACAGGCAAAGAAAAGGGTAGCATTCACAGTGCTACCCTTCGGGATTACTCAGATGGTTCTGATTTGGATTTCTTGCGCTGGCGGCGTTTGATCTCACTCTGCGCTACGTTAACGATGGCCTTGATATTTTCCCCTGCCTTCGTACCGATCTCTTCGATACGAGCTAGTGCTTCTAGTGCGCCATTGAGGTTGGACAGCAACTTATTTTCATCGCTCTCTTTGAGTTGGCGGCGGGCTATCTCATCTTGCATAGCTGTAACGATAAAACCGGCATTACTTTCACCGTCCATTTTTACCGCTTCCATACCATCCATTACATCGTGTGGAATGCGAATGGATATTTGTTTTGATTTGTCGTTAACCGTATTTGTTGCCATGTTCAGCACCTTAAATAAAACGTGTGATTCAGTATACATGAAATCAAATCACACAAAACACTTGATGTGTGATTCATTTGATTGTAATTTAAATCACACCCTATCCACAGATAAGGCACAGGCAGTACACAAAATAACGAAGCCCAGCAGTGCGCTAACACTAACCGGGCCTCTTACCACCAACGATAGATTGAGTATCGAGGTAGCTATGTTAAATCATACCCCAACTCGCTTTAAATTTCTCTTTCTCGCCGTGTGCCGTTCTGACCTGAACGCCAAGCCGCACCGTGAATCTGTAACCGCCCATTCTGAACAAGACGCCCGCCGCTCTCTGGCCGGTCAGTTCGTACTTTCCTTTGCTGGTCGTCTGCCGGAGGTCACTCATGGATAAAGAAACCTTTGAAGTCGTGAATCACGCAGAAAACGCACTGGCATACAGTAATCAGGCTATCGCTGTGCTGAATATGTGGATGGACACCCTTACAGCAAACGACAACGACGAAGCCAATCGCGTTGCCGCTGTACACAGTC
>NZ_CQAZ01000033.1 GCF_001152565.1 Yersinia pekkanenii | reverse complement strand
TTTCAGGCTCTTTAATCGGAGGGCGGGTAATTATTTTATCCACACTCTCAATCGATTTAAAGGTACAAGAACATTCTATATTCTGGCACTGATAATAGGCTTCTTTTGTCTGCTCAGATAAATAGCGACTGGCGCGAGTATGAGACGAATGTTTACACACAGGACAACGCATCATAATTATTGCTCCCCAGTTGGATTAAGTTTTTCTCGTTTTTCCCGAATACGCTGCCCTAATAACCCACGTTTCATTGGGCTGTTGTTTAAGTCAGAGTCCACATAACCCGGTTGTGGTGTCTGTAGTGTGAGTTCGGCTAATATCGATTCTTTCTCCATATCAAACGTATAGACTCCCGCTAATGAAAGAAGAGTTGCTGTTAGTGTACCCAGAGCTTTCTCCGATGATGAATCTGTGTAGAGTTCGTTCACAGCGACCTTTATTTTCACTGCCCGGATGAGTTCTGGTGACAGAGTTTTCATTGCGGCAGACATTTCCATCTTCGCATATTCCATCAAAGCTACTTTATGCGTGTCTTTATAGGGTCTGGCAGAAGCGCATAATTGCAGTGACGTGTAATCTTTATCCAGTTCCAGTTCTTCAATCAGATGCCCGAATTCTTGCGCCAGCTCCCGCTGTGAAATCCGGCGGATATGTTCGGTTTGCAGTTCCTCGGTCATTTCACCGCGCAAGCTACGAAACAGTTTGCGCCAACTGCCGTCAGCCTGTTGGCTCTGGTTTTCCGCGTCGCGCTGTTTTTGCTGGCTACGGGCAATGGACGCAATAATTTCTTCGTAGGTTTCTTCATTCTTCAGGTGTTGCGCTTTCGCCGCTTTAAAACTTTCAAGGGCGGGTGTAATCGGGTGTGGGGTTGTTTGGCTCATCTAGTTATAACTCCGTCTCAGTCAAGGTGGAGTCATTTTGCAAGCTCTCACACAACGTCTCAATCCATGCCCGTTGTACCATTTCCCATACAACACTCTCCCCACGGCCAAGCTAAAAAGGCCATAAAGATAATAGTTTTATAAAAACTGTTCACTACTCTTCACTTTGAGAAAAAAGTATTAATAATCAATAAATAAAAGGGTGAACAGTTCACTTGAAACTATTCACCAAGTGTTCACTACTGTTCACTGGGTTAAAAAGAGCTTTTTCTCTGGCTAGCTAAAAAACCATTCAGACAGAATGATAATTAACCAATCACTTATACTGTTTTCGCATTAAAATTAATTTTATATTCCAACTTCTCCAATGAAATGAGAGTGAAAAATAAGCGAAATAGTCATAGAGGCAAACAAAGGCAAATAAAGGCAAAAGAAGGCAAATGCGGCGAGTTTCTAGGATGAGTTCGGTTTGGTGAGTTTGCTGAACCACACAACAACGGCTTGTTGCATCAGGTAAAAATATTCTAACAATAGGGGGCTACCCAACTGAATCCCAGCAAACCCGGCGGTATGTGGCCGGACAACAACAAGGTAGCTTTTCATGCTTACAATGACACAACCGGCTTTATCCAATACACCACCACCGATGGCAACGTATTATCCCCGTGACCGCTTTATGCGCCTGCCGGAAGTGATTAACACCACCGCATTATCCCGCTCAACTATTTATGAATTGATTAGCCGTGACCACTTCCCCGCACAGATTTCCCTAGGCGGTAAGAACGTCGCATGGCTGGCCTCTGAGATTGAGGGCTGGATGGCAGAGCGTATTGCTAACCGTCAGGGGGTATCAGCATGATCACCCTAAAAATCGGCGAGCAATTCTTCACTCTGAATGATGGCGACGTGCAGTACATCGCTGAGGCGTTCCAGATTGCGCAGCAACAACCCGGCCTTGCTTTACCCAAGTACCGCAGCCAGCTAAACGGCGTGGTGCAAGTGATGTCGGGCAGTGCGGCAGGCACGCCAGCACAGGCCAATTTCTACTCCCGCGCACCGGCACAGCCCAAGCCTGATATTCAGACTGACTGTTAAACCGATGACGCTCATCCCGCAAAAAGGGCTTTTCTCTGGCTTGCATTTTTTGCAGGCCTTGCGTTATAGTCGCCGTGCTGTCGCAAAATCGACAGCCGGGCGTGAGAACCCGTGTTACTTATTGGCGACACAACACGCGCCAGGCGTGTTTTTTTATGTCGTGGCCTCGGCCTACCAGTTTTTTGCACAGTGGTTTCGACATCACTGTCGCTATCAAGCAATGGTGGCTCAGGCGGGGCAGCCTTCGGGCTGGCCGGTTTCCAATAAGGCCGGTTTCTCACCCCCGTCTGGGCTACCACCCAAGTGTGAGAACTTCCGTGGTAGCAATAACCAATACTTATTGGAGGCTGCCACTATGGCTACATCCCTCACCCCGTTACACCCGCAATTTATCTATCTGTTTGCTGCTGTTCGTCGTACTGAATTAACGGCGCGTCCCTGCATGTTGCGTACCACCGCCAGCAGTGAGAAGAACGCCCGCCTGCGTTTAACCGGTGACTACATCCTGTCGTTTGCTGGCCGTCTGCCGCTTGGGGAGGTCGCATGAATACCCTTGCCGCCCGTTATGACTGTGATACGCAGTACAGCATCCCTCACGCTGATTTCTTACGCCTCCAGCATGCACACAATGTCGGTGTGACGTTCCTCGATATGCTGGAAACGCAAAGCAGCCTGTTGCACGGCATTACCCCACCGTCGCCTGAATCGTTCGCCTCAATGGTGGCGTTACTGACTGACCAGCTCGGACAGGTGATGAACACCTGCGAATCACAAATCTTATCCCGCATGGAGGCACCTATCGCATGAATACCCTCAATCAATCCTGTTTGCCCGTTGAAGTCCGTACCGCTGTTTATCGCCGTGCGTTGGCCCACGCTTATCTTGATGTCTGTTTGTCTCACGGGGTACGCCTTGGTTACTCGCTGGATGAATTACAAATGACCATTGCGATGGATATTGAGGGCTATTATGTGCGCCGGCACGGGCCAGAAGCCGGCATGGATATGGCCTGTACCATGCTCAGTGACATGGTTCAGCCGGATATTTTGCTGGCTCCGCCGCGCCTGACAGTATTAGGGCAAAAAATGATGGATGAACTGTGCCAAGCGCAGATAACCACAACCCGCAAGACCACCCTGCACTGAGGAGAAACAGAGAATGACAACATTAAACGTTTCAAAAACCTCACGTGCAGCCACCGGCCAGTGGCCGGTATTGCTCCCGGCGCTCGGTATTCATATCACCGCCGGAGGGCGAGCGCAGCCCTGCCCGATGTGTGGTGGTAAAGACCGTTTCCGCTTTGATAACCTGCAAGGGCGTGGCACATGGTTTTGTAACCAGTGCGGCGGCGGCGATGGCCTGAATCTGGTTGAAAAGGCGCTGGCGGTCACGACCAAGGAAGCCGCCTGCAAAGTGGCCGAGGTGTTAGGGGAACCATCGAACCCGCCATTACCGGCACACAATGCCGGGCAGGAAGCGCAGGAGAAAGCGCAAGCACGGCAGCGGGCCGCAGAACAGGCTAAACAACTGCTGACTGTCGCCCGACCACAGACCGGGAATGCCTATCTGACCGCCAAAGGCTGGCCGGAGTTGGAGACGCTGACATTACACGATAAACCGTTGTGTGTTGGGGGGATTGCCTATCAGCCCGGCGACCTCCTATTCCCCCTGACCGACAGTAGCGGTGAGGTGGTTAACGTTCAGCTAATTAACGCCAACGGTGACAAGCGCACGCTGGCCGGAGGGCAGGTGAAAGCCGCCTGTCATTTTTTGGCCGGACAGGATAACGCCGTTATCTGGCTGACCGAGGGCTATGTTACCGGGCTAACGGTGCATCATCTGACCGGGGAAACGGTGTGTGTCGCGCTCAGCGCTAACAATCTGCCCGCACTGGTGCAACAGTTGCGTACCCACTACCCGGATGCATTGCTATTGTTGGCCGCCGATAATGACGAGAACGGCACCGGCCAGAGCCGTGCAACAGAGGCTGCCCAATTGAGCGGTGGTAAACTGGCGTTGCCGCCGGTTGTGGGCGACTGGAACGACGTTTATCAGCAGCAAGGTAAACTGGCCGCCCTGACCCAGTTACAGGCATTCAATCAGCCGCAACAGCCCAGCCCGTTTGATACGCTCAGTGACGCCGACCTGAAAGCCATGAGCGCCAGTGAAAAGGCCGAACTATTAGCAGAGCACTATCAGCACTTATTGGCGGTGCCACAGGTGGGTGAAGACCTGTGCCGCTATGAAAAAGGGGCGTGGCAGGTGTTACCATATCGGGTACTCAGCCGGGAGATTGCCGCCCTGTTCCAGAAAATCCGCGCCCCGTTCTCAGCATCAGGGATAAACAGCGTACTTGATACGCTCAAGCTGATGGTGCCACAAATGGGAACACCCGCCCGGCACTTAATAGGTTTTCGTAACGGGGTATTTGATACCACTACCGGCCAGTTCAGTGCACACCAAAAAACGCACTGGTTGCGTACCGTGAACAGTGTGGATTACACCCCGCCCAAAGCCGGGGAAAATCTGTCCGACCATGCCCCGCACTTTTGGCGCTGGTTAACGCGGGCCGCCGGGCAACAACACGAGAAACAGGAGCGTATTCTCGCGGCGCTTTATATGGTGTTGGCGAACCGCTATGACTGGCAACTGTTCCTTGAGGTGACCGGGCCGGGCGGCAGTGGTAAAAGCGTGATGGCCTCAATCGCCAGCTTGCTGGCCGGTAAAGACAATACCACCTCGGCTACCATCGATACGCTGGAATCGTCGCGGGAACGTGCCTCCGTAGTGGGGTTCTCTCTGATTATCCTGCCAGACCAAGAGCGCTGGAGTGGTGACGGGGCTGGCATTAAAGCCATCACTGGCGGTGATGCCGTTGCTATAGACCCGAAATACCGTGATGCCTATTCCACTCATATTCCGGCGGTGATTCTGGCCGTCAATAATAACCCAATGCAGTTCAGTGACCGCAGCGGCGGCGTATCCCGTCGCCGGGTTATCCTGCCGTTCCCGGAAGTCATTCCGGCTAACGAGCGTGACCCGCTATTACTGGCGAAAATTACCGGTGAGCTGGCGGTGATCGTGCGCCACCTGATGCAGCGTTTTACCGCCCCCAATGATGCCCGTGCGCTACTCGAAGCGCAGCAGAACTCGGATGAAGCGCTGGAGATTAAACGCGGTGCTGACCCGTTGGTTGATTTTTGTGGTTATCTGCTGGCGGTTAATACCCCCAATGGCCTGTATATGGGGAATGCCAATATTATCCCGGCTAATCCGCGTAAATACCTGTATCACGCTTACCTGTCATTTATGGAGGCGCGCGGCCACCAACGGCCAATGAGCCTGACCGCATTCGGGCGCGCTGTGCCACAAACCTTGAGCGAATATGAAATAGCCTTATTAAAACGTAAGACCAATCAGGGGATGCAAACCAATCTGATATTAAGTGAAGACTGCGAGGCCGATTGGTTGCCTAAATGTGAAGCATATTGAATAAACAACATCACGATCGTTTCTACCGATCAATATGGCGTTATTGATCTGCCTAACCCATTGGACGCTATCAGTTATGACACTTATAGTTGCGTTGTACAAACCTCATACATCCAACACCGGGGAGCAATGTATCAGTGTGTACTTAGGCCTGCTTGCAGGCCTTTCTTTTATCCCCCATTCGTCCCACAACTCTTGGCACCTCAACAATAATCACACCGGCCTAGGCCGGTGTTTTTGTATTCAATGGCGACTGTTCACAGCAAGTGACTAGTTAGGCTAAACTCATCACTAACTCATCACCACTTAATCTATTGTATTTAAATGATTAAATTCAAAAGTGAACAGTGTGAACAGTTTTTCTATAAATCTTTTTTATATGCTTTTGAACAACCATTATTAACATGTTAACCTAATACGGCCCTTAGTTAGAGAGTGCCTAATATGGTTACTTTCTTGTGGTTGGTGTATAGCCGACCCGGTATTGTTGTTTGGTTTCTCATCGCAAGATCGGGCCGCGTCGGTAGACGCTTCCCGAGCCTGCGTCTCGTGACCTATGTAAGGGTATTTTTGAATGTGGTTCAAGCATCCTAAGTACATCAATGCACGAAGTGATTTTGTTAAAAACTTCTCAGCGAGCGAACTTACACAGTTAAGTTACTCGCTGCCGAAGATTCTCTTTATTTGTGGGGGAGAGGAGAAGTCATGTAAGAACCGTGCCATCCTTGAAAACTATATAACAAAGCATCATAAAGAATATTTGACCTTCAGAGCTGAACTTGCATGGGAAGTAATTAGCAATTCTGAAAGTAGTAAGAATGTTAATGCCTTAGCTTTAGAAGAATGGCTAGCTGACTTTTCGGACATTGTAATTATTCTAGTTGAAAGTTTTGGTACTGTAGCAGAGTTAGGAGCGTTCTCATTAAGTCAAGGATTAAGGAAAAAGCTACTACCTATTCTTGATAAGAAGTTTGAAAGGCATAATTCATTTATTAACACAGGCCCAGTGATGTGGGTAAATAATGACTCAAAATATAAACCCGCCATTTACTCTGATTTCTCAACAATACTGACCTGCATACCTAAAATTAATGAAAGATTAACTAGAAAGCTACGTTCATCAGTCTCCGACCATAATCTTTATGGTGACTACAAGTACTCACCCAAAGTTTTACTATTCTTCTTGCTATATCTAATAGCATCTTTAGGCCCTATTAGAGCCAGAGAAATATCAGAATTAACAAGTACCATTATTAACTTTAGGGATAAAAGCAAAAACAAAAGCACAATACATTTCATGTTGTCTTTAGGTGTCGCACTAGGATTATTTAAAGAGTCAAGACTACACAATCAATCTTATTACTCATGTGTTGATTTTGATAAGTTATTCAATCATAACTCGACAGAAAAAATACTAGAAAACATATTGAAAAGCAGAGCTCGCGCGCTATCCGACTTGATAATGATTTCGCATTTTAAAGAGGAATTACGGAAGGTAATGAACAATGCTACTTAAATATCTCTCTGAAAGCCTAATTTTAACCGCTGACTTTATAACTAACCTTTCTAATACAGCAGACGAAAGGTATAACAAATTCGGTATTCCAAAAAAAAATGGTGGGACCAGAGTTGTTTACCAACCTCAGAAAGAGTTGAAATTATTACAACGCGTGTTACATGATGACTTTCTAAAAAAAATAAATGTTCATATAGCATGCACCGCCTATTGTGAAGGCTCCTCTGTTTTAAAAAATGCTAACATTCATAAAGAAAATAAATACTTATTACGCCTTGATTTTGTTGACTTTTTTAAATCAATAACTTCTAACGACATTAGGTTATTCTTAAATGAAAAGAAGGGCGAATTTAGTGATTCTTGGGATGATCTCGACTCTGACTTATTTTTAAAACTGGTTTGCTTTAAGGGAAGATTGACTATGGGAGGGGTTGCCTCTCCAATGATATCTAATTTAATTTGCTATAAATTAGATCTTCTAATAAATGAACTTTGTTTATCATTAGGTGTAACTTACAGCAGGTACGCTGATGACATGTATTTCTCTACAAACACACCCGATATACTATTTACAATACCTAAACGTGTCATTAGTATACTACGACAATTAGACTATCCTAAAAAACTAATTCTCAACACAAATAAAACCAAACATTTATCTAAAAAAAGAAAAATGATAATAACTGGGCTAGTCATTACAAATACAGGGACAGTGTCTTTAGGTAGAGAAAAAAAAAGAGAAATACGAAGCCTTGTTTACAAATGGAATATCTTAGACGATAAGAAAAAGAAATATTTGCAAGGTTATTTATCCTATTGTGCAAGTGTAGAGCCTTTGTTTATTAATGCATTGTGTGAGAAATTCAGCTCGCAAGCCATTAGTGAAATACAAACATATTGTCCTCCATCGACTTAATCATGCTCATTGACTTTATGTCTAAGTGGCATAGGTTTTAAGTGTAATAAAAAAATACTCTCTCTTGTAGCTTAATTAGAATTATAACATTACAGGATTCTTGCGTAGAACGACTTTAGCAGTGATAAATGCTATCAACATTATTTCCACCACCGTAGATAGCACTCGGATAGGGGTCACACGTTGGACTGTTTTACATCATTTTTTGTGTTCCCCTAGTTATCAGAAACACTAACTAGAAGCCTCTGAAATATGAACACCACAAAGCGCGGTTATCTGCATTGGTATACGCTTAGGTATACACTACAAATCTGAAATCATATTTAACCATTTAAAACATAAAGTTAGTTATTTTCATCAACTTCCCCCAGCCCGCTTGGGCACGCAAGAGTCGATAATCAGCCCTTCATTGTCACTACAGGACGGGCGAAGCGAGAATTTGCTGGGGAGTCCATCCCGAAAGGTGGCACAGACAGAAGGCCATGCGGTGCGGTTTTCTTCATGCGCAGCCCATTTTCCCCAACGTTCAAACACTGCCCGTACATCTCGCATTATTCAGCCCACGCCCTATGCCATGCCCTAACCAATTGATTTTAATTAAACACGGTATTTCACCGTATTCACCAACCCAAAAAGAAAAAATGCGGCTGATGAATCCGCAAAAAATCACGGGCAGATGGAACGCAACGTTTACACTCCCACCTGTCACCGCGTATTATTCCCGGTGAAAACGACAAAGGACGGTAGGCTTGCTCCCCTCGCGTAGAGGGTGCCAGAAACCATACATGGCAAGGACAACACGCCCAATCACCTGTCAATTATGGTCTAAAAGTGATGATTGAAGGATTAGATGCGTGCAGCAATGATTTTCATGGCCGTCTCTTCGGGAATTTGAAGTAATGACACTTTCCCTAATCCCTTATTAGGGGATCAGGGGTTAATTATGTCAGCAATCCAAATATGATCCCAATCTATAGCCGCACTGCTCAATGGCTTGTTTTAATGCTGGCAACGTCAGGACGTCCAACTCGGTCAGCCGTGGATAGCAATAGCCACTGGTCATCAAGATTTTGTCGATAAACGCCGGATGGCACATCACTTCAATAGAGTTAATTCCTTTTTGGTCTGCACTTTCCAGTAACTGCAAAAAGGTCTGTTCAGATAACGTCTCACCATAAAAACCGGCATCAAACCACTCAGTGCTGCGAGGATTGTTAAGTAGAGTCCGGTTCTGTTGTACTTCATTGCGGTCGATGCGCAGCGGAAGAGATTTCTCATGGGCGAAGGATTCAACCAGCGGATAAATCTGCGGCAACATATGTACGTGATGATGACTGTCGATGTGAGTGGGTGGGCGGCCAAAAACAGCAACAAATTTATCAAATTGAGCAGTCAATTCCCGCGCTATCTCGTCCAGATTCAGCTCTCCCGCCTCGGCGCGCTGCCACAACCATTTGCCCAGTTCACCATTGGCATCAACCAAAGATGGCATCGCGGTTAGCGGCCGCCCGTAAGTGAGCACCCAATGCATCCCCACGGGCAAAGTTGGATTTTGTTCACTAAGTTCTGCTGCATGGTAGATATCTGCACAGTTCATCATCGCGGTGGTCGATGAGACAATACCATGCCGGAATGCTTCAATGATCCCGTAACTCTGGCCTTTGCATAGACCAAAATCATCAGCATTAACAATAAGTAACTTTTCCATTGAGGGCACCTTGTAAGGCCATTCCAGCAAGCGATATCTGGCCGGAAACTAATCGGATAACCCCTCTCTGACGCAGTTGAATTTTTTGCGGTAGTTCCCTGGCGTAAAAGAGGTGAGTTTTTTGAAGTTTTTAATAAATAACGTGGTATCGCTGTAACCCGCTTCAAAGGCAATATCTGAAACTAAGTAATTCGTCATTTCAAGCTGGGTTTTGGCAAAATTGACTCTGATTTCATTGATAATCTGCATCGGCGTTTTCTGGTAATAACGCCGGGTAGCACGGGTTAGGTACTCTTGAGTTTTACCTGAAAGTTCAATCATATTCGCCAGTGCTTTTTCACCAAACATCGATTTATCATGCATTTTGTCGATACTGGTCTTCAGCCACAGCGGAATATCGTCATTGGCTTCACTCTCTTTATGGTGGCTGATGCGGTTAGTCACATAAAAAGTCAGCAACTCTACCAGTTCAGTAAGTTCATCTTCCCTAAAGTGTGGCGCAGAAATCGCCGACTCAATATAGGAAAGAAAATCACCTTTCAGACGATAAGCTTGAGAGGCCACAATAGGCCGCGAGAGCAAATGGAAATAGTGCTCTTCAAAGAAGGTTTTACTGATCCCCACGTTCAGGATGCGAGTAGCACCAAATTCATAGAAACTTTTATGGTGGGATCCCATAGGAATAAAAACAAAATCTCCACGCTCTAAAAAGACTCGCTTGCCGTTGATCTCTTGATAGCACATCCCCGTTAATATCAGGGTATATTCATAATAATCATGTTGATGTAAGCCGGTAGCACTTTCCGTCTTATTATAAATAAATAGATGGAATTCCTTTCCGTTAAAAAAGTCTTTTTGACGTACTAATCTGACTTCCATCTTATTTACCTTCACTCTATCGTTCAAAATAGCCGACGGGTGATACCAGACTCACCGTGACTTTTGATGTAATTCGATAAGCTCAGCAATTAACTCTCGAGCTAACATCGCTGTCATTAAATGGTCCTGAGCATGTACCAGTACCAACGTCATTTTGGTTTTACCCTCGCCCTGATCTGCTTCAATCAGCTTGGTCTGGACCAAATGAGCCTCATTCAGAGCAAGACGGGATTGTGCCATTAACTCATGAGCTTGAGCAAAATCACCGGTTTTGGCGTGTTTCAACGCGTTGTAGGCCAAACTCCGAGCCTCCCCTGCGTTGATAATCAACCCCATAACCACATCCTCCAGTCCATCGGTGGGTTGCACATCATCAACGATTTTATCTAAATCAAACATACTGTTGTTACTCCGTAAATTAAAGCCACTAATTAAAACCATTTTGCCTTGCGACATCTGCAAACCAATAGCCACTTTTCTTCAATACCCGTGTCTGATCGGCAAGATTTAGCCGAACCAGTCCATAGCGATTTTTGTATGCGTTGAGCCAGGACCAGCAATCAATAAAAGTCCATAAATGGTACCCTTTGCAATTGCTGCCCTCCTGTAATGCCTGATGCAACCACGTCAAATGATCACGAATAAAATCAATCCGATATTCATCATCTACCATCCCAGATGGCGTAATAAACTGCTCTTCACCCTCAACACCCATGCCATTTTCAGAGATATAGCAGGGGATATTGCCATAATTCTCTCTCAGGTTTTTCAGGATGTCATACAGCCCTTTTTCGTATATTTCCCAGCCACGGTGCGGGTTAATTTTCCGCCCTGGCATCTCATAAAAACTAAACAAATCCTCTGGCGTTTTCACCCACCCCTGAGGAGTTGGGATATCTTTCGCTTGAACTCGTCTTGGCTGATAATAGTTAACCCCTAATAAATCGACGACTCCACTGGTAATAAGTTGGCAATCATCTGATTCAATCTGTGGCAATAAGTTGTGTTCACGCAGCAAGGTGATCAGTTCGGCAGGGTAAACACCTTTAGTGACGGGATCGAGGAAGCTACGGTTAAGCAGTAAATCAGCCTGATTTGCAGCGATCTGGTCTGTCGCACTGTCGGAGCGAGGATAGGTTGGGGTGAGGTTCAAAATGATACCAATTTCACCGCCCTGCTTCAGTTCTCGGTAGTTTTCCACCGCTTTGGCATGAGCCAGTACGCTATGGTAGGCGACAGTGATCGCGCGTTTGAAATCAACCACACCAGGATAGTGCAGGTCGTTCAAGTAACCGGCCTCAACGGGCACAATCGGCTCATTAAAGGTAAACCAGTGTTTTACCCGGTCGCCAAACAAGGTAAAACAGATTTTGGCATAACGGGCATAGGCAGCAACAACTGCGCGACTTTCCCAGCCGCCTTTCTCTTGCATGCACAGCGGCATATCAAAATGATAGAGATTGATAAAGGGGGTGATACCATTCGCCAACAGGCTGTCGATCACTGCGTTATAAAAAGTGACGGCTTTGGGATTAAGCTCACCATCACCATTGGGGATCAGCCTCGACCATGAAATCGATGTCCTGAAGCTGTTATGCCCCAGTTGCTTCAACAGCAAAATATCCTGTTGATAGTTATCGTAAAAGGTGGAGGTGTTTTCAGGGCCGATCTGACCATGAAAACGTTCTGGAACGCTGTCATACCAATAATCGAAAATATTCTGGCTCTTGCCATCCCGCAATGACGCCCCTTCAGATTGGGTTGCAGAGGTGGCACTACCCCACCAAAAATTATCGGGAAATTGATATTTCATTCCAGCCTCCAGCCTCGTACGTTAATTAGGTCTAACGATTAGAATTTCAAGCTGTCAGCAATTTCTTCTTCGCTTTCAACTTCACGGTCTATCTCGTTTTGTGCTTTATTGGCAATAATCACGAACGGCAGATAAATCAGCGTTGCTATTCCGAGGTTGAACAAACTTAATAACATCGCCGCAATACTGCCGTTAGTGTTAAAGAAGGCACCCAAGCCAACCGGCATGGTCCACGGTGCAATATTGGTGATTGGTGGAATTAAGCCAGTGTAATACGCCACTGAAGTGATAATTGCCAAAACCGGCTGAACCAAGATAAACGGAATAAAGAACAGCGGGTTCATAATGACCGGTAGGCCAAACAGAATAGGTTCATTAATCTGGAAAATACTTGCCGGAGCACCCAGTTTTGCCACCTGACGATAATCTTCACGGCGGGAGCCAATAAAGATAGCAATAACCAGCCCAAGTGTTGCCCCGGTACCGCCCAGGAAGATATAGGAGTCAACAAATGGCTTGGCCCACATATGAAATTCTTTGCCGGCAGCTAATGCCGCAGCGACTGAACCATATTGGGTATAGGTTGCCACGTTTTCCAAGGCAAACGGCATCATGATACCGCTTTCCAGTGCAGATAATGCCATCGCACCGTGTATCCCGAAGAACCACAACAGCGAGGAACACATGACATATACCCATCCCACGACACTGCCCATTTTCGACAACGGCGATGAAATACTGTCCATAATGATCTGGTGGAAGTTGGTGCCATGCAAGCCAAGGGCATAAGCAATCACGCCCATAATGGAAAGAATAATAAAACCGGGGATCAAGGCAGAGAAAGAACGGGAAACTGATGTCGGTACGCTATCTGGCAGACGGATAACCCAGTTACGTCGCACGATAAAGGCAAAGACCTCTGCAACCACCAAGCCGATGATGATACCGGATATGATGTTAGCACCGCCCAACCAGTTGGCACCGACCGCGTAGGCTTCGCCAACACTGTATGGGGTCACGGTCATAAAGGCAGCGATTGCCAGCAGAGCCGCGGCCAGAGGATCGACTCTCTTCTCTTCAGCCAAGGCCATACTAATAAAGAATGGCGTCATTAACGACATGATGCCCAGGGTACCGTTATAAACATTGCCGCCTATCGCTTTTAAACCATTCAGGGTGGTAATGGTATCGGCATCTAAACGTACGCCCATCGAAAAAAAGAACGACCCTTCGCCAAAACTTAAGAAAACGTTGTTAATAAGGACAAACATGGCACCCGTCAGGGTTAACGGCATCAGGCGGATAAATCCATTCTTGATGGCATTAATATGTTGCTGTTTGCCAATTTTAATGGCGAAGGGCAATATGGCCCTTTCCAGAGTATTAATAAATGCGCTCACAGTGATCCCCTTATTGTTTTGCTTTTTTTATTGCGGCCACAGCAGCTTTTAACACCCCTAAACCATCAATTTTGCCGTAAAGGATCGAGTCGATCACTTCAACGGGTTTGTTGGGGAACAATTTTGTCACTTCTGGCAACATGTAAGCGATCTGCGGTCCTAGCAGGATCACATCCGCCTCCTTACCATGCTGTGCCGCGAGTGCTTCAGGGAACGCATTGATGATCACTGGCACTTCATACTTCTCTGCTTGTACTTTCATTTTGGAAACCAGTAGCGAGGTAGACATACCGGCAGAGCAAAACAGATAAATTTTTTTCTTTTCCATACCCAACACCTTTTGAGGTTCAAAAGACACACATTAAATATATGCCAGCGCAATGGTGAATTCCCTTTATCTGTACTTTATCGTGCCCCCTGCCCAGCCCCATTGTTTCTGGTTGTCGGCAGTATACGGTGTTGATAGTTAAGCCAGTAATTCAACTATCACTATAATCGTCTCTCATTGACTTTTCAGATTGATGCCCTTCACATTTCTTAGCGATTACAATGTGATGTTTATCGCAAAATAGTTATTTTTTTTCTCGGCGAATTAAGTTTAAATCATTTGTATTTCATATGGTTGATTTTTGTTTATGGATTTATGTTAGAAATACGTCATTGCAAAAGACAATTGAAACTTACATAACGATAAATAAGCAAATCTTATCGGTTTAAGAATAGTCTTATCCAAGCTTTCCTGGTTTTTATCGCGGTTCCGTACAGTGGCTTTATTCGTGGTGCGAAGTGCCTATCTGCTACTCCGGTGTTCATCGCACTGCCCCTATGTCCCCATAAGCCAAGCACTTTAAGACCAGTAATAGCCGATTCCTATTTAATACTCTAAAGTTAACCGGTGTTTGAACAACTATGGAGTGACTAATGACGTTATGTGGAAATAGAACACCAGGTTATCACCTGAGATTACAGTTACTAAAATTGATATTACTCAGTGTGTTTATCCCAATGACTGCAATCGCAGCACCCGCAGTGACAGTGACTGAATTACAAGATGGGTTGGACCACCCGTGGTCGCTGGCATTCCTGCCTGATAACAGCGGGATTTTAATCACCGAACGTTCCGGCCAATTACGCTTATGGCAGCCGGGAAAGCCGCTGTCAGAACCCTTAAAAGGGGTGCCAGAAGTGTATGCCAAGGGGCAAGGCGGTCTGTTGGAAGTCGCATTATCGCCGAAATTTGCCCAAGATCGCCGTGTATACCTTAGTTTTGCCGAGGCAGGAAAAGAGGGCAAAGCGGGTACTGCGGTGGGTTATGGTCGCCTTAATCCACAGGGGAGTGCCATTGAAAACTTCAGGGTGTTCTTCCGCCAGCAACCGAAATTATCTACCGGCAACCATTTTGGCGGTAAATTGGCCTTTGATGAACAAGAGCATCTGTTTATTACTCTAGGTGAGAATAATCTGCGTCCGACAGCTCAGGACCTGAGCCTCCATCAAGGCAAAATGGTGCGCCTGACCCTTGACGGTAAGGTGCCTAAAGATAATCCCTTTGTGAATAAATCATCAGCCAAACCTGAGATCTGGTCCTATGGTCATCGTAATCCACAGGGACTGGCGCGGAACCCCTGGACCGGGGTGATGTGGGAGAATGAACACGGCCCTAGAGGTGGCGATGAAATCAATATCCCTATGGCCGGGAAAAACTACGGCTGGCCACTGGCAACTCACGGGGTTAACTATTCAGGCTCAGCGATCCCAGAGGCTAAAGGTACCCATCTAGAGGGTACCGAGCAACCCGCTTATTACTGGGAAAAGTCTCCCGGTATCAGCGGGATGGCTTTCTATAACGCCGACCGCTTCCCTACATGGCAATATTCGCTGTTTATTGGGGCTTTGGCTCAAAAAGAGCTGATTCGCTTACAACTGGATGACGATAAAGTGATTACGGAGGAACGCTTACTGGGTGATCGCGCTGAACGTATCCGCGATGTGCGGATTGGTCCGGATGGCTATGTTTATCTGTTAACTGATGAGAGCGACGGTAAGTTACTGAAAGTTGGCCTTGCGGCTGATTAATACCCCCCTTATGGCCAGAAATTGGTGGTGCGTTAAACCAAGTATAAAATATAAAGCCGGAGATTTTTCCGGCTTTATTGTGTTATCCGCCTCACTGAGACAGGTTACACATTAGCGGTCCGAAGAAGCCTGCCACAAATTTAGCTGCCCATCAGTGACGTGCTGATCAATCGCAGCCAGCTCTTCAGCACTAAAGCTCAGATTGGTGAGTGCGGCGCAATTCTCCTCTAGCTGCTCAGGGCGGCTGGCACCAATCAATACCGAGGTCACACGGTTATCTTTCAACAACCAGCTTAATGCCATTTGCGCCAATGATTGCCCACGTTGTTCAGCCAATTCATTCAGCGCCTTGATACTGCGCAGATTTGCCGCCGACAACATGTTTTCCTTCAGCGATCCACCGGCTTCTTTTTTCATCCGGGAATCATCCGGAATGCCATTGAGATATTTACCCGTCAACAGCCCCTGTGCCAGCGGAGTAAAAGCAATACAGCCAACGCCATGTTGGTCCAACGTCTCTAATAGATGGGTTTGTTCAACCCAACGATTCAGAATATTGTAAGAAGGCTGATGGATAAGGAGTGGGATCTTCCATTGCTGTAAAAGCGCCACCATTTTGGCGGTGCGCTCAGAAGAATATGATGAAATACCCACATATAGCGCTTTGCCGCTTTGTACTGCCTGAGCCAGTGCCGAGGCAGTTTCTTCCATTGGCGTGCTTTCATCTACCCGGTGCGAGTAGAAGATATCAACATAGTCCAGCCCCATACGCTTCAAACTTTGGTCCAGGCTGGCAAGCAAGTATTTCCGCGAACTACCCGCACCATAGGGGCCGGGCCACATGTTATAACCCGCTTTGGTCGAGATTATTAGCTCATCACGATAAGGTTTAAAATCATCGTGTAACAACTTACCAAAATTTTGCTCGGCTGATCCCGGTGGTGGGCCATAGTTATTGGCTAAATCAAAGTGAGTAATCCCCAGGTCAAAGGCTTTACGCAGTAACGTCCGTTGTGATTCTAATGTATTGTTAAAACTAAAATTATGCCAAAGTCCAAGCGATAATGCCGGAAGCTGCAAGCCACTTTTGCCACAAAAACGGTACTGCATTTGCTCATATCGGGATGGATCTGCATTGTAGGGCATGATGGCTCCTGTTTTCACTTATCGGATTTTTGAAACGGTATTTCTATTTTAACGCCATCCTTTTTCCCGACAAGTGATACCCTCCACGTATTCAGCATAAACTTAACCCTATCTATTTATTCGGCTGTGACATTGATGAAATTTTATGACGAAATAATATAAGAATGAAACTATATTTAATCACAGTTATTTTCATCAAAAACACTGCCAATCTTAATTTTATTGATATTGATAGCACTTTATAAAACTCGAATAAAACTTTAGATTTAAGACAAATAATTAGGCATATCCGAATATTCATACAATATATTTGTACTACAATTATACTTACTCTAGCGAATTGCCATTGAGGGCTTTGTGATGACTGCAATCGATATAATGTGGGTTGGGTTGGGGGGAGGTATTGGGTCACTTTTACGCTGGTGGATAGGGCTTGGCGTCGGAAAAGTATATAAAGGTCATTTTCCTCTTGGCACTTTTCTGATCAATATTTCAGGTGCATTTATTATTGGTTATCTGAGTATTCTGTTTAGTGTTGACTGGCGTGATCGCTATGGTGACTTAATGAATGCAGCCGTGTTGACCGGTATTTTAGGCGGTTATACCACCTTTAGTAGCATGCAATTAGATGCGGCAAAACTGGCCACAGCTCGCGGCAGAGCTATTGCTGCCGGATATCTGATTATTTCTGTATTGGCAGGTCTGGCAGCAGCGGCATTTGGTGCCTGGCTGGCTTATTAAACCGAGAGACAGGTTGATTAATAGGAGAATGTTATGCCGAATCTTATTATTTTAGTCTTTGTTGGCGGCGCTTTTGGTGCTATGTGTCGTGAATTTATCATGCTGTCGGTACCACGACTGGCCGATGGTTTCCCCATGGATATCTTCGTCGCCAACATCCTTGCAGCATTTTTATTAGGGCTAACCACCTCTTGGTTTAAAAAAGATAAAATTAACCAATATGTACATCTGATGGTTGGGACCGGGATCATGGGCGGCCTTTCGACATTTTCTAGTTTTGTCTTTGGTGCAGTCGAAATGATGAAAAACCCAACCGGAGTTTTAGTCTCAATTTGTTATTTGGTCGCCAGCCTGATTGTCGGCTTTATTGCTGTTGAATTAGGTTTGATGGTTGGCCCCAAACAGCCCCCCAAAGATCCACAGGCAGCGGCTGAATAAATACGCCACCATAAACAAAAAGAAACACCCTCAGCCAACGAGGGTGTTTTTATGTGTTATTACACTTAACAACTCAGCAAAGTTAGTCCAACTTCTCACACTTACCAAAGAACATTTCTGTAATAAGGGAATTATTGATAGTGTCACCGTTCAATGTTCGGACCAAAATCTCACTACCCAGTAATGGCAACGAGAAGACCATATCAGGATTCACACGCTTAACTTTTTCCAGGTTCTGGGTGTCGTTTACCAACGCCAGTGTTTTAGTGTCTTTACCCGCAATTTCTTTAGCAGCCAGAATGGTAAAGGTATTATCAGCATCACTGTTACACAAGGCGATGATATATCTTGCCCTGGCAGCACCCGCCAATTCTAGTGTGGCTACCGAGGAGGGATCGCCCTCTATAATATCGGCATGGGCAGGAAAACCATGTTGGCTACCCACTGCGCAAACCACAGTGACATCATCACCCCGGTCACGCAGACCGTTATATACATTCAGTGCCAAAGAATTGGTACCGACAATAATAAAATGATTTTTACGTTCCACGTGAGAAATCCTACCTTTAACTATACGTTTGATATTATTACTGATTATCGGACCAGCAATAGAGGCAATGGAAGTAGCAAAGACCGTAATACCGGCAATAATCACTGTAAGAGTAAACATTCTTGCTACTGTGGTATGTGGGATAATATCCCCGAATCCCACCGTCGACATACAAACAATCGCGAAATAGAATGCTGTCGGTACATCAGTGACGACAGGTGCAAACTCATCGCCCATATAAAGTGTACCCAACATGCTATAGACGATCAGTGATGCAATACTGACGACCGCAAAGAACGTGCCGCTACCAAGACTGTAGTAATCAAACTCCCGCCAATAAAAGAGCAGTGCGACAATAACCACCAGAGAGTATGTCGTCAGCTTATCCTGATCTTTCAGAATAAAGATATTGATAGCAACGATAGTAAACAGCAATAACACGGTGAGAAACCACGCGGTGCGGGTTTTCATCGATAAGGCAAACGCCATCAATATCAATACCAGGCCGATCATAAATCGCGGAATTTCAAATAACTCAAGAAAACTTAATGCCTCCTTCCATGTACTGAAATTATTGATTGCTTCGGTTGAATGAGCGATCGCCCGAAAGAGTACTGGGCTTAAAACCAGATATCCATTAATTGCCACCAGAATAGCCAGGCAAACGGGTATCGACAGCTTAGACTTAATTTCCTGTAATATTTTCATCAATAGAGTGACTAAAATGGTTATAGGTAGATTGAGTATAGATAAAAAACCAGATAATTCATGGTTAAATGAAATTATTTTTGATAAAAATCAAATAATAACTTAACTTAACATTTACAATTTATAGCCATCTAATATTCACGCAGCGAAACAAAATTAAAAACTAAAAATAATAATTATTATCGAGTCGATGAATTTCATTCATCTAGTTGAATAGCAAGATGTTTTTACACAATGTAAAGTTATCCATACTGAATATTGTCTGAAGTGATATATTTTACGATTGGCATTAATCTCATTTATAAATAATAATGTATGCGTCCTCTGGCACACAATAGCGCTGGGGTTCGTATACTTGAGTGATATATATCACCCTTAGTTTAATTTTGTAAATATTCCACAATATTTAACAGATAAATAAGGAAATAAGCATGTCCTACAAATCACTTCGTAATATTGCATTGACGAGTTTATTGCTTACCGCTGCTGCAACAAGCTTCGCAGCCACAACCGCGAAAGCAACAGCCACCACTCCGAGTGATATGACCTGCAAAGAATTCCTCGACCTGAACCCTAAGTCATTTACTCCGGTTGTTTTTTGGGTGCTGAACGATGATACTCAATATAAGAAAGGCGATTATGTTGACTTTCAAGAAACAGATACTATCGTGACACCGAAAGTTGTCGAGGTATGCAAAAAATCACCGGAAAGTAAGCTATCTGAAATTAAACAGGATATTGTAGGTTTCGCTAAGAAACATATGTAACTTGTGGGTGTGTAAGTTTTAAATACATACTCATAAAGTCAGTAAGGCGCTAATTAACTTTAAGTGTTTAATTAGCGCCTTATATTTTTGTAAAAAAGACAACATTAACGGCTAACACTCAATTTATCATAACCTCGGACATAATAATTAATGACAGAAACGACCCAACACAGTATAAACATGCCAATAATCCAGTAACCTATCTCACCTAAGTTTTCACTGACATTATTAATCGGCGTCCAAATACCACCAGTTAAATTAAGTTTATCTGCAATTAACCCCAAAGCCTCAATCCCGCCAATAAAGAAAGCAATGATAACCGAGGCCGCAGTAATGGTTATATTGTAATACAGTTTTCGTATCGGTTTAGAGAAAGCCCAGCCATACGCGCCAATCATCACGAAATTATCAAGTGAATCAATCAGTGCCATCCCGACAGCGAATAAAATCGGAAATACCATAATCGACCACAAATTCATCCCCTGGGTGGCACTGGCCGCTGAAATGCCTAACACCCCGATTTCAGTCGCCGTATCGAAGCCTAAACCAAATAAAAAACCTACCGGATACATATGCCAACTTTTATTGACCATATTAAATACCCGCCGGAAAATTCTGGCGAGCAACCCACCATTATTGGTCACCAGCAGATCAAGCTCTTCCTCTTCATACACATGACCCGCTTTGACCTTCCTAAACTTTTTATACACTGAAATCAGAATCGTTAAATTGAGAAAAGCGAACAATAATAAGAATACGGATGAAACCAACGTGCCGATTAACCCCCCCGTTTCATGAAACCACGCCATATCGTTCTTAAAGGCCATGGCGGTCGCGGCAATGGCCAGTGATGCCAATATCACGATAGTAGAATGCCCCAGGGAGAAGAAGGTTCCAACAGCAATGGGCGTCTTACCCTGTTGCATGAGTTTACGGGTTACGTTATCAATGGCGGCAATATGATCCGCATCGACGGCATGGCGTAGGCCAAAGCTATAAGCCAGAAACGCCATGCCCATCAGTACGGCATTGTCATTAAATTCAGTGAAGGCCCAAACCCATGCCAGCCCGTTAACCACCAATAAGCCAATCAGCAGGTAGATGGCACGACGTTTAGTTTGCCGATTGCCAAATGCGCTACTTTTCGCTAATCCTGTCGTCATATTGGTACTCCAGAATAAAATAGTTATTGTCGATGCGCTGGCATCACTTCTTTATTCGGTACCAGGAATAACCATGAAGCGAGAACGAAAGGCATGGTTAAAGTCGGAATACCAATAGGTGACAATAGGGTATTTAACGCACCCTGTACGAACACGGTAAAAATAACCCCGACAATGGTGTAAGCCAGAACCCGCCAACTGGGTTTATTAAAGGTAGATCCCAAGGCAATCGCCGTTAATACGGCACTGAAAGCGTACAGGCCGGTATTAATGCTGTGGTGATCGGCATCAAGGAAAGACGCAGTGAGGGTAGCCAACAGTGCCCCGCATAATGCAAAAACAGCCGCCCACAGGGATTCAATGGCTAAACCGATAACAAATAAGATGCCGGCAATCAGGCTACTGAATAAGAATACCTGTGAAATACCGTTAAACATGCTGAGAAAAACATTAGTCCCATCGAAAGTATGACCTGCCTCCAAAACCAGCGGATGCGGTAAGGCCGGAGCCGGTAATCCGCCGCTATGTAAACCGGCAAAGGCATAACTGGCCAGCAGTATCATCCAGGTCGTTAATACAAAAGGAGCTGTTAGCGCCGCAACTTTCCAGGTTTTTAGAATATCGGCGATGCAGACCATGACAATCACCGATACGATGCTGCCCAAAACGATACAGGCCCAAACCACTGGCGTAGCAACCAAAAATGTCGGTAATGCCGCCCCCACCAAACATCCGTTATAACCGTATAATCCTAAACGCCATGATTTACGGTCGCGCATGGTTAACCCGGTGAGTGTCGCAACCACGGTACCCAGCACACAACCATAAGCTACCGCCGGGTTCCCCTCCCCATAGGCTCCGACAAATATCGCGATAAAAAAGAATAGCCCGGTTAATGGATTATTCTGGAACATGACCTGAGCACAGCCGCGCAGAGTTGTATCGATAAATTCAATGAAAACATTCGAACTGGCGAGCTGGGTCCAGCCGGATTGGTTACCTGTTTTTGCATTCATTATTTTACCCTTTTTACTTGAAGCCGCAGCGCTGTTAGCTGCTCTCTCACCCGAATCACTTACTGATGTAAACTCATCAAGATTAATGAGCCTCTGTGAGGCTCACCCTGCGGGCTAGCCTAGATGCTGTTCAAACCGATCTTGACCGATTTGTCATTCGTTTGCTGCCTTGCTGAAAATTCATAAAGCCAGTTACCCGGCCTGGCCCCTTAACGCCACAAGAATTTTTCCGGCAACGTCACACCGAGAATTTCCTCACGGGCTATTTTCCAGAATTGCCGAATTTCCGCTTTAACACCGGCGCTGTCGATGCCCAGCGCTTTAAACACCAAACCGCAGTCATTAGGTAAGCGTGTCGCTCCACTGGCAATCCCCCCTTTGATATCAAAGTGTGCGGGAACTCGCGCCAAAATACGGTCATGATGCTCTTTAGGGGTCAGTAAAATCACGTTGCCAAAAGCATCAAATGTTTGCATCACCCCAATCGCATCAAGGCTCTCTGACTTCGGCTCCAGTATATATTTCTCAACAAACAGCTCTTTACCCGCCAAATTATGTGCGGCCACTCTCGAGGAATAAACATCAAAACCGAACCGCTCTTCAGCATGGTGATATTTACGCCCGGACATCAGCACTTCTGAGTAAATCGCCGTCGCCGTGGGATGAATATTGATAGTGGTATCAGTAATAAAGCGCGAATTACGGTGTGGGATCAGCGGATCCGGCATAAATTCCAGATAGCCGCCCTCTTCCACGGTAAAATGCTGTATCTGCGAAGCATAATTCGCATTCATCATGTGAACCTTGGTCGCCGATTGGGTGGTGACATGAGCACAAGCCCCGGCCTCCACATGCACATCGGTAGCCAATCGGTCCCCTTGTAAGATGCAGCCTGAGGTCGAAATCATGGTGACACAAGGTAACTCAGGCATTTCTTCATCCCAGTACAACGCCTTTTGCACCAACGATGGCACTCGTCTTTCCATTTCCGCCAAAATACTGCGATGTTCACGTTTGGCAAACCTCAGTTTGAGATAACCACTTTTCCCTACGGCCCCGCTACGCATTTGCGCCGGTTCATCCTGATACTTCGCTAATTCCGGCGCGTTAACACCTAATGCGTGAGCGCGAACCCGTGAAGGAGTTTCCACGATATTCTGGCTCTGCGATGTCATGCATTGGCTCCTTCAGGTTGTACGTGAGTAAACAGAAAATCGCGCATAATCATATCCACCAGCTCTTCAATGCCCTGCCCGGTTTTGCAGTTAGTCAGAATATAAGGGCGCGTGCCACGCACCACTTTGGTATCACTTTCCATCACATCCAGACTGGCACCGACATAAGGAGCGAGGTCAATTTTATTGATGACCAGAATGTCTGCCTGAACCAGACCTGGGCCATTTTTACGCGGGATTTTTTCCCCTTCAGCCACATCAATAACATAGATATAGAAGTCAGCCAGTGCCGGGCTAAAGGTTAGCGTCAGGTTGTCACCGCCACTTTCAATCATAATCAGGTCGCTGTCAGGGAAGCGCTCTTCCATTTCTTCCACTGCGGCGATGTTCATGCTTGGGTCTTCACGCACCGCCGTATGTGGGCAGGCACCGGTTTCAACCCCGAGGATTTTCTCTTCATCCAAAATACCTTTCAGGGTACGTTTCACCTGTTTGGCATCTTCTGTGGTGACAATGTCATTGGTGATGATCAGTGGCTTAATGCCACGTTTAATCAGGATCGGGGTGATAACTTCGATGATGGCGGTTTTACCTGAACCTACCGGGCCACCAATACCAATGCGGGTAATCTTTTTGCGTTTATCGGTTGAATGGCTATTCACGGGATAATCCTCTTAATTTTAATCTGATTTTGGGCCTGTGCCCGGTTAGTAGGAAACCCAGCACTCAGAATTTACTTTTATAATCAGTGGATTGCTGACTGATTAATGACTGTTGTATCAATTACTAAACAAGCGGACGTGCGCTTTCACATGTACTGCGGCCAAAACATCCACAATCGGCACATAAGACGACATTTGCTCGATATCACCTATTTCGGCAATATCACAAAACGTTTCAATGTCATGGTTCAGCTCAAACAAGATGTGTTGAGTATCAAAATGAGTCACACGCATCAAACGCATGGCTGCACTTAATATCGTCATCGCCACACCATATTGATGCATCACGACCACTTCCCGTTGTCCTATCCCTTGAGCGGCCATGACGACCGCCTGAGTCACTGGATAAGTTCCTGCGGTAGTGCCATTTTTTATCTGCACCAGCCACCAACTGATCAGCGGATGCTCCACCACATGGATAGACATCTCTGCCAATTTCTTCCCCATACGGGTTGCCATCAGGCGGCTTTCTTCATTTAACTTACGGTTATTCACTGCCCAATCAGCACGGATGATACCGTCACGATCATCAGCCATGACGGCTCGATGGGCGGCGACAACCCCCATTCCATCACAACTGGCGGCCTGCTTCAGTGCAGTCAAGACAAAACCTTTCAGTGTCGGCACATCATGAACCACGCCGGTTTGAATGGCAGATTCCACACCATTAGAAAACGTAAAGGCTCCGACTGGCAGTACCGAATCACCAAATTGCATGATACGAATAAGATCTGATGCATTCATTGCGCTGCCTCCCTGCCCGAATCAGTGTTTATGGTCGTGATCGCCGTGGCTATGATCATGACTGTGGTCGTGATCATGGTCATGGCTGTGGTCATCGCCATGGGAATGAATACTGTGAATATGTAAGCCGGAACCATGGGGTTCATCCAAAGGACTGGCGACATGTACGTGAGTATCAGTGTCCTCTGCGCCACCAAACAGTAGCCGAGCTTCAGAGTTACTCAGTAATGGCAGGATCTCCGCTCCCTTAACAAAACGGAAAGGCAAATGCTGGAAACCGTGCGTTCTCATGACGGAATCCATCATGGTGGTGGCGACGGTAAGAGGGACATACACCTCATTATTTTTAGTGACTGCTTTCCAGTGCTGATTACCCAGTGCGTGCCCCAGCTCAAAGCAGGTTTTAATTAACTCATCCGGTGAACGGCTTTTCAGTTCACTCAAGTCAATCACCATCACATCACGCAAATTGATCTGCACCACCACGGCTACGCGGGTTGCTTCATCCCATGCCAGCACATCACCATCAGCAAGTACCACGTTGCGATCGAGCGAAATACCGAGATCCAATCCCTGAGTACTGAGTTTACGGCAGCGGCTTTTTTGCGCTTCTCGTTGATCTAATACCAAAATATCAAAAGTGGCATCTTTGAGTTTCGCCTGCCAAATCGGATCTTTTTTCACATTGCCAAGAATGTGCTCTATCAAAATCATGTTGTTGACTCCTTGCGTATATCAGTTGGCAAAAATCAGTTGCCCACAGTAATAAAATCCTTTTCTGTATCCTTCCAGCACCTGTTTGTCACCCCAATAAAGAAGCTGAATGGCACTTACCTTGGCAAGCTGAAGTCGGTTTCCGGGGAGTCAGCGCCCCCCGGTAAACACCTTATGCAGGATTAACGTTCAAAACTCCCCCATTAGCCAAAGAAATAGCGCTGGTTCATTGACGCTGTTTCGATAGGTTCACAGGTGGCATGGACGCCATCCACTTTCACCGCGAAGGTTTCAGGATCCACTTCAATCAGTGGTGTTTTATCATTACGTACCAGATCCCGTTTAGAGATAGTCCGACAGTTTTTAACCGCTATAACCTGACGTTCCAGCCCAGCTTTCTCTTTGACGCCATCGTCAAGAGCAGCCTGAGATACGAAGGTGACGCAGGTGTCTTGCATGGTTTTACCCATCGCACCAAACATTGGGCGGTAGAACACCGGTTGTGGGGTTGGCAATGACGCATTAGGATCACCCATTGCCGCCCAGTTGATCATGCCGCCTTTGATAACCATCTTAGGTTTAGCACCAAAGAAACGCGGATCCCACAGCACCAAGTCTGCCATTTTGCCCACTTCAACCGAACCGATAACATGGCTGACACCTTGCGTGATCGCGGGGTTAATGGTGATTTTCGCCACATAACGCAGTACGCGGAAGTTATCATTGCCCGGCGCATCTTCTGGCAATTTGCCGCGAGATGCTTTCATCGCATTGGCGGTTTGCATCACACGCAACCAGTTTTCTCCAACACGCCCCATCGCCTGTGAGTCGCTGGAGAACATGGAGATAACCCCCATATCGTGCAGAACGTTTTCTGCCGCAATGGTTTCCGGGCGCACACGACTTTCAGCGAAAGAGACGTCAGCCGGTACATTCGGGTTGAGGTTATGGCACACCATGATCATGTCGAACAGCTCAGCCTGGCTGTTAACACCGTATGGCAGGGTTGGGTTAGTCGAGCTTGGCAAGACGTTAGATTGGCTGGCTACCCGGATAATATCTGGCGCATGCCCCCCACCGGCACCTTCGGTATGGAAAGTATGAATAGTACGGCCTTCGAATGCATCAATAGTATCTTCTACATAGCCACATTCGTTTAAGCTGTCGGTATGCACGGAAACCTGAATATCCATTTCATCCGCCATCCGTAATGCATGGCGCAAGGCATTAGCTGTCGCACCCCAGTCTTCATGGACTTTATAGCCCACAACACCAGCAATCGCCTGTTCCAATAAGGGGCCACGGCCGTAAGAGTTACCTTTACCCAAAATACCGATATTGACCGGCAGGCCTTCAACTGAACGCAGCATCTGACGAATATTCCATGGGCCGGGTGTTACCGTCGTCCCATTGGTACCATCTGTTGGCCCAATCCCCCCGCCGAAGAAGGTTGCCACACCATTAGATAATGCGTGGTAAGCCTGCTGCGGAGAGATAAAATGAACATGGGTATCAATACCGGCGGCGGTAAGAATCAAATGCTCACCGGAAATTGCATCGGTACTGACACCAACCACCATGCCAGGTGTAACCCCGTCCATAACGCCTGGGTTACCACTTTTACCGATACCGGCAATTTTACCATCGCGGATACCGACGTCTGCTTTAATTACCCCTAAGCGGGCATCGACGATTGTGACGTTGGTTATTACCAGATCCAGCACACCATTATCGCGGGTCAGATGGTTATTAGCCCCCATCCCGTCACGCAATGATTTACCGCCACCGTAAACTGACTCTTCACCATACCCACGCAGGTCTTTTTCGATTTCGATAAACAAATTGGTGTCACCCAAACGTATTTTATCGCCCGTCGTTGGGCCAAATAGACCCGCGTATTCTTGCCGAGAAATTTGAGGCATCTGTCGCTCCTTTCTTTTTCCGGGGCGTGTAACTATATCGTTGATTACACGTATATAGCGGATTACACGTATGCGAATTTCGATGATTTTTTATTTACATAAGGCGTTATTTGGATGATTTGAAACCACGTTCAGCCGCACGGCGAATCGCTTCTAGCTTATCCGGGCGTTCACTGTTTGGCACCACCCCCTCACCAGCCCAACCATCCACCAGGTTGTTAAAGCCATACAGTGTTTGCTTGCCACCGAAAGGGATCAGCAGAACTTCGGTTTCATCACCGGGTTCAAAACGGATGGCGGTCGTTGAGGAGATATTCAGCCTCTTGCCATAAGCCGCAGCACGGTCAAACTCAAGTGCGCGGTTAACTTCAAAGAAGTGGAAATGCGACCCCACCTGAATTGGCCGGTCACCGGTATTACGAACGTTGACTTTGGTAACGGGTTTATTCTCATTAAAGGTGATCGGCGTATCGGCCAAGATGCAGCCACCGAGTGGGGTATTTTGTTCTGCGTTATCTTTAGTACTTTTCTTTGCGCTCATGCTTTAATCCTCTGCAATAATCAGTTCAGGTTTTACTCGCATGTTGCCGTAACTCATTTAATGGGGTCGTGCACCGTGACCAAACGGCTACCATCGGTAAAAATCGCTTCAACCTGAACATTCGGAATCAAATCTGCCACCCCGTCCATCACGTCATTTTTAGTAAGAACTTTGCTAGCTTCTTTCATCACATCCTCTACGGATTTGCCATCTCTGGCCCCTTCCATCGCAGTCACTGTAATGATCGAAACAGCTTCTGGATAATTGAGTTTCAAGCCACGTGCTTTACGTTTGAACGCCACGTCAGACAGCGTGTAGATCATGAGCTTTTCAACTTCTCTTGGGGTGAGCTGCATAAGCCCTCCTGTATCGTGTTAAGAAAGTGAAAGTGGGAAAAACAACTTACTGAAAACGACAAGTAACCATACGGGTTACTCCATCAGATTCATTTGCATGATGATTTATTCAGATGGTCCCTTACCGATTTTAGTTATTTAAATCAATAATAAATTAGCGTTCAGTAATACTTTTCACTAAAGCAATAACGTATTACTGCATTTATCCACAGTAACCAATAAATGAACAAATTGATTAATCGCTTACCTTCCATAGCCAATGCCATAGCTAATTAATGCCTTTATTTAAAGCTAGATTTCGGTATAACATCTTTGTAACAGAGCGACAAATCAATGAGTTACTATAATTAATAATGTCTTTAACTAATATAGACCAAAATTTGAAAAACACCTCAATAATTGCAAACTTAATATAAAACACCTAAAAAAAATATTTTTCATTTAAAAACAACTGGTTATGAATTTATCTCAACTGATTTATATTTAGCGAAAATAAAGAATACAACACGTGCCACATACGTTATTTATGTGATAGAAATATTAAAATGATCTTAATCAAGACATTTGTAATAATCAGCCACAAACCAACTGATACGCCAGTTAATTATCACGTGATATGATTATTTTTCAGTTGAATTTTCTTACCACTTTATTATTTTACACCATATTAACCCTACCCTATTTTTACCATTGCCAGACTAAGATTAGGCTTAACCCCGGGTATTGGATAAAGGCAGTTTTTATTTTCGCGCTCTGGTATCCATATGCGTGAACATACCTTTGCTAATAAGGACTTATTGTGACTGAAAACGATTATTCCCAATGGGCGCTGTGCGGCCTCTGCCAGCAAAACTTGCCAGATTTGTGCCTGAACATGCGCATCCAGTTGCGCAGTCACTTCGTCAGCAATCAAATAACGGGTACGCGGGTCGAGCGCCCGCAACAGTGCAATTCGCGCCAATTCGCCTCCGGATAACTCATCTGGCCGGCGCTTCAACCAGGTAGGGTTAATAACCATCCGTTCAAGCCAATGAGCATCTGGCCACCAGGCATCATGCAGGCTATCTCCCGTGGTTCGATAGGGGTTGAAGCTTTGTTCCGGATGTTGAGGCACCAATTGAACCGGGCAATAGCCTTTTTTAACGAGTGGCGCGCCTCCCAGCAGAATCTGACCCGTGGTGGCAGACTGCCATTGCGCCAGTACCCGACCAAGGGTCGTTTTACCGAAACCGCTGGGCGCTGAAATGCCCAATCGCTCTCCCGCAGCCAAAGAAAATGAGATGGAATCCCACAGCCGCTTCCCTCCCTGGTCAATGGTCAGATTATCAACGCTAAACATACTCTGCCACCTCCATCGGCGGGATCTGCCGACTAACAAATTGCTGCTCCGGTAACGCCGCCCACAGCGATTGTAACCACGGGCTACCTCCGTTATTTTTCAGCTCATCGGCACTCAGCGTTTCGTGTAATTCACCTTTATGTAGTACCGCAATCCTATCGGCAAAACGCGCAGCCAGCGCCAAATCGTGCGTAACCCACAAAATACCGCGCCCTTGCTGACAGAAAGCCCGCAAATGAGTCAGTAGCTGACAAGCATGTTCATCATCCAGCCACGAGGTCACTTCATCGGCCAAGATGTAGCGGGCGTGAGTCAGGGTTGCACAACTGGTAAGCACCCGTTTTGCCATGCCACCAGAGAGTTGGCGGGGGAAGTTATCGACCAGCCCCGGTGCAAGATTATAGTTTTGCAGTTGCATGGCTACATCTTCCAGCCGTAGTTTCACGCCGCTGAGTTGCGCTGCTCGGGTCATCTGTGAACCAACTTTGATCAATGGATTAAGGGCGCTGACCCCTTGAGGCACATAACATAAGGTTTTACCACGCCGTTCAATTTTGTCGCGGGCGCACAGAACATCACCATCAAGGATAATCTCACCATGGCAACGCATGTTATCTGGCAATAAACCCAGCGTACTTTGCAGTAATAGGCTTTTACCTTCACCACTGCCACCGACTAAAGCGACCAATTCCCCCGGATTCACCTCTAAAGAAATATGACTCAGCAGAGGATGCCAGGTTTTTCGTCCTAACCAACGGTAATGGGCAACATCAATGGCAAAGTTTGCAAATTTCAACATCAGCTTATCCTCACCCACAGTTGTTGCAGTGACCGGGCAAACTGGTCAAATACCAGCACTAATCCCACCAAAATCAGACCGGGGAAAAATGCCAACCACCATGCCCCGCTGCTCAAATAACGCAATGCATCAGCCAATAATATCCCCAACGACGGCTCATGAGGCGATAAGCCGAACCCCAGAAAACTGAGTGCCGCACTGTGTAACACCGCATGTGGAAACATCAATAACGTACCAACAATCCATTGTGGTAGTAATAACGGTAGCAGATGATGACGCCAACGGTAAAAATTACTGTTACCTAGCCGATGAGAAAGCATCACATAATCAGTCTCACGAATACGTAAGATCTCCGCACGTAAAATCAAGGCGAGCTTTGGCCAATGGGTCAATGCCACAGCCAAAATAACGCCATGTTTTCCGCCACCTAAGGTGAAGCAAATCAGCACCAATAGCAGCAAATGAGGCAATGCCAGCATGCTGTCAATCAGCCCACGAATCAGATAATCCAGCGTTTTATTGATGGCACACAAACTGGCAGTGAGCATCGCCAACAGGCCACTGGCGAAAGCAGCAATCAGGCCAATCTGTAAACTGGTGGTCATGCCCTGAAAACAGCGCAGCCACAAGTCACGCCCCAAGCTATCAGTACCAAACCAATAGGCTTGTGAAGGTGGTTGGCGGCGCGCCATCAAATCCATTGGTATATCAACAGGATAAATGGCCCATCCATAGACTATTAGAATGGATAGTAGCGCCAATGACACGAACAGTCGGAACAAAGCCCGGTTTGGGTTATAAGTCATAATTGCCGTGCAGCTCCCCTATTCAGGCGGTGTAACAATGCGTTGGCAATGCTATTCCCGCAAAAGACCAAGATGGCGCAAAACATGACAATCCCCATCAATAACGGAATATCACCGTGTAACCCGGCATCAATGGTGGCCTGCCCTAACCCCGGATAGGCAAAGACTTTTTCAGCTAATAGCGAGCCACCCAATAATTCACCCACAGAGGCGAATTGCAGGCAAAGTGCCGGTGTAATAGCATGGCGTAAAATATGGAAGTTGACCAACGGCCAGCCTTTATCCCCCTGTGCCCGCGCATAGCGGATAAATTCACTGTTCATCACCTCGGCCACTCTGGCACGGGTATGCAGAGCAATGTTGCCCACGCCCAATAACCCTAAAGCCAGCATTGGCAGAATGAGATGATGCAGTTTGTCACTCCAACTGGCCATTTCGCTGTTACTTCCAGGTGTCCATGCACAGCAAATCGGTGCCCAATTCAGTTGTACTGCAAATAATGACAATAGTAATAAACCAATCCAAAAAGTAGGCAGTGAAGCCAGTAAATATGACAGCGTTGAAATCAAACGATCCGGCCAGCGATTGAGATAGCGCCCGGCAGTCAACCCCAGCAAGAGTCCGACAATTCCAGAGAAGAGCCACGCCGAAAACAGTAATGCAAACGAAGTAGCAAAACGCTCGCCGATAACCTGTGAAACTGGCGCGTTATACAACATTGAGTAGCCAAAATCACCTTGCAGAACCTGAGCAAACCAATGCAGAAAACGCTGCCACAAAGGCAGATCCAGCCCCCAACGTGCCGCAATCAACGGATATTGCTCCGGCGGAACATGCAACAGATCACTGCCAATATAGGCGCGGATAGGGTCAACCGGGGAGAAACTCAGTAGCGTAAAAGTGCCTACTGCGGTGATCAGCAGCAGGCACATTAAACGCAAAGTAAATAGCGAGAACCCTTTCATCACTGGCAGGTCCATTTCCAGCTATCCAGGCTATTCAGCAATGACCAGGCACCATGAATTTCCGGCGCACCTTTACCTAAATCAATACAATTGTTGGCCAGATAAGTATGCTGGATATTCAGTAGCCATGCCCATGCAGCATCACCACGAATACCGGCACCGGTAGTCCCATCCCAATCCACCTGTTGCCAGAACGGTACCGCTTGTTCCCAGGTTGGCGCGTCCAGTGCTTGTTGCAGATGTTTATCAACCACCGGGTTTTGGTAGTAGCCAGGATTATAATATTCAACCCCCGCCGCCTTACTGCTGTAATGGTGATAAAGCTCCATCGGGTCGAGGCTACCCCAGCCAAATAGGGTTGGATTGGCGTGCATATTACGTTCTACCGTTTCCCAACTACCGGATTTCAAATCAACATCAATACCGATAGGTTTCAGCATCGAACGCAGCGCCTGCGCTAAATCACGGCGCGTGGTATCCCCACTGGTATACCAAAGCGTTATTTTGGCTGGAACACCATTTTTCTCTCTGATGCCATCGCTGTTCACCTTCCAGTCAGCCTGTTCCAATATCTGTTTGGCTTTTTCGATATCACCGTCTTTAATGACTGAGTCCGGATTATTCCATGGCAGACCCTGCACACCGCTATAAGCGGGAATAGCGTGGCCTTCCATGATTTGATCCGCCAGTTGTTGGCGGTTGATGGCATAGTTAATGGCACGACGGACAGCAACATCGGCCGTTACGTCATTACCAATCGGGTAACCCTGCGCATCTTTTTTACCTGATGGTGTGGTCGGGAACACAATGCCACGGTTTTCCACACTTGGCCGGACCCATAACTTCATGTTATTGACCGGCCCTACCGCCATAGAAGGGGGAATACGGACTACACCTAATTGCCCACTTTGTGCTGCCGCAAAGGCACTGTCTTCATCAAGAAAAACAAAAATCAGCTTATCAAAATCATTTTTATTACCCGCATAATAAGGATTCGCTTCCACTATCATTTGCTGACCGGGTTGGAAACTCACTAAGCGGTATGGGCCAGCACCAATAGGGTTCTGTGCATAGGTTTTGGCATTGTATTTATCTGCTGAAACAATCCCCAGGGAACCTAACACGTTTACAAAGGTGCTTTGTGGGGCTTTCAGTTGAATACGAATATTGAGGGGGTCAATTTCTTCCGCACTGAGGAAGTTCCCCATATCGACCTTGCCGCCACTGGCAGCCGCATTGTTATAGGTAAACACCACATCCTTGGCGGTTAAAGGAGAGCCATCAGAGAATTTGAGGCCAGGCTTGAGCGTCAGTAACCAGGTCTTACCGTCGTCACTGGTTTTATACTGACTCAGTAGAAAATTATTCCAGCTAAGATCTTCATTTTGTTTCAGTAGTGGGCTGTGCAGTAACAGATAACTGCCGTGACTCCACCCTAACATGGGGTCAAAACCCTCGGTGGGTTCGTCACCGATAGCCAGTTGCAATGTGTGAGTTGCAGTACTGGCCGGAACAGAAAAAGCCGTTAATAAAGCCGCGGTTAATAAGGTATTTCGGAGCCATAGACGTTTAGACATGCATCATCCTCTGATAGATTAGCCAGCGTATATAGGTCATTGCCTGTTAGACAAAGATTCAGCAAACAATTAAGCGTAGCACTAAACATTAACATGGGTAATGTAGAGTTTTTTTAGCATTAACAACTAATCTTTATTAAATTATTGGATTTTAAAAGCATTTATGTGATAAACATCAGATTTAGATGAGGTAAATCAAAAAAAACCAAACCAGATATAAAATCGATTATTAATAAAATTGATCTATATCTATAAAAGTGACAAAAAATAGCAAATTAAATGGTTAAGATAATCCCTATCATGCCATTTCACCCCAAGGTCCACCTCTTAGCACTCACCGCACCAATAGACATAACAAATTGATTATAATGCTTATTATTTATCTTTTCTTTATCAAGATGGTTAATTATTGATTGCTCTTTTGAACCGTTATTTTGGTAGAAATAAATAAGAAAAACTTCAACCAGATATTCTTACCCTCTGATCGAAACTTATCATAATAAGACGAGGAAGAGGGTGATTGAGCTGGCATTCCTTAGCATAGAAATAATTCTGTGGCGCCCGGCTTCAATGATTAAGTTGCAGTACGAAAGAATGAACAGAGCGAAAGAATTACTGGAGGGAGATGAATATTGCAGTGATTGCCGAATATTGTGGATCCCAGGCAATTGAAGGCGTTAGGCATGCATTCCGCCACATGGCCGGTATCACACCGGCAGTATATCGATGGCAGTTTAAATATTCAGAATAACAAAAAAGCCACATTCAATTAAGAATGTGGCTTTTTATTACAGCGAAACCTGTATTAAGCAGTGTAAATTACAGTGCTACTACGTTTACCGCTGAAGGGCCTTTCTGGCCTTGCTCGATGCTGAACTCTACGTTCTGGCCTTCATCAAGAGTTTTGAAATCAGTACCCTGGATTGCAGAGAAATGTACGAATACATCTTTGCTGCCGTCTGCAGGAGAAATAAAACCAAAACCTTTACCAGCATCAAACCATTTTACTAAACCAGTCATTTTATTAGACATAAGATATTTCCTTCATTATTAGTGCCAATATGTGGCAATTGAGGTCTGCTTATCAAGAGTTACTTATGGGGGCACTAAAGAAGGAAATTCGTCGGAGAAGTGATGTCTAAAAATATCGCTTTAACTAGGAACTGCTTTACTTAAATGGCTTACATAAATAGGTCTGTGCTACAAACCGATGACGTATTAACGCATGCTGAGGTATTAATAGCAAGGCTTATTTATTTTGCACATTAATGAATGATAAAAACAAATCACAGATAAATTGTGATAAAACCGACAGCAATGCATCGTCCGGTGAGGCCCAGCCTGCGGAACGAAAGAGAGATTCTAGCGGATGAGGTTATGCTCAAATTTCGTTATACTGCCACTGAATATCGGAAGCCGTCATAAAGGAAAAGCAATGACAATGCGTGAGCTTGAAGTAAAGTTTCTTAATGCAATGAGTGAGTTGCAGTCAACTTTTGAAAAGCAGCACCAGACATGGCAGGCAAGCTACAACGCGCTGCAACATGAGTTGGAGCAGTCAAAAGCCAGAGAAACAGCATTGCGTGCTAAAAATGATATGTTGCTGAGAAAGCTCAATACGGCCAATACGTTGCCGGAACAACACTCGTTGGTCAGGCAGATCAAAGTTCTGGGTGCGCATCTTGATGCACTAGCAAAAGACGCGGCCGCTTTTAATCATCATCTGAATAATCAGCAAAAAAACAGTGATAACTTCAGTGGCAACACACCTTAAACACCTCGTTGATTTTATCGGTTCAGGCGATTTAACAGCCAGATAATTTTACGTTGTCAATTTCACCTTTTATGGCGCAAAGAAATACTCAATGACGTGGATAATTATTGCTGTTTTGATCGTGGTTTTTATTGTGGGCTACCGTGTGTTGACGTCAGATACCCGCAAAGCCGTGGACACACTGGCTAATTTACTGAAGATAAAACCAATATATATTGAATCGATGTTGCAAGAGATGGGGCCACGCCAAACACAAATGTTTATTCGCTCCACCAGCAATGGCTATGCCGAAGATGTCAGAAAGGCGGCTTATCTGGTATTTATCTACCAAACCTTCATCAAAGATCCTTCCGACGAAAATGTGATGCAATGGCGCAATACGCTGATTCGATCACATATATCCCCCATGCTAACGGCCGAACATACCGAAGCGGCTTTGTTCTATTTTGCTGAGCTGGATTTAGATGCCTTTGAATTGGCGCAATTTCGCCGTCATTATAATCAGCATTTTAATCAGGAAGCGGACGCCGTATTGCATTAATTAGGGTACCAGGCACTACGGCGTGATGAGACTTGATGGCAGCAGGGGGAGAGTAATATTTATGGGTACATACTGTTTAAGTAACGCAATAACATTTCCCTTGAGCTAAAACCGTGGGCAATACCGTAGCGGTGGTCAGCTTCACCGGCCAGATAGAGTGGAAACTCAACGTACTTATCACTGATACGAATAGTTGCCGTAGGTGTAGCGAACAACAAGCTTTTGTCTTTTTGTGCTGGGTGGATAACCAATGCTGTCCTGCCCATACGGGCTTCACGGTTGACATAAACGTAATGCTCCGCTTTCCGGTAACCGTAAGCTTGATCGACCGTATAATCCCGCTCAAAGCCGGCATTTTCCAGGACCTTAGCCACTTCATCTGGCCGTAAATACATTTATTTCCCCTTTTTTTGACTATTATTGAGCGACCTTACCGCAATAAATAAGGGAAACCACGTATTTATTGGTTCAAAGCGACTATTTCGGAATAGTCTACACCCCATCAGGCCGGACTGCGCTGTCTGTGCTTTGCTGACGCTGTAATAATCGCAATGTAAGCAGCACGCCGAATACGACCATCAATGCCGCCCCCAGATAAATCGCTGGTATACCAAAGCGCCCAATTGCCAACCCTGCCAGCAATGAACTGTAACCCAGATGGTTATGAACAAAACCGGGCAATACCGCCAACGGTAGACCAATCGTCAGATAACAAACGAAAGTAAAAATGACAATCGATAGAATGCGTTTATTGATTTGACGGTTAGTAAATGACGTATTATTAGCCACCACGGGGACTGAACCAGCAGACATAAACATGGCTCAAACAAAAAATAAACTGTGATTCACCATACGCCAATAAGCTTTCAGGCTGAATCAGATAGGTATAATAAAATGCTATTTTCTTATTACATCATTCCCACTGACACAAGATTTGGAAAGCTAGATAAACGAATGAGTCAAAAATAGCGCACAAGCAAGTAATACCCCACACAGTGTCATCACACTGAAAATCAGTTCGAACCAATAGCGATTGATCATGATGGTTAGCCTATAAAAAAAGACACCCGGCATTAACCGGGTGTCTGGAATTGGCTAGACTGTGCGGTACTCAGTGCCCCGCATTCCGGCGTAATTATGCTGCTGGAGCTGTTACTGATTTTTTAGCGGCTTTATGGTGTTTTTTAGCCGCCTGGGCTTTTTGAGCAGGTGCTGGTTGGGCAGATGCTTTTTTCACGTGTTTTTTAGCCGCCTGAGCTTTTTGTTCTGTAGTTTGTTTAGTTGCTTTATGTTTTTTGTGATGAGTTGCTTTAGCAGGTGCCGCATTCTCTGCAGCAGGCGCAGCAGCAGTAGTGCTGGTTGCCGCTGGTGCTGCTGTAGCAGTGGTTTCAGCAGCGAAAGCAACAGAAGACAGACCCATAGTTGCAGCAACGATCAGCGCTAATACTTTTTTCATTTTAAAATCCTCAGAGTTTGTTTCGCTAAGCCCCCGGTGGGGCCGTTGGAAGGATCATAGAGGAATGAAATTTTCCTTTCCGTGAGTCATTGGTTTCGCTAAGTAACCAAATGTACAAAGTAATAGTGATTATTCTTTAGTCATCAGTTGACGCCAGTAAGAAATCTCCCTCGCTAAAACCGGCAATATAAATATTTTTATCCTGCTTACTATTATCAAACTCTACCGCCAACCCCGTACTGGCGGCTTTGTCTCTGAACTGCTCATGAATTACACACAAATAACTACATGTAGTGTGGTTGAATTAAATAAACACTAGATATAGTATTTAATCTATCATCCTCGGAAATGAAACCGTAGCTGATAATCAGAGGCAGGTCGTCGCGACACACTAACAACCTGCTAAATGCGTCTTTCCTCAAAACAAAGAGTAAATACGAATCATGAGCATTATTATTTACAGTAAACCCAATTGTGTCCAGTGCAATGCCACTTATCGTGCATTGGATAAACACGGGATCGCTTATCAGATCATTGATTTAACCGAAGATTTACAAGCATTTCGTTATGTGAAATCTCTGGGTTATCAGCAGGTGCCGGTGATTGTTATGGACGATGATCATTGGTCTGGCTTCCGCCCTGACAAAATAAATGCACTGGTTCAGGCCGTGAGTACCTGATGAGGGGGCTGAAATGAATCCTCTGGTGTATTTCTCCAGCACCTCGGAGAACACCCACCGTTTTGTCGGGAAGCTGGATCTGCCAGCAATACGTATCCCAATCGCCGGTGTGCGGGAAAAACTACGGGTCGAGCAACCCTATATTTTATTAGTACCCAGTTATGGTGGTGGCAGCTCGGTCGGGGCAGTACCGATTCAGGTTATTCGATTTCTGAATGATCCCCATCACCGTTCATTGATTCGCGGCGTTATTGCGGCGGGAAACACTAATTTTGGCGACGCCTATGGCCTGGCAGGCAAAATCATTGCCCAAAAATGTCAGGTCCCTTATCTGTATCGCTTCGAACTACTGGGTACAGCAGAAGATGTAGCAAACGTGCGCAACGGAGTAACTGAATTTTGGCAACGACAGAACTGAACATCACCGATCCATCCAGCAGCGAGCTTGACTATCACTCACTGAATGCGATGCTAAATCTCTATGATGCCAACGGGCGTATCCAGTTTGATAAAGACCGGCTGGCCGCACGGCAATACTTCTTGCAACACGTCAATCAAAACACGGTGTTCTTCCATAATTTACAGGAAAAACTCAATTACCTGGTTGCCGAGGGATATTACGAGAAAGAGGTGCTGGCGAAATACGACTTCAGCTTTATCAAGAGCCTATTCCTGCAAGCTTATAGCAAAAAATTTCGCTTCCCCACCTTCCTTGGCGCGTTTAAATATTACACCAGCTACACCCTGAAAACCTTTGATGGCAAACGTTATTTAGAACGCTACGAAGACCGGGTCTGCATGGTGGCGCTGACATTGGCGGCTGGCAAGCAGTCACTTGCGCAAGAATTGGTAGAGGAAATCATCTCAGGCCGCTTCCAGCCCGCCACTCCGACCTTCCTCAATTGCGGTAAAAAACAACGTGGGGAGTTGGTTTCCTGCTTTTTGCTACGCATTGAAGACAATATGGAATCCATTGGCCGCGCCATAAACTCAGCATTGCAATTATCCAAACGTGGCGGTGGCGTGGCTTTCCTGCTGAGTAATATTCGTGAAGTCGGTGCCCCCATCAAACGAATTGAAAACCAATCATCCGGTGTTATCCCGATTATGAAAATGCTGGAGGATGCCTTCTCCTATGCTAATCAATTGGGTGCGCGTCAGGGCGCGGGGGCGGTGTATCTTCATGCTCATCATCCGGATATTGTGCGTTTTTTGGATACCAAACGAGAAAATGCCGACGAAAAGGTGCGCATTAAAACCTTGTCCCTGGGGGTCGTTATCCCGGATATCACTTTTGAGCTGGCGAAGAACAATGAGGAAATGTACCTATTCTCTCCTTATGATGTCGAACAAGTTTACGGTGTGCCAATGTCTGAAATCAGTATCAGCGAAAAATACCGCGAAATGGTCGATAACCAACGCATCCGTAAAAGCAAAATCAAGGCACGCGAGTTCTTCCAGATTCTGGCCGAGATCCAATTTGAGTCCGGCTATCCCTATATGATGTTTGAGGACACGGTTAACCGGGCCAATCCGATTAAAGGCCGGATCAATATGAGTAACCTGTGTTCAGAAATCTTGCAGGTTAATTCACCAACCGAATACAACGACGATCTTAGTTACCGCCATATTGGTAAAGATATCTCCTGTAACCTGGGTTCACTGAATATCGCCCATACCATGGATTCACCAGACTTTGGCAAATCGATTGAAATTGCCATTCGCGGGCTGACTGCGGTCTCTGATATGAGCAATATCCGCTCGGTACCCTCAATCGAGAAAGGCAATCAAGGATCCCATGCCATTGGTCTCGGGCAGATGAACCTGCACGGCTATCTGGCGCGCGAACGTATTTTCTATGGCTCGGAAGAAGCACTGGACTTCACCAATATCTATTTCTATACCGTGGTATATCACGCTCTTCGTGCTTCCAATCAATTGGCTATAGAACGCGGCAGCCACTTTAAAGGCTTCGATGAATCAGCTTATGCTTCGGGGGTTTATTTCAGTAAATATGTCGAGCAGAGCTGGCAGCCTAAAACGGCCAGAGTAAAGGCGCTGTTTGCTGATGCCGGCATTGCCATTCCCGACCAACAGGATTGGGTCGTACTGCGCCAGTCAGTCATGGCACACGGCATTTATAATCAGAACTTACAGGCGGTACCGCCCACCGGTTCCATTTCCTACATCAATCACTCGACATCAAGTATCCACCCGATTGTCTCGCCGATTGAGATCCGTAAAGAAGGCAAGATTGGCCGTGTGTATTATCCCGCACCTTATATGACCAACGATAATCTTGAATATTATCAAGATGCCTATCAAATAGGGCCAGAGAAAATCATCGATACCTACGCCGAGGCCACTCAGCACGTTGATCAGGGGTTGTCACTGACACTGTTCTTCCGCGATACCGCCAGCACGCGTGATATTAACAAAGCGCAGATCTATGCCTGGAAGAAAGGGATTAAAACCATTTATTACATTCGACTGCGTCAGATGGCACTGGAAGGAACCGAAGTCGAAGGTTGTGTTTCCTGCTCGCTGTAATACGCACCACCGAATAAATAAAATAGGCTAATAAGGGAGTAATAACATGCACGTAATAAAACCGATCACTCACGTCAGCGCCATCAACTGGAATAAAATTGAAGACGATAAAGACCTGGAAGTGTGGAGCCGCCTGACGGCTAATTTCTGGCTGCCGGAAAAAATCCCGCTATCGAATGATATCTCGTCCTGGGCGACGCTGACCCCGAATGAACAGCAACTCACTATTCGTGTTTTTACCGGCCTGACGCTACTGGACACCATTCAGAATACACTGGGTGCACCGGCGTTAATTAAGGATGCCATTACCCCCCATGAGGAAGCCGTATTCTCCAATATCAGCTTTATGGAAGCAGTACACGCCCGCTCCTATAGCGCTATTTTTTCTACCCTTTGCATGACATCTGATGTAGATGATGCTTATCGCTGGAGTGAAGATAATCGCCCGCTACAAAAGAAAGCCAATATTATCCTTCAGCATTATCATAATGACGATCCACTGAAGAAAAAGATTGCCAGTGTATTTCTTGAATCATTCTTATTCTACTCTGGTTTCTATTTACCGATGTATTGGTCCAGCAGGGCGAAATTAACCAATACCGCCGACCTTATTCGCCTTATTATCCGTGACGAAGCAGTGCATGGTTATTATATCGGCTATAAGTTCCAGAAAGGTCTAGAAAAAGTAGATAATAACCGGCGTCAGGAAATAAAGAACTTTGCCTTCGATTTGTTGCAAGATTTATATGATAATGAAGTGCGCTACACCGAAGACCTTTATGATAAAGTCGGTTGGACGGAGGATGTCAAAAAATTCCTTCATTATAATGCCAATAAAGCCTTAATGAACTTAGGCTATGAAGCCTTATTTCCCGCCAGCCAGGCGGCTGTTAGCCCAGCCATTCTGGCGGCATTATCGCCAAATGCAGATGAAAATCACGATTTTTTCTCCGGTTCTGGCTCATCTTATGTGATGGGTAAAGCGGTCAATACTGAAGACGAGGACTGGGATTTTTAGCTTTTCCTGACTGGCATATTCTCCCCTTTTCGATAGCATAACAAAGGGGAGAACCACGCCCACGGGTAGCCCTGGCGAGGTTGACAAGTTCAGCACTCAAAACCGAAATGTTTATCGACCGGCTCATCTGGCTACAGACCAGAGTATCAGGGGGGTCCGCCGCTGCCACTGCAGGAAATATACCCTGCTATAATATAGAAAATATATTGCTGATATATGTTCAATATTCACACTATTAACGTCTAAATTAGCGATTAGACTCATCAGTAATATTATGCGATTCATCGAAAGTAAAAAACCACAATATTAACGCAAGTAAATTAACAGGTTGAAAAGCTATATATTGAGATGAGAGCTATCGCAAAATTGATTATAAGGATATTGAGGGTTGTCTCAGATTCTCATTGTGTTAGGGTATATGGCGTTCTATTTTTCCATCAGGATAACAACGATCGAATAAAAATAATTCAAAATTGACAGAGGAATACACCAGCTGCATGGCAATTAAACTCGAAGTAAAGAATCTATATAAAATATTTGGTGAGCATCCCGAACGGGCTTTTAAGCTGCTTGAGTCAGGTAAGAATAAAGAGCAGATATTTGCCAAGACCGGTTTGTCCGTTGGCGTTAAAGATGCCAATCTGGCCATTGAAGAAGGCGAGATATTCGTCATCATGGGGTTATCCGGTTCCGGTAAATCCACCCTGGTACGCCTTCTCAATCGTCTGATAGAACCCACCCGTGGTGAAGTACTGATCGATGGCGAAGATATTGCCAAAATATCTGATAGCGCCCTGCGCACCGTTCGCCGTAACAAGATCAGTATGGTATTCCAATCCTTTGCATTAATGCCCCATTTGAATGTCCTCGATAATACCGCATTCGGTATGGAGCTCGCTGGCGTCCCTCTACAGGAACGTCAAGAAAAAGCACTGGAGGCATTACGTCAGGTGAGTCTGGAAAGCTACGCCCATTCATATCCCGATGAGCTTTCAGGCGGGATGCGTCAGCGCGTTGGTTTAGCCCGCGCAATGGCTAATAACCCCGATATCTTATTAATGGATGAGGCTTTCTCGGCGCTCGACCCATTAATACGAACCGAAATGCAAGATGAATTGGTCAAATTACAGGCCAAACACCAAAGAACCATTGTCTTTATCTCTCATGATCTGGATGAAGCCATGCGCATTGGTGATCGCATCGCCATTATGCAGGGCGGCGAAGTGGTACAAGTCGGCACCCCGGATGAAATTCTGAATAATCCGGCCAATGACTATGTGCGTACCTTCTTCCGTGGCGTCGACATCAGCCATGTCTTCAGTGCCAAAGATATCGCGCGCCGTCGCCCGGTATCCTTGATCCGTAAAACTCCAGGTTTCGGCCCGCGTTCAGCGTTAAAACTGCTTCAGGATGAAGATCGCGATTACGGCTATGTGCTGGAACGCGGGCAGAAGTTTATTGGCGTGGTCTCGATAGATTCACTGAAAAAAGCATTGGCAGAGAACCAACCGCTGGATAGTGCCTTACTGGACTACCCGGCACCGGTTCCTGGAGATATGCCCCTCAGTGAGCTGATTTCACTGGTTGCGCAGGCACCGTGCGCGGTTCCTGTGGTCGGTGAAGATAACAGCTATATCGGTATTATTTCCAAAGCCATGCTGTTGCAGGCTTTAGATAAGGAGACGCCAAATGAGTGATCAAATCCAAAACAGCACCCCCGTAGACAGCAACCCGTGGGCGACGGATGCGACAACGTCAGCAGCACCGGTCGCTACGGATCCTGCTCCTCAGACCTTATCAGCCGCTGCTGACCCATGGGGAGCAAGCATGGCCGAGGGTAGCCATGCCACAGGCAGTGCCAGCCATGAGGTTGCTTCTCAGGCGGTGCAGAGCCAGGCCGCACAAAGTACCGATTGGCTGAACAGCGCTCCGGCGGCAGCTCCTGAACATTTCAGCCTGATGGATCCATTCCATAACACTTGGGTGCCATTGGATTCGTGGGTTACCCAGGGTATTGATTGGGTAGTATTGCATTTCCGCCCGCTGTTTCAGGGCATCCGCGTGCCGGTTGATTTTATCCTCAGTGGCTTCCAACACTTGTTGCTGGGCATGCCTGCTCCGGTCGCGATTCTGGTCTTCGCGCTGATCGCCTGGCAGTTCTCCACCTTAGGAATGGGGGTCGCAACCCTGATATCACTGATTGCCATCGGTGCTATCGGCGCGTGGTCGCAAGCCATGGTGACACTGGCGCTGGTTCTGACCTCGCTGTTCTTCTGTATCCTTATTGGGCTGCCGCTCGGGATATGGCTGGCACGCAGCAATAATGCCGCACGTATCATTCGGCCTTTGTTGGATGCGATGCAGACCACACCAGCATTCGTTTATCTGGTGCCCATTGTCATGCTGTTTGGTATCGGTAATGTCCCCGGCGTGGTAGTGACCATAATCTTTGCCCTGCCACCGATTGTTCGTCTGACTATTCTGGGTATCAAGCAGGTGCCGGAAGATCTGATCGAAGCCGCAGAATCCTTTGGTGCTAATCCACGCCAGTTATTATTCAAAGTGCAATTACCTCTGGCGATGCCAACCATCATGGCGGGCGTAAACCAGACCCTGATGCTGGCACTGTCGATGGTGGTTATCGCCTCGATGATCGCGGTAGGAGGTTTAGGCCAGATGGTACTGCGCGGTATTGGCCGCCTGGATATGGGGCTAGCGGCGGTGGGTGGTGTCGGTATCGTGATTCTGGCGATTATTCTTGACCGACTGACTCAATCCTTAGGTCGTGACCGTCGCAGCAAAGGCATTGGCCGCTGGTATGCGGCCGGCCCTATCGGGCTGCTCACCAAACCATTCCGTAACACTAAGTAATTTCAATTCATTACGCTCAAATTTAAGCGTAATTGTCGCAGACAGTTTGGACACGGACAGCGCGCAATCACCGCAGCGTACACGTAGTACGTGAGGATGATGAGCACTGCCCAGGTTCAAACTGGCAAGTAAAATAGCTTAAGATGGGGAAAATTATGCGTAAGACAGGAATTTGGGTGTTAGCCCTCACCACACTGATCAGCACTCAGTTATCCGCCGCAGAATTACCGGGCAAAGGCGTTACCGTCCAACCGCTGCAAAGTACCATTTCGGAAGAAACCTTCCAGACCTCACTGGTCAATAAAGCGCTGGAAAAACTCGGTTACGACGTCCAGCCGACTAAAGAGGTAGACTACAATGTCGCCTATGCCTCCATTGCCGCAGGTGATGCCACTTATCTGGCAGTAAACTGGGATCCGCTGCATAACGACCAATATGCAGCCGCAGGTGGCGACGCCAAGTTTTACCGTCAGGGTAACTATATCGAAGGACTGGCACAGGGGTATTTGATCGACAAAAAAACTGCCGATAAATACCAAATCACCAATATTGAGCAGTTGAAAGATCCGAAAATCGCCAAACTCTTTGATGCGAATAACGATGGCAAAGCGGATCTAACCGGCTGTAACCCAGGTTGGGGCTGTGAAGCACCGATTAACCATCAGATCAAAGCCTATGGCCTGAGCGATACCGTGACCCATAATCAGGGTAACTATGCCGCGATGATTGCCGATACCATCACCCGTTACAAAGAAGGCAAACCTATCCTGTATTACACCTGGACCCCGTATTGGGTCAGTGATGTACTGGTACCGGGCCGTGACGTGGTGTGGTTGCAGGTACCCTTCTCTTCCCTGCCAGATAAAACTATCGATACCAAGCTTTCCAACGGTGCCAACTATGGCTTCCCACCGAGCGTGATGCATATCGTCGCCAACAAAAAATGGGCCGAAGCCAACCCAGCCGCCGCTAAGCTGTTCTCCATAATGAAACTATCGATTAATGATGTGAATGCCCAGAACATGCGGATGCATGCCGGTGAATCTTCAGATGCCGATATCGAGCGTCATGTGAACGGCTGGATCCAAGCTAATCAGGCAACCTTTGATGGCTGGGTGAAAACTGCCGCCCAAGCAGGTGAGGCTAAAGCTGTAGCACAATAGTTAATACCAGTCAGCCGCTATAACGCTAAACAGATACCCTTGGGTGTCTGTTTTTTTTGCCTCTAATTTGCAGTGATGGCTTACCGACATATGGATGCTAACGGGGGAGAGACATAGATTTATGCACGTAAAAGTGAGGAAAGATTGAATCGCTTAAAAACAACGAAGCCCTGAGTTATTACTAACTCAGGGCTTCTAAATGTTGGCGGTGCGGACGGGACTCGAACCCGCGACCCCCGGCGTGACAGGCCGGTATTCTAACCGACTGAACTACCGCACCACGCTGCTGTTCCGGTTAAGAACGAGGCGAATATTACGTATAGAACACAATTTCGTCAATACTTTTCCAGCAAAATAAGTCGGTTGCACCGTTTTCACCTGCATGTCGTTTTATTCTGCGTTTGTGTTATCTTCCGATTCAAACGGCTTGCGCCACAAACAACTACCGCCCTTTTTCATCACCAAATCCAGACGTGATTCATGGGCTGCTAACTCATCTTCAGCGGCATAAATTATTTTCAGCCCAGATGCTGGCCGGGCAATACGCTGGATATCGTCTGAAGAGTCGTTGTGCGACTGATCGCCTTCCATTGAGAACGAAAGCGACGTCTGGCCGCCAGTCATCGCCAGATAAACTTCCGCCAGAATTTCGGCATCGAGTAACGCGCCGTGCAATGTTCGCTTAGTATTATCTATCAGGTAGCGATCGCACAAAGCATCGAGATTATTACGCTTGCCGGGGAATAAACGGCGCGCCAATAACAGGCTATCGGTGATGGTACAAAAGGTATCCGTTTTCGGAATATCCTGCTGCAACATGCGGAATTCATAATCCATAAAGCCGATATCAAACGCCGCGTTATGGATGACTAATTCAGCCCCACGGATAAAATCGAGAAACTCAGGTGTAATATCGGCAAATGTAGGCTTATCAGCCAAAAACTCATCGCTAATACCGTGAATACCATAGGCTTCTGGATCGACCAGACGATCCGGTTTCACGTAAACGTGGAAATTTCTGCCGGTCAGGCGGCGGTTGATCACTTCCACAGCACCGATCTCAATAATCCGATGGCCTTCATAATGAACGCCCAGCTTATTCATACCGGTGGTTTCAGTATCCAGAACAATCTGCCTGGTCGGTGTAACTTGCATATTGCCAGTGCTCATAGCGCTCGTTTATGTCAGACTTAACGTTTAAACAGATAGGAAGAGTCTACCAGAGATGACTAAACAGGTAGAAATTTTCACCGACGGATCTTGCCTTGGCAATCCGGGCCCCGGTGGTTATGGCGCAATTTTGCGTTACAAACAGCACGAAAAAACATTTAGCGCCGGCTACTATTTAACGACTAACAACCGTATGGAGCTTATGGCGGCCATCGTTGCGCTAGAGGCGTTAACCTCGCCTTGCGAAGTCACAATCAGTACCGACAGCCAATATGTGCGCCAGGGTATCACCCAGTGGATCCACAACTGGAAAAAACGCGGCTGGAAGACCACTGATCGCAAGCCGGTGCGTAATATGGATTTATGGCAGCGGTTGGATCTTGCTATTCAGACCCATCAAATACAATGGGAATGGGTAAAAGGCCATGCTGGTCACCCGGAAAACGAACGTTGTGATGAACTGGCCCGGCAAGGCGCTAATTCACCGACGATGGATGATACCGGCTATAACCCCGATTAACCTTGTACATTTGACGTTGTAACAGAGTCAGAGTGGATCGCGATAGCTTTTGGTTGCACCTACCGCACGGCTGAACCAAGGTTTACGTGCACCGAACTTCATCGGATTGAACGTCAAGGGAACGGTACGCTTACGGGCAACAATCAGGCTGATACAACCCAATGCAGGCAAGTGGGTGCTAATAAAGTGCCCACCTTCTTTATGCCACGGTAAAACGTGAAAACGTGATAGATGTAATACTTCATAATTCAGTAAACTCAGCCAATCCAATAAGCGCATCTGGGTGAACATTCGGCTGGCGTATGGCTGCCGTTGGCGTAATAACGGAACCAATTTACCTGCACCCAACACACTCAGTGGATTAAAATTACTGATAACCAACCAACCATCATCGATAAGCACCCGATCCACCTCACGTAAAATACGATGTGGGTCAGCGGCATAGGCTAAGGTATGAGACAATAAACAGGCATCGACTGATTTTTCGGCAAAAGGTAACTGGTACGGGCTGGCAAGCACCTGCATATTGTTACCCTGTTCCCCCACATTAACTTGATGGGAGATAGCGCATTTATCGCTGGCAATTTCAGCACTCAAATGGCCTATTTTCAACAAGTGAAAACCAAAGAATTTCGACCACCAAGGCTGCAATTGTTGTTCAATCGCCGCGCGATAATACTCTCCCCAAGGTAATTCAGCCCAGGATACAGGTGCATCTATCTTTTGGCGTGTTTGCGCTGGTTTCATTTTTTATTATCTTCTTTCAAACTGTTGCCAACGAGAGGTATCTAATGAATCTTATCAGCATTCCGGCATTTCAAGACAATTACATTTGGTTATTGGCAAATCAGCAAAAACATTGCGTTATTGTTGATCCAGGGGAATCTGCTCCCGTGCTGGCGACACTGGCTCAAAACCAATATATTCCTCAAGCTATATTACTCACCCACCACCATAACGATCACGTAGGTGGTGTGGCTGATTTACGCCACCATTTTCCCGATATTCCGGTCTATGGGCCACAAGAAACCGCGAGTAAAGGTGCGACAATTATGGTGAATGGGGGTGATAACCTGACCATTGACGGCCGAAATTATAGGGTAATTGCCGTCCCCGGCCATACCCTCGGGCACATTGCATACTACAGCAAACCTTATCTTTTCTGTGGTGACACCCTATTTTCTGGCGGTTGCGGCAGGCTGTTCGAAGGCACCCCAGAGCAAATGTATGCTTCTATTCAACGACTCGCACAACTCCCTGACGAAACCTTAATTTGCAGCGCGCATGAATACACGCTAGAAAACCTTAAGTTTGCCCGTTTCATTTTGCCCTCAGATGCAGATATTGCTACATATCAACGACAAATCATGCAATTACGGGCAAAAAACCTACCCAGCCTGCCGGTAAAATTACAATTAGAGCGTAAAATTAATGTTTTCTTACGCTGCAATGACATTGATTTACAAAGGAAATTATCAGTAATCTCGCCCCCCAGCTCACTTGCTTCAGTTTTTTCCGAATTACGCGCCCAGAAAGACCGCTTCTGAGCTTTTAGTTGTGTTTTTTGTCGAAGCAAAGTATGATTGCTCGTCTTTTAAGCAACTGACATTGACACACACATGAAGACCAAAGCGATATTTCTCGCCTCAGTCTTGCTTGTTGGGTGCCAGACGTCCAAGCAGGACGTACAGGTTCCCGTACAGCATGCACAGAGTTTGTCTTCAGCAGGTCAAGAGAGTGAAGCAGGAGAGTACACAAATAGTGCCCGAGAGGGTTCCGCGCGATGGCTTGATAGTGAAAGTAGCCTCGCGCAGCAAGATTTGTGGAACTTCATTAGCGACGAGCTGAAGATGAAGGTTCCGGAAAATCCCCGGATCCGTGAACAAAAGCAAAAATACTTAAAAAATAAGAGCTATCTCCACGATGTAACATTACGGGCAGAGCCGTACATGTACCTGATAGTCGAGCAAATTAAGCAACGTAAGATGCCGATGGAACTGGTACTGCTACCCATAGTGGAGAGCGCTTTTGACCCACACGCGACATCATCCGCCAACGCCGCAGGGCTATGGCAGATCGTGCCGAGTACCGGTCGAAATTATGGCTTAAAACAGAACCAATGGTATGACGGCCGCAGAGATGTGGTTGCTTCTACCAAAGCAGCGCTTGATATCATGGAGCGCCTGAACAAAATGTTTGACGGTGACTGGTTGTTAACAGTCGCGGCTTATAACAGTGGTGAAGGCAGAGTCATGCAAGCGGTGAAAGCCAATAAGGCGAAGGGTAAACCGACGAACTTTTGGGCATTGTCGCTTCCTCGTGAAACGTCAATTTATGTTCCAAAAATGCTGGCCTTGGGTGATTTAATCAAGAATAGCAAAAAGTACGGTATAAACTTGCCTGATACCGACAAAGACCGTGCATTAGCGCGTGTTGATGTTGGTCAGCAGATAGAGCTAACTCAGGCGGCTGAGATGGCGGGGATGTCACTGACAAAGTTGAAATCCTTTAATTCTGGGTATAAGCGCAATGTAACGGCACCAACTGGACACGGTCCTCGTTATATTATGTTGCCGAAAGCCCATGCTGAGCAGCTTAAAGATTCATTGGCAGATACTGATATTGCCGCCGTTCAACCAACCAAATTGGCACAGAACAGCACAAAATCAGCATCAGGTTCGCAGTATAAAGTTCGCTCCGGCGATACGTTATCAACGATTGCCAAGCGGTTGAATATCAAGACCAGCGATTTGCAGAGTTGGAACAACTTACGTGCCAAGAGCACCTTAAAAGTTGGGCAAACCCTGCAACTGGCAAGCAATACAACAGCCAGCAACAGCATCACCTATCAAGTGCGTAAAGGTGATTCATTTGCCAGTATTGCCAAGCGTCACGGTGTAAACACCGACGATGTGATGCGATGGAATTCGGTAGTCAGCAACGCTAATAGTTTACAGCCAGGCTTGAAATTGACGTTGTTCGTTAACGGCAAATCAACCCCGGATACGTAGAGTTAGAATCACAATTAAAGCTGTTAAAAAGCACCCTTCGGGGTGCTTTTTTTATGGCTGAAATTCAACTAAAAGTGGGTTGTGATCAGAGGCTCGAGTCACTAATACCGAGGCATCAGCAAGCGTAAGACCACGATAAAAGACAAAGTCGAGAGGCCGGCCAAAAGCACGGCTGCGGTTATCCGCCCGAAATTCAACTTCCGCCAAACTCACACTTTGGGCGAAGCGCAGCAAAGCATTAACCCGTTGCCGGCTCCAGGCATTGAAGTCCCCCGCCAAAATCACCGGACCACGATGCATAGCAATTTGTTCACCAATCGGCTCGAGCTGTTTACTGTAAACATCGACGCCGAGACTGAAATTTACCGCATGGATGTTCACAACCATTAATAAACGACCATCATGAATGGGGTAAACGGTCACTAATGCTGATTTAGATAAGCGCAGTAGTGGCTCACGCTCACGCAGTGGGCAACAGTAGACTGGGTGCGTGGCTGCTAACGTCATCACGCCTGAGGGATGCTGAGGCAGCGCAAAAGCGGGAACTTGATCGGCAGCCTGATAGTGAGACGTAGCAAACCTCACCAACTCGGGTGTTGTTTGCGCTTCTTGCAGTAGCATCAGTTGAGCATCTCGCCCGAATTCTTTGAGCACAGACAGCCACTCAGCCCGCTGCTGCTTAAAGATATTCCACACCATCACACGTAGAAATTCAGAGGTAGGCAATGGCGCGCCTGGCGGTAACCCCTGCCCCAGTTGACTCGCGGAGCCTGGGAAAATCTGTTCAACTGGTTGACCTGCAACATAGCGCATTGCATATGTTCGTTTCGGCACTTTGATGGCCTATTCCTTATTCGAAATCACGTTGGCTCATGAGGTAACAGCAGTCGGTAGTTCAGTGATTATACGCTCAGATACTCCGGCCAGTAATTTCTTTTACCCACCATATAATTCTGATATTGGGATCCTCAAGGAGAGATTCAATCTATGTGATTCATAATGCACTAATAAGCTATCTATTAATAAAAATAGCCCGCAAATTGAACCGCGGGCTAGAAATGGGTATCGAAAAGATTCTCTTGTCGGAACTTAGTTTGTAACAATCTGACGCTGATGCTTCTTATCCAGTTTACCACTCAGGGTAACCAGTAATAGCGCACCGATAACAATCACCCCACCGATCCATGGCGTCTGTGCCAGCCCAACTCGGGTAACCGCTTGACCGCCAATAATTGACCCTAATGCAATACCTACATTAAATGCTGCGATATTCAGACCAGAAGCAACATCAACAGCATGAGGTGTATATTCCTCCGCTTTCTGCACCACATAGACCTGTAATCCGGGGACATTACCGAAAGCGAAGACCCCCATAATAAGCAAAGTAATTAATGCTGCAACACTGTGGCTGGCACTGAACTGAAAAACGAATAGCAAGGCTGCCAGTGCGGTAAAAATAAAGCTCAACGCAGGCACTGCACCATGGCGATCCGCCAGTTTGCCACCCCAGATATTACCAATTGCGACCGATACACCGTACGCCAGTAAAATCCAACTCACTGCGGCAGGCGAGAACCCAGCCAGCTCCTGCATGACCGGAGCCAGGAAAGTAAACATGGTGAAAAAACCACCGTATCCCAATGCAGTAATAGCATAAATCAGCAATAAACGTGGATGAGTTAACACCTGTAACTGCTGCTTTACACTGGCAGAAGCTTTATTCGGGATATTATTCGGAACCAGAATAGCGCTGGCAATAATGGCAACAACACCAATAAGTGACACCGCCAGGAAAGTTTCTCGCCATCCGAAATGCTGCCCGATAAATGTCCCTAGCGGAACGCCGGTCACCAGCGCCACCGTCAAGCCACCGAACATAATAGCAATAGCTGAGGCTGCCTTCTCTTTAGGTACCAAACTGGTGGCAATTGTTGAACCGATTGAGAAGAACACCCCGTGTGCCAGACCTGTCAATAAACGGGCAACGATTAATGATTCATAACCGGGTGATTGCCAGGCTAATAAGTTGCCTAGGGTGAATAACACCATCAGCCCGATCAAGAGCATTTTACGCGGAATACGCCCTGTTAATGCGGTTAACACCGGAGCACCAATAGCGACCCCTAATGCATAAATGGAAACTAATAAACCTGCGGAAGGGACAGAAACACTTAATTGTTCAGCAATCGTCGGCACTAGCCCGACAATGACAAACTCCGTGGTACCAATAGCGAATGCACTGATGGTCAGTGCCAGTAGGGCAAGCGGCATATCTACTCCAGAAACCCGTTAATTAAAAATAAGTCAATTTGATAGCAGCTATTATGTCCCTATGGTTAAATGACAAAAATGCTCAATATATCAAAATATTTTTGCTGGAGTAGCAATAATGAAAGCCAACTCAGATGAACTGATTACCTTTGTTACGGTGGTAGAATGTGGCAGCTTCAGCCGTGCCGCAGAACAATTAGAACAAGCAAACTCGGTAGTCAGCCGGACAGTAAAAAAGTTGGAAAATAAGCTGGGGGTGACTCTACTTAATCGTACAACCCGACAAATCAGCCTGACCCAAGAAGGAGAACACTACTTCCGTCGAGTACAAAATATTTTGCGTGACATGGCTACCGCCGAAAATGAGCTACTAGACAACCAACTGAACCCCAAAGGATTACTGCGCATAGATGCTTCAACCCCTGTGGTGTTGCATATTCTGGCACCGCTAATGGCTGAATTCCGTCAGTATTATCCTTTGGTGACTTTATCGCTGGTTTCATCTGAGACGTTTATCAATCTCATCGAACGAAAGGTTGATATTGCTATCAGGGTTGGTACCTTGCAGGACTCGACCTTACGTGCCAGAAAGCTGATGACCAGTTACCGCCATATTCTGGCCTCACCGGCATACCTGAGACAGCATGGCACGCCGCAGACTGTAGCTGATTTGCAGCACCATTTGTGTCTGGGATTTAATGATTTACCGGTGTTAAATCGTTGGCCAATTGTAGGGAACGATGGGCAGCTTTATGAAATCAATTCAGATTTAACGTCAAACAACGGAGAGACTCAGCGCCGCCTGTGTCTTGAGGGGAATGGCATTGCCTGTCTATCAGATTTTATGATCCAACAGGATCTACAACGTGGGAATTTGATACCGATACTGGTAGAGCACACTCTGCCGATCTCAATGCCGATTAATGCCGTCTATTACAGTGATCAGGCAGTCAGTAACCGATTACGCTGTTTTATTGATTTTATCAATGAACACCTGGCATTAGCCGCTCCTGAAAAATAAAAAGCCACCTCAATTTAGAGGTGGCTCAATCAGTACCTAACCTATAATTAATCCCACATTGGTGCCAGACCATCAGGGCTGACTAATCGTTCGCCACGATCCAAACTGGCGATCAGCGCCATATTCTCTGCACTCAGGCATAATTCCCGCGCCAATAAGTTACTGGCCAAATTATCCACTTTGGTTGATGACGGGATAACGCTATAACCTAGTTGCATCGCCCAACTTAAAATCACCTGAGCGGGGGTTGCACTATGTTGTTCAGCAATGGCTTTAATCACCGGTTCACCTAACGCTTTGCCATAGGCCAGTGTCATATAGGAAGTAATCGCAATATCATTTTCTCTCGCGAACTCAACAACGTCGCGGTTTTGCAATAATGGCGATAACTCTATTTGGTTGGTCGCAATTGCCTCCGCTCCCACCGCTGCAATTGCCTGTTTCATTAAATCGATGGTGAAATTAGAAATGCCAATCTGGCGGGTTAACCCTAGCGCTTTTGCCTTACTTAATTCAGCCATAAATTCAGCAACCGAAACTTCATCATTAGGTGAAGGCCAGTGAATCAAGGTCAAATCTACATAGTCTGTTTGCAGCTTCAATAAACTCTCTTGCAGGCTAGTAATTAATTTCCCCTGGGCTAAATTAGCAACCCAGATCTTAGTAGTGATAAATAACTCATCACGGTTAATACCACTTTGTGCGATAGCTTGGCCAACCGCAGCTTCATTTTCATAGATTTGAGCTGTATCAATAGCCCGATAGCCCAATTGCAACGCCTGGCTAACTGAATCAATAACAACTTGATCTTGAAGACGAAAAGTTCCCAAACCGAATGCAGGTACGCTCATAGTAATTCCTTATTTTGAACCGAGATGATTTTTATCGTGGCTAGTATGCTGTAAGACAAAAAGCCATTAGTGTTTAAAACTGGCGATTATTGGGAGGCAACGACTCAAACTTCCCGGTAAAAATCTGCAGTGATTATGCCAAGAGTCTTATTGCCAAAAAATGCCGCATTCAACACAATACTTTTGATAAAAAATCAACAATGAGGGGATCAATAACGGTTATAACCACCTACGAGTTACCGATTCAACGATCCGACGGTGCAGAACCCTTAAAAAGAGCGATTAAAGTACTCTTCGAGCTCACTAAGCACTCTAGAATCAAGAGAAAAATCATCCCGAATGACATGATAACGCTGAATGCGATTGATCATGTGGTTTGGTGACCACCTGATATACCAGAAAATACTCGGTCTTATACTTATAGTAAGCAGATAAATCGGCATGGTGAAAAGGGCAATCTATAGATCAGGATGGTATGTCTGATGGAACTCAGCAACCATCTAATCAGAGGCCGTGCTTTTGACAGTTACAACACCACTGAAAAAAGCCTTGCTGCACATCTGGCTGACCAGACAGATCACACCCGCAGTAGATGTCAGTGAGTTTTATAGGCACCGTTGGGAATAGAACTGGGTTACAGGGAGATAACGCTGGACGCCACTTGGCAAGCTGCTGGAAATGGTAAGGCAGCAGCCAGGCCCGCACGTCAGAACCCATAACAAAAAAGGCCACCCGTTA
>NZ_CQAZ01000032.1:39933-55927 GCF_001152565.1 Yersinia pekkanenii | reverse complement strand
CTACCGTCTAGGAAACTGGGGTCTATTCAATCGGTAATATTACGTGCAGATAACTGAATGAACTCTTCGGGGCTAAACGGCGCGCCAGGGAGTTGGGGCGCATAACGGGTAACGAGTGTATTCAATTGTTCAGAACTGGGTTTTTCTCCTGCTTCCATAGTAACAAACGCATAAGCGTGCATATCGTACCAATCATGCCTTTTATCATGATAGCCATCGATTAATTCAGGGGAAAATGCAATCACGGCCTTAGTTTTAAAACGGCTCCCCTTATGCAAACTAACCATATCTTTAATGACGAATTGGCCTTTATTCCCTAAGGTGATAACGTGTCCGACCGGATTATCCAGGTGAAGATATTGACGATTAAATTCAGGTGTAATGATAATCTCATTCTGAGTCAGAGGGGGGCGGTGTTGAGAAAAATTTGGTTCATATAGATTAGGTTGATCATTACTTAGTTGATAGGGATTAACGACATTGAAGAAGTTAGGGCTAACGGCATAAATCTCTACTTTTCTGTGAGTTTGTTCATTCACTTTTAAATCTGTAAATAGACGTAGAGCATAGATAACCTCTTTAATATTTTTTGCATTCTGCAATGCTGGGATCAACGGAAAAGGGACCTGTGCTGATTTTACGTCGTCACCGTTTGGCAAGTTAAACTGAGTTTCTATGCGATATAGTTGTGCGTGGTCATCGTGGTAACTTTCAATACTGCGATCAGTTAAATAAAGCAGTAATACTAAAAACGATGAGAGCATGCCTAAAGCCGTTATTATTATTGCTAATAGACTTGCCATCGGGCTAAGCTTGACATCATTAATAAATTCACTTGTAAGCATACGGAAATGTCTCACTTTATTTATACCGGTAATTTCAAGTCATAAATGTATTGGATGCGCCTGTTTTAGGTTTTCCTACATCTTGAAACCTATAAGGTGTGTTTAATTTCTTTCACTGTTACTGCTATGTGAGATAAGGTTAGGCCATTAATGATTTATGGCCTAATTAATGGTTTCTGAATAGCACATATCTTTTATTATTCAGCAAAACTTCTTGACCAGTTCCATGCGGTTATTTTTCTTCGCAGGGTATTATTTTTTATTTTTTCTATTTCACAATCACTTATATACAATGCATTATTCTTAAATGATTTCTCTAATGATTGTAATTTACCTTTTAGCGCCATTAAGTGGTCGTGATTTGTTTTTTTATCATCTGATTGTTCTGAAAGATTCATATAATTCTCCATTTAAATGATTATCTTTGCATGGAATTAAACGCCAGAAAGTGCCGTTCTATTTATGTGTAATTATATTTTTGTGTTTTATCAATATTTTTAAGGTTAATTTAATGAGTTAAACTTAGCTGTGTTATTATTTTATTTTAAGTTTATTAGATTTTTATATAATAGGGGTGATTACATCTATTCCAATGTGATAAATTAAAGCCTCCGCAGAAGCTTTAATTTTATTATTGAGGAGAGGTTTATTTATATCCGTTACGGATGTAAGTATTCTGCATGAAAACGCAGGTGGTCTTCAATAAATGTGGCTATGGTGAAATAGCTATGATCATAACCCGGCTGAATGCGCAGAGTTAACGGCCAATCACGCTGGCGTGCCAGTTCGGCTAATTTTGCGGGTTGTAATTGGTCGGCGAGGAACTGATCGCCATCACCTTGATCTACTAGCATCGGTAGTTTGGTCTGTGCATGAGTCAGTAAGTGGCAACTATCATATTGTAACCACTGACTCTCATCGGTGCCCAGATAGGCAGCAAAGGCTTTGCGGCCCCAGGGTACCTGACACGGATTCACTATTGGCGCAAAGGCCGAGGCTGACTGATATTGCTGCGGGTTACGCAGTGCTAACATCAATGCCCCGTGGCCGCCCATTGAATGGCCGCAGATAGATTGACGTTCACTGACACTGAAATGATCGCGGATCAGTACTGGCAATTCCTGACTGATGTAATCGTACATCCTGAAATGCTCAGCCCAAGGTGCTTGGGTTGCGTTGAGATAGAACCCTGCACCTTGCCCTAAATCATAGCCATCATCATTAGGCACGTCATCGCCGCGCGGGCTGGTATCCGGCATTACCAGTACCAACCCCAGTTCTGCCGCGATGCGCTGTGCACCCGCCTTCAGCGTAAAGTTTTCATCATTACAGGTTAGCCCCGACAACCAGTAAAGCACTGGCGGTGGGTTATCGTCCCGTGGTGGTGGCAGATAGATGCTGAAAGTCATATTGCAATTCAGGCTGCTGGCGGCGTGGCGGTAGCGCTGTTGCCATCCGCCAAACATCCGGTGCTCTTCGATAAGTTCAAGTGACGTATTCATGCGTTGTCTGCCTCTTGCCTTATTTATTTTTATTGTCTGAAGATTGATCAAAATGAATCACAGTGCGGATAGATTTACCCTCGTGCATTAAATCAAAAGCTTCATTGATTTGATCTAAGCCCATGGTATGGGTAATGAAGTCGTTCAGGGCAAATTTCCCATCCATATATTGCTGCACAATGCCCGGTAACTCGGAACGGCCTTTGACACCACCAAATGCTGAGCCACGCCATACACGGCCTGTTACCAGTTGGAATGGGCGGGTTGAGATCTCTTCACCGGCCCCCGCGACACCAATAATCACGGATTCGCCCCAGCCTTTATGACAGCACTCCAACGCTGAACGCATAACATTGACGTTACCGATACATTCAAATGAGAAATCTACGCCGCCATCGGTCAGCTCGACAATCACATCCTGAATAGGTTTATCATAATCTTTCGGGTTGATCAGGTCTGTCGCACCCAGTTTGCGGGCTAGCTCGAATTTACTGGTGTTAAGGTCGATGCCGATAATCCGGCTGGCGCCAGCCATTTGTGCACCAATGACGGCGGATAAACCAATGCCACCGAGACCGAAGATTGCCACTGTGTCGCCAGGTTTGACTTTGGCAGTATTGATAACCGCACCCATACCGGTGGTAACACCGCAACCGAGCAGACAAACTTCTTCTAATGGCGCTTCTTTATTGATTTTTGCCAGTGATATTTCCGGCACAACCGTCAGTTCAGCGAAGGTTGAGGTGCCCATATAATGGTAAATTGGCTGGCCATTTTTAGAGAACCGGGTGGTGCCATCTGGCATTAGGCCCTTACCCTGCGTGCTGCGGATCGCCTGACACAAATTGGTTTTACCGGAAAGACAGAATTTACATTTACCACATTCTGGCGTGTATAGGGGGATAACGTGGTCGCCCACCGCAACGCTGGTAACACCTTCACCAATTGCTTCTACAATCCCGCCACCTTCATGGCCGAGGATCGCCGGGAATACCCCTTCAGGATCTTTGCCCGATAAGGTGTAGGCGTCGGTGTGACATACGCCACTGGCGACAATTCGCACCAGCACTTCGCCTTTTTGTGGTGGCATCAAATCTACTTCTTCAACCGATAGCGGCTGGTTTGGCCCCCATGCGACAGCGGCGCGGGTTTTAATCATCTCCATGGTGTTGCTCCTATAGCTTCTGTATGATGAGTGTTATATAAACATATTCTTTATGTATCATATATGTTGCATGTGTTTATTCGAGATAACAGTAAATAATGGCTGTATAGATTATGGTCGCAAACCGGTGCTTTTCTGCCCAATCATTGAGTTTCAATCTGCTCAATGATCAGCTCTTTGAGTGCCCGAACATTGGGGCTAAAAGCGTCTTTACGCCAGATTAGCCAGGTTGCGGTATCGGCAATATCGGGGAGTAATTGATGGACTTGCACCCGTTCATGACCCGGTAGTAGCGCTAATACTGAATGTGGAATGAGTGCCAGCCCGGCACCACTGGCTACACAGGCCAGCATGGCGTGGTAGGACTGAATTTCCATAATATGACCGGGCAATACGCCAGCCTGACGGAACCAACTTTCCAGCCGCAGCCGGTAAGAACAACTGGCGCGAAAGGCAAACAGTGTCTCATCCCCGGCATCACCGGCTTGCATAATCGGTGGGTGACCCAGACACGAAATGATCACCAGTTGCTCGTCGAAAGAGCGGCAGCCGTGCAGTTCATCATGTTGCACCGGGCCATCGACTAATGCTGTTGCCAGTGTACCGGCACGAACTTGTTCGATGATTTCACCGGAGGTACCGGTAGTCAGTGACAAAGAGACCTTGGGATAGCGCTGATGATAGGCCGCTAACAGATTGGGTAGGCGGGTTGCCGCCGTGCTTTCCATCGATCCTAACGGGAAGTTACCTGCCGGTTCACCTGCATGGGTAATGCTCATTGCCTCTTCGCTCAGTGCCAGAATTCGATGAGCATAGCAGAGGAAATTATGTCCCATCGGCGACAGCCGCAGGCGCTGTTTTTCACGGATGAATAAGTCTGCACCCAGTTCAATTTCAAGTTGGCGCAGGCGGGTCGTTAAATTTGAAGGAACGCGGTGCATCTGCTCCGCTGCCCGGGCAACGGAACCGGTTTCCGCCACGCAGCAGAACATGCGTAGCTGGGTCAGATCCATGGGTATTCTCTTTTTGTGATGAACTTAATGAGTATTATTCATTTTTTGTGATTCTAAAGCTCAGGCATGATATTGGCAACTTTCTTTTAACCGTCTGGCAGTGATCATTTGTCAGCAAGCAACGGGCAGGGCAGATGGCATTAAGAATTGCATTAAGTGGTTTTCTGGCATTAGTGGTGGCAATGGGGATTGGCCGATTCGCTTTTACACCACAAGTGCCACTGATGATTGCAGAACACCAATTCAGCCTGACCGGTGCGGGGTTAGTGGCGGCATTTAATTACCTGGGATACTTGTTTGGTGCCTTTGATGCCATGCGCGCCAGCCGCCATGTTGAGCGCCGTTTATGGCTCGGATTGTGGGGGGCGGTAACGCTGACGCTGCTATCCGCGGTCGTTGATGGGCCGTGGTGGCATGGCGTGGTACGTTTTGCCATTGGCTGGGCCAGTGGTTGGTCGATGGTGTTGATTGCCGCCTGGACTAACGAACGTTTGGCTCATTTCGGCCGTCCGGCACTCAGTGCCGCTGTCTTCGCCGGGCCGGGGGCCGGAATATTCATCAGCGGTATGTTAGCTGTGGCGATTCATAGCTATGGTTTATCTGCCGCTCAGGCATGGGGGGTATATGGCCTATTGGCACTGATTATTATTGCTGCTATCAGTATTAATCTGCCACGCAGTGGTGAGTTACATCGGCCGCATATTGCCGCCATCCCACTGACATTGACTCCCGCGCTGAAAAGATTGATATGGAGCTACAGTCTGGCTGGCTTTGGTTATATTTTGCCAGCGACGTTTTTATCGCAAATGGCCAGCGCACGTTTTCCGGATAGCCTGTTTGCCCAGTTTATCTGGCCGGTGTTCGGCGGGGCGGCAGTGATAGGGATCATTATCGGTATTTTGACTCGCCGTTGCCTGACGTCACAAACTCGGCTGGCATTAACACTGTGGGTTCAGGCTCTGGGCGTATTGTGTGCGTTAGTGCCGGGAGTCAGCGGGCTTGCGTTAGGTGCACTACTGACCGGCGGTGGTTTCCTGAGCGTGGTGCAGCTTTCATTACAGCATGGCCGCGAGTTGGCACCAGAGCACACCCGCTATATGGCCGGTTTATTAACCACCGGTTATGCCATCGGGCAACTGGTTGGCCCAATATTATCGGCTATTTCCACTACGTTGACTCATCGGCTGGAGCCCGCATTGTATGTGGCGGTGGTCGCATTGATTATTGCCGGAGGCTTGGTTATCAAAACCACGGCCAGGGCGGGTGAGGCGATGACCGCCGATAACACCATAAAAGCAGATGCCACTCTTTCATCATGATACAAAGTGCAGTTGGATATGAATAACAATCACTGGATAATCATTTTGCTCTCAACTACAGTGTGGGGCAAAATCCGAACGTGACCTGCATCATGTTTATCCTGTCCGGATACGTAGCCTGTTGGAGAAAAGAATGTCATCGCTAAGTAAAGAAGCTGAGCTGGTTCATGACGCGCTGCTGGCCCGTGGTCTTGAAACCCCTTTGCGCAAACAAGTATTAGATGCTGAAACCCGCAAGAGCCGGATTCAGGAACATATGACGGAAGTCATGCAATTATTGAATCTTGATTTGTCTGACGATAGCCTGGCCGATACGCCAAGACGTATTGCCAAGATGTATGTTGATGAGATTTTCTCCGGACTGGATTACGAAAATTTCCCTAAAATCACCTTAATTCAAAATAAAATGAAGGTCGATGAGATGGTTACGGTACGGGATATCACCCTGACCAGTACCTGTGAACATCATTTTGTGACTATCGACGGTAAAGCTACCGTGGCCTATATTCCGAAAGATAGCGTGATTGGTTTGTCTAAAATTAACCGTATCGTGCAGTTTTTTGCGCAGCGCCCGCAAGTTCAAGAGCGACTGACACAGCAGATTCTGCTGGCATTGCAAACGTTGTTGGGCACTAATAATGTCGCAGTTTCTATTGACGCAGTGCATTATTGTGTCAAAGCCCGTGGCATTCGTGATGCCACCAGTGCGACCACCACCACATCATTAGGTGGGTTATTTAAATCCAGCCAGAATACTCGCCAGGAATTCTTACGCGCTGTGCGCCATAATAGCTAACGTCACAACGGCTAATTAGCCTTTTGCCAGAAAGGGCACCAATGGGTGCCCGTATACAGGATGTCGGGTATGCGTCAACGCATCGCAACGTTAGATATTGCGCGAGGGCTGGCCATCCTTGGCATCCTGCTGCTCAATATCAGCGCTTTTGGCTTACCAAAGGCCGCCTATCTTAATCCCGCCTATCTGGGCCTTCCTTCGCGGTCAGATGCCTGGACTTGGGCCATTCTCGATATGGTCGCGCAGGTGAAGTTCTTGTCGATTTTTGCCATTTTGTTTGGTGCCGGCCTTGAGCTGTTACTAAAACGGGGCAAAGGTTGGATACGGGCGCGACTTTCCTTATTGTTATTATTGGGATTAATTCACGGCATCTTCTTCTGGGATGGAGACATTCTATTCGCTTATGGTTTGATGGGGCTGGTGTGCTGGCGAATGATCCGCGATGCCAAAGATGCTGCCAGCTTATTGCGTACCGGTGCGGTGCTTTATCTGCTGGGCGTGGCCGTATTATTATTGCTGGGGGTTATCACCAGCGGGGAGCCTGGGCGTTTCTGGCAACCGGGGCCTGCTGACCTGCAATATGAGCAATTCTGGAAGTTGCAGGGGGGGATGGAGGCCTGGAAAAACCGGCTGGATCTGTTGTCATCCAATTTAATTGCCATCGGCGCGCAATACGGCTGGGAACTGGCGGGTTCCATGCTCTTTGGTGCCGGACTTATGCGTTCCGGTTGGTTGCGTGGCGAGTTCAGCCTGCGCCATTACCGGTTGCTTGCAGCCTGTTTGATACCGCTTTCATTAGTTATCCAAATACCGGGGGTGGCATTGCAATGGTGGGTTGGCTGGGATTACCGTTGGACCGGTTTTCTACTCCAAGTTCCCCGTGAATTAGGTGCTCCATTGCAGGCGGTGGGCTATCTGGCGCTACTGTATGGTATTGGTCCAAGATTATCGGGTTGGCGTGTCAGCCATTGGTTGGCACAGGTTGGCCGGATGGCATTGAGCAATTATTTACTGCAAACATTGATATGTACGCTGGTCTTCTATCACTTCGGTTTATACCAACAACTCGACCGCCTGCAATTGTTGGCGATCGTCCCACTGGTTTGGCTGTGTAATATCCTTTTCTCTTTGTTGTGGCTGCATTATTTTGCCCAAGGGCCGGTCGAGTGGCTATGGCGAAAACTGACCGCCTATGCCTGCGGCCAGGTGTTACAACCACGCAACACTAAGCCTTAAATATGACCACACAGTAAAAATGATTGAGCGGGTTGCAAATTTGTATGTAAACGTTTTCTTTCTTGTGACGCATTTCACGTGGCAAATTCAACAAACTGGGTAGGATAGGCCACCTGCCATGCCAGGTGGTTTCCAACCCACGCATGGTGACTGATGATTCACAGGATAAGGTGATGGCCGCTCTGCATTCAGCTGGAAACAATATTACCATTCGCGATGTGGCCTCACGGGCTGGTGTTTCGCTGGCTACGGTATCTCGGGTCCTCAATAATAGCGCGTCTATCCGCCCTGAAACCCGTGCGGCGGTGCTGAAAGCCGTGTCAGAGCTGGGCTACCGCCCTAATGCCAATGCACAGGCGCTGGCAACTCAAAGTAGCGATACGGTCGGTGTGGTGGTGATGGATGTGTCTGATCCCTTTTTTGGTGCATTGGTGAAAGCGGTAGACACGGTTGCTCAGCGGCATCAAAAATATCTGCTGATTGGCAATAGTTACCACCAGGCAGAGAAAGAACGTCATGCCATTGAGGTGCTACTCCGTCAGCGTTGTAATTCATTGGTGGTGCATGCTAAGGCATTGAGTGACAGTGAATTAATCGGATTTTTAGACCAGGTTCCTGGTATGGTTCTGATTAATAGGATTATTCCTGGTTTTGAGCATCGTTGTGTAGGATTAGACAATGTTAGCGGTGCGCAAATGGCCTGTCGCTTACTGCTCAAGCAAGGTCACCAGCGAATAGGTTTCCTCGGTTCCAATCACCCGATTGATGATGTTCTCCAGCGGCAGACGGGCTACCTGAATGCACTTGAGGCCACTGGTATCAATGCTCCTGACAGTTGGCGCGCCTTTGGCACGCCGGACTTAGCGGGTGGAGAACGCGCCATGATTGATTTACTGGGGCGCAATTTGCAGCTCAGTGCGGTGTTTGCCTATAACGACTCAATGGCTGCCGGTGCACTGGCAGTATTGAAAGAAAACGGTATCAGTGTACCTGAGCAGTTTTCGCTGGTGGGCTTCGATGATATCCCTATTGCCCGCTATACCAGTCCCAAATTAACCACAATCGGCTATCCTATTGTTTCAATGGCAACTTTAGCCACAGAACTGGCCCTTGAGTGGGCTAATTGTCCGTCAGACCCTCACGCCAGCTATTTTTTCAAACCGACATTGGTGCCACGGCATTCTGTCGCAATTTGTGGTGTCGCTCACTAGTTCGGTATTTATTCTTGTGTAACCGTTTTCAATCTGTGAGAAAATTCACAGATTCTTAACAACGGCCCGTCTATGCTCTAGTTGTTTTCTACCTGAATGTATCAATATGTCATCGGTTACCGGATAAAAAAACACACGGTAGCGGGTTTTTAGAATAGCAATTTACAAACACGCGTTCCGCAAACAACGCGTTTGTAAATGACATGGTTTTTGACGAATCAGGCGGCTTTCTCGGAGTGGAGTGCGTTCAAGGACGATAGATATTCAGTGTCAGCTGCTTTGAACGATGGGTCCTTCTCACGTTAAGGCGATGGTGTTATTACCCTGTACTACCCTACATAAATCCGGAGATACAAATGAATAAGAAGGTTTTCACATTAGCGACCCTGGTTGCCAGCATGATGTTTGGCGCAGCTGCTCAAGCTGATACCCGCATTGGCGTCACTATTTATAAATATGATGACAACTTTATGTCCGTGGTCCGTAAAGCGATAGAGAAAGATGCTAAAGCATCTCCTGACGTTACCTTACTGATGAATGACTCCCAGAATGACCAGTCCAAGCAAAACGATCAAATTGATGTGTTGCTGGCCAAAGGTGTAAAAGCGCTGGCAATCAACTTGGTTGACCCCGCAGCAGCACCGGTTGTTATTGATAAAGCGCGCGCAAGCGGTGTTCCTATTGTGTTCTATAACAAAGAACCTTCTCGTAAAGCGTTAGACAGCTATGACAAAGCTTACTATGTGGGCACTGACTCTAAAGAGTCGGGTGTTATTCAGGGTGAGTTGATTGCTAAACACTGGAAAGCCAACCCTGCATGGGATCTAAACAAAGACGGTAAAATTCAATTTGTGCTGTTGAAGGGCGAACCCGGTCATCCAGATGCTGAAGCACGTACGACTTATGTGATTAAGACACTGAATGAAAAAGGTCTGCCAACTCAACAATTGCAGTTAGATACTGCAATGTGGGATACCGCACAGGCTAAAGATAAGATGGATGCCTGGTTGTCTGGCCCTAACGCAAACAAAATCGAAGTGGTAATTGCCAACAACGATGCGATGGCAATGGGCGCAGTAGAAGCCTTGAAAGCGCATAATAAAACCAATATTCCCGTATTTGGTGTTGATGCCTTACCTGAAGCATTAGCGTTGGTTAAATCCGGCAAAATGGCGGGTACGGTGCTGAATGATGCGAACAACCAGGCTAAAGCGACCTTCGATTTGGCTAAAAACCTGGCTGCCGGTAAACCTGCTGCTGAAGGCACCACCTGGAAAATTGAGGATAAAATCGTACGTATCCCGTATGTCGGTGTTGATCAAGATAACTTGTCTCAGTTTACTAAATAACCGTCGATACAAGATATAACCAAAGTAATTAACCTTCTGGCCCCGGCGCAAGGAGCTCAGCACCGAGGCTGAAGGTTTTCTGTGGCATTGATCCTTATTTTAGAATATGCGCTGACAGGTTGGGGCGGTATATATCCAACCGGTAAGTAGCCGTTCTTAGCCAGGTATAACTATGGCCGATATTAATACAGCACAACCTAGCGAATGGTTGCTGGAAATGAGTGGCGTCAATAAATCATTTCCAGGTGTAAAGGCGTTAGATAACGTAAATCTTAAAGTGCGGCCAAATTCGATCCATGCATTAATGGGGGAAAATGGTGCAGGGAAGTCGACGTTATTAAAATGTCTGTTTGGTATCTATAAAAAAGACGCCGGGAGTATTATCTTCCTGGGGCAAGAAATAGAATTTAAAAGTTCTAAAGAAGCATTAGAGCAGGGTGTTTCTATGGTGCATCAGGAATTAAACCTGGTGTTACAACGTACAGTGATGGACAACATGTGGCTGGGTCGATATCCAACCAAAGGTTTTTTTGTCGATCAAGATAAAATGTACAAAGATACCAAAGCCATCTTTGATGAATTAGATATTGATATCGATCCCCGCGATAAAGTCGCCACGTTATCAGTATCTCAAATGCAAATGATCGAGATTGCCAAGGCATTCTCTTACAATGCCAAAATCGTCATTATGGATGAACCGACCTCTTCATTAACCGAAAAAGAAGTTAATCATCTCTTTACGATTATTCGTAAATTGAAAGATCGCGGTTGTGGCATTGTTTACATCTCACACAAGATGGAAGAAATATTCCAGTTGTGCGATGAAATCACCATTTTGCGCGATGGTCAGTGGATTACCACTCAGCCGTTGGAAGGGCTGACCATGGATCAGATAATCTCCATGATGGTAGGTCGCTCACTCAGTCAGCGTTTCCCCGATCGGCTGAACAAACCTGGCGAAGTCATTCTGGAAGTGAGAAACCTGACCTCACTACGCCAACCCTCTATCCGTGATATTTCCTTTGATTTGCATAAAGGCGAGATTTTGGGCATTGCCGGTCTGGTGGGGGCTAAGCGTACCGATATTGTCGAGACTTTATTTGGTATCCGCGAAAAAGTGACCGGGACCATTAAGTTGCATGGTCAGAGTATTAATAACCACAGTGCGAATGAAGCCATTAATCATGGTTTTGCGCTGGTGACTGAAGAACGCCGTTCAACCGGGATTTATGCTTATCTCGATGTTGGTTTTAATTCCCTGATATCTAATATTCGTAATTATAAAAATAAATTTGGGCTGCTGGATAATGCCCGCATGAAGAGCGATACCCAATGGGTAATCGATGCTATGCGGGTAAAAACCCCCGGTCACCGCACCAGTATTGGTTCATTATCGGGTGGTAATCAGCAGAAAGTAATTATTGGCCGTTGGCTACTGACTCAGCCAGAAATATTAATGTTGGATGAGCCGACTCGAGGTATCGATGTCGGTGCTAAGTTTGAAATCTATCAGTTAATGACTGAATTAGCGAAGAAAGACAAAGGAATTATTATTATTTCCTCTGAAATGCCTGAGCTATTAGGGATCACTGACAGAATTTTGGTAATGAGTAATGGTCAGGTTGCGGGAATTGTTGATACCAAACAAACCACGCAGAATGAAATATTACGTCTTGCATCCTTGCATCTCTAATCTAGTCGAAGGTTCTTATTATGAATGCGTTAAATAAGAAAAGCATGCTCACTTACCTTAAAGAGGGCGGGATTTATGTCGTTTTATTCGTATTGCTGGCAATTATTATTGTCAAGGATCCAACATTTTTAAGTCTGATGAACTTGAGTAACATTCTGACTCAATCGTCGGTGCGTATTATTATTGCATTGGGTGTGGCGGGCCTGATTGTTACCCAAGGGACGGATCTGTCAGCGGGTCGTCAAGTGGGGTTGGCTGCGGTAGTCGCCGCAACCATGTTGCAAGCAATGGATAACGTTAATAAAGTTTTCCCTGATTTGCACACTGTACCGATCCCGATTGTTATTTTAACGGTCTGTCTGATTGGTGCGATTATTGGTCTGGTTAACGGTATTATCATTGCTTACCTGAATGTGACGCCATTTATCACCACATTGGGTACCATGATTATCGTTTACGGGATTAACTCTCTGTATTACGACTTTGTTGGTGCATCACCGATTGCCGGTTTTGATCCGGGGTTCTCAACCTTTGCTCAAGGGTTCTTACGGTTTGGTGATTTTAAACTGTCCTACATCACCTTCTATGCCGTGATTGCTATTGGCTTTGTTTGGGTACTGTGGAACAAAACCCGCTTTGGTAAGAATATTTTCGCTATCGGCGGTAACCCGGAAGCAGCAAAAGTTTCTGGCGTAAATGTACCACTAAACTTGATCATGATTTATGCCCTGTCTGGTGTGTTCTATGCTTTCGGCGGGATGTTGGAAGCGGGCCGTATCGGTAGTGCCACCAATAACCTTGGCTTTATGTATGAGTTAGATGCTATTGCTGCCTGTGTGGTGGGGGGGGTGTCCTTCAGTGGTGGTGTCGGTACGGTTATCGGCGTAGTGACTGGGGTCATCATCTTTACTGTGATTAACTACGGCTTGACGTATATCGGTGTGAACCCATATTGGCAGTACATTATCAAGGGTGCGATCATTATCTTTGCCGTAGCATTAGACTCACTGAAATACGCGAAGAAAAAATAATCCATTACTGATGGTAAATGGTTGTATCAAAATAAAAGCCAGTCTGAGTTAATTGACTGGCTTTTTTATTGGAAGTCTCAGTCTATATTTTGTCACATATCGTTAATAAAACACTTATTATCAATATGTATTAGTTTATATAGCGATGGTGCTGTTTTGGCATCGTAAATGAGAGTTTATATTGCATATAACTCAATGTGTTATTTATCTTATGATGTAAATGAGATGTAATTTCAACGGATTGATAAGGCCAATAAATTACGGGAAAATTGTTTGTTAACCCAGATCAAGCTTATCGCTATTTAATATATATTTGTTCATTTCAATACTTTAAAGTAGCTATCATTCTTTTTTTGGGCTTAATTACGGCGTATATGGATAGAGCAATAAAGCTACCCCATCCCACATTGGCTCAATTCTGGCAAGATACACTGTTCACGGTATCGAAAAAATTATTATTGCTACGGGATATAACCGATTTAGTTAATGAACTCAGAACACTCTCTTTCTCTGTGGTACGTTTTAAACGGGTTAATTTATTATTGCTTAACCCGCTCTATAACCAAAATATCCTTTATACCCATGATGATGCGACTAACAGGATAGTAGGGCTACAAAATGTCTTGTTTGCTGAAGGCCCCGGTGGCTATGCCTGGCAGTAACAGTCCCCGCTGCGGACGGATAGCCAGCGTATGCAAAGGGATTTTTCTGCTGTTGGCGGTTTGATCCCCTTATCCGAGTCTACTTTCCGGCTGCCATTTTCCCTTAGGCCATTAGAACCGTAAAATTAACCGGTGCACCGCTTGTCACACTTGGAACTGAATTCAGTGTTGCAATCAGTTGTTGACTTCCTACCACCGTGCTGAACATGTCTACCGTAACCTGGCCATTAATGTTTTGTGGAATAATCGTCGCAGACCCACTGGCATTAAAATTTAGCAACTGGCCACTGGCCGGCAACCCGGTACGCATATCCATCAGGGTGAAGGGAACCCGTGCTTCGGTTGTGCCATCGGCCGGAGAAGTTATTGAACCGGAACTTAAAATATAGCTCGGTTGTACTGTACCTTCCGTAAACGTGACGACATGCGAGGTCTCAGCTTTATACGGGGCCGGTGAGCGGGCATCAATCCAGACTTTCATACCGGCGGCAATATCCGCGGTATTAACCGGAGCATGCACACGGCTACCTGGCGTGCCCGCAATTAACTGCCCATAAAAATCATAACCCGACCAGTCCAAGGCAACCGTATCACCAGACTCAATATCAATATCTGCAGCCAGTCTCACCGAGACGGCAATTCCTCCGGTAACGGCCGTTGCATCAAGCCAGCCGTGCTCGGCATCATCATTCAGTGTCATTTTACGCAACTGCGCGAACATTCGCGTCGACGCCAGCTCAGTTTGTGGTGTAGGCGTTCAGTCAATATTATGCTGGTGGCCGCCGACTCGCAGGCCTGTGGGGCATTAATCGGTCATTGGGTATTGGTGCATGTGGGTTTTGCCATGAGCCGACTGAATGAGGCTGAGGCACTGGAAACGTTGCAGTTGTTGCAGCAGATGGGCGAGGTTGAAAGCGATGTGAGTGCATTTTTGGGGCAAGGGGGCTAATGGATGTTGGTAGCCGGGTGAGCCAAAGGTTTAACGTACCCAGATTAAGATATAAGGGGCACTTCGGCGACGGTGAGCATTAAGGCATGCTCTTTGGGCACACGTCCCCTTGGATAAACTTGGGTTGATACTTATTTTATTGAGTTTTCGCTTTTTCTTGCGCCAGTCGATGTTCCAGTTCGACTAATTGCTCGGGTGATACTGCCGGATAGCCTTGTGCATCATCCGGTATTACGTGTACTGCCGGAATAGGAATCAATGGCCCAAGGAAGCGAGGTTCACGTTTTAGAATATAGAGATCCGACAACGCGCCAAGGCGGGCAAAAATCTCGCGCACTCTAACATTGAGCATGTTTTTCGGTGAGGGAACGGCAAAGCACTGCGCTTGAATGCCCATATGCAGAGCAATAAATAACGCCCGCTCACAATGGAAACGCTGGGTAATAATAATAAAATCATTGGTATCAAATACTTTACGGGTGCGCACGATGGAGTCCAGGGTACGGAAACCGGCGTAGTCCAATACGATATCAGCGGGTGCGACGCCTGCTGCGATCAAATCACGCCGCATGGTCATCGGCTCGTTATAACTTTGCAGGGCATTATCACCGCTGAGTAATAAGTAACTGACCTTCCCGCTGTTATAAGCGTTTATCGCCCCTTGAATACGGTATTGATAAAACTGATTAATACCACCAGTACGATAATATTTGGCTGTCCCCAAAACCACGCCAACCTGCCGGTGAGGTAAGTCTTGTAGCTCATCGTAGATAAAGGGGACAGTTTTCCAACTGATCCAACGATCGAGTGCAATAGCGGTCACCATCAGCAACCCTGCGATGGTAATTAAGCTAATAATCAGGCGTTTCCACATTCTCTGGCCTTTGATACATTTAATTCACTGGTGATATTTGCAAGGCTACTGTACCCGCCCATGTGGTGCAACACCTATCCCCATCATCTTTCAAGCTGCAGATGTGTTGGCTGCGTTCAATAACCCGAATTACTGACGTGGGTCAGCTCATCGGGATTATCTTACTGGCCGCCTTCCTGCAACTCGAAATCTATTGGGGATCCCCTCCGTCCTTGAGGCTGCAGATGTGTTGGCTGCGTTCAATAACCCGAATTACTGACGTGGGTCAGCTCATCGGGATTATCTTACTGGCCGCCTGGCTGTAGCTCCAATGACGTAGGGTCTATTTGGTGTAAATTGAGGACTATCC
>NZ_CQAZ01000032.1:0-39898 GCF_001152565.1 Yersinia pekkanenii | reverse complement strand
GGCCGGATAGTATTAGAACGAGGTACGCTTGTAAGTGCGGTACTGTGGTTGCCAATAATTGTGTTCAATGGCTTTTGCCAGTGCTTCTTCGGAGGTAACAATGGCCACCCCTTGTAACTGCGCAGCTTTACCTACCTGCATTGCAATGGTCTTTGACACCGCCTGAATGCCGTCGATATTCGGTAATAAGGCCCCCTCACCGTTAAGCGCGAGCGGTGAGCACCCAGCTAATGCTCGGCTGGCTGCCATCAACATACCGTCGGTTACTCGTTGTGCACCGGATGCCAGCACACCCAAGCCAATCCCTGGGAAAATATAAGAGTTGTTGCATTGTGCAATGGGATACATTTTATCTTTATAGCTGACGGGGGAGAATGGGCTACCGGTGGCGACCAATGCTGCGCCGTCAGTCCAGTTAATAATGTCTTCTGGCCGTGCCTCAACCCGTGATGTTGGGTTAGACAATGGCATAACAATTGGCCGTGGGCAGTGTTGGTGCATCTCACGGATCAGTTCTTCAGTAAACAGCCCCGGCTGGCCTGAAACACCAATCAGCACCGTGGGTTTGGCATTACGCACCACATCCAGTAGTGAAATAGCGTCATTGACCAGATTCCAGCTATGTAGTGCGTCACTCTTCTGCACTAGTTTACTTTGGAAATTCAATAGATTAGGTAGTTTGTCGGTCAGCAGGCCGAAACGGTCGACCATAAAGACCCGCGCTCGTGCTTGATCATCACTCAGCCCTTCTGAAATCATCTGCGCGATAATTTGTTCAGCAATACCACAACCCGCTGATCCGGCACCGAGGAAGGTGACGGTTTGGTCGCGCAACTGACTGCCTGCGGCATGACTGGCAGCAATCAGGCTACCCAGCGTGACCGCTGCTGTACCCTGAATATCATCATTGAAACAGCAAAGTTCGTCACGGTAGCGGTTCAGCAGCGGGGTTGCATTGTTCTGCGCAAAATCTTCAAACTGCAACAATACATTCGGCCAGCGACGTTTTACTGCCTGAATGAATTCATCAACAAAGGCGTAGTATTCGTCACCGGAAATACGCGGATGACGCCAGCCCATATACAGCGGATCATTCAGCCGTTGTGGATTGTTGGTTCCCACATCCAATACCACCGGTAATGTATAGGCCGGGCTGATACCACCACACGCGGTATACAGAGACAGCTTACCGATGGGGATCCCCATACCACCAATGCCCTGATCGCCCAGCCCGAGGATCCGCTCACCGTCGGTCACCACAATCACTTTAACGTTCTGTTTGGTGGCGTTTTGTAGCATGTCGTCAATGTGCTCACGGTTCGGATACGAGATAAATAACCCGCGGGCGCGACGATAGATAGCGGAGAAGTGTTCGCAAGCCTTGCCAACAGTAGGGGTGTAGATAATGGGCATCATCTCACTGAGATGGGCTTCCAGTAGGCGATAAAACAGGGTTTCGTTGGTGTCCTGGATATTGCGCAGGTAGATATGTTTATCATCATCGTTTTTGAAATCTTGATACTGGCGGTAAGCTCGCTCAGTCTGTTCTTCGATAGTTTCAACCGCTTCCGGCAATAAACCGTGTAAGTTGAAGTGGTTACGCTCATCGTTAGTGAAAGCGCTGCCTTTGTTCAACAACGGGAATTCCAACAGGATTGGGCCAGCGTAGGGAATATAGAGGGAGCGCTTACTTTCGTATTCAAGTTCCATGAGTTTTACTCTTAGACGTTATCAGATAGTCATTATTGCCCCTGATCCTAAAAGATAAGAAAAATATGTACAGCTTTTGTTAGTTAAATATGTCGATAACAGGTTAAAAGTGCGAGGTGGGTGTGATCGCTGGGGTTAGCCATGTAACCCCAGAACGGTCAGTATTATTGGGTTAAAAAGGTCACGCGTTTTACCTCAGTGCAACCCAGTGCCGCCAGTGTTGCTTGTGTGGCATCCCACTGAGTCAGTGCCGACTCACTCCCTTCAACCAGCACGGCACGGCGGATAGTGCTGCAATCTCTGCCGGAAAGATGGGTTAGAATCAATGCCGCTTGCAGTGGTGGCAGGCTTGGGTTAAACGCGGCATTTTCGGCATAACGGCCGGTATAAAGGGTGCCATCGGCAGCTTCTAACGCAACACCGCTATGAGAAAGACTGTATGGCGCATGGCTATGGTTCGCGCCATCAAGTGCCGCTTGAGTGAGATCACCGGTTTCAGTCAGGGTATAGCCGTGATTGACCGAGTCCATCAGTAATGTCGTGATAGCCAAATCTTTCGGGCCGAAAGAGTCGGGTAGATATTGCCCCAGTGTTGCAGCAGGGCGGCCTGGCAGATGGATATTCAGATCGATTCCGCTGTTCAGTTCATTCATAAACTGGCGGCAATGGCCACACGGCGTGTAATTGACGGTAATCGACACTAAACGGGTTTCACCCCGTAACCAGGCGTGAGTGACAGCACATTGCTCGGCATGGATGGTCTGTTGCAATGGCGCACCACTGAATTCCATATTGGCCCCGAAATACAGGTTGCCGCTTTCTCCACGGGCAATGGCACCCACATTAAAGTGGGAGATAGGCGTCAGTGCGCAAGCCGCTGCCAGAGGTAACAACGCAAAAGCCAGTGCATTGTCATCTAACCCACTGCTGCTTTTTACCATTTTCACTTGTTCCGCTGTCAGCATGGCAGGAAAATCGGCTGCGCTTAGGATAGGTTCAAGTGCGGATTGCAGTGCGTCAGGAAGCCGTGTCCAAGGGGCGTGAAAACGTGCTTGCATAGGGTTCTCTCTAATAGTAACGGGATACTATTTTAGGCAGCTTGCCGGCTTATATTTGTGATCTGAATCTCGTTTTACATGAAATTCATGCAATTAAAATCTCAAATGAGAGATTTATCTCAAATTTATGCATTAATTCCGATGAGCTTACATCCGTAAGTGACTCGGATGACAAATCTGTCGGGAGCAGATTTGAACGCAGCCAACACACCTGCAGTTTGAAAGATGACCGGTATACTAGCCAAACAAATGCAGCAGCACTGGGAACAGGAATGGGGCCAGCAGTGAAGTGATAATCCCACAAATCACCAGCGCCAATGAGCTGAATGCACCTTCCTGATAATCCATCTCCGCGCAACGGGCGGTACCCAATGCGTGAGAAGCTGTGCCCATGGCCAAGCCGCGTGACGCTTTGGTGGTTATCTTCAATAAATTCAGTAGACTATGACCAAATACGGCCCCCAGAATGCCGACGAAAATAACGCATACTGCGCTGATGGCGGGTAAACCATGAATAGATTCAGCCACGGCCATGGCAATCGGGGTTGTTACAGATTTAGGTAATATCGAGGCCGCAATTTCTGGCGTCGCGCCCATCCACAATGCAACGGCGGTGCCACTGACCATGGCGGTAATACTGCCGATAAAACAGATAGTAATGATGGATTTCCAACGGGCACGAATTTGATGCAACTGTTCATACAGCGGGAGAGCCAGAGCCACCACCGCAGGTTGCAGTAAATCATTCAGTATTTTGCTACCAGCAAAGTAGTTGGCATAGGGCATATGCGTGACCAGCAGCAAGGGAATGATAACAACCATTGATATCAATAATGGGTTAAGCAGTGGCATTTTAAGCCAACGGGCCAGGCGGCGGGCACCGAAAAATACCATTAAGGTCAGCGGCAATGACCACCACAAGTTGCTGATCATTCGTCCTCCTCAGTATGGGTCGGAGAACCGATAACCTTACGTTCACGGTGCATATACTGTGAGCTATAACCCACCACGACCATCACAATCACAGTACTGACAAAGCAGGAAACCACGATGGGACCCAGTTGCTTAGTGAGCTGATCGTAATACTGCATCACACCCACACCTATTGGCACAAACAACAGCGCCATATAGCGGGTCAACAACTGGCAACTGGGTTTTACCCAGCTTGAGGGCAAGATCTGCGAAGCGAGTAGGGCAAACAGAATCAGCATACCGATGATGCTACCGGGGATGGACATAGGTAGCAGCAAAGACAACGCTTTACCGGCCCATAGGCAGAGATAAATAATGGCGAAAGCTCGCAGATACTGCCAGCAAGGTGACATCACATTGCGCATAGAAAAGGTCCTGAGTAACAGAGTGCATTCATCATACAATTAACTTTAGCACTGTGCTAGTGATCACACTTAGCTAACCGATATCCGCGATAGAAAAATGCCAACCCTAAAATAGCGGCGATGATCAGCATAGAGAACATCATCTGCGGGGCGGCATAGGCTAACAAGAAACCGCACAGCACCGGGTTGAGCGCCCCCCCTAATTGACCGAGATTCTGTACCCCATAGTAACTGCCTTTGAGATTCGCCGGAGCAATAAAATCGATAAACATGTATTCGACTGGGATAACAATAATTTCGCCCAATGAAAAAATCGCCATTGCCAGCATCCATAACGGAATTGAATCTTGGGCCGCCATAAACCCGAGCAGCCCAATAATAAAGAATAGCGTACCCATCATCAGCCAGCGCATTAAGTTCTGCTGATTCATCCGGCGGCTTAATAGGTATTGCAGGGTGATCACAATGACTGCATTGACGGTCATCACCGCCCCGATCACCTGATAGGCAAATTTAGCATCGGCAACGGTAATCAGATATTGGGATAAATAGCCGGAGAATTGACCAAACACAATGGCACTGAGCATGCTGCCGAGAGTGAAGTAAATCAATCGCTTATCATGGCGCAAAATACGAAATGTTTGGCGGAAATCAGGCACAGACTCGGTCGGAGCACGTTCTGCGACGGACATATCAGCACTGCTTATCCTGAATTTCAACACGATGGCAACCAACAGTGCCAGTACACCTGAAATGATAAAAGGCAGTTGCGGGCCAAAACCCACCACCAGTACCCCCACCGCCGGGCCAACCGCCCAACCGACATTGACCAGTGTGTAGTTGGCCGAAAACGCTTTGATACGTTCATGGACGGGCAACCAGTCAGCAAAACAGGCTTTGATAGCGATAGCGTAAACTGAGTATGCCGAATGCAGCAGCGCCAAAATTAGGATGATCCAAGCGGGATGTTCAATCCATGGCAAAGTAAAAAACGTGGCAGAAAACAAGCTTATTGCCCACAGAATCAACTGCTTTTTATTGAATTTATCCACCAGATAGCCGCCGTACAAACTGGTGAAAATACCCAGTGTCAAACTGGCCCCTAACACCAGCCCGACCTTATCGGGGGCCAACTGAAAATGCTCGGCCAGATAGATGGTGATAAAGGGTAATGTCACTGCCCGCCCAATGGTCAATACCAACGAAGCAATCAGTAGATTGGTGACACGCGATGGAAATCCTTTCATGGTATTTTCTTATTGTTAATTATCAGGTAATGAATTGTTTTTGTGCGGATTTTAAGCAGAAAAGGGCTGCTCACCCGGCACTACGACAGTGGCTTAGCCCATTACAGTAGACTATTGTGATAAGAAAGAGAGGGGGGCTGGAAAATTTTTTTTGCCAACAGCAGATCGACTTAAATCGACCTGCCATTAATAGACACACCTGCGGCTTCAACGACGAAAGGATAATTAGCCTAAATACTCGATGATAGACAAACCACCGTTATAATCGGTGCTGTAAATAATGCCCTGCGCATCGACAAACACATCACATGACTGAATCACTTGTGGGCGACCTGGGCGTTTATCCATCATTTTCTCCGGGGCGGCCGGAACTAAAGCGCCGGTCTCCTTCGGTTGATACGGGTTACTGATGTCATAAGCACGGATCCCGGCATTCTGGTAGGTGGCAAAAATCAGTGATGAACTGATAAAACTACCGGGCCGGTTTTCATGCAGATTATGCGGGCCAAAATGAGCACCTTTTTTCACATAATCCCGTTCATCCGGTACCGGAAATGTCGAGATACTGATCGGATCCGTCGGTTCGCGGATATCGAACACCCAAATATGTTTCTCGCCATCCTCCTGGTTATCCAGCACCGCCTCATCCAGCACAATCAACAAATCGCGATCCGGCAGAGGTAACGCGGTATGGGTACCTCCACCAAAGGGTGGGCTCCAGTTGCGATGGCTGATCAGTTTTGGCTCATACCGGTTACTGACATCCAACAAGGTCAGGCCGCCATCACGCCAACTGCCATAAGCGGTATCACCACTGATGATGGCATGATGCAGAGCATAGCGTTTGCCTTCAGGCCAGCTTGCTTGTTCACCGGCTGCGGTATGCATACCGGGTAAAGCATAACGTCCTGTAACCTGTGGTTTTTGCGGGTCAGCCAGATCAATGGTCAGGAAGATATAATCACTGTAGCCATCCAGCAACGCAGAAACATAGGCCCAACGCCCCCCGACATACCAGATGCGGTGGATACCGATGCCATCGAGCGACAGGAAGCTTATCTCGCGGGGTTTATCTGGCGTCGAAATATCAAAAATACGAAGCCCTGCGCTCCAACTGCGGCCTTCCTGACGGGTACTGACCGTTTGTGCCACCGAGCGGGTGTAATAGACTTTCTCTTCGGCAAAACTGGCGTCAGCAAACAGGTCGCGGGCATTAATCACCAGCAGCAGGTCATCATGGACTTGTAAATGCACATTCCAGGTATTCGCGGGGGCGGCAATAAAACCGGCAGAACGCGGATTTTTCGCATCCCGCACATCAATAATTGATACGCCTTGCGACACCATATGGCCGACATAGGCGTAGCCACGATGTACCATCACCTGCACACCATCGGGTTTACCGCCCTGATCGCTATGACCAATCAGCCGCATATTGCGGCTATATTCCGGTGTTGGCAAAGTATTTTGCGTTGCCATTATTTCACTCCAACTCTATTGTTCTTACTGACCATTTTGGGCCGCAAGGGTAGCAAACCAGGGTGAGTTGAAATCATCTGACTGACCCCAGCCAGGAATGATTTTACTCAAACCGGCAACATTAACCGGGCCGGTTTGGCTGGCCAACAGTGCTTGAGGAATGGACGCGGCACGGAATTCATAACTGGCTGGCGTCTCTTCACCGGCAATTTTCTTGGCGATCAGACGCAGGTTAACCGCTCCGATCAACTTAGGATCGACTGCAACACTGACTTTCCACGGACTATTGGCTTCACGCATCAGTTGTAAATCCTGATTCGATATATCAATGCTGTATAATTTGATCTCAGTACGGCCATTTTCCTGCAAGGCTTTATAAGCACCTTGAGTAAAGGCATCCCAGGTACCCCAGATAGCGTCGATTTTCCCTTTCGGGTATTTCGCCAATACTGCGCCGACTTTATTTGCAGTATCACCTTGAACATCTGAAGAAACAGCACCGATAGATTCCAGTTCATGAATACCCGGATTCTGTTTCAGCAGAGCCTGATAAGCGGCCTGACGACGCTCCATGGGTGGGAAGCCCGCGACCCAAAGTTTGATAATATTGGCTTTACCATTGAAGTCTTTGACCAACTGACCGAAGGATTCATTGGTCAGTGACGCATCATCCTGCTGTGTCACGGTCAGGCCGGGGATATCGCCCTGAATGGCGGTATCAAACACAGAGACTGCGATCCCACTGGCGGCAATGCGTTTAACCAGCTCCGTCGAGTAGGGGTCACGGCCCTGAGAGAGAATAATGCCGTCGTATTTTTGGCTAATAGCTTGATTGACGAAGTCCTGAAAACGGGCATCGTCGCCGTTACTGAGGAAGGTATCGACTTTAAAACCGAGCCGCTTACCCTCTTTTAATACCCCGGATAAAAATTGTGTGGTGTTGTCATCGGAACCTAAGTTGCGGATCACCGCAATTTTAATTTGCCCTGGATGTTTAGCGATAGCATCGGGGATCGGGGCTACCGTGGCGGTATCAGCAGCGAATGCCGGCAGTGCCGTCAGTAGGCTTAGGGCCAGCAAAGAGAAGGAAATTTTGTTCATTCGGAACTCCGTCATGGTGTCGATAAGTTATGCAATGTGTGTGCTGCTGCCGTTTTTATAGCTATCTTTGTGTCTAGACGTCCATCTGTCTTTGCATAGCATCATAACCATAACTATTTTGATAAGGAATTAACTTTGTTATGAATTTTTGGATCGCGTTATATCTTTTAGTTTGGATAGCTAAAATAAACAGTGAAATGGATGGGGTGGGTTATTATACGGGGAACCAATAGCATTATAACCTTTCTGTCATAGTGGATTATATAACCTTCCTGTCATAGTGGATTATTCCGCGGTGAGTATTCTGTTATTCCTCTTCGGATTAACTTTTTTATTTCGTTGCCTGCTCAGGACTGATATCCTGATAGAAATCCGTAATAATAAATAATAGAGGTTAAATTCCATACATAGGATAACTTTTACAATTGTATAGTTAATGATATTTAAAGGATTAAAGTCACCATGGGTAAAGTTAGCAGTCTATACAAATTTAGACAGGATAGTGCTGATATGGCACCACTGAATTTGAGTTTTTTTACTTATAAAACTATTTATTTTTATCTGTCCCGCTGTGAGTTTTTGTTTCTACTTTTTCGCTATTTATTGGCATTCGTATTACTCGTTTTTTTTATAATGGGATTATTTCCTGATTTGGAAGATGAAATATTAAGCCTATCGATTTTTTCTTTCCCTGCGGTGTACTCATTAGTCTTATTGCCGCTTTGCATCAATCGGCTAGCCTACCAAAATCTAAGTCCTTACTTATTGGTTTTTCATCTTTTTCCAATAATCGACATGGTTTCACATAATACAGTCACCGCATTATTAGCCGATTCATTTTTACTTTATCTTATATTTATTAATATTTATGATATAAAACCACCGGTTTGCGAGCGTAAAAAACAGTTGGCTGCGGTCTTACCCGAAGAGTATCCATTTGGGCTTGCTCTGGCCTGTTTTAGTTTATTGTATCTTGGCTTTTTTTTGTTATTCGAACTGGATGAGGCTGTTATTTCACTGATGGTTCTGTCGTGGATTTTCTTTCTACTGGCAAGATGGTATTGGCCGGTTGTGGTATTGAATGTCGTGGGTGGAATTGGTGTTTTTTTGTTTTTTTCATCGGGGTTTGTCGAGATGAAACATCATAAAAATATTATTATTCACGCGTTACTTAAAATTTCTTTGCTGGACAGTATTCTGTTTGTTATTTTCTCATTAAGCTTATTTATTAATATGCTGTTCTGGCTGGAGGCGTGGCAACGGGGTCGGCGGCCAGAAATCGCCAGTAATAAGTAGTCATAAAAAATGCCAGTCGGGTTTCCCCTGACCGGCATTTTAGCGAGAAAATTACTTCACTTGCATACCGGGTTGAGCACCACTGTCCGGGCTGAGTAGGAAGATGTCTTTACCACCAGGGCCTGCTGCCATCACCATGCCTTCTGAAATACCAAAGCGCATTTTGCGTGGTGCCAGATTAGCCACCATCATGGTTAAGCGGCCTTCCAATACTGTCGGATCCGGATAAGCTGAACGGATACCAGAGAAGACCTGACGAGTTTCACCGCCGATATCCAGCTTTAGCTTTAGCAGTTTATCTGAACCTTCAACAAATTCTGCTTGTTGGATCAGCGCGATACGCATATCGACTTTAGCGAAATCATCAAAACTGATGGTGTCCTGAATCGGGTCATCAGCCAACGGGCCAGTAGCCACCACTGCAGTCGCTGCCATATCTTCTTTAGAAGAAGCGACCATTTCGTTCACTTTATCTAAATCCATACGGTTAAATAGCGCCTTAAAGGTATTGATCTGATGGCCCAACAACGGTTGTTGGATACTGTCCCAAGTCAGTTCGGTATTGAGGAAAGCCTCAGTACGTTCAGTCAGGGACGGTAATACCGGTTTCAGGTAAGTCATCAGCACCCGGAACAGGTTGATACCCATAGAGCAAATAGCTTGCAGGTCGGCATCACGGCCTTCTTCTTTTGCTACCACCCAAGGTGCTTGTTCATCAATATAACGGTTAGCCACATCAGCCAGCGCCATGATTTCGCGTATTGCTTTACTTGATTCGCGGCTACTATAGGCATCAGCAATGCTGACTGCGGCATCGGTGAACGTTTTATACAATGCCGGGTTAGCCAATTGATCGGCCAACTGACCCGCAAAACGTTTGTTGATAAAACCGGCATTACGCGAGGCCAAATTCACCACTTTATTGACGATATCGGCGTTAACGCGCTGGACGAAATCTTCCAGATTCAAGTCGATATCATCAATGCGTGAAGAGAGCTTGGCGGCATAGTAATAACGCAGGCAATCAGCATCCAGATGTTTGAGGTAAGTGCCCGCTTTAATGAATGTGCCACGGGATTTCGACATTTTCGCACCGTTTACCGTGACATAACCATGGACGAATATATTGGTCGGCTTGCGGAAGTTACTGCCTTCCAGCATGGCGGGCCAGAACAGACTATGGAAGTAAACAATGTCTTTACCAATGAAGTGGTAAAGATCAGTTTCAGAGCCTTCACGCCAGAATTCATCAAAGTCTAGATCAGGACGTTTATCACACAGATTTTTAAATGCCCCCATGTAACCGATCGGGGCGTCCAGCCAGACGTAGAAATATTTACCCGGCGCGTCCGGGACTTCAAAACCGAAGTAGGGCGCATCGCGGGTGATATCCCACTGTTGCAGGCCAGATTCAAACCATTCCTGCATTTTGTTCGCGACTTGTTCTTGCAGTGCACCGGAGCGTGTCCAGGCTTGCAACATAGCGCTAAAAGCTGGCAGGTCGAAGAAGAAGTGCTCCGATTCGCGCATAATCGGTGTCGCACCGGAAACGGCAGATCGCGGATTGATAAGCTCAGTCGGGCTGTAGGTTGCGCCGCAAACTTCACAGTTATCGCCATATTGATCCGGCGCTTTACATTTCGGGCAGGTGCCTTTGACAAAACGATCCGGCAGGAACATGCCTTTCTCAGGATCATAGAGCTGAGAAATAGTGCGATTCTTGATATAGCCATTTGCCTTCAGGCGGCCGTATATCAGGCTCGACAGTTCACGGTTTTCATCACTGTGGGTCGAGTGATAGTTATCATAACTGATAGCGAAACCGGCGAAATCCTGTTGGTGCTCCTGGCTCATTTCGGCAATCATCTGCTCAGGTTCGATACCCAACTGCTGAGCTTTCAGCATAATAGGGGTGCCGTGAGCATCATCTGCACAGATAAAATGAACCTGGTTGCCGCGCATTCGCTGGAAACGGACCCAGATGTCTGCCTGGATGTGCTCGAGCATGTGGCCGAGATGGATAGAACCGTTAGCGTATGGTAGCGCGCACGTCACCAATATTTTTTTCGCGACTTGAGCCATAGTGGGAAATTGCTTTCTTTATGTCGATTAAAGGGTCTTTGATGTTAACCGATAAGCCCGCTTGCCGCTAGGGTAAGGCAAGCAGCACCTTGTCTTAAGTTATAACAGGTCCATTTTGGTCGGTTTTCAGCACCTTTGGTTATTAACCTGAACCGTTATGTGGCCTGACCCCATTTTCTCATGATTCGGCCCACACAGGCGCTATCGAGATCTGGTACACTGTCTATTATTATCTAAAGATGAATAACAATAAATTCAAGGAGCCGGGATGAGCCCAAAATCCCCTGAGCAGACCACCCCAGACCTGCTGTTATCACAAATTTCAACAGTTCTTACCGCCTTTACCCACCCAACCTTGCAAAAGGATCTCAACACGCTGCGCGCTATTCATCACTGTGCCTTACTGGACAATGTGCTGCATATCGAACTGGTGATGCCTTTTGCCTGGCAATTGGGTTTTGGGGCATTGAAAGAGTCAGTCAGCGGAGCATTGCTGGCGGTGACCGGTGCTAAAGCCATCGACTGGAAACTTTCGCATAATATCACCACCCTGAAGCGTGCAAATGACCAGCCGGCGATTAAAGGTGTGCGTAATATTCTGGCGGTCAGTTCCGGTAAGGGCGGGGTGGGTAAATCCAGCACTGCTGTCAATCTGGCATTGGCGCTGGCAGAAAAGGGCGTAAAAGTCGGTATTTTGGACGCCGATATCTATGGCCCTTCCATTCCGAACATGCTGGGTACCATGAATCAGCGGCCTACCTCGCCGGATGGTAAACATATGGCACCGATTATGGCCCATGGCCTGGCCACCAACTCGATTGGTTATTTAGTCACCGACGAGAATGCCATGGTGTGGCGCGGGCCAATGGCCAGCAAAGCATTGATGCAGATGCTGCAAGATACTTTATGGCCGGATCTGGACTATCTGGTGATCGATATGCCGCCGGGTACCGGTGATATCCAGTTAACGCTATCGCAAAACATTCCGGTTACCGGGGCGCTGGTGGTGACAACACCACAGGATATCGCCTTGATCGATGCCATGAAAGGCATTGTGATGTTTGAGAAGGTCCATGTGCCAGTGCTGGGTATTGTTGAGAACATGAGCATGCATATTTGCAGCAATTGCGGCCATCTGGAGCCTATTTTTGGTACCGGCGGAGCGGAGAGACTGGCACAGAAATACCATTGTAAATTGCTGGGCCAAATCCCGTTGAATATCTCATTGCGCGAAGATCTTGATCGCGGCGAGCCAACGGTTGTCAGCCGACCTGACAGCGACTTTGCGGATATCTATCGCCAACTGACGGCCAATGTGGCAGCCGAAATGTACTGGCAAGGTGAAGCGATCCCGACGGAAATTTCATTCCGCGCGGTGTAATTACCGCCAGCCGGTGCGTCGTCAAACGTGAAGAGTAATACCTAACGTAATGGGAATTACAGGTCGGCGGCAAACGAATAAATCCCGATGAATTGACACAGGTCAGTGATTCGGGCAATTGAGAGTCGCCAACACCGCTGTAATTGCTGATACGCAGGGTATAGCACTGGCGTCAGACCGGCTAACTCCTTATAATTGGCGCGCCAGAAGCACCTTGCGTGCTTTGTCTCCCTTCACACTTCGTAATCAGGTCTTTAATTTTATGACTGACAAAGCACACCAGTGCGTCATTATCGGGATAGCGGGTGCCTCTGCCTCCGGAAAAAGTCTTATCGCCAGCACGCTATATCGCGAATTGCGTGAGCAGGTAGGCGACCAACATATTGGCGTTATTCCTGAAGATGGTTATTACAAAGACCAAAGCCATCTGTCGATGGAAGAGCGGGTCAAAACTAACTATGACCACCCCAGCGCCATGGACCACAACTTATTGCTGGAACATTTGCAATCGTTGAAAGCGGGCAAGTCCGTTGAACTGCCACTTTATAGCTACACTGAACACACCCGTAAAAAAGAAACCGTTCATTTAGAACCGAAAAAAGTCATTATTCTGGAAGGGATCTTGTTGTTGACGGATATCCGCCTGCGCCAGGAGATGAATTTCTCGATCTTCGTTGATACCCCATTGGATATCTGCCTGATGCGCCGTATGAAGCGTGATGTCAATGAACGTGGTCGTTCGATGGATTCCGTTATGGTCCAATATCAGAAAACAGTGCGTCCGATGTTCCTGCAATTTATAGAACCGTCCAAACAATACGCTGATATTATTGTTCCACGCGGCGGCAAGAACCGAATTGCGATCGATATTCTAAAAGCGAAAATCAGTCAGTTCTTTGAATAATGTTCGTCTGGACCTTTGCCTCTTTATATGGCAGCTTGCGTAGTCTATAAGCTGTAACATGCAAATTTTGATGGGAATTATGAGCAATGAGACTGTGCGATCGTGACATAGAAGCCTGGCTGGACAGCGGTAAATTGGGTATTGATCCACGTCCACCGGTAGAGCGTATCAATGGTGCTACAGTCGATGTTCGCTTAGGCAACCAATTCCGGGTGTTCCGTGGTCACACGGCGGCATTTATTGATTTAAGTGGCCCGAAGGATGAAGTCAGCGAAGCGCTGGAGCGGGTTATGAGTGATGAAATCAATCTGCCGGAAGGGGAAGCTTTCTTCCTACATCCGGGGGAGTTGGCGCTGGCGGTGACCTTAGAGTCAGTGACTATCCCTAACGATCTGGTCGGCTGGCTTGATGGCCGTTCCTCTTTAGCCCGTCTTGGGCTAATGGTACATGTCACTGCACATCGCATCGATCCCGGTTGGCAAGGCAAAATCGTGCTGGAGTTCTATAATTCAGGTAAGTTGCCATTGGCTTTGCGTCCAGGAATGCTAATTGGTGCGTTGAGTTTTGAACCCCTCTCTGGCCCGGCGGCCCGCCCTTACAATAGCCGTCAGGATGCAAAATATCGTGGTCAACAAGGCGCAGTGGCCAGTCGTATAGATGAAGACTAGTGTCATTTTTCTCGCTGAAATTTTAGCCTGTTTGGACTTTTTAGCTGGTGTAGACAAGAGGATGTCATGAGACGATTGCTGACTACGTTAGTTATCCTGCTGATCGTATTAGTTGCAGGGATGAGCGCATTAGTATTGCTGGTAAATCCCAATGACTTCCGCGCCTATATGATCAAACAGGTAGAGAGAAAAAGTGGTTATCAACTGCAACTGGATGGGGATTTACGCTGGCATGTCTGGCCACAACTGAGCATTATCGCAGGCCGCACTGCGCTTATCGCCCCTGGTGCCACTGCACCTGTAGTCAGCGCTGAAAATATGCGGTTGGATGTCAAACTTTGGCCATTATTGTCACATCAACTTGATGTAAAACAGGTGATGCTAAAAGGGGCGGTTATTCGCCTAACACCTGACAGTGAGGCTCAGCAACAACCCGGATCACCTGTTGCGCCATCCGGTAGTGCGCCTATTAATGAGCACCGTGGTTGGAAGCTTGATATCAATAAAGTCCAGATAGCCGATAGCCTGCTGATTTGGCAACGAGCAGACAATGATCAAGTGAATGTTCGCGATATCAATCTTGAACTTAAACAAGACACTCAACGCCAAATACATATCACTCTTGCCAGCCGCGTTAACCGTAATCAGCGGGATGTTACTTTCTCAATGGTCGCGGATGCAGACATGCGCCATTACCCACAGCAATTTAGCGCCAATATTAGCCAATTTACTTATAAATTAGAAGGTGCGGACATTCCTGTCGGTGGCGTTAGCGGTGAGGGGACATTACAGGCCAGTTATCAACACGATATTCAGCAAATATTGCTTAATCAACTGAGTTTTTCTGCCAATAACAACCAATTGACGGGGAGTGCTAAAGCAACGCTAGGCGAAGCACCCGATTATGTCATCAATCTGGCTGCGGATAATCTCAATCTGGATGCCATCTTTGGTTGGGAGCCGAAAAGTACCTTAGCCAGCAAAGAGGCTGCCAAGCTACATGCCGTAACAGCCCCAGTTATTGCTATTCAGGATGATGATGATGTCGGGCAAGATTTGCGAACGTTACGTGACTTTACCGCGCAAATTACCCTCACTGCTAATAATTTGGTTTATCGTGGAATTAAGGTCAATCAGCTCAATCTACAAGGGTCAAATCAGCGCGGTAACCTTGAGATTAGCCGTCTAACTGGCAGTGCGCTAGAGGGTGACTTTTCCTTGCCGGGAACACTGGATGTCACGGGCAAGAAGGTTTTAGCGACGATTAATCCGGTGATAAATCATATGCAGTTGGGGCCGATATTAGTGGCAGCCGGCTTGCCACAAGCGATGACGGGTAAATTCTCCATGCAGGCGCAGTTAACTGGAGATGGTCTCAATGTCGATGCATTTAACCACCGCTGGAAAGGCGATGCACAGTTCAGCATGAATAATGCGCGGTTGGAGGGTTTAAATATCCAGCAGCTTATTCAGCAGGCGGTCGCTCGTAGCTCCGGTGATGTAAAAGGCCAGGACCGCTATGAACGTTATACTGAGGTTAAACAGCTACAAGCCAATCTGGCCTTGAACCACGGTGCGATGAAAGTCAGTAATCTCAGTGCTGACTCTGAGCTGATTTCCATTAAAGGCAGTGGCGTGCTTACTTTACCTGAGCAAAGCTGTGACATGAATCTGGCGGTACGGGTTATGCAGGGCTGGAGCGGACAAGACAACTTGGTCAAGATGTTGCAAAATACCGATATTCCGCTGCGTATTTATGGCCCATGGACTCAGCTCAGCTATCAATTGAATGTTGAGCCGTTGTTGCGTAATGAATTACAGCAGCGTGCTAAAAAAGCCTTGAGTGACTGGGCGGAACGTAATCAGCAAAACCGTGGTAGTAAGGATCTTAAAAAGCTTATTGATAAGCTTTAACGTAGGTATTACCCCAATGGACAGGGTTGTCTATTGGGGTAACCCTTTTTTGTTATTCCCTTGTTGCATCGTTGTTCGCTAACCTCGTATTTTTAAACATAAAATCCTATCTCCTGTCCATAAACTGATATTTCTTTCTAAAATATCTGTGAATCATTGATAGATGTCATAAACTCGCCGGCGGACTTTGGGCAAAGTGCAGGGCTATTTCTGCATTTTAATAAGAATAATCCCGATACAACATTCAGCAACAGGTGAGTATGCCCAATAATGTGGAGTTGCAGCCAGGTAAAGCAAACGAGTCCCGATAAGCTTATGCAGTTGATTTTAGGGCGTGAAAATAGCTAACACTCTGTAACTTCAAGGAAGAGGGGGTATTCGGTGAGAGAGGGTATATGTTAGATCTTTTGATTGGAATTGTAGTGGCCGTAGGCGTGGGCCGTTATATCATTAAAGGCTATTCAGCCACGGGCGTGCTAATGGTCGGCGGTTTACTGCTATTGATTATCAGCGCCCTGATGGGGAAAAACGTATTACCAGCCAGTGCTACCTCAACCGGCTGGCGGGCGACGGACATTGTCGAGTATGTCAAAATCCTGCTGATGAGCCGTGGTGGCGATCTTGGCATGATGATCATGATGTTATGTGGTTTTGCCGCTTATATGACTCATATTGGCGCAAATGATGTGGTGGTTAAGATTGCATCCAAACCCCTGCAAATGATCAATTCCCCCTATTTATTAATGGTTGCTGCTTATATTGTGGCCTGCCTGATGTCGCTGGCTGTGTCATCGGCCACGGGGTTAGGTGTGTTACTGATGGCCACATTGTTCCCAGTAATGGTTAACGTCGGTATCAGTCGTGGTGCCGCAGCTGCAATTTGTGCATCACCGGCAGCGATTATTCTGGCTCCTACGTCTGGCGATGTTGTACTGGCGGCAAAAGCCTCTGAAATGGCATTGGTCGATTTTGCCTTTAAAACCACCTTACCTATTTCTATTGCTGCTATCGTCTGCATGGCAATCGCTCACTTCTTCTGGCAGCGCTATCTGGATAATAAAAGCCAGGAAAAGCATGAGATGATGGATGTCAATGACATCACTACCAATGCGCCAAGTTTCTATGCCATTTTGCCTTTCACCCCGATTATAGGCGTGCTGATATTCGATGGAAAATGGGGGCCGGAGCTGCATATCATTACAGTGTTGGTTATCTGCATGCTGATTGCCGCAGTGATTGAGTTCTTACGTAGTTTCAGTGCTAAAGTGGTATTTACCGGCCTTGAGGTTGCTTACCGTGGTATGGCTGATGCGTTCGCCACCGTGGTGATGCTGTTGGTTGCTGCTGGCGTATTTGCACAAGGGCTGAGCACCGTTGGTTTTATCAGCGGCCTGATTGGGTTGGCCCAATCTTTTGGTACCGGTGGCATTATTATGATGTTGGTATTAGTGGTGATCACTATGCTGGCGGCAATGACAACCGGTTCTGGTAATGCGCCGTTCTATGCGTTTGTAGAGTTGATCCCTAAACTTTCCACTCAAATGGGGATAAATCCGGCTTATCTGGTTATCCCGATGCTACAGGCTTCGAATCTGGGGCGAACGTTATCTCCGGTTTCTGGTGTGGTGGTCGCGGTTGCTGGTATGGCAAAAATATCACCTTTTGAAGTGGTGAAACGTACCTCGGTGCCGGTTCTTGTCGGGTTAGTGGTGGTTATCGTAGCAACTGAAATTTTGGTACCCGTGCACTTATAATCTTCGCGTAAACTAATAAGCAAGCCGGGCGCGTATGGCTTACCCGGCTTTCTGTTATCGACTTGCCTGGCCTATCTCCACGGCCAGCCAGTTACACTTCATAATCTGGATCAGGGACCTTCAGCGGCGTTATCTTTACCTTCAAGATACGGTGGCTGCTGACTTCCAGCGGTTCAAACAGATAGTCACCAATCTTCATCTGTTCACCGACCTGTGGTATCCGCTGGGTGTACTCCATCAATAATCCGGCCAATGTATGATACTCACGTTTATCATCGATCGGCAGTGGCAGATAGAGCACCAAATCTTCCAGAGGCATATAGCCGTTGGCAATCCAGCAACCATCCTCGGTTTGCTGAATATCATGACGGGCATCCAACCCCTCACCGGCCACGGGCAGATTACCGGCGATAGTTTCCATCACATCAGTCAGGGTAACGACCCCTTCAATAGAACCAAACTCATCAACCACAAAAGCAAAATGCGTTTGTGCCTGACGGAATTGCTCCAGCGCCATCAGCAATGAAACTTGCTCCGGAAAAATCAGTGGCTGACGGATCAGTGATTGTAAATCGAGCTTTTCACCCGCTAATTGCTGCCGTAATAAATCGATTACGTGAATAACGCCAAGGGGTTCATCTGTTGAACTGTCTTCGGTGACCACGATGCGGGTATGCAGATTTTTGGTCAGGAGTTGGGTCAGTTTTTCCGGTGGATCGTTAAGATCCAGATATTCCACATCATGGCGTGATGTCATGATGCTGCTGACCGTACGCTGAGCCAGCCCTAATACCCGTTCAATCATTCGGCGTTCCTGCACATTGAACACCTCCTGGCCGACACTGGTATTATCTGCAATCAGATTGGCAGTATGGTTATCCAGCTCCGCCTCTTCGTGCTGACCACTCAGCATGCGTAACACCGCTTCAGCCGTTCTTTCACGTAATGGCCGAACAGTCGATAAGAAGCGGCGGCGGTTGAATTGTGCAAACTGATTCAATGATTCAATAATGACTGAGAAACCAATCGCGGCATACAGATAACCTTTCGGAATATGGTAGCCAAAGCCTTCGGCAACTAAACTGAAACCGATCATCAGTAAGAAACTCAGACACAGAATGACGATGGTAGGATGAGCATTAACAAAGCGCGTTAATGGCTTACTGGCTAATAACATCAGACCGATCGCAATACAGACCGCAGCCATCATCACCGCCAGATGATCTACCATACCGACGGCGGTAATGACCGAATCCAGCGAGAAGATAGCGTCCAATACCACTATCTGTGCGACGACAGGCCAGAAGCGCGCCCCTTTGCGCTGCTGACCTTGCTGATGATCCTTACCTTCCAGCCGCTCATTAAGCTCCATGGTGGCTTTAAACAGCAGGAATATCCCCCCGACCAACATAATTAAGTCTCGTGCACTGAAAGGGTGAGCGGATACGGTAATCAGTGGGGTAGTCAACGTTGCCAGCCACGAAATACAGGCTAACAGAACAAGACGCATCAACAACGCACACAACAAGCCGGTAACTCGGGCTTTATCCCGTTGATGACGTGGGAGCTTTTCTGCCAAAATGGCAATAAATATCAGGTTATCAATGCCTAATACAATTTCGAGCACTACCAGCGTTGCCAGTCCTGCCCAAATCGTAGGATCTGCGATCCATTCCATATATCCAATTTCACCTGTTATTTCTACGGCTTATGCCGTCAAACAGAATAATGGGCGCTGATAGGCTAAAATTCAATATACAATCGTGTAATAACCTACACCGGTTGCAAACAGCGCCAATAATCAACAACAGAAAAGTGAATAATCATTACTATAATAGATTGAAAAACAACCAATTCAGTAATGAGGGGATTTAGGATCCCCCTGTGTGTGTTCGGTTTATTCTTAAAATGGTAAAAATGGTCTTATAAATTGGTAAATGGCGGCAGGTTGGCTGAACAAAATGTTAATGTAGAATACAATACGCCGTTAGGACGTTAACTTTTTGTCTCTACGCTATTATGATCATATTTTGTTAACATATTGAAATAATATATAAATATAGGATAAGTAAGATTTGGAATACAGTCTTGCGCGATGTTACTACTCGTATTATCAGATCGTATTTGTATCTATTCAAAGGCCTGCTCAACGGCCACCCCAGAAAAGGTATGGTAGATGGAAAAGAAATTGAAGGCGGTGATCCCGGTAGCCGGGCTTGGCACCCGAATGCTGCCAGCGACTAAGGCTATCCCAAAGGAAATGCTACCAGTAGTCGATAAGCCCCTAATTCAATATATCGTGGATGAATGTGTTGCTGCTGGGGTCAAAGAAATTGTTCTGGTGAGCCATTCATCCAAAAATGCGATAGAAAACCATTTTGATACCTCATTTGAACTGGAAGCCGCACTGGAATCCCGCGTTAAGCGTCAGTTGTTGCAAGAGATCAAAAATATCTGCCCACCAGACGTCACTATTATGCAAGTACGTCAGGGACATGCCAAAGGGCTAGGGCACGCAGTACTCTGCGCTCAACCGATGGTGGGTGATAATCCGTTTATTGTGTTGTTACCCGATGTCTTGCTTGACGATTCAACCGCTGATTTAGCTAAAGAAAATCTGGCCAGTATGATTCAGCGTTTTGAGGAAACCGGGCGTAGCCAGATTATGGTAGAACCGGTCCCTAAAGCTGATGTATCTAAGTACGGTATAGCTGATTGCGGTCATGTCGATTTGGCTCCAGGTGAAAGTACCCTGATGACTGCGGTAGTAGAGAAGCCTGCCATAGCTGATGCGCCGTCTAACCTTGCCGTGGTTGGGCGTTACGTGCTGTCTAAAGATATTTGGCCATTGCTGAAGAAAACGCCACGTGGTGCTGGCGATGAAATTCAGCTTACTGATGCGATTGCGATGTTAATGGAGCAAAAGCCCAAGTCTGTCGAAGCTTTCCATATGACCGGTAAATCTCACGATTGCGGCGACAAGTTAGGCTATATGAAAGCCTTTGTCACTTACGGTGTTCGCCATAACACCGAAGGCGAAAATTTTAGAGCCTGGCTGCAACAGCAAATCAACTCACTATAGGCTTAGCAGTTAAATAGACAGTGATTTTAAATTCGCATGATAAATCAGTAGGTTAATTATGACAAAATTGAAAGCAGTGATCCCAGTGGCAGGTTTAGGCATGAGAATGCTTCCCGCCACCAAAGCCATTCCAAAAGAAATGCTGCCTATTGTTGATAAGCCATTGATCCAATATGTCGTTAACGAATGTGTTGCTGCTGGTATTAAAGAAATCATTCTGATAACCCATTCATCAAAGAATGCGGTAGAAAACCATTTCGATACTTCTTATGAGCTGGAAGCCATGCTGGAGGCCCGTGTCAAGCGCCAGTTATTGGATGAAGTGCAATCCATTTGCCCGCCGGGTGTGACGATTATGCATATTCGCCAAGGGCATCCTGAAGGTCTGGGCCATGCGGTGTTATGCGCCAAGCCGTTAGTGGGTGATTCACCCTTTGCGGTGTTGTTACCCGATGTTTTGATTGATGATGCAAAATCAGATTTGACCCGAGATAATCTGGCTCAGTTGGTCAAACGCTTTGAAGAAACCGGTACCAGTCAGGTCTTAGTGCACTCGCTCGAACTAGAGGCGTTATCGAACTACTCGGTTATCTCTTGTGAGCAGCCTGATTTATTGCCCGGCGAGAGTAGCCGGATTAAAGCGATGGTTGAGAAACCACAAAGCCCGGCCGACCTGCAATCAAACCTATCTGCCGTGGGGCGCTATGTGCTATCAGCAGACATCTGGCCATTGTTAGAAAAAACCAAACCTGGAGCTTGGGGGCGTATTCAACTGACAGATGCTATTGATGCTCTGGCTGCGGTTAAACCGGTAGAGGCTGTCGCATTAACCGGTGAGTCTTATAACTGCGGTGAAAAACTCGGTTATATGAAGGCTTACGTGACTTATGGCCTGCGCCATCCAGAGTTTAAAGCCTGGCTGAAAGATTTCGTGGTGTAAGCTACATTTGATATTAATGAAAGCAATCCTTGCGGTTGCTTTTTTTTTATACAAATGAGTAAAGTGAATGGCGTCAAATTGGTTCAATACCTTGCCAAGGCAAAGGTGTTCGGGCAGCAACTGGTCAGTTGTGCTATCTATCGCACCAATCACTACCCAGCTGACATAATCCTGAGTTAACATGTTTCCCACATCAAAAACCTGTTGGCCTTAAGGCCGGTAACAGGTGTCATCCTTCAGACAGGAGTTTTTTAATGTCCAAACAACAGATCGGCGTTGTCGGTATGGCGGTGATGGGCCGTAACCTGGCGCTCAACATCGAAAGCCGCGGCTATTCCGTCTCTATCTTTAACCGTTCATCAGACAAAACCGACGAAGTGGTTGCTGAGAATCCAGGTAAAAATCTGGTGCCGAGCTATACCGTTGAAGAGTTTGTTGATTCACTGGAAAAACCGCGCCGTATCCTGCTGATGGTGAAAGCGGGTGAAGCAACGGACAATACCATTGCCTCACTGACGCCGCACCTGGATAAAGGCGACATTCTGATTGATGGTGGTAATACTTATTACAAAGACACCATCCGCCGTAATCGCGAACTTTCTGCACAAGGTTTTAACTTTATCGGTACCGGTGTTTCCGGTGGCGAAGAGGGCGCATTGAAAGGCCCGTCCATCATGCCTGGCGGTCAGAAAGAAGCTTACGAACTGGTTGCTCCGATTCTTGAGAAGATTGCTGCTCGTGCCGATGATGGTGACGCTTGCGTTGCTTATATTGGTGCTGATGGTGCGGGTCATTACGTTAAAATGGTTCACAACGGTATCGAATACGGCGACATGCAGTTAATTGCAGAAGCCTATTCTCTGTTGAAACAGTCTCTGGGTCTGAGCAACGAAGAGCTGGCTAGCACCTTCGCTGAATGGAATAAAGGTGAACTGAACAGTTACCTGATTGATATTACAAAAGATATCTTTACCAAGAAAGATGAAGACGGTAAGTATCTGGTTGACGTGATCTTGGATGAAGCCGCAAACAAAGGTACCGGTAAATGGACCAGCCAAAGTTCCCTGGACTTGGGTGAGCCATTAACACTGATCACTGAGTCTGTGTTTGCCCGCTACTTGTCTTCCCTGAAAGATCAGCGTGTTGCGGCGTCTAAAGTGTTAACTGGCCCGACAGTGAAGCCTTTCACTGGCGATAAAGCTGAGTTTATCGAGAAGATCCGTCGTGCATTGTATTTGGGTAAAATCGTTTCTTACGCACAAGGTTTCTCTCAGTTGAAAGCGGCATCTGAAGAGAATAACTGGGATCTGCATTACGGTGAAATCGCCAAGATTTTCCGTGCTGGTTGTATTATTCGTGCTCAGTTCCTGCAAAAAATTACTGATGCGTATGCTGAAAATGCAGATATCGCTAACCTGCTGTTGGCACCTTACTTCAAGCAAATTGCTGATGAATACCAGCAAGCGCTGCGTGATGTCGTATCTTACGCGGTACAAAACGGTATCCCGACGCCAACCTTCTCTGCTGCGATTAACTACTACGATAGCTACCGTTCAGCCGTGCTGCCAGCCAACCTGATTCAGGCGCAGCGTGACTATTTCGGTGCGCATACGTATAAGCGTACTGATAAAGAAGGTGTGTTCCACACCGAATGGCTTTAAGTTAACGGCTACTGCGCGTTCGTATTTTGATATTGGGCAGTGTTCGTCATCCTCACGTACTGAGTGTACGCTCCGGTGACTGTGCGCTGTCCGCAATCAAACTACTTTCGCTCGCTGACGCCTTAGGTGGATAAGTCGTTAAATTAAGTGAGTCGCCGGGGTGACTTTAGGTTGGATAGGTTGGAGTAACCCGCTCGCTGATTTAAACGGTTTGTCGCAATAAAAACGCCCCCGATACTGAGTCGAGGGCGTTTTTACAGTAAGAAAGTCGATAACAAAATTACTTCTCGTGACGTTCCCGCAGGCGGCCAATGATTTTGCTTAAATCCAAATCTTGATCCTGTAATAACACCAACAGGTGATACATCAAATCTGATGCTTCATTAGTCAGCTCTTCACGGTCATTCACAGTCGCGGCGAGGGCGGTTTCTACCCCTTCTTCCCCCACTTTCTGGGCGATACGTTTGGTGCCGCTGGCATACAGTTGCGCGGTGTAAGAACTGGCCGGATCCGCTAACTTCCTTGATGCTAATAGTTGCTCCAACTGATAAAGGAAACCCCAATCACTGGCCGCAGGAGCGAAGCAACTGTTACTGCCTAAATGACAGGTTGGGCCGATAGGATTAACCAGAATCAGCAGGGTATCGTTGTCACAATCAGGGTAGATATTCACCACATTTAGAAAGTGACCAGAGCTTTCGCCTTTGGTCCACAACCGCTGTTTGGTGCGAGAGAAAAAGGTCACTTTGCCGGTTTTTTCAGTCACCGCCAGTGCTGCCTGATTCATATACCCCATCATCAGAACCTCACCGGATACGGCATGTTGAACGATGGCAGGCATCAGATGGTCGACTTTTTCCCAATCTAGCTGGTTAATTTGTTGTTCGCTTAACACACTCTTATCTCCACGCCTTGTTCAGACAAATACTTTTTCAATTCGCCAATATTAATAATCTGCTTGTGGAACACTGAAGCTGCCAGCGCACCATCGACATCTGTATCACGGAAAGCCTCAAGGAAGTGTTCCGGGGTTCCCGCTCCGCCAGAGGCGATCAGCGGAACATGGCAGACCGCGCGCATTTGCTTCAACTGGCGTAAATCGTAGCCGTTACGCACGCCATCCTGATTCATCATATTTAAGACAATCTCACCGGCTCCGCGTAACTGGACTTCTTTGATCCAATCTTCGGTTTGCCAAGTGGTGGCTTTGGTCCGCTTTTCATCGCCAGTAAATTGATAAACCTGATAGCTGTTACTTTCCTCGTCATACCATGTATCAACACCCACCACGATGCATTGTACGCCATAGCGGTCGGCCAGTCGGGTAATTAATGTTGGGTCAGCCAGTGCCGGTGAGTTGATTGAGATTTTATCTGCGCCAAAAGTCAGGATCTGACCCGCATCTTCAATACTCTTAATCCCGCCTGCGACACAGAAAGGAATATCAATCACTTCAGCGACCCGTGATACCCAGCTTTTATCAACCACCCGGCCATCTGACGAGGCGGTGATATCGTAAAATACCAGTTCATCAGCACCTTCTTGTGCATAGCGCTGCGCTAATGGCACGATATCGCCAATAATTTCGTGATTACGGAATTGGATGCCTTTGACGACCTGGCCATCTTTCACATCCAGACAAGGAATTAACCGTTTTGCCAGCATGCAATCGCTTCCTTCACGTTAAATTTTCCGTCCAATAGTGCGCGGCCCACAATCACGCCTTGCACACCACTGCCACGCAAACGGGCAATATCATCCAAACAACCGATACCCCCAGAGGCCTGAAATGCCACTTGTGGGTAACGCTGACACACTTCCTGATACAGCTCGACATTTGAGCCACTCAGGGTGCCATCGCGCGAGATATCAGTACACAGCACATGTTTTAGACCGAAAGGCAGATATTGTTCGACAATCTGCTCCAACGTGGCACCGGAGTTTTCTTGCCAGCCGCTAATCGCAACCTGTTTACGACCTGCATCATTAATACGCACATCCAGTGCCAGCACAATGGCCTCGGCACCGTAACGCTCAAACCACTGTTGCACCATTTCAGGCTGCTTAACCGCTGTTGAACCCACCACCACGCGCGCCGCACCGGCTTCCAGTAATGCCACCACATCTTGCTCATTGCGGATGCCGCCGCCGACCTGTACCGGCACATCAACACCAGCCAGTAACTCACGCAATAATGGGATCTGACGAGCAGCCGGATCTTTGGCGCCGGTAAGGTCAACCAAGTGCAATACCTGAGCGCCTTGCTGCTGATAATCCTGTAACCGTGGTAACGGGTGATTACCATAATCACGCTGTTGACCGTAATCGCCCTGATGCAAACGCACCACCTTGCCTTCGATTAAATCCAAAGCGGGAATAATCATGGTGCTTACATCTCCAGAAAATTTTTCAGCAATTGGGCTCCAGCCGATCCGGAACGTTCCGGATGAAACTGCACGCCAAAGAAGTTGTCTTTTTCGACTGCGGCGGTAAACGGCTCGCCGTAATTGGTTTGGGCGATGGTATTTGGGCATATTGGCATTGCATATCCGTGCACAAAGTAGAAATAGGTCCCATCAGGGATGCCACGAAACAGGTGATTCCCCGCCTGCGATGTGATCTGATTCCAACCCATATGCGGCAGCGGTAAACCAAAATCTGTCATCTGTTTTACCGGCGTATCAATAATGCCCAGCGTCTCGATACCGCCGCTCTCTTCGCTGCTGGTTGCCAACAACTGCATACCGAGGCAGATACCCAATACCGGCTGGGTACAGTTTTTAATCAGCTCAATCAGTTCGCGTTCTTTCAATTGATCCATTGCTGCATGAGCGGTACCCACCCCAGGCAGAAAAAGCTTATCGGCACGTAACACAATCTCTGGGTCACGGCTGATAACCGGCGCATAACCCAAACGTTGCACCGCATAAGTGACAGAGGAGAGGTTGGCGCAACCCGTATCCAGAATCACCACATTCATCACAGCACCCCTTTAGAACTTGGCAGGGTGTTGCCCTCAACGCGGATCGCCTGACGTAAGGTACGGCCAAACACTTTAAATAGGCTCTCTACCCGGTGGTGATCATTGCGGCCTTTGGTTTTCAGGTGCAGGGTGCAGGCCATGGCATAAGAGAGCGAGCGGAAGAAATGTTCAACCATCTCGGTGCTCAGGTCGCCCACGCGCTGATAGTTAAACTCGGCTTTGTATTCCAGATGTGGGCGGCCGGAAATATCCAGTGCACAACGTGCCAAACATTCGTCCATTGGTAATACGAAACCAAAGCGGCCAATACCCCGTTTGTCACCCAGTGCGTTGTTAATCGCCTCGCCCAGCGCCAGCGCGGTATCTTCCACGGTGTGGTGATCATCGATATACAGATCACCGCTAACCTGAATATCCATCCGGAAACCACCGTGGGTGGCAATTTGATCCAGCATATGGTCGAAGAAGCCGACACCGGTTTTGATTTTGCTGCCGCCTTCACGATCCAACCAGACATTCACGTCAATGGCCGTTTCTTTGGTCACCCGGTTAACATAAGCATGACGGTCACGCTGCGTCAGTTGTTTGGCAATCTGTGACCAGTTCAGGCCGTCACGCTGATAACGTAAACCGCCGATACCCATATTCTGTGCCAGTTGCAGGTCTGTCTCGCGGTCGCCTATCACATAGCTGTTGGCGCTGTTCATTACGCCTTCTACCAGATAGCTTTCTACCAATGCCGTTTTCGGTTTACGGCACGGGCAGTTATCTGCCGGCTTGTGTGGGCAAATCAGAACTTGCTCAAAATTGATCCCCTGAGAGCTGAAAATCTGCATCATCAGGTTGTGTGGTGGGTTGAATGTTTCCTGTGGGAAACTCTGGGTACCCAAGCCATCCTGATTGGTTATCATCACCAAACGGTAATCTGCTTTTTGCAGTGCCAGCAAGGCCGGGATCACGTCGGGTTCCAGCTCTAGTTTATCCAGCCGGTCAACCTGAAAGTCTTCCGGTGGCTCTGCAATCAGGGTGCCATCTCGGTCAATAAAAAGAAATTTCTGGCTCATATCGTTTCCTTACGGAGGCTGGGGGTATTGGTGTTCTTGGTTTTATCTGTGTTATTGGGATTGTCAATACCGGGCAGAGGGATCAGGGCCGCAATCACTCGCTCACACTCTTGGCGGGTTCCCACCGTAATACGCAGGCAGTTAGATAACCCTGGTTGTTTATTTTGGTCGCGCAGGATAATGCCCTGATCCCACAATGTTTTGAACACGCTGCTGGAGGCGGTAAAACGGGCCAGTAAATAGTTGCTCTCACTGGTAAACACATGCTCAACACAGGCGCAGTCTTGCAGTGCATTTTGTAGCCATTCACGATTAGCCCGCACTTCATTCACACGTTGGCGCATTTGCTCAAGGCCCAACGAACTGAGAGCTTGTGCGGCAATATCGGCCACTGGCGTTGATAATGGATAAGGCGCGATCACTTTAAGCAGCAACTGGATGATATCGTTGTTGGCTAGGGTAAAGCCACAACGTAAACCGGCTAAAGCAAAAGCTTTCGATAAGGTGCGCAAAATGACTAAATTCGGATAATCTTTTAACCAGCTGCTGACCGAAGCCTGTGGACAGAACTCAATATAAGCTTCATCGACAGCCACTATAGCGCGGCCTTGCGCCAGTTCCAGCACTTCACGTAGATCTGCTGGATTGATTAAGTTGCCGGTCGGATTATTTGGGCTGCAAATATAAATCACTTTCACCCGTTCCAGATTGTCGGCAATGGCAGGCAAATCTAATTGCCAGTCAGCTTGAGTCGGGACGGTGCGCCGTTCGACACCAAAGGTTTCGGCGCTAACGGCATACATACCGTAGGTTGGCGGACAGAATAGAATGGCATCCTTACCCGGTTCACAAAATGCACGGATCAGCAACTCGATACCTTCATCAGCTCCACGGCTAACCAACACTTGCTCAGTTTCTAAACCGGCGTAAGCAGCATAACGTTCGATCATTAATTTTGGCTGGCACTCGGGGTAGCGGTTGAAGGTTTGTGCCGTCAACGGGTATTCAGTAGCCAGCGGATATTCGTTGGCATTGAGCCACACATCGCCATTACCGCCTAACCGGCGAGCAGACATATAAGGCGTCAGTGCGCGGACGTTGGCACGGGCCAAATCAATGACATTGGCAGGGTTACTCATGCTTGCTCCTTATTCGCGGCGGTCAGGGCAGCGACACGTAGGGTAACGGCGTTTTTGTGGGCGGTCAGTTGCTCAGCCTGGGCCAGAATTTCGATAGTCGGAGCCAGACCCAGTAAGCCTTGTGGTGTTAATTGTTGCACCGTCATGCGCTTCACAAAATCAGCTAAGCCTAAACTGGAGTAAGTTGAGGTATAACCATAAGTTGGCAACACGTGGTTGGTACCAGAGGCATAATCGCCGGCAGATTCCGGCGACCAGTCACCCATAAATACCGAACCGGCATTGTTGATTTGATCGATGATCTCTTCCGGTTTGCGTATTTGCAGAATCAAGTGTTCTGGGCCGTAGTGATTACTGATATCAATACATTGTTGTAAGTCTTTGGTGACGATTAAACGGCTACTTTCCAAGGCCTGACGGGCGATATCGGCGCGCGACAATAGCTTGAGCTGCTGTTCAACCTCGACTGCAACCGCTTGTGCGATGGTTGCATCCGGCGTCAGCAAGACCACTTGTGAATCAGGACCGTGCTCGGCTTGAGACAGCAAATCAGAGGCGATAAACGCCGGTGTGGCACCGCTATCGGCGATAACCAACACTTCTGACGGGCCTGCTGGCATATCAATAGCGGCACCGTCAAACCGTTGGCTGACCTGGCGTTTGGCTTCAGTGACATAAGCATTGCCCGGTCCAAAGATTTTATTCACTTTAGGCACCGATTCGCTACCAAATGCCATGGCAGCAATCGCCTGCGCACCACCAATCTGGAACACTTCTTCAATGCCGCATAATTGCGCGGCATAGAGGATTTCATCGGCAATCGGCGGTGGAGAACATAAAATAACCCGCTGACAACCGGCAATCCGCGCCGGAGTACCGAGCATCAGCACGGTAGACAGCAGCGGAGCGGAGCCGCCGGGAATATACAAGCCGACGCAGGCAATCGGGCGGGTGATTTGCTGGCAGCGCACCCCCGGTTGTGTTTCAACATCCACCACTGGCATTTTCTGCGCGTGGTGAAATATTTCAATATTTCGTACCGCTTGCGCCATCGCTTGTTTGATATCGTCATTCAAGCGGCCAGCCGCTGCGGCTATCTCATTACTGCTGATGCGGATGTCAGTAACCTTAACTTTATCAAAGCGTTGGCAGTAATCAAACAAGGCGCTATCGCCCTCGGCTTTCACCCTGCCAAGGATCTCACTGACGGTCGTGGTTATCCGCGCTGATGCATTAATTGCCGGGCGGCTCAACAGCGCTTTTTGTTGCTCTTCACTGCATTGCTGCCAGTCGATTGGGGTATTGAAATTCGTCGGCTGCATGGGTTACTCCATCATTTTTTCAATGGGTAATACCAGAATGGAACTGGCACCCAGCGCCTTCAGTTTTTCCATGGTTTCCCAGAATAGAGTTTCGCTGCTCACCATGTGCATTGCGACACGGCTTTTATCACCGGCCAGTGGCAGAATGGTAGGGCGCTCAGCACCCGGCAACAAGGCGATGATTTCGTCCAGGCATTCGCTTGGGGCGTGCATCATAATGTATTTGGATTCACGCGCCTGAATCACGCCCTGAATGCGGGTCAACAGGCGGTCAATAAGCTGTTGTTTCTCTGCTGGCATTTCGCCATCACGCTGGATCAGGCAGGCTTTGGAGCGGTAAATCACTTCAACTTCCCGTAAGCCGTTGGCTTCCAAGGTGGCACCGGTTGAAACCAAATCACAGATGACGTCGGCCAAACCGGCACGGGGAGCCACTTCAACGGAACCATTCAGCAAGCAAGACTTAAAGCTAACACCTTCTTTATCGAGGTATTGCTTTAAAATGTGCGGGTAAGAGGTGGCGATGCGCTTATTCTGCAGGCATTGCGGGCCGGTGTACTCGGTATCCAGTGAGGCCGCCAGCGACAGGCGGCAACCACCAAAATCCAGGCGGCGCAACGTGAAGTAACGTGGATCTTCGCCCTGAGCGCGGCGGTTCAACAACTCTTCTTCCAAAACGTTTTCGCCGATAATACCCAGATCAACCACACCATCCATCACCAGGCCTGGGATATCGTCATCGCGTACCCGCAGGATATCGATTGGCATGTTTTCCGCGAAAGCGATCAGGCGCTGTTGTTGTAAATTGATTTTAATCCCGCAGCGTGATAGCAACTCGTGGCAATCGTCACTCAGGCGGCCTGATTTCTGCATCGCAATGCGTAAACGTGTTTTATCTAGCATGGTAATCCTCAACCTATTAATTAATCTATAAAATTGTGAGCAACAAAAAAGCCCTCGGAAGATAATCTTCCGAGGGCTTTCTCTATTGCGTTCTACCGCCACCTGGAAGATTCGTTAACCGTCTTCCAGCACACATCGGCCTGTAAGACTAGTCAGGATGATGGTGATGATGGTGATTAAATTGAACGCAATTCATAGTGGTTTCTCTATTTGGGCTTTCTGAGATGATCAAAATAGCCGGAATGTGACGTAATTTCTGTCAATCAACGTAAACCATCCGGCGGGTTGCGCGCAACCTTTTTTTCATCTGATGACTTTATTTTACCTGGGTAAGCCACGGGGTATCTGCTAATAATGGTTTTTTTCTTAGCGATTACCACTTTATTTAATGTCAGTAACAGCGGAAAATTGTTACTTATAGCTATTACACCGCGTAATAAAAGCAATTCATAATGCAGAGCAATTGTTAGGTGATATTAACTGGTTCAGGTTATTGGTATGGTAAGTGTTGTCGGTATAAACCGGTGGAGAGCCATTGAAATGAAAAAAGTAGCCATTATCGGGTTGGGCTGGCTGGGTATGCCGTTAGCACAATCATTGATCCGTCGCGGCGTACAAGTGGTTGGCAGTAAAACTACGCCGGATGGCGTTGATGCTGCCAGAATGAGCGGAGTTGATTGTTTTCAATTGCAATTGACGCCAGAACTGGTTTGCTCTCCAGACGATTTTGAGCAATTGATGACCGTCGATGCACTGGTCATTACCTTGCCCGCCAGCCGTACCGCCGAGCGTGGGGAGCAGTACTTTCAGGCGGTACAGTTGGTGGTCGATAGCGCATTGGCTTTTGGTGTACCCCGCATTCTCTTTACCAGCTCGACCTCGGTGTATGGCGAAACCCGAGGCCGCATCAAAGAGAATTCACCACTGCAGCCGGTGACTAGCACAGGCAAGACACTGATGGAGCTAGAACTTTGGCTGCATAAATTACCTAATACTTCGGTGGATATTTTACGTCTGGCCGGGCTGGTGGGTACGGATCGCCATCCGGGCCGTTTCCTGGCGGGTAAAACCAATGTCAAAGGCGGCTCGCTGGGGGTGAATTTGGTGCATCAGGAAGATGTGATAGCCGCCATCGAATTGCTGCTTAATTTGCCAAGAGGTGGCCATATTTACAATCTGTGCGCGCCACATCACCCGAGAAAACGTGATTTTTACCCTGGGTGTGCGCGTGCGTTGCAACTGACTCCACCAGAGTTCGCGCCTGAAGATATCGAAGAAGCGCCACGCGAGATTGATGGCAGTAAGATTTGCAGTGAGCTGGGGTTTGAGTATCAGTATCCTGATCCCGCCAGAATGCCGTTGAATTAAGTCTATTATCGGCTACTGCGCGTCGTCATCCTGAGATTGTGCAGTGCTCATACTCCTCACGTACTGTGTACGCTCCGGGTACTGCGCGCTGTACGCACTCAGTCTGACTTAGCTCGCTACGCCTTGAATAGGTGCGTGGTTAAAGCATTCGAAATAAGGATCAAAAGAGAGCGCCCCAATCACCGTTTCTGATGAATATAAGTCAGTGCCAGCGCCAGCGCCAGAACCAGCCCTTTGATGATATCCATTGCATAGTAAGGTACCGACAACATCACCAGCCCGTTTTGCAATACCCCTAGGATCACCGCACCAATCAAGGTACCGAATGCATTGGGCTTGCCTGAACCGGCCAGAGAAAAACCAATATAGGCGGCCGCAACGGCGTCCATCAGGTAACCGCCACCGGCGTTCACTTGTGACGACCCAATCCGTGATGCCAGCAAAATCCCCCCCAGTGCCGCTAACAAAGATGAGAACACATAAGCCAACACTCGATAACGCAGGGTACGGATCCCTGCCAACCGCGCAGCTTCAGGATTACCGCCAATGGCATACATCCGCCGGCCATGCTTGGTCAGTGACAAATACAACTGCACCACAATGGTTACCGCCAGCATAATCAGCACGATCACCGGCACTTGCCCCAGCGCTGAAAACATCTCAGGAATGACGCCCTCTGCCATATCGCCACTTGGCAGTAGCATGTTCTGGGTGATAGAACCACCGTAGCTGTATGTCATGGCCACGCCCTGAATAACGAACAGACTGGCAAGCGTCGCCAGCATGTCAGGGATCTTCAGCACCACAATCAGAAACGCATTAAATAAACCGACCAGCGTACAAATCAACAATGTCAGTATGATCGCGCCGGTAGTACCAAAGCCGTACCAGACAAACAACGACACCACGATGGCATTGGCCAGCGAGGCGGTTGAGCCCACCGACAAGTCGAAACCACCCACCGATAGCGAAATCGACACGCCAATGGCAATCACTGTCACGATGGCAATGGAGCGTAAAATATTGATGATATTGTTCAGGTCGAGGAAGTTATCCGATGCCAGGCCAAATAACGCGATTAGTGCCACAACGGTGAGCAACATTCCCCATTTGTAGAGAAAATCAAACAACTGATGACGCCATGGCTGCGCGTCCGGCAGGGGTGTTTCTTTACTCACTGAGGGGTTCCTCCGGTTGAAAATAGTAATAATGTTTCTTCATCGACATCTGCGGCGTTGAGTTCGGCGACAATACGCCCATCCCACAACACACAGATACGAGAGCATAAACCGACCAATTCTGAGAATTCACCGGATGCATAAATAATGCCTTTTCCCTGCTGTGCCAAACTATCGATCAGATAAAACAGATCCTGCTTGGCTTTGATATCCACCCCTTTAGTTGGCTCATCAAAAATCAGGACCTGTGCATTACCGCGCAACCACTTGCCGATCGCCACTTTTTGCTGATTCCCCCCCGACAGGCGGGCCAGTTTTTGCTGCGGCGAAGAGGTGCGCACCCCAAGGCGCTGGATCAGCTCTTTGGCCCAACTGAGTTCCTGACGGCGACTAAAAATACTCCAGCGGGAAAAACTGTCATCGGCGGCCACACTCAGGTTCATCGGGATACCTTCGTGGATAAAAATGCCTTCTTTGCGCCGCTCTTCCGGTACCAGCGCCAACCCTTGTGCGACCGATTGGTCGGGCGAGCGTGGTTTCCAGGCTTTACCCTGTAATTCGCCACTGTCGACACGGCTGGGTGTTGCGCCAAATAATGCTTTGCACAGTTCGGTTTTACCGGCACCGGCTAAACCGGCAATGCCTAAAATTTCCCCTTCATGTAATGTCAGGGAAATATCGCGCAACTTATGCTGGTCATGTAACCCACTGACTGACAACAGGGTTTTCGTTCTGATAGCGGTTCGCCGTGGTGGGAAGATATCATTCAGTGTATGGCCGAGCATTTTCTCTACAATCTGCTCGCCACTCAGGTCGCCCATCACATCATGGCTGACACGGCGACCGTCGCGTAACACCGTCAGTTGATCGCAAATTTCACGCAATTCATGGATGCGGTGCGAAATGAAAACGATAGCCATCCCTTCTGACTGTAAGCGCCGCACCACCCGGAACAAGCGGGCGCTCTCTTCTTGATCCAGTGGCGCGGTGGGCTCGTCCAGAATCAGGAAACGGCATTGATGAGACAGCGCGCGGGCTAGCAACACCTGTTGTTTTTCCGCCAGCGTGCAGGACTCTAAGCGCTGACGCACATTTAACTTGAGGTCAAGTTGGCCGAGCAACACTTCAGCCTGGCGATAAAGTTGTGGCCAGTTAAACAGATGCCCCCGTTCGGCCAGCGTGTCCAGCATAATATTCTCTGCCACAGACAGGGTAGGGATCAGTGCGACATCGACCTCCTGCTGCACCACATGAATACCCTGTTGCTTCGCCTGGCGGGGGGAGTGAATATCTATCGGCTGGCCGTCAATATAGATCTCGCCGCGATAGTGACTGTGAGCACCGGAAAGAATCGCCATTAAGGTTGATTTACCCGCACCATTAGCACCAACTAACGCATGAGTCGACCCACCTTCCAGTGTAAAATCAACTTGTTGTAGGGCATTAAATCCAGAAAACGAGATAGAGATATTTCGCATCTCAAGGCGAGAGGGGGTGATGCTGAACATAAATTTCTGCGACTGCCCTATAAAGTATTTTGGTTACCGATCTCTTTTTGGCGACAAAGAAATAGGTTTGCGAATTTTCTCAGGTAAGTACGCTGGAGAAACAGGCAGTCAATAATGCTGCTGACAGCATTCTTTTTTAACACAGTTTCTATTATTCGCAACAAACTAAAATAGTTAAGCTATATCAAAAAATTATTAAACATTGGTGGCTTAGCCCCTAAGATGGGAAAAACATTGATGAGATCATCATTTAAAAGGAACGCGTCATGAGCACCAACACCATTCGAGTGCAGGTGGGCCCTGCTAATTATTTTTCTTTTCCGGGTGCTATCGACAAGCTGAGCGAGTTTTACCCTCAGGTGGCGCTGGATAATGCACTGTGGATCTACGGTGAACGTGCATTGGTGGCGGCCAGTGATTATTTGCCTGCGGCTTTCCATGGGCCACAAGCAGTCCGTGCTGCATTTTCCACCCATTGTAGTGAGTCGACCGTTGCTGACTTGGTAAAAAAGGCGGGCAGTGACCGGCAGGTGGTGATTGGTATTGGCGGCGGCGCGGTATTGGATACTGCAAAAGTCGTGGCACGTAAGCTGGGGGTGCCGTTGGTCGCTATTCCCACTATCGCCGCAACCTGTGCCGCCTGGACGCCTCTTTCAGTCTGGTATAACGACGCCGGGCAGGCACTGAATTTTGAGGTTTTCAACGATGCCAATCAGTTGGTATTAGTCGAACCGCGCATTATTTTGCAGGCTCCGGTGGCGTATCTGCTGGCAGGCATCGGCGATACACTGGCAAAATGGTACGAAGCTGTGGTGCTTAGCCCACAACCAGAAACGTTATCTCTGACGGTTCGCTTGGGATTACAAGCCGCGCTGGACATTCGTAATGTGCTGCTCAACCAGAGCGAGGCCGCATTACAGGCGGTCAAACAAGGTGAGTTGACACAAGATTTCCTCGATGTGGTTGACGCAATTATTGCCGGTGCTGGCATGGTTGGCGGGTTGGGCGAACGTTATACCCGTGTTGCGGCGGCCCATGCGGTACACAATGGCCTGACGTTATTACCTCAAACAGAGCACTTCCTGCACGGTACCAAAGTGGCATACGGCATCTTGGTTCAAACCGCGTTGCTGCAACAGGACGACACCTTGCAATCGCTGATCACTGTGTTTAATAAATTAGGGTTACCCACCCATCTGGCGGCACTGGATGTTGATATCAATGACCGTGATGCTATTGAGCTTGTGATTAGCCGAATTCTGAAGCCGAGCGAGTCAAGCCATTATCTGCCTATTGAGTTGAATTCAGACAAAATATGGGCAGCAATTGGGCGGGTAGAAATTGCGGCTCAGCGCTGATACAGCATGGAAATAGCCGTTTAGATCAAACTGGCATAAGAATATTGTTTCAAGCGTTTTAACATCTTGTTTTTTGCTCTCAACTTAGGGCAAAATATGCCCCATGCAATAACCGACGTTTAAACGCGTCGGTTATTTTTTTGCATTCATGTTTTCACAAACCCAAGAGGCCGGACAACGATCCGGATAGATAAACAGGTCCGCGAGCGATTATTCACATACTGAAATCGCCGTTATGAGGAAAGAAAGATGGGGCAATTATTTACACTGGCACCGGTGCCCACCGGTATGCGCTGCACATGCAGCGATTATGGCGCAACAGGTAAGGTAAATACCGGTTACACCGCTCTCGTTTCCCCACTTACGTATCCCAGGCAGATACGAAGTTTCCCCGTCACCTCTGACCTTCGCACGACAATTGCGAATAGGGTTAAAGGTATGGGGAGGCTGAATCATGACGCATAATGCTACTGTTGCAGTCGGCACTAATCAGACTGGCACCAACAACCGCGTTCAACTCAGAAAAACACTGACGCTAGTTCAAGTGGTGATGATGGGCTTGGCTTATTTACAGCCGATGACCATTTTCGATACTTTTGGCATTGTATCTGGCCTGACTGATGGTCATGTCGCGACCTCTTATGCTATTGCGTTGATAGCGGTGCTATTCACCGCAATCAGTTATGGCAAACTGGTTAAGCGTTTCCCGTCTGCGGGTTCAGCTTATACTTACGCTCAGAAATCTATTAGCCCGAACGTTGGTTTTATGGTGGGTTGGTCATCACTGCTGGACTACCTGTTCATGCCGATGATTAACATTCTGTTGGCAAAAATCTATCTCGAAGCGATTTTCCCTGGCGTGCCATCATGGATTTTTGTTGGTGCGTTGGTCAGCCTGATGACGCTATTTAACCTGCGTGGCATCAATGTGGTTGCTAACCTGAACTCGATCATCGTTGTGGTTCAGGTCGCTGTCATGGTGGTCTTTATGGGGCTGCTGATCCATGGTGTTTATCAAGGTGAAGGGACCGGTACGCTGGTTAGTCCACGTCCGTTCTATTCTGAAAATGCCCATTTGGTGCCGATGATAACCGGGGCCACGATACTGTGCTTCTCATTCCTTGGCTTCGATGGCATCAGTTCGCTGTCTGAAGAAACGCCAGATGCTGGTAGAGTGATCCCGAAAGCGATTTTCCTGACTGCATTGATTGGCGGCGTGATTTTTATTGTCGTCTCTTACTTCTTGCAGCTCTATTTCCCGGATATTTCGCGCTTCACAGATCCCGATGCTTCACAGCCGGAAATCATGCTGTTTGTGGCGGGTAAATTCTTCCAGTCAGTGATTCTGTGTTTCTCCTGTGTCACGGTGTTGGCATCAGGTATGGCGGCACACGCAGGGGTTTCGCGCTTGCTGTATGTTATGGGCCGCGACGGGGTATTTCCAGAGAGAATATTCGGTTACGTGCATCCAAAATGGCGCACTCCGGCAATTAATGTGTTGTTGGTAGGGGGCGTGGCATTGTCTGCTATCTCCTTCGATTTGGTCACCGCAACCGCATTGATTAACTTTGGTGCGCTGGTGGCCTTTACCTTCGTTAACTTGTCGGTGATTTCACAATTCTATATCCGTGAGCGCCGCAACCGCACGTTCAGAGATCATTTCAGTTACCTGATTCTGCCAATGATTGGCGCAGGAACGGTGGGTGTGCTGTGGTTTAATCTGGAAAGCAGTTCTATGACTCTGGGGCTGGTGTGGGGCGCAATTGGCCTGATCTATATGGTCTGGAAAACCCGCGCTTTCCGCCAGGCTTTGCCCCAGTTTACGGGTGAACTTGCGCAGTAACTGCATTTGATACCGTGTATTACTGACTCAAACGGAGCCTGATGGCTCCGTTTGAGGTTAATGACAAACCAACATCAAGCCAGGTACGTGAAGGGGCGCTCCGGTCGCTTATGCACTTGTATTTGAAACTAAGAGTGCCCCCAACGGAACATTTTCCCTTCAATCGACTTTGTCAGTAGTCTGGTTTTTATTAGCTGACTAATCCCTTGGCATAGTCAAACAGGGCCTTCAGCAAGGCCAGTTTCTCTTTGTCGTCTTCGTACTGGTTATAGAATTGCTCCAATTGCAGCACGTAGTCCTGCACTCTCTCGGGGTTGAGTGCTTCACGGCGATGCTCTAACCAGCGTTTTTGTTCACTGTCAGTCAAGGTATTGGGATAATTACGGGCGCGGAAACGAAATAGCAGAGGCTCCAGCCGTGGGTCCTGGAATGTCAGATCCAGTGCTGGCAGGTTTTGCGGCTCGGTTTGCAACATGATCTTCATGGTGGCGCGATCGGCATCACTGAAAAAACCGTTATACAGTTGTGCATCTACATCATCAGAAACCGTAAATGGCTCGGCTTCGGCAAACAATGCGACGACTTTCTCGCGCACTTGTGGGTTTTGCCGTAACAGTTGCAGATTTTGCAGGCAGCGTTGGCGATCAATTCCCAGCCGTTCGGCATTCTCTGGTAATAGTGTTTTTGCCGGTGCCAGTACCGGGCATTTATTGATATGAACCAGTTTCAACGGGATAGCGGCATCGTTGGCATTAAGTTTATCGCGGCGGGTATACAAGCGTTCACGCAAGGTGTCGCTGTCCAGCGCCAACAATGGCGACATATCACCCGCCAGATCGCACATGATCACCGCATTTTTATTATCGGGATGCCACGCCAGTGGGGCAACCCAACTGGTATTCCCCCGTGCTGCGCCAAACATACCGGACACATGAACCAGCGGTGTCATATCTGCGATATCAATCAATGCATTGATTTTATGCTTACTACGGTGCTGATACAGATAATCGAACAGACGCGGCTGCGCCTGTTTTACCAACTTTGCCAGGGCGATGGTGGCGTGCACATCTGACATTGCATCATGGGCATGCAAATGCTCAACACCATTGGCTTTGGTCAGGTGCTCCAGTTTAAAACTCGGTAGGCCATCTTCATTTTCCGGCCAGATAATACCTTCCGGGCGCAGAGCGTAGCAGGCGCGCATCACATCCAGTAGGTCCCAGCGGGAATTACCCCCTTGCCAGCTATAGGCATAGGGATCATAAAAATTGCGGTAGAAAATATTGCGGCTGACTTCATCATCAAAACGAATATTATTATATCCGAGAATACAGGTACCGGGCACACTGAATGCCTGATGGATTTGGCGGGAAAACTCTGCTTCATTTACCCCATTGGCTAATGCATGTTGCGGGGTGATACCGGTTATCATCACGGCTTCCGGTTGTGGCAGGTAGTCATCCGCCGGGGCGCAGTAAATTACCAGTGGCGGTTCGATAATATTAAAATCCACATCGGTACGCACCCCGGCAAACTGTGCTGGCCTGTCTAATGCGGGGCGCTGACCAAAGGTTTCGTAATCGTGAATGTAAAATGTCTTATGTATTGGCTTGTCTTT
>NZ_CQAZ01000031.1 GCF_001152565.1 Yersinia pekkanenii | reverse complement strand
CTCTTCCTGACCCGGCGAAGTATGTTTCGTTGTTCCCGGTCAGTGGATGCGCATTATAGGGACTTCCGCGCCGCCCGCAACCCCTAATTTGAAAAAACCTTCCGACCGCTGAATCTTTAGTCAAAACGCTGTTAAATTGACAGTTTTTGCAGCGTTGAAAAGCCATAACCCTGTAAAACGGGCAATAAAGCATCAGTATCCGCGTTCAACGCCATGCAGTAAGCAATATTTTCATCTTGAGAAGAAACCACATTTTCCTGAGAAGATATCAACCAGGCAGTACGACGGGCAATGGCTGCGCCGGAATCCACCATTCGGGTGCCTTCCGGTAGCACTTGCGCTAACTCTGCTACTAATAGAGGGAAATGAGTGCAACCCAAGACGATGGTATCTGGTGGCTCCCGCATCGCCAGCCATGGGTGAAGGATTTTCTTTAGAACTTCGGTCGGTACTGCACCACCGTGCAATTTGGTTTCTGCTAATTCCACTAGCTCGGATGAACCCAGTAGCTCAATTTTGCAATCTGTAGCAAAGCGCTCAATCAAATCACGAGTATAAGAAGCATGAACTGTGCCGCGAGTTGCAAGTAAACCTACAACACCATTACGGGTTAACCTCACCGCAGGTTTGATAGCAGGAACGACACCCACCACTGGGAAGGTGAAGCGCTCACGTAAAGCAGGGAGAGAGACGGTGCTGGCCGTGTTACAGGCGATAACCACAATTGCCAGTGGATGGCGCTGTTGTACCGCAGTGACAATTTCCCGTACGCGTTCAACAATAAACTCACCGGATTTCTCTCCATAAGGGAAAGCAACATTGTCGAAAGCATATATATAGTGGAGATCCGGCAGTAATTGCCGGATCTCTTGATAGACAGATAGCCCACCAACACCTGAGTCAAAAATCAGTGCTGTCGGGCGAGGGGCAGTATCAACCTTAGAAGTTATAGCTTCCGGTGAGGTAATACTCTCGTCCAGCGGTTTTATAGCCATAAGCCGTTTCGTAATCTTTATCAAACAGGTTAGCAATTCTACCACGAACTGTAAGATGAGAAGTAACCGGATAACTCGCTGAGACGTCGACCGTGCTATAACTCGATAATTCACGCTGAGTCGAGCTATAAGCGAGGGTGCTATTGTCATAACGTTTACCGTAATACTGATACGAAACGTCCATATCCAGATTGAATATCGTCCAATCTAATTGATACTTAGCTTGCTGTTTAGAACGATGGACCAAAACTTCATTATTCTTATCATTACGCGGATCCATATATTGCAATGTGATCTTATGATTGAGCATGCCGGTATCGAAGTTCCCTGTCCATTCAACACCTTTTATGGTTGCCGAATTGACATTGTAATACTGCCATTTGTAAGTATTTGGGACTGAGAGATAATCGATCAGGTTTTCAATTTTGTAACGATAAGCAGACAAGCGCCAGTCAAGTGGGCCAGTGACCCCTTCCAAGCCAGCTTCCCATTGGCGGGACTCTTCAGGCTTCAAATCACTGTTTGATATAATGTCGAAGCGCTGCGAACCATACTGCTGACCCAGTGATGGAGCCAGGAACCCGGTGCCATAAGACAGGGTCGCGCGATAGTCGGGGATAAACTCCCAACCTGCGGCGGTTTGCCAGGTCTCATGCCAGCCAAACTGCTCATCTTTATCTTCGCGGCCCGAGGCTTCCAGCGTCACACTACCTATCTTCTGCTGCCCGCTAAGATACAAACCGGTATTATCCCGCTTATATGCATCAGAGATAGTGGTACTCGATGAGGTCAAACGCTGTTGCTGCCAGTCAACGCCAGCACTCAGCGTTGCACTCTCAAAACTGTATGTATTACCCCATTGCACGTTACGCTGATCCATATCGTCCAGCGTAGTCGCCTCGCCATAACGCCCATATTGGCTGCTGTAGTTATAATCTTTGTATTTCTGATAGCTACCGATTAATTGAGAGGAGAAAGCCCCCGCAGCATAACGTAGCCCTGCGTCATAAGTATGGTTATATAATCGCTCCTCATCGCCACTGTAAGCAGGGGAAGAAATACTGCCAACATCGTAATCAGTATTGTTGGTGTAACCATAACCTCTGACGAAACCGGATATATCTTGGTTGAACTGATGCTCTAGCCCTGCCCAAAAATTTTTATTACGAAAACCGTCCCGATCGCTATCCACTGGATTAGGTGAGTCGGGTTTAATGTTAAAACCGTTCGTGGTTTGATAGCCGCCCGCTATCGTCGCTAACGTATCACCAAAACGTTGGCGAACGCTGCCGTCATATTGCTGGTAACCTTTAGAACCAACCCCGGCATTAATCTGCCCACCTTCCTGGTCTGACTGTGTAATAACGTTAATAACACCACCAATTGCGCCAGAACCATATACGGCAGAACGTGGCCCGCGAATATATTCAACGCGTTGCACCAGAGAGATAGGAATTTGATTGAAATCGACACTATTGAGGATACCGGTTCGCGCCAGAGGAATAGCGTCGATCAGCACTAATACATGACGGGCTTCAGTGCCACGGATATACAGAGTAGAGCCTTGGCCTAGCCCCCCCATTTGCGCAATATCCACGCCCGGCAAGCGGCGCATCACTTCATCGAGGTTTTTTGCCTGCCAGCGATCGATATCATCGCGAGTGACCACATCAGTGGGCGCTAAGACGGTAGAAACCGGTTGTTTGAAACGGCTGGCAGTTACCACCATTTCATCTTTATTACTTGTGGTGGTGCTGCCCTCGGCCCATCCAGAAAAGGCTGTCACAGAAAGGGCTGTGAACAGCGTATATTTTTTTATTGTCATGGTATTTTTAACGATCATTAAAGAAGCATCCAAGCTCATTTGGCGGATGCCGCAGTGCCATGGTCGGTATTACGCGACGACCACGAATATTGCGACGTATACCGGCAGGTCTTCGGGCTTGGGATCTCTACTATATTCTACTATATAGAGAGCGGGCGATGACTTCCCATCCTTGCGGACAGTGTCTGGTTTAAACCTATCGCCGTAGCTTCCCCTTACCGCTGCGCGTCAGCTCCGGATTTACACCGGATTCCCTTTTAACTCTTAGGTGTTTAAGTAACCGCATGAGGCCGGACCGCAATGCTACAATCAAGTAAAATAGATATCTAGACTTCCGTCTTTGTTCCATCGAATAAACACAACAAAACTGGACATCACTGCCACTTTCCCTACAATCCGCTGCAATAACCCTCTTTTATAATGGCCAGACGAGAAGAAACATGACTCCCGACATCCTGCCAACTGACAGCTACGAAAACCAATTAGCGGAAAAATCTGCCCGTATTCAGGCGATGATGTCGCCATTTCAGGCACCCACTCCGGAAATATTCCGCTCTCCGGCAGAACATTACCGCATGAGAGCCGAGTTTCGCGTTTGGCACGATGAAGATGATTTGTACCACATCATGTTTGACCAGCAGACCAAGCAGCGTATCCGGGTTGAGCAATTTCCGGTAGCAAGTCTGCTAATTAATCGTCTGATGAGCGTGCTGATGACCGCTATCAGAGCAGAACCAATATTGCGCCGTAAACTGTTCCAAATCGATTACTTATCTACCCTGAGCGGTAAGCTGATTGCTTCTTTGCTGTATCACCGTCAATTAGATGAAGAGTGGCAGCAAAAGGCACTGGAGCTGCGTGATCAGTTACGCGAACAAGGTTTTGACCTGCAACTGATTGGGCGGGCGTCAAAAACCAAAATCATGCTGGATCACGACTATATCGATGAAGTGTTACCCGTCGCTGGGCGCGAGATGATTTATCGTCAGGTTGAGAATAGCTTCACCCAACCGAATGCGGCGGTGAATATTCATATGCTGGAATGGGCGATTGATAGCACCAAGAACGCCAGTGGTGATTTACTGGAGCTGTACTGCGGTAATGGTAATTTTTCACTGGCACTGGCACGGAATTTTGCACGGGTACTGGCAACCGAAATTGCCAAGCCGTCGGTAGCAGCGGCGCAATACAATATCGCGGCAAATAATATCGACAACGTGCAGATTATCCGCATGTCGGCTGAAGAGTTTACCCAGGCCATGCGAGGTGTGCGCGAGTTTAACCGTTTGAAGGGGATTGACCTGAGCAGTTATAACTGCGAGACCATTTTTGTCGATCCCCCGCGCAGCGGGCTGGATGACGAAACAGTCAAATTAGTACAGGCTTACCCACGTATCCTTTATATCTCCTGTAACCCTGAAACACTGTGCGCCAATCTGGAACAGTTACAACACACACATAAAATCAGTCGGTTAGCACTATTCGATCAATTCCCTTATACCCACCATATGGAGTGTGGGGTATTGCTGGAAAAGCGAGATTAACGAGTAAGGTTAACGACAAACCCAACATAAAACCAAGGGCGTGAAGGGGCGACTGTCCCTTATCTCTTGATCTAGGGGCGCTAGCGCGTCGGTCGCTTACGCGCTTATATTTGAAACTAAGAGCGCCCCCCAACGGAATATTTCCCCTTCAATCGACTTTGTAAGCAGTCTGCCCTTTTCATTTGTGCCGTTGGATCAAGCGATTATTGCGGCTGCTGGTTATCCGTATCAGGCTCAACGTCAGTCTGCACCGATTTACGTGATTTCAATTTGAACAAGATCCAGAAAACCAACACCACACTGAGAATCGAAGGAACAAAATTAGAACCAATAGCCGGATACTCAACCCGCACAATAGCGCTATATAACAAAATTCCCAACAGGAAACACGCGGAGGCCAGAACTGGCAGCCCATGTGACATGGCAAAATTGAGATAACGCTGATGTAGGCAATAAACTGCCAATATTAAGGTGAGCAACGGAAAGACTGAAAAAGGCACAAACGTGCTGAATATCGTGTTAAATGAACCGTTTATTGCCAGACCAGTAATCAATGCCAGCAACAGGGTGCCGGTTTCACCACGAGATTGTTCCATCATTTTCTTTACCTTATTAAGTACGGGACACAGCGAGCTTTTCCTGCTCGCGACGATACCAATAATAAGCGCCCTTTGAGATCATCCGCAGTTGTAAGACCAGGCGTTCCTCTAACTGTCGCCGTTGTTCAATATCCACGTCCAGCGCTTCAGCACCCGCACTGAAGACAATGGTGACCATGGCCTCAGCTTGCGCTTCGGTGAAACTGCGCGGCATGTGGTTTTCCAGCTCGAGGTAATCGGCCAGCTCAGCAATAAAATGCTGAATTTCACGCGCAACCGCAGCACGAAATGCAGCGGAAGTCCCGGAGCGCTCGCGCAGTAATAAGCGAAATGCATTCGGATTATTACCGATAAATTCCATAAATGTAGATACTGACGTGCGGATAACACTGCCACCCTTGGCAATCCGCTGGCGTGCCTGACGCATCAGTTGGCGTAACATTAGGCCGCTTTCATCAACCATTGTCAGGCCAAGCTCGTCGACATCACGGAAATGCCGATAAAAGGAAGTCGGCGCGATACCCGCTTCACGTGAGACTTCCCGTAAACTCAGGCTGGCAAAACTCCGCTCAGCGCTCAATTGGCTAAACGCCGCTTCGATAAGGGAACGACGAGTCCGCTCTTTTTGTTGTGCTCTGACGCCTATAATCGTACCCAAGGGATATCCAAACTCTTAATCTAAGATACATAATAAGCAATATACCAAACTTTATAGTAACAACCGTTATACAAACGTATCTTCGCAATATTGAATTATCGCTTTATAGCGCACATTACAGTGATTTTCCCATTGTTGATTGGGTTATGTACAGGATGATGTTAATGTGGCGTTGTAATTTTGTATAAGAATAGGTCTCTCCTATATGCAACAGCACTTCCATTTTGATGCCATTGTTATTGGCTCGGGTCCTGGCGGTGAAGGTGCCGCTATGGGGCTGGTCAAACAGGGCGCCCGAGTTGCCGTGATTGAACGGTACAACAATGTCGGTGGCGGATGTACCCATTGGGGCACCATCCCTTCCAAAGCCTTGCGCCACGCCGTTAGCCGTATTATCGAATTCAATCAAAATCCACTCTACAGCGACAATGCCAGAACGATCAGTTCTTCTTTTGCTGATATTTTAAACCATGCGGATCGTGTTATTAATCAACAGACCCGTATGCGCCAAGGCTTTTATGATCGCAACCACTGCCAGATGTTTTCAGGCGATGCCAGCTTCGTTGATGCCAATACTATCAACGTGCGTTATGCCGACGGCACCAACGATACGCTGAGTGCCAATAACATTGTAATTGCCACCGGCTCACGCCCCTATCGTCCGGCAAATGTTGATTTTAACCACGAGCGTATTTACGACAGCGATACTATCTTGCAACTCAGCCATGAACCCCAGCACGTCATCATTTATGGCGCTGGGGTTATTGGTTGTGAATATGCGTCAATTTTCCGTGGGTTGAGCGTCAAAGTTGATTTGATCAATACTCGTGACCGTCTACTGGCTTTCCTCGATCAGGAAATGTCAGATGCTCTCTCTTATCACTTCTGGAATAACGGCGTGGTTATCCGCCACAACGAAGAGTTTGAGCAAATTGAAGGAACGGTTGATGGCGTTATCGTTCATCTCAAATCAGGCAAAAAAGTCAAAGCGGACTGTTTGTTATATGCCAATGGGCGCACCGGTAATACCAGCGGTTTAGGGTTGGAAAATATTGGTCTCGAAGCGGATAGCCGTGGCTTGCTGAAGGTCAATAGCATGTACCAAACGGCATTGCCCCATGTCTATGCGGTTGGGGACGTGATTGGTTACCCGAGCCTGGCCTCTGCGGCCTATGATCAAGGGCGGATTGCCGCACAAGCGATGATCAAGGGCGAAGCCAATGTTCACCTGATCGAAGATATCCCGACGGGCATTTATACCATTCCGGAGATCAGCTCGGTGGGTAAAACCGAGCAGGACTTGACCGCGATGAAAGTGCCTTATGAAGTAGGCCGCGCACAATTCAAGCACCTTGCACGCGCACAAATCGTCGGGATGAATACCGGCAGCTTGAAAATCCTGTTCCATCGGGAAACCAAGCAAATACTCGGTATTCATTGCTTTGGCGAACGTGCGGCTGAAATCATCCACATCGGGCAGGCCATCATGGAACAGAAAGGAGAAGGCAATACTATCGAATATTTCGTTAATACTACCTTCAACTATCCAACCATGGCTGAAGCCTATCGTGTAGCTGCACTTAATGGTTTAAACCGCTTGTTCTAGCTTTTCGTTGATAACTTCTGGGTTCATGCGCGGTTGCATGTGCTCACGTATTGCCTCGGCAAGTTGCTCATAGCGGCCACGCAATGGGGAGCCGGGGCGATACACCAACGCAATCGTGCGTTTTGGTACTGGTTTGTAGCATTCCAGATAACATACGCCATCACGCATTCTTTCATTCGGTACTGCCAATAAGGGCAATAAGGTAATGCCGCTACCCGCTGCAACCATGTTGCGCAGCGTCTCCAAACTGGTGGCGCGGAAATGCGTATCCTCTTCTGCACCCGCCTGGAAACAAAACCCCATCGCCTGATCGCGTAAGCAGTGACCATCTTCCAGCATCAGCAATTTTTCGCCAACCAACTCATGCATTTGTATCCGGTCACGATCCACCCACGGATGGTCTGCATAGATAGCCAAGCTCAACGGCTCGTCAAATAACGGGACTTCGATAAAAGCCTCGGTCTCTTTGACAAGTGCCAGAATGGCGCAATCCAGCTTGCCACTGTCCAACTGAGCCAGAAGATTTTGAGTCTGTGCTTCGTGTAGATACATTTCCAATTTTGGGAATGATTGATGCAGCATAGGAATGATTTTCGGTAACAAATAAGGCCCGACGGTAGGGATCAGCCCAATGTGTAACGGGCCGGACATACTCTCGCCCTGTAAGCTGGCCATCTCTTTTAGTACTTTCACTTCCCGCAATATGGTTCTAGCCTGCTCCACCAACAGCAACCCGGCTTGCGTAAACAGCACTTTACGACTGGTTCGTTCTAACAGCATCACGCCCAGCTCATCTTCCAATTTACGGATCTGGCCGCTTAATGTGGGTTGGCTGACATGGCAAGAGTCGGCGGCACGCCGGAAGTGCCTGAACTCAGCCAACGCCACCAGGTATTCTAGATCACGAATATTCATCGGTGCTCCACTTTATGATAGCCATTGACGATAGATAAGATAGCAACCAGTGATTAGAACTATCAAGTAATAAAATTAATAATGTGTCCCAACGAAGAGATAGCCGTAAAAATTTTAACATTTTATTTTTGAATTAAGGAGTTACAGATGTTTACTAGCCAAGAAGGTAAAAAAATCCCACAAGTGACCTTCCATACCCGTCAGGGCGACCAGTGGATTGACGTAACCACCGACGACTTGTTCAGCAACAAAACTGTGATTGTATTCTCACTGCCGGGTGCCTTTACCCCAACCTGTTCTTCCAGCCATCTGCCACGTTATAACGAACTGGCCGGAGTGTTTAAACAGCACGGTGTCGATAGCATTCTATGTGTATCCGTCAATGACACTTTCGTGATGAATGCCTGGAAAGCCGATCAGAATGCTGAAAATATTACTTTCGTGCCAGATGGCAACGGTGAATTTACCAAAGGTATGAATATGTTGGTTGAGAAGGCCGACCTGGGCTTCGGGCCACGTTCATGGCGTTACTCCATGCTGGTACGTAACGGCGTGGTTGAGAAAATGTTTGTTGAGCCAAATAAACCGGGCGATCCGTTTGAAGTGTCAGATGCTGACACCATGCTGAAATATTTGGCACCTGATTTTAAAGTGCAGGGATCCGTTTCTGTCTTTACTAAGCCGGGTTGCCCATTCTGCGTCAAAGCGAAACAGATGCTGCAAGAGCGCGGTATTCAGTATGAAGAAATCGTGCTAGGTAAAGATGCAACAACCGTCAGTCTGCGGGCAGTGACTGGCCGTGGGACTGTGCCGCAAGTGTTTATTGGCGGTCGCCACATTGGCGGCAGTGATGATTTAGAGAATTACTTATCTTCTAATTAATAATATTAATAGAATGAAGATAATGTGAATACCCAAAGTCATTGGAGTTGCAGCTAGGCGGCAAGTGAACTCATCCCGATGAGCTTACTTATTTTTAAGGTCAAGACCAGTAAGTGATTCGGGTGACAAATCTGCCGGGAGCAGATTTGAACGCGGCTGGCCGCGGCCTCGCAGAGGCGAGGCCCAAGGATGGGCCGAGTAAAAAATGTAGCCAACAACCCTGCAGCTTCAAATACGAAGGGTATATTTGGTAGGCTTCGGCCTACCCTTTTTCTGTTAGGAGTAGACATGAAAACCTTAAACGTTGATGTCGCCGTTATCGGTGGCGGCACCGCCGGGCTTGGCGCTTATCGCGCTGCTAAACTATCGACCCCCAATGTGGTGATGATTGAAGGTGGCGAGTACGGTACCACCTGTGCTCGCGTGGGTTGCATGCCATCCAAACTGCTGATCGCAGCGGCAGAAGCCGTGCATCAGATTGAAAAAGCGCCCGGATTTGGTATTCATCCGCAAGGTAACACCCTGATTAATGGCCGTGAAGTGATGGATCGCGTTAAACGTGAACGTGACCGATTTGTTGGTTTTGTATTGGAAGGTGTAGATAGCATTCCAGCAGCCGATAAAATTCAGGGCTACGCCCGTTTTATTGATGAAAACACGCTACAAGTTGACGATCACACCCGAATTGTCGCGCAACGTATCGTGATTGCGACCGGTTCGCGCCCAAGCTGGCCTGCGGCCTGGAATGAATTAGGTGACCGACTGATAGTTAATGATGATGTCTTTAACTGGGATGATCTGCCCAAATCTGTCGCAGTGTTCGGCCCCGGCGTTATTGGTCTGGAACTCGGTCAGGCCCTGCACCGACTGGGTGTTCAGGTCAAAATGTTCGGTGTAGGTGGTGGTGTTGGCCCGTTGACTGACAGCATCGTGCGTAATTATGCGGCGAAAACACTGGGTGAAGAGTTCTACCTTGATCCAGATGTAAAAATTGAAGTGATGCAGCGTGAAGGGGATAAGGTGTTTATCCGTTATCTGGATAAGGCTGATAAACCGCAAGAGATCATGGTGGACTATGTTTTGGCCGCCACAGGTCGCCGCCCTAATGTTGATAAACTGGGTCTGGAAAATACCTCACTCGCCCTTGATGAGCGTGGTGTGCCGCAAGCTGATCGGCTGACAATGCAAACCAGCGTGCCACATATATTTATCGCCGGTGATGCCAGTAACCAATTGCCGTTACTGCATGAAGCCAGCGATCAAGCCCGTATCGCGGGAGTGAATGCCGGAGGGTTCCCTGAAGTGGTTCCCGGCTTACGCCGTAGCCCGATTTCAGTGGTGTTCTCTGACCCACAAATTGCAATGGTGGGTTCCACCTTCCGCGAATTGTCACAAAAGTTCAGTGCATGCGGCTGTTTTGAAATCGGTGAAGTCTCTTTTGAAAATCAGGGCCGCTCACGGGTGATGCTAAAGAATAAGGGTATTTTGCGCATTTATGGTGAGCAAGGTACAGGGCGCTTTTTGGGTGCCGAAATGATGGGGCCAAGTGCAGAGCATATCGCACACTTGTTGGCCTGGGCGCATCAACAGCAGATGACTATCGATCAGATGCTAGATATGCCGTTCTATCACCCGGTCATTGAAGAAGGCTTACGTACCGCGCTACGTGATTTGCAGTCTAAGTTAAGACTGGGGACCGATGAGGCGGAACGTTGCCTGCTCTGCCCTGGCGAATAACATTTCTCGCTGGCTACTGTTGAATCCCCAAGCTGAGGTTAATGATAAAGTGCCCATGACGGAGAGAACAGGCAGGTCGTAAAGACGCCGTATTTTCTTGGTTAAAAGTAAGCATCTATGATGGTTCAAGCCGCGCCATCTCTGGCGCGGACGCTTTACTCTTCTACCTATCCTCATTGGTTTATCTTTTTTAGATCAAAACCAATGGCTAGAGTTAATGTTATCGGCCCACGTAATAACAACTCGGCGGGTGGTCGAGGTAATGGTTGAGCGCGTTTGATAACTGCCAACGCCTCGTGATCTAAAATAGCTACCCCACTACTATTGATAAGTTGAGCCGATAATACATCCCCATTTTGATTGACCGAAAAACGGATAGTGGCGGTACCTTGTTGACGCTGCTTTCTGGCACTGGGTGGATAGCGTTTAAAATCCCTCAGATGCCCGTTAACACGATTTTTCCAGTTCATTTTAATCTGTTGCTTATGTAAAGAGTCGCTATTCGATGCGGCGGCAATCTGATGACTATCGCCAGATAGCGTCGTGCTGGCGACCGCTGCAGGTGGAGAGGGTTTGCTGCGGTTCTCTGCTGTTTCTTCAATAATTGGTTTACGCGGTTTTATCACTTCTTTTTGTGGTCGTTTCGTTTTGGTCGGTTGCTTTTTTACCACCTCTAATTCTTTTTCAACAATCAGAAAGGCATCTGGTTGTTCCGGTGCCGTCAGCAAATCGGGTACTTCTTCTGGCTGATTTTCTGACCGTTCAACTTGCGGTTCGTTGAAATCCTGAGTTAACCCCACCACCGTGTTTTGTTCTAAGTTTGGCGTAAACTCCGTCTCGGCCGACAACGTAAGCATCACTGCCACCGGAGAGTGATCGGTGTGCTTAACGGGAACAGCTTCAGTACTCAGCAGCCAGAGCAAATATAGATGGGTGGAGCCCGTGAATAAGGCACTCCCCCACCAAAGAAAAATGCGGTTGTTATTCTCTCTTATTGTCATGAATTAAATCACTATATTCCTTTATTTTTAATAGGTTACTCCAAGTAACCCAGCAAAGTGTTTATTCTTCAGCAAGTGCTACATGCAGACGATCAGTGAGGGGTTTAAACAGATAATTGAGTAACGACCTTTCTCCGGTTCGGATAAAAACATCAACAGACATTCCAGGCCGGATTGTTAGCTCGGTCTGAGACATATCAATAGCGACGGTTAGAGGGTAATAAGGCTGCATGGTTTGCGGATGCTGTATACTATCTGCCCCAACATGTAATACCGACCCGTATAGTTTAGGGGTATTGCTCTGGTTAAAAGCAGAAAAACTGAGGTCGACGGGTAGACCTACCTTAGCTTTGTCAATTAGCTCTACCGGTAACTGGGCTTCAATTAAGAGTGGCTGACCACTGGGGACCAATTCCATTAATGTTTGCCCGGTACTTACCACGCCGCCTACCGTATGTTGGGCCAGAGCGATAACCGCACCACTGACCGGGGCATATATACGAGTATTGTCCAACTCATATTCTGCAATATTCAAACGCTGCTCCAACTCTTGTGTATTTTGCTGCGCTTTAGCTAATTGTTCTCGATTCTCACTTTGATACTGTTCACTCCGTTGTAATATATGCTGTTCGGTTTCATCAATCAGCCGATGAGCCTCTTCAATGTCACTGGTGTCCTGCTCTACCCGTGCATGCAGTGAAATCGCCTGACGCTCCATCTCCAACAACTGGTTTTGAGCAACATGACCATTTTTCGCCAACAACTGAATACCTTGTAATTGTTGTTGGAATAACTCGGTTTGGCGCTGGTTATTACGCCGCATTGTCTGCAAACCATTTAGCCGGTCCTGATAACGCGTAATTTGTGCGGATAGGCGAGCAATTTCGCTCAGTTGCGCCTGGCGACGATGATGGAAAAGTTGTTGTTGCAAAACAATATTACGTTCAACCAAAGACTGGGTTGGATGCAAGAATAATGTCTTGGGGAAAGTAATTTCGTCCAGACCATCCTGCTCAGCGGTTAAACGGGCTTCCTGCGCCAAAGCACTCAGATACTGATTTTGCAGATTATCCCGCTGACTACGAATCACCGAGTCATCCATGGTGATTAATAATTGCCCGACGGTTACGTCCTCTCCTTCAGCAATATGTAATTGTTGGATACGGCCCCCTTGCAGTGGCTGGATAACTTTGCGATTTTCGGCAACCACAACCTGCCCTATAACCGCAATCCCTTTATCCAGTGGTGCTAACCCAGCCCAAAGCAAGAAGCCAATAAAACCCCCGAAAACCAGTAGCCCGCCGAGGGCCAGATAGTCGCCACTGTTTATCTGTGGTTGTAATCGGTGTGGTTGTTCACGGCTTTTATCTGTAACGGGATAGCGGCTTGATTCAGGTAACATCGCTTTATCTCCATCCATGGTATCTATATTCATGATTTCTGTGCTGCGGTGCGAATGGGAGCAACACCATATGACATGCCGCTACCCCAGCCATTACGTGTGTTGGATGCTTTGGCTTCAGGTTCAGCCGCTGCCTTATCCTTACCCTGAAAGCCTTGCAATATGGTTTGAGTGTGATCAAACAACTCCATTTGCCCATTTTTCAAGAACAGTAAGTAATCACTGCCTGATAACAGCTCGGGTTTATGAGTGATCATCACAATAGTGCTACCCAGTTGCTTTAGCTGACTGATACTGCCTAATAACGCTTTCTCACCCTCTTTATCCAGGCTGGCATTGGGTTCATCCAGGACGATAAGCCGTGGAACACCATACATGGCCCGCGCCAAAGCAATTCGCTGCCGCTGGCCACCGGATAACCCTTCGCCCTCATCCCCTAGCTGGGTGTCATATCCTTGAGGTAGATGCAAAATAAGGTCATGTACATCAGCCAGTTGCGCGGCTGCGATAACTTTTTCCATATCAATCGTGCCAAAACGTGCAATGTTCTCAGCAATCGAACCGCGAAATAGCTGGATATCCTGGGGTAAGTAGCCAATAAATTCGCCCAAATGGTTTTTATCCCATTGAGAAATATTGGCGCTATCCAAACGGACCGAGCCACTAAAGGCGGGTTTACATGCCACCAACAGCTTGGCCAGAGTTGATTTACCGCTGCCTGACGGGCCCAAAACACCTAAAACATCACCGGGTTGCAGTTCAAAGTTGATGGATTGCAATACAGGAATGTGTGTGCCCGGTTTGCAGACGGTTAGTTGTTTCACGCTCAATTTGCCCACAGGTGGGGGCAGGATCATACCGATAGCGGGCTGTGGGTGTTGCGCTAACAAATAAGAGAGACGCTGATAGGCTAGACGCGTGTGGCTCCATTGTTTCCAGACGGCAATAAGCTGGTCAATCGGCCCGAGTACCCGACCAACCAAGATAGACCCGGCAATCATCACCCCTGCGGTAATGGCCCCGTCAATCACCAGCAATGCGCCAAGGCCCAGCATCATTGACTGCAATGCCTGACGGCTAGATTTGGATAAAGCAGTAACACGGCTGCTTTTATCACTGGCAATATTTTGTTGGTAGAGAAAATGTGAGTGCTGTTTCAGCCAGCGTTCGCGCAAGGCTTTTAGCATTCCCATGGCTTCGATGGTATCGGCATTACGCAGATTCGCATTGGCCTGTTGAGTCGCTTGTGAGGTGATAGTTGAGGCTTCATTCAGTGGTTTTTTGCATATCCAATGATTGAGCCAGGCAAGAAAAATCAGAATACCCGCCCCTAGACCAGCCAACGCTCCGAGCCAAGGATGAAGGATGAAGATCACCAGTAAATAGAACGGGAACCATGGTGCATCAAAAAAGGCAAACAGTGCGCTGCCGGTGGCAAACTGGCGCAGTGCGGTCAGATCATTCAGTGCCTGGGCGGCCTGCACTTTTTGACCATTAAGGTTAGAGGTAAACGCGGCATTAAAGACCTGCTGGTTCAGTTGCATATCGATGCGAGTCCCCAAACGAATAACCACCGCACTACGAACCCATTCTAATAAACCGACAAAAGCAAATATGGCCAGTACGAGGATGGTTAGCATTAATAACGTCATGGTATTTGCTGAGGCAAGAACACGATCATAAACTTGCAGCATATAAATAGCAGGTGCCAGCATCAGCAGATTGATTACGGCTGTAAATAAGCCAATACCCCAAAGGCTTTTTTTATGATGAGCCAACGCGGAAAGAAGGGTTGATGATGCCAATGAAGAGCTGGCGTTTTTACTTGATTCCATGACATCCATTTCCATACTGAAAATATTTTATCGTGAAATAGTTTGTGACTGATTTTAATTTATAAAAATAGTTTTATTTATCAGAACACATTCATTTTCGGACAAATTTACTTTCAGAATAATAACAATGTGAACCGCCGCTGTAGTGAGTATGTAGCCGTGTAGCGGTAGTATTATTTATTCAGCCAGAAGATCATTTCCTAGCAACCTTAATTAAGCAGCTAATAATATATCGCTCCCATCGGTTGCACCCAGGGCGTCAATGATTGGTGTATCGGTAATAATGTCAAACTGACTGGCAATCGCCATATCTTTGAGTGGGGTATCCACATCAATGCCTTGGGCTTTGAGGATCTCCAATATAGGGATTGCATTGCCTCTCAACAGATTGTATATGCCTTGATCCATACCATCTTGGTAAGGTTTGCCTGGCTCAGCGTGTATTGCACGGGACAATGAACAGATTGAATGATAAAAATCACCTTCAATTTCTAAGCCATCGAATCTCAACTGCACTTGTTCAAGCTGCTTACCGGTATTATCAGTGTTAGGAATTAACGACTCACCAAACTCCAAAGATTGTATATAATTCTCACTCCCCATTCTTCCATTGTCACCCAACAGCGTCCCACCAATAATTATTGCGGCACTATCATAAAAGCTTTTAAAGCCAGCAAGAACGATTTTATTATTATTCGCGTCAGTACCGCTAAAGAAGTTATATGTGTCCTCGTGATTAAGGGCCTGAACCAAGTCACCATAAGCAGTAGCCCACTGCTGGGTATAGGAAGATATAGTCTGGTCTGCGAACTGACTTTGATATTTTATAGTTACCGTCATGATAATATCCTTTAAATTAATGGTTATTCTATGTTTCATCATTGAGTCATAGAATGGTTTAAGCGGTTAACGATATTTCACTGCTATTAATCACACCTACGGTATCAATGGTTGGCACATCGGTAATAACGTCAAACTGGCTGGCAATCGCCAAATCTTTGAGTGGGGTATTTACATCAATGCCTTGGGATTTGAGGATTTCCAATATAGGGATATTATTCCCTCTCAGCAGACCATATACACCAAGATCCATATTACTTGGATAGCTATTATCTATAAGCATCGCATAATGAACCTCAAATACAGAGATATCAATGTCATCTGAAATATCTAAGCCACTGAATTTCAGTTGCACTTGCTGGAGCTGAAGTTGATGAGGCTGAGGATCCTCTAAGTTACTATCAGGAATAGGGACTAAATACTCACCAAATTCCAGACCTTCGCTGTTACCGGGAGTTAGAGGGGCCGTTTCCGATGGCTTAACGCCATTCGCTTCCAAAATCATCGCCGCTTTTATTCCCTTAGATTCCATCACTATCGCGGTTTTACTTTGAGGAGAGCTGCTTTGAATTGCGAATTTTATACCAACGGTAGGAGGATTTGGGCCAGCCGAGTAAAAACCATATTCACCTTCACCCAATTCCAGTGCTATATCCCCAAAATCAGTGGCCCACCAGTAAGTATAAGAGGAAATAGTTTCATTTTTAAATTGTTCCTGATACTTAATAGTTACTGTCATATTAACGTCCTTTTAATAAAGGATATAACTCATCGTTAAGTTATATCAATTAGAGGGTGAATTAATAAAGTCACCTAAATATATTTATCTAATATTTAAAATAAAAACATGAACCACCGCCGTAGCCAATATGCCAAATAGTCCAGAGTACGGCGGCGGTGCACTTACACTTATTACATTTATAACACTAACTCTGCTTCAGCCAAAAAATCCTTTTCCGGCTGTCTTACTTAAGCAGCTAACAACATATCGCTGCTTTCAACCACACCAACGGTATCAATCATTGGTGCATCTGACGCCATAACGTCAATTTGGCTGGCGATTGGCATATCCTTCAGTGGGGTATTCACATCAATACCTTTAGCCGCGAGTGTTTCCAGCAATGGGACAGCATTACCTCTCATAAGGCCATAAGTGGCTTTATGCATATCCCCTTGATGGTTTTCTACCATTGTTTTGGTAGGGTCATATTCACCGGTCAGATCTATGCCACTCAATTTCACTTGCACTTGGTCAAGCTGTTTACCAGTGCTATCTGAGTTATCTTTCAAGTATTCACCCAACTCCAAGTTTGCCATTTTCCCGTAGAAGGTATGGTGGGCCATATTATAGTTCAAATCACCCTCTACGATCATTGCAGTACTAACACCACTATGAGAGCTTCCAATTGAATATTGGGTACCACTAAACCACCCCCCACCAGAAAATTGGCCAACGTCCTTGGCATAGCCTGGCGCCTGCGTGTCTTTTATATCACCATGAGTGGTAGCCCACTGCTGAGTATAAGAGGTTAGAGTGTCGTTACTGAATTGGCTTTGATATTTGATAGTTACTGTCATGATAAACTTCCTTATTGCTAATAACAATTATATGACTCATCATTGAGTCACCGTGACTACAGGTGAAGTTATCATTCCACCTGAAGATTTAAATTTAATATTTATATTTAGTCTTTTTTATTTTATTTTGATAACTAAAATTTATATTCAAAACCGCCCTGAATAGTTCGACCACGATTTGGCGCAAAAGAAAGTGAATCACCATAACTGACTATATAAGCGCGATTAGTTATATTTTCTATTGTGCTACGCAAAGTTAAATTATTAGTTACCTTATAACTAGCATAAAGATCAAATAAGGTATACTTCGGCCAATCCGCAACATAAGCGGTATTAGCGTGGCCGTAGCTATTAACAACCGATGCGTCTTGATGTCCTTTGTTATAGCGAACAATGGTGCCGAGATCCAGCTTTTTATCAAATAATCTTCCACCTAAAGTTAAACTGCCACGATCACCGGGCAAATAAGCAGAAGAACCAAATAATTTATTCCCCGCCAAGCAATCAATCATATTATTCATGTTATTATTTTCGAAAGGATAAATACCATCCTTATTAGATGTAAAGGCTTGCGCTCCACCTAACCAAGCCCTTTTAGAACAAAAGTTATTAACACCAATCATTCTGGTATAATTTAAACTGGTATAAAAAAAACCCATGTCATAGCTTAATTGATATTCCAGACCACGAAAACGGGCTGCCAATAAATTATTAATGTAGGTAGCATTTGCAAAGGAACCGTAACCTAGCAGTGGTTTGGTCTTGGATAATTCAAGATTAATATAATTGCTGACGCGGGTATCAAAGTAGGCCATTTTGGCCACCAGGCGGTCTTGTTCACTAAACAGATTACTGTGTTGAATATTAATGCCCGCTTCCCAGGCTTTGGAATGCTCTGCGGCCAGAAACGGATTGGGCAAAATCCAGCCGTGACCATGTGCACTGCCGGTCGCCAGCACTTCGGTAATCGCCGGTGGCCGCCAGGATTTGCCGTAATTACCAAAAAACTCCAGCCACTGCACACCAGGTTTGATACCGATAGCCAAGGTGGGCGAAAGCTGTTGTTCACGGCGATCCACATCCCAGGTCATTTTGACCGTGTGATTATAGGAGCACCGCCTGTTTTCAGCGAGATGTTGCTCATGTATCTTTTTGTTGCATGGATTTTCACGGGAATAGTTGCCAAGGAAAGATTTGCTCTGCATCCAGGTATTACCCTTTAAGCGAAATTGATCATAACGCAGGCCACCTTCCAGCCGCAGCCAGTCTGCATGTTCGTAATTCAACTGGGCAAAGGTGCTGGTCATGGTGCGCTTGCCGGGTGGGGTGACACCCAGCATTGTTTCTTGAGTTGAGTTGCCGGTGGAGCGGTCACTAAACCACTCGAGGCCATATTTGACTTGTAATTGATGGTGGTCGGCGAAGGTAAAGTAATTGGTATTTTGCAGTTGTAAACCACGGGTGTTCAAACGGGTTTGAGTCCAAAACTTTTTACAAAAAACGGCATCAGAACACAGGGTATCGGTTTCATCATTGGTATCAACGTAATAGATTTTAGCCGCCACATCCAGCCAGGCAATATGTTCAGGCTTGAGGCTATAATCCAACCCTATACTACGGTTCAGCACATCACTTACGCTGCTCTTTTTCCAGCCCATTCTAATTCTACGGTAGGGATCTGACTTATCGACAATCTGCGTTAACATACTGGCATTGGGGCTATTTATTTGCGTTTGCAAATAGCTGAGTACCAGCCGTTGGTCAGCGGGCAGATTCCAGCCCAGTTTAGCGAGCCGTGAGCTCATTTTATAGTTGGCAAATTCAACTTTGTTATTTGTAATTTCTCTGCCTAAAACTGGGGCGGCTTCTCTGCCAAAACGAAGAGCACCAATATCCCCTTTATTGCCGGGCCAATAATCTTTTAGATTGCGCTCACTGGCAGCAATTAATAGATCACCATATTCATTACCCAGCGCCAGGACACCACCACCAATAAACTGAGTGCCGTTATCACCGGTCATGGCACGTATTTGCCCCCCCAGCTCTTTGCCCGGTTCAAGGAAGTCACTGGCATTAATAGTATTAAAGGTGGCAACCCCGCCCATACCGCTGGTAGCGCCCTTTTCAATCACCACGTTACTCAATATTTCCGGATCGATATACATCACACCATGGCGTTGACCATGACCACTTTTCATAAAATTCTGACGCATGCCGTCAATATTCATATTGACCCGGCCGTAGTCTTGGATGCCACGGATATTCACGGAAAGCGCAGGGTCTTGCTGGCTGACGCTGGAGTAGACACCGGGAGTTTGTTCCAATATATCTGCCGCATGGCGGGCAGGGCGATTATCCAGTTGTTCACGGGAGATTTCACTAACCGAATGGAGTTCATCATAGACCCAGTCACCGTCCTGAGCGTTACTGGTTCCCTCTACCTTGAGTTTATCCAACACCATGTCATTTTCACTCGACGATGCGGCGGCGGCATCAGCCTTAACGCTCGGTGAATAACCCTGTGCCGTGAGTGCCAACAATATACCAAACGCAATTTTATTCATTACGCTTATTGGCGTTTTTTTATCTCTAACTATACTTTCCATTTATGAGATTTCATCCTTATTAATAAAAACTAATACATCTATTAATTATTGACTATTACCTTAATGATATGAATGCTAATATTTGGCAATAGAATGCCATACCGAATATTAAATATTATCGGGCAGTTGATATGGTGCCGTTTACTATAAAATAAATAAGTTAATTAAATTAATAAAAGTACGCATTAAATCAAAACACATCAGATTGTTTTATTGGCGGACAGAGTAATATGTCAGATTAATACCCCTGTTATTTCCCTAACTTAATTGAGTTTATTTTTAATACTAGTAGAGGTTTTACTACAATGCCAAAATTTGATAATGATTATCATAACCATTTGTGAGTATGAACTCAACTGCACATTAAAAACAATACAGCATCAAATTAAAAATATTGACGTTACTTGAAGAGGTAAAGAATAGAGTAATAATAGTTTCGGTAACAGGAAGAGGTATATTTAACGCTCTATACCTTATAGATTTCAAGATGAATGCAAAATGGGAGGTTATTGACAACGTGCCCGCAGCGGTGAAAACAGGCCGATCGTAAAGACGCCGTAAACCCGTCCTTGGGGGCTAGAGCCGCCTAACATCGAGTCATCGAGGTTTGTCAGCAGTTTGATGGGCCACTTTAACAGTGGCCCATGCTCGATATTAATACTCAAAGAACTAAAACAACCGTGCTTTAGCCTCAGTAATGGCAGAAGCCACCTGCTGTGGTGAAACCCCACCTTTAGCCACACGTTTATCCAGGCAAGATTGCAGCGCCAGAATGGGATAGACGTCATCGCCAATCACTGCACTGAATTTCTGCAAATCACTCAGGGCCAGGGCCTCTAATGCTTTGCCCTGACGAATCGCTTCTACTACTGCTTCACCCACAATATGGTGCGCTTCGCGGAATGGCACGCCTTTGGCGACCAAATAGTCAGCCAGTTCAGTGGCATTGGCATAGCCCTGTTGTGCGGCTTCTTTGCAACGAGGGCGTTTTACCTGAATGCCGTCTAAGACCAAGGCGGCCATATGTAAGCAATCGAGCCAGGTATCCAGCGCATCAAACAAGCCTTCTTTGTCTTCCTGCATGTCTTTGTTATAAGCCAGAGGCAAACCTTTTAGCGTCATCATCATCCCGGTCAATGCACCTTGTACCCGGCCACATTTACCACGGATTAATTCCAGCGCATCCGGGTTTTTCTTCTGCGGCATCAGGGAAGAACCGGAAGTCACGCGATCGGATAAATCGACAAAAGCCGCTTCGCCACTGTTAAAGAAAATCAAGTCTTCAGCAAAACGCGATAAATGCACCATACCGATGCTGGCGTTAGACAGTAATTCCAACACATGGTCACGGTCGGAAACGCTATCCAGGCTGTTACGGGTCGCAGAGGCAAAACCTAACCAGCCCGCCAGTTGTTCGCGATCAATTGCATAAGCGGTACCTGCCAATGCGCCGCTGCCTAATGGACTGACATCCAGGCGCTTCAGGGTATCTTGCAGACGGCTTTCATCACGGGACAGCATTTCGGCATACGCCAGGCACCAGTGCGCGAAAGTGATCGGCTGAGCACGTTGCAAGTGGGTGTAACCCGGCATGACGGCATCTTGATTGGCTTCGGCGGTGATAACCAGCGCCTGCTGCAACTGCTGCACTGCAGTTTGTAATTCGGTTATCTGGAATTTGCACCACAATTTTAGATCAGTCGCCACCTGATCATTACGGCTGCGACCCGTGTGCAATTTCTTGCCTAAATCGCCAACTTTATCAATCAGTTTGGTTTCTACCCAACTGTGAATGTCTTCGGCATCACTGTTCAGAATGGCCTGTGGATCGGCCTGCACTTCTTCCAGTAACACTGAAAGCGCCTGCTCCAGTTGTTGCTGTTCAGCGGCCGTTAATACGCCAACCGTAACCAGCGCTTTCGACCAGGCAACAGAACCGATAATATCCTGTTGCGCCAGTCGGTAATCAAACCGCAGCGAATCGTTGAATTGCTTGAAACGCTGATCTGCCGCCTGACTGAACCGCCCGCCCCACAATGCCATAATCTTGCTTCCCTAGTTTCAGAATAAAAACTCATAATATACCCAAAGTAGTTGGAGTGGCAGCAAGGCAGCAAACGCACGAATCCCGTTGAGCTGACTCAAGTCAGTGATTCGGGTGAGTAAGAGCCGCTAACACTGCTGCAACTTCAAATAAGAAGGGTATTTAGGCCAGAATACGCGTGCCAATCGGCACACCATTAAACAGCGCCGGTAACTGATCAGCGTGACGCCAACTGGCAATATCCACCGGGCGGCCCAGAGAACGTGCGGCATCGAGTGCGGCATTCACTTTGATCACCATGCCATCGGTGATGATACCCTGAGCAATCAATTGTTCAGCTTTTTGTGCCGTCATTTCGGCAATCCGCTGGCCCTTGCCATCCAGAATACCACTGACATCAGACAGTAAAATCAAATCGGCCCCCAGTGTGGCGGCCAGTGCCGTTGCGGCCTGATCAGCATTCACATTCATCAGGATGCCATCTGCGGTGATACCGATGGAGCTGATAATTGGCATGTAATTCGCTGCCAGCAGGGTTTGTACCAAAGCTGGAGAGCCAGGCAGTGCTTTACCTACATGCCCCAGTGCTGCATCCAACGGGGTGACCGAAACAGTATTACCATCGCCCAGACACAGCCCGACGGCATTAATTTGGTGTTTTACCGCCCAAGCCAGTAGTGTTTTGTTGGCAGTACCGGCCAATGCACCAGTAATAATATCGATCTGATCAGCCGGGGTAACACGCAGGCCGTTTTTCTTCACCACCGGCAACGCCAGTTTTTTCATCAAATCATCGACCAGACAACCACCACCGTGCATAATCACCAACGGGCGCTCATGCTTCTCGCGATAAGTCACCAACGCAGTAAACAGGCGCTCCAGCGCTTCCTCGCTGTCCAGCAACACGCCACCTAATTTAATGACTAACGGGTTCATCATTTTTGCGCCTTATCTCATCGGATTATCAGTGTTTGCCTATTGCTTACCGTTCTATTACTTACAACAGAGACTGGGTTTGTGCAAAGCCAAAACGTATATTCATGCATTGTACGGCTTGCGCCGCTGCGCCTTTCAGCAGGTTATCTTCGGTGGCGACAATAATTAAATGTTCGCCCTGTACCGAGAAACCGATATCACAAAAAGGCAGTCCAACCACCGCTTTTAGAGCCGGAACACCTTGTTTATATAGCCGCACCAGTGGCTTATCCTGATAAGCCTGGTGATACGCCTCGGCGATATCTTGCGCCGTGACTCCGGCTTTCAGGCGGCAGGTAATGGTCGCCAAAATGCCGCGAGCGAAGTTCCCCAGGTGCGGCGTGAAAATCACCGGTATACCCAGGTGAGCCACAATCTCTGGCTGATGGCGATGATTAAACAGACCATACGGCTGAAAACTGACTTCACAGAAGCTGTTGCCGATGCTGGCTTTACGCCCGGCACCGCTGACACCACTGACTGCGTTGATCACTGGCCACTGTGCATCATTCAGCAGGCCGCCATCGATCAGCGGCTTAAGTGCCAGTTGTGATGCCGTTGGATAACAGCCGGGAACGGCAACCAGTTGTGCCTGTTTAATCTCTTCGGCCTGCCATTCGGCTAGCCCATAAACAGCTTTATCCAGCCAATCGGTATGTTTGTGCTCAAAACCGTAATATTGGCGGTAAAACTCAACATCCTTAACCCGAAACGCGCCGGAGAGATCAAACACCACACAACCGGCGGCTAAAAATTGTGGCGCTAAATCATGGCTGACCTCATGGGCGGTGGCGAGGAAGACGACATCAACCCCTTTTGCCGCCTGAGCTACATCCACCAAGGGTTGCAGCGGCAGATCAATAATGCCTTTTAGTTGCGGATGCAGGTCAGAAAGTAATTTTCCTGCATCTGCACTTTGCGCTGAAACCGCTAAAGCGGTTATGTTCATATGTGGGTGACGATTTAGGTAAGCCGTAAGTTCTGCTCCGGCATAACCACTGGCACCAACAATTAGCGTATTCAACATGGGTTAATGTCCACCTTACCCTTGGTGCTTTGGGTATAAATTTAATCGGAATAAAGACATAAGTAGTCAAAACCGGTATTTGGGTTCTCAGCAAGGTTTTACTGTTCCCCCTCGTGATTGAGCGTTGACATTTTCGTAAATTTAAGGGCGTTTTTCGGTTCCCTTACGCTCAAGCTTAATGTATTTTTATTCATAATTACTGCATGAATATTGATACTATCCTAACCAAAGGCTGTCAACAGTGAAGATGAAATTACCTCCATTTATTGAGCTGTATCGGGCGTTAATCGCAACGCCGTCGATCAGCGCAACCGATAGCGCCCTTGATCAAAGTAATGAGGCGTTAATCAACTTGTTGGCCGGATGGTTTACCGATCTGGGTTTTCGTGTCGAGATCCAGCCGGTACCTGATACCCGCCACAAATTTAATCTGCTTGCCAGCATCGGAGAAGGTCGCGGCGGGCTACTATTGGCAGGTCATACCGATACCGTGCCTTACGATGAAGGGCGCTGGACGCGCGATCCGTTTACTCTGACCGAACATGACAACAAATTGTATGGCTTGGGTACTGCCGATATGAAAGGCTTCTTCGCTTTTATTCTGGATGCGGTACGCGATATCGATGCCAGCAAGCTAAGTAAGCCGCTGTATATACTGGCAACTGCCGATGAAGAGACCACCATGGCAGGTGCGCGCTACTTTGCCGCCTCCACCCTGTTGCGCCCCGACTTTGCCATTATCGGCGAACCCACTTCGCTGCAACCAGTACGGGCGCACAAAGGGCATATTTCCAATGCGATCCGCATTACCGGCCAGTCAGGCCATTCCAGTGATCCGGCACGTGGAGTGAATGCCATTGATTTGATGCATGAATCGATTACCGAGCTAATGAAGCTGCGTACCACGCTGCAAGAGCGTTATAACAATCCGGCATTTGCTATCCCTTACCCCACGATGAATTTTGGTCATATTAATGGTGGTGATGCGGCAAACCGTATCTGTGCTTGCTGTGAATTACATATGGATATCCGCCCGCTGCCGGGGCTGACACTAAGTGATCTGGATGAATTGATGGCTGAAGCACTGGCACCTGTCAGTGCGCGCTGGCCGGGCCGCTTGAGTATTGATGAACTGCATCCACCGATTCCAGGCTATGAATGCCCGACCGATCACCATATGGTTGGGGTTATCGAGAAATTACTGGGTGAGCGCACGGCGGTGGTGAACTACTGCACCGAAGCGCCGTTTATTCAGCAAATTTGCCCAACATTGGTGTTGGGGCCAGGCTCAATCAATCAGGCTCATCAGCCGGATGAATTTATCGATATGGCGTTTATCGAGCCAACCCGCGAGTTGATTGGTCAGTTAGTCGACCATTTCTGCCAGCAGTAATTACCGCTGGTGGGGTAGGCGGATCAATATTGTTGATTAGCTAAACTGATAACGTGGCCTTAGTAATTAAATTTCAGCGATATCTCTAAAATTGATGTTTTTTTGCTGAAAATAGTGTCAATTGGGCTATGGAATTGAACGTGGCGAGTGGATTTTTCCATCTCTGCCTTTTGGATGAAACTAATTTACAAAAAGAAATCATATACTCTAAATAATTCGAGTTGCAGGTAGGCGGCAAACGAGCGAATCCCCAGGAGCTTACTTGAGTAAGTGACTGGGGTGAGGGAATGTGGCCAACACCCCTGCGGCTTGAAGTATGACGAGTATAATGGGTCAGGGGTCATATGAACGAACAGTATTCCGCAATGCGAAGTAACGTCAGTATGCTCGGCAAACTACTCGGGGACACCATCAAGGAAGCGTTAGGCGAGCACATTCTTGATCGGGTAGAAACCATTCGTAAATTATCCAAATCTTCGCGTGCCGGTAATGAAGCAAGCCGTCAGGAACTGCTAACCACGCTGCAAAATCTGTCCAACGATGAGCTGCTGCCGGTAGCCCGGGCTTTTAGCCAATTCCTCAATCTGACCAATACGGCAGAGCAATATCACAGTATTTCGCCACACGGTGAAGCCGCAAGTAACCCGGAAGCTCTGGCTCAACTGTTCACTCGCTTAAAAGACAGAAAGCTGAGCGAACAAGACATGCGCAGCGCGGTTGATGATTTATCCATTGAGCTGGTGTTAACCGCTCATCCAACCGAAATTACCCGCCGTACCCTGATCCATAAACTGGTGGAAGTGAATACTTGCCTGAGCCAGTTGGATCACAATGATTTAGCCGATTACGAACGTAACAAGATCATGCGTCGTTTGCGTCAGTTAGTCGCACAATCATGGCATACCGACGAAATTCGCAAAATTCGTCCTTCCCCGGTGGATGAAGCCAAATGGGGCTTTGCCGTGGTTGAAAACAGCCTATGGGAAGGTGTGCCAGCCTTCCTACGTGAGTTTAACGAGCAGTTGCAAAACTCCCTCGATTATCGCTTACCGGTAGAAGCGGTGCCGATCCGCTTTACTTCCTGGATGGGCGGTGACCGCGACGGTAACCCCAATGTGACCGCTGAAATTACTCGCCATGTGCTGTTACTCAGTCGTTGGAAAGCCACCGACCTGTTCCTGCGTGATATCCAAGTGCTGGTGTCTGAGCTTTCGATGTCGGAATGTACGCCGGAACTGCGTGAACTGGCTGGGGGCGAAGAGGTGGTTGAACCTTATCGCGAACTGATGAAACGTGTTCGTACCCAGTTGACCAACACTCAGACCTATCTGGAAGGCCGCCTGAAGGGCGAGCGCGTATTGCCACCAACAGATTTGCTGGTCAGCAATGACCAACTGTGGGACCCACTTTACGCCTGTTATCAGTCTCTAAAAGCCTGTGGCATGGAAATCATCGCTAACGGTCAATTGCTGGATACCCTGCGCCGCGTGCGCTGCTTTGGCGTGCCATTGGTGCGTATCGATGTGCGTCAGGAAAGCACCCGCCATACCGATGCGATTGCTGAACTGACCCGCTATTTGGGTCTTGGCGATTATGAGCGTTGGTCTGAGGCTGATAAACAAGCCTTCCTGATCCGCGAACTAAACTCCAAGCGCCCGTTAGTTCCACTGAAATGGGAACCGAGCGCCGATACACAGGAAGTGCTGGAAACCTGTCGGGTGATTGCCGAGGCACCACAAGGCTCTATCGCTGCGTATGTCATCTCCATGGCGAAAGTGCCATCAGATGTGCTGGCAGTGCATTTACTGCTAAAAGAAGCCGGTTGCCCATTCACCCTGCCGGTCGCACCGCTGTTCGAAACTCTCGACGACCTGAACAACGCTGATGACGTAATGACGCAGTTGTTGAACATCGACTGGTATCGCGGCCTGATCCAAGGCAAGCAGATGGTGATGATTGGCTATTCCGACTCAGCGAAAGATGCTGGCGTGATGGCGGCATCCTGGGCGCAATACCGTGCGCAAGATGCGTTGATCAAAACCTGCGAGAAAGCCGGTATTTCCCTGACCCTGTTCCATGGCCGTGGCGGTTCTATCGGTCGCGGTGGTGCGCCCGCTCACGCCGCGCTGCTGTCTCAGCCTCCGGGTAGCCTGAAAGGGGGTTTGCGCGTCACTGAACAGGGCGAGATGATCCGCTTTAAGTTCGGTCTGCCAGAAGTGACTATCAGCAGCCTGGCGCTGTATGCCGGGGCGATTCTGGAAGCCAATCTGTTACCGCCGCCAGAGCCGAAGAAAGAGTGGGTTGAGGTGATGGATATTCTGTCTGATGCTTCCTGCGAGATGTATCGCGGCTATGTGCGTGAGAACCCAGATTTCGTTCCTTACTTCCGTGCCGCGACACCAGAACTGGAATTAGGCAAGCTCCCCTTGGGTTCACGCCCAGCCAAACGCCGCCCGAACGGCGGGGTAGAAAGCCTGCGTGCTATTCCATGGATTTTCGCCTGGACGCAAAACCGCCTGATGCTACCTGCCTGGCTGGGTGCCGGTGCCGGTTTGCAAAAAGCTATCGATGCTGGTAAACGAGATGCCCTCGCCACGATGTGTCGTGACTGGCCGTTCTTCTCTACCCGTATCGGGATGCTGGAAATGGTGTTCGCTAAAGCAGATTTGTGGCTGGCAGAATACTATGACCAGCGTTTGGTGGATAAATCGCTGTGGCCGTTAGGTCAGCAGTTACGCGACCAATTGGCCGCCGATATCAAAGTGGTGCTGGCTATCGCCAACGATGACCACCTGATGGCTGATTTACCGTGGATTGCGGAGTCTATCGCGTTACGTAACGTGTACACCGACCCACTCAACGTCCTGCAAGCCGAACTGTTGCACCGTTCGCGTCAGCAAGAACACCCAGACCCTCGTGTTGAGCAGGCATTAATGGTGACTATTGCAGGTGTTGCGGCAGGGATGCGTAATACTGGCTAGGGTTTGATTCTGGCAGGATTAAAGGGGCCTCGGCCCCTTTAACAACTTACGGCCTTACCCCTAAGGTATGGCAAATCGCATAACTCAACTCAGCCCGGTTCAGGGTATAGAAGTGGAAATCCTTCACGCCTTCACGGCTTAATATCTTCACCATATCCATCGCCACCGATGCCCCCACCATTTTGCGCGTCTCAGGGTCGTTATCCAGCCCTTCGAATATCTTGGTCATCCAGTTAGGCACCCGCACATTGGTCATGGTAGCGAAACGCTGAAGCTGCTTAAAGTTAGATACCGGTAAAATGCCGGGTACGATCTCAACGTCAATGCCGGTAGCCACACAGCGATCACGGAAACGCAGGTAGCTCTCAACATCAAAAAAGAACTGCGTAATAGCACGGTTAGCGCCCGCATCGATCTTGCGTTTCAGGTTAATCAGATCAGCCTGTGCGCTTTTCGCTTCAGGATGAACTTCCGGATAAGCCGCAACTGAGATATCAAAATCACCCACGTCTTTCAGCAAGGCCACCAGGTCAGAAGCGTACATTTCCGGTTTGCCGCTATCCGGTGGCAAATCACCGCGCAGGGCAACAATATGGCGGATACCACTATTCCAGTAGTCGGTGGCGATATCACGTAATTGGGTCGGAGAAGCATCAATACAGGTCAGATGCGGTGCCGCCTCGAGGCCAGTACGTTCTTTAATGCCTTTGATGATGCTATGAGTGCGATCGCGCTCACCAGAGTTTGCACCATAAGTTACTGAAACAAATTTCGGTTTCAGGATGCTAAGGCGGTCAATCGAGCTCCACAGGGTGTCTTCCATCTCGCTGGTACGCGGCGGGAAAAACTCAAAGGAAACATTAATCTGACCCTGCAACTCTGCCAGACTTTGATTCAGCGCTTCCCGCTGGTTTGCGTGAAAAAAACTCATACCCTGTTACTCCAGTGTCGTTATGACGACTTATGTTATCGCTCACTTATGAGTGTCTATACGTTTAGACGGCTAAATAGAAAATGACGGAAGTTGGCTAAAGAGTCAACTTTTAAATAAGTTTAGAATGATGATGATTGTTCACACGCAATATGCGGAAAATTCATGCAGCCGCTAAAGTGGGATTGTGCCTCCCCTGCGGTGGGCAGAAGAGGCGAATTAATGCAGATTACAGCAGTTGGGACAGGCGGTTTAAATCAGACTGAATGGCACCGGCAGTCACGTCGCGCCCGGCTCCAGGGCCACGGATGACTAACGGATTGTCTCGATACCAACGGCTCTCAATGGCAAAGACATTATCGCAGGGGAGCAACGAGGCCAATGGATGATCAGCACGGACGGCTTCAACGCCCACTCGCGCCTTACCATTGGCGTCAAAACGGGCCACATAACGTAATACCAGCCCCATCTCATTGGCGGCTTCCAAGCGCTGTATCATTTGTTGATTCAATGCTTCACCATTTTCAAAGAACTGATCTACGGAACCGACATCAGCACCGGCAGGTACCAGCGATTCCACTCGCACCTGATTTGGCTCGATGTCGTAACCTGCCTCACGGGCCAGGATCACCAACTTGCGCATGACATCCTGACCGGAGAGATCCACTCGCGGGTCGGGTTCTGTCAGCCCTTGTTGCCAGGCTTGATCCACCAATTCGGTAAACGGCACCGTGCCATCGAATTGCAGGAATAACCATGACAATGTGCCGGAGAAAATACCGCTGATCGCCAGAATACTGTCGCCACTATCACGCAGGTCGCGTACCGTGTGATTCACCGGCAAACCGGCACCCACAGTGGCGTTATACAGCCAGTGGCGGCCTGTTTTAGCGAAAGCATCACGGATTTGGCGATAATTATTACTACTGGAAGCACCGGCCAGTTTGTTGGCGCTGATAACGTGGAAACCGTAGCTGGCAAAATCCAGGTATTGTTCAGCCAATGATTCGCTGGCGGTCACATCCAGCACCACTAAATCATCAAACGGGTGCGCTCGCATCCACAAGAATAGCGATTCTTCATCCTGTTCTTTGGCTTCGTCATCGTAAAATGCCAACATCCGGCTGGCATCCAGCCCGTCGTAACTTAATAGGCTGCGACGGCTGTCCACTACGCCGGCCAGCACAAACTCAAAACCGCTGCGTGCCGAGATATTCTTCTGCTCGCGGGCGAATAGCTCCAGCCAGCGTGCGCCGATATTGCCTTTGCCAAACAGCATCAGGCCAATACGCTTTTCTGCACGGAACAGCGACTGGTGCAAGCCCTGAATCAGGTGTTCAGTTGGCCCAAGACGCAGAATGGCCACCATGCTGATGCCGTCTTCCGCCTGCCAGATAAATTCAACCGGTTGATCTTTCAGTTGTTGATAGAAACGGTGGCTGTGTAGCGGGTTCTTGCTCACCCCCGCGCCCACCAGAGCCACCAGCGCCAGCCCCTCACGCAGGGCTAATCTCCCCGGCAGCGTGGCATCTTCCAGCACTCTTAATGCACTGTTAACCACTTCGGAGGTGTAGCAGAGTTGCAACAGGTTACGATCAGGGTGAATACCGGTCGCCAGCGGCTTGATTTGCGCGCGTTTGAGCAGTAAATCGATCTCTTTCTGCGCCAGCGAGAAATCATGGTGACTGGCAATCTGTAATTCGATTAGGCAGACATCATCGTGGCTGGTGACAATTTTGGCACCCGAGCCTGACGCCAACACACGTTCAATACGGGTTGAGCCTTGCTCTGGCTGGTAGCTGCAACGCAGTTGTAAATCAATATCGCTGCCGGAAACCGGCTGTAGCGTTCGCGTGTGTAACACCGGTGCCGCCAGACGGGCCAGTTCACTGGCTTCATCCAACCGCAGTAATGGTAATAGGCAGGCATCTTTCACTTTGCGCGGGTCAGCGCTGTATACCCCGGCAACGTCACTCCAAATAGTGACGCGTTCGACCCCCGCCAGCGCACCAACTTGAGTGGCCGAGTAGTCACTGCCGTTACGCCCTAACAACACGGTTTCACCGGCGTTGTTGCGCGAGATAAAGCCGGTTACGACTAAGCGTTGATGCGGATGCTGCGCCATCAACTGTTGCAACAACGGATAAGAGCGGCCTTCATCAATTTGTGGCTGCGCCGCACGTTCAGCACGCAGGAAAGTGCGAGCATCAAGCCAGGCGGCGTCCATGTCTAACTTGTTCAGTACCGCAGCCATCAGACGGGCGGACCAAATCTCACCATGGCCAAGCACTTCGGCATAAATCGCATCGTCTACTTTGTTATCCAGCAAACCCGCCAGGCGTTCCAAATCATGGATCAACGTAGTAATCAGCGGCTCAGCCATTTCTGGCGACAATAAACCGCTAATCAGATCGTGTTGATAACGACGTAGATTTTGCTGTACCTGATGGGCAGAAAGACGATCACTTTGGCTCAGTTTCAACCAGCTAATCAGTTGGTTGGTGGTGCTACCGGCTGCTGATACCACCATAAGATCACCAGGGCGACTGTAGTTAGCCATAATATTGGCTACTCGCAGGTAACACTTCACATCCGCAAGGCTACTCCCACCAAATTTATGCAGTTGACGGCCCGTTACCGCCGCTGCTACCGCTGTTGCATTCATGCTTACCTCGTTCCTGCCAACTGGAAAGCATTTTCCAGATCGGCAATCAAATCTTCGCTGTCTTCAATACCCACGGAAATACGCAATAAGCTATCAGTAATACCTGCGGCAATGCGCGCTTCTGGCGCCATACCGGCATGGGTCATGGTCGCGGCATGAGAGATTAGGCTTTCTACGCCGCCTAAAGACTCCGCCAAAGTAAACAACGCAAGGGCCGAGAGGAAACGCCGTAGTACCTGCTCATCGCCATTGAGTTCAAAACTGAGCATCGCACCAAAACCAGACTGCTGACGGCGTGCAATTTCGTGGCCGGGATGTTGTGGCAGAGAAGGATGATACAGCTTTTTCACTAAAGGCTGCTGCTGTAAATAACGAACAATGTCATCCGCGTTACGCTGCTGTTGAGCCATACGGGGCAATAAGGTACGTAAACCACGTAATAACAGGTAACTATCAAACGCAGCACCGGTGACACCAATATTATTCGCCCACCATGCCAGCTCCACCGCCAGTTCAGGATCTTTGGCAATCACCGCCCCCGCCACTACGTCTGAGTGGCCGTTCAGATATTTAGTGCAAGAATGAATCACCAGATCCGCACCTAAAGTAAGAGGCTGTTGTAACGCTGGGCTGAGGAATGTGTTGTCACAAACAGTCAATGCGCCGACGGCATGGGCCGCTGTGCAGATAGCAGCAATATCCACCACGCGTAACAGTGGATTACTCGGGGTTTCAATTAACACCAATTTTGGTTTTTCAGCCAACGCTCGGCTTAAGGCTGTTTCATCGCCCTGATCAACAAACAGCACTCGGTAAGCACCGCGCTTACTCAGGCTATCGAATAACCGGTAGCTGCCGCCGTAACAATCATGTGGGGCGACCAGTAGATCACCCGGCTTGAGAAATGTGGTGCAAACCAAATGAATCGCCGACATCCCGCTGCTGGTCATTACCGCACCTGCGCCACCCTCCAATTCAGCCAGCGCTCGCTGCACTACATCACGCGTCGGATTGCCGCGACGTGAATAGTCATGTACGCGAGGCTGATTAAAATCAGTAAAATTATAGGTACTGGAGAGGTGAATCGGAGGAACAACGCAGCCGTATTGCTCGTCATCGTTCAACCCACTACGGACTGCTATTGTTGCCTGTTTACGCGTCATATGAAGTTCCACCAGCCGGTTATCGAGAAAATGTTACGTCAGAGTAGACGCACAAATTACGGACGTCAATACATCTGGACATCTAAACTTCTTTCCGTATAGATTGAGCCATGGAATAATAACCGCTAAAATTATAGAGGTTTTAGATATCCTAATGATGCCAGTCAGCTTTCAGCGGCGCTTTGTTTAACCGCAAAGACGCGATAGAAAGGTAACGGCTATCAATAAGTAGCAAAAAAGGTTATTTCAGTGACCCTAGTCTACTAAAATTGACATTTATTTAGTGAGAATAGCGAAGATCGGGCATAATTGGCCGGTTTTCAGAATGTTGTATTTTTCCGACAAATTTAAGGTGTCCCATGGCTGAGTGGAACGGCGAGTATGTCAGCCCTTACGCTGAACACGGCAAGAAAAGCGAACAGGTCAAAAAAATTACGGTATCCATTCCGCTGAAGGTGTTAAAAATCCTCACCGATGAACGGACCCGCCGTCAGGTGAACAACCTGCGCCACGCCACCAACAGTGAATTGTTGTGTGAGGCTTTTTTGCATGCATTTACTGGTCAGCCGTTGCCGAATGACGAAGACCTGCGTAAAGAGCGCAGTGATGAAATTCCGGAAGCCGCGAAGATTTTAATGCGTGAGTTGGGTGTTGACCCCGATACCTGGGAATATTGATAACGATAACTTCGGCTTAATTTCTCCGAACCCGCAACGTTTAGAATCCTCTTTCGCTAAAAACAAAAAAGGCGCCCAAGGCGCCTTTTTCATCTGACGGGCAATTATGGCTTCGCAGCACCCGGCACGCTGAAACGCTTGTTAAAGCGGTCAACACGGCCACCGGTAGCAACGTCACGCTGCTTGCCAGTATAGAACGGGTGGCATTCGCCGCACACGTCCAGATTCAGGTTCTTACCAACTGTTGAGTTGATTTGGATAACGTTACCGCAAGAGCAAGAAGCAGTAACTTCTTCGTATTTAGGGTGGATACCTTTTTTCATGGAAAACCTCTATATTTAGGCCGTGTCGCTATCCAGCCCTGTTCCGCCAGACACCACACGATTAAGAAATAACAATCGCTGATAAAACAAGCAACGGTTGTTCATAGGATTTGATATCAAATTATACCAAAGGCGGCGAATCATACAGAATTTGACCAAACCGCGCAATCGAATCCGTACATTGTGATACATGCGGTGTAAACTGCTCAATCTTTTTTTAATCAGGATCGCAACATGTCCGTTGTTCAAGTGGCATTACCCGTACCGCTGGCTCGTACTTTCGATTACCGTTTAGGCAGCGCCATGGCCTGCCCAGGGGTCGGTGCTCGCGTCAGTGTGCCGTTTGGTAAACGCAAAGCCATCGGGATCGTAGTGGGTATCAGTGATACCAGCACCTTCCCCCTTGAACAACTTAAAGCCGTTGATGCTGTTTTGGACAACCACAGCTTATTCCCACCTAGCCTATGGCGCATACTGTGCTGGGCCACCGAGTATTATCATTATCCGATTGGTGAAGTGCTATTCCATGCTCTGCCGATCCTGCTACGGCAAGGGAAGCCCGCGCAATCAGCGCCGTTGTGGCAATGGTTTGCCACAGAACAAGGCCGGGCCACACCACCGGAAAGTTTAAAACGCGCGCCCAAACAACAACAGGCCCTGGCCGCATTATTACAAAAACCAGTCTATCGCCATCAGGTTAATGAAATGGCGTTAACCGAAAGTGCATTGCAAGCCTTGCGCAGTAAAGGGTTGATTGATCTGCGGGCGCAAGCAGCCACAACGATTGACTGGCGTGATGGTTTCTCAGTATTAGGTGAGCGCCTGCGATTGAACACCGAGCAGGCGACTGCCGTCGGTGCGATCCGCAGTGAAGATACCCATTTTTCTGCCTGGCTACTGGCTGGGGTCACCGGCTCCGGTAAAACAGAGGTTTATCTCAGTGTGCTGGAAAATATTCTGGCTCAGGGCCGTCAGGCGCTGGTTCTGGTGCCTGAGATTGGCCTGACTCCACAGACTATTGCCCGTTTTCGCGAACGCTTTAACGCCCCCGTTGAGGTACTCCATTCCGGCTTAAACGACAGCGAACGTTTATCCGTCTGGTTAAGGGCGCAGAACGGCGAAGCCGCCATTGTGATTGGTACCCGCTCGGCACTGTTTACCCCGTTCTCCCGCCTTGGGGTCATTATTATCGATGAAGAGCACGACAGCTCTTATAAACAGCAGGAAGGCTGGCGTTACCATGCCAGAGATTTAGCCGTCTTCCGCGCCCGTGAAGAAAATATCCCCATCGTGATGGGCACCGCAACCCCTGCACTGGAGACGCTGTATAACGTACAAATGGGCAAGTATCGCCAACTCACCCTGACCAAACGGGCTGGGAATGCAACGCCGGCAGTACAACATTTACTCGATCTGAAAGGGCTACCGTTAAAAGTTGGCCTATCTCAGCCACTGCTGAAACGAATGAAAACTCACTTGCAGGCCAACAACCAAGTGATTTTATTCCTCAACCGCCGTGGTTATGCTCCTGCCCTGCTGTGCCATGAGTGTGGCTGGATTGCCGAATGCCAGCGCTGCGACCACTATTACACCTTGCATCAGAATTACCGTCAGTTGCGCTGCCACCATTGCGACAGCCAGCGGCCTGTGCCTCAGCAATGCCCGAAATGCGGCTCGACCCATATGGTCTCCGTTGGCGTCGGCACTGAGCAGTTGGAAAACGAACTGGCTCCGCTATTCCCAGACACCCCGATCACCCGAATTGACCGTGATACCACCAGTCGCAAAGGCTCATTGGAACAACATTTGGCTGATGTGCATCAAGGGGGGGCCCGTATTTTGATTGGTACTCAAATGCTGGCAAAAGGCCATCACTTCCCCGATGTCACCCTGGTGGCCTTGCTGGATGTCGACGGTGCGCTGTTCTCGGCAGATTTTCGCTCGGCAGAGCGTTTTGCTCAGCTTTATACTCAAGTATCTGGCCGTGCAGGGCGTGCAGGTAAGCAAGGCGAAGTCATTTTACAGACCCACCATCCTGAGCACCCACTGCTGCAAATTCTATTACAGCAAGGCTACGATGCCTTTGCCAAACAGGCATTGGCAGAACGTAAAAGTGTATTTTTACCCCCTTATACCAGCCATATCATTGTGCGCAGCGAAGACCACGATAATCAGCAGTCAGCACTGTTTCTGCAACAATTACGAAATTTACTGGAAGCCAGCCCACTGAAAGATGATGCACTGTGGATTATGGGGCCGGTTCCGGCATTGCAGGCCAAACGTAGTGGGCGCTTCCGCTGGCAATTACTGCTGCAACATCCTTCACGGCAATTGCTGCAACGGCTGATAAAAACCTCTCAACCGCTCATCAATACGTTGCCACAGGCACGTAAGGTTAAGTGGACGTTGGATGTCGATCCAATAGACAGCTAACTCCCTTGATGCAACAGCGTTGCTAGCTATGTTCGTTACTCGCCCCATCCATGGGCCTCGCGGCTGCAAACAGCCTCGCTGTAACGCCAATGACTTTGGGTAATATCTCTTTTACTTGAGTAATTTATTGTCTACTCGGTACCGCAAAGCAATCGTTTACCCTGCTTTCTGCGAGCTAGTTCGAAAAAACCTACTTATGTCACACTTTTAATGCAAATTAGGTAACAAGTTGCCCCCACTATCTGTATAGAATATCGGAAAGTCTGCATTTAACCGAGACTACTCAGCCATGAAAGGATACGAGTACGCTTACCGCTAACACCGGTTTGCGTGTGACAAGCCGTTAATATTCTGAGCCATTAACCACAGAATATCTCAAAGCATTTAATGCTGACTCGGCGTCAGAGCAAGGAGAAAGACGTTGGAACATAAGAAAGAATTCACGATGGCTACCATGAAAGACGTTGCTAAAATGGCGGGTGTTTCAACGGCGACGGTATCACGCGCGCTGATGAATCCAGAGAAGGTTTCAACAGTGACGCGGCAAAAAGTGGAGCAAGCTGTTCTGGCGGTGGGTTATTCTCCCCATGCTTTGTCTCGTAATATTAAGCGTAATGAATCACGTACTATTCTGGTTATCGTACCGGATATCAGCGATCCATTTTTTGCCGATATCATTCAGGGTATTGAGCATGCGGCAGCCCAGCAAGGTTATCTGATATTAATTGGCGATTGCGCACAACAAACCCAGCAAGAGCGTACTTTCGTTAACCTGATTATCACCAAGCAAATTGATGGGATGTTGCTGTTAGGCTCTAATCTGCCTTTTGATGCCAGTAAAGAAGAACAACGCAATTTGCCCCCCATGGTGATGGCCAATGAGTTCGCACCTGAACTGGAACTGCCAACGGTGCATATCGATAACCTGACCGCCGCCTATGAAGCCGTTAATTATCTGCACGAATTGGGGCACCAGCGCATTGCCTGTGTTGCCGGGCCGGAAAGTTTACCGCTGAGCCATTATCGGCTACAGGGCTATATCCAGTCACTGCGTCGTAATGGTATCGCGGTCGACAGTGACTATATTATGCGCGGTGACTTTAGCTATGAAGCCGGTGCTGAAACCTTTGCCACCCTGATGGAACTGCCTCATCCCCCGACAGCAATATTTTGTCACAATGATGTGATGGCGATTGGGGCTATGTGGCAGGCGAAAAAAATGGGGCTATGTGTCCCGCAGGATGTCTCACTGGTAGGCTTTGACAACCTGAAGCTGTCACAGTATTGCTCTCCTCCCTTGACCACGGTGGCACAACCACGCTATCAAATTGGTCAGCAAGCCATGTTACTATTACTTGAACAGTTACAAGGGCATTCAGTACAAAGTGGCTCCCGCTTGTTAGACACCGAATTAATTGTCAGGGAAAGTACTGCTGCGCCTAAACGCTAGGCAAATATTCAGGGGTTCAGTAACATGACGGACTTATTCCATCATCACGACGCAGCGAAACGATAGTGGCACAAAGAGATTATGTAAGCCGAGGGCGCTCAGGAGCGCGGCGCAAAAGCACCAGCCGGAAAAAACGGAGTGCTCCAGCAGTATCAAAAACCGTGGTGGCACTGGCCGTCGCGCTATTAGTGGTATTTGTTGGTGGCCTCTATTTCATCACCCACAATAAGCCGGGTGAGCTCCCGTTACTGCCGAACCATGACCCCCGCACCGGCAATGGGTTACCACCCAAACCCGAAGAGCGCTGGCGCTATATTAAAGAACTGGAAAATCGCCAGATAGGCGTGTCTACACCAACAGAACCGTCTGCCGGTGGCGACGTTAATTCCAAGACACAATTGACCAATGAGCAGCGCCAATTACTTGAGCAGATGCAGGCAGATATGCGTCAGCAGCCAACCCAGTTGTCAGAAGTACCCTACAACCAAGGGATGCCGGTGCCACGCTCTGCGGTGACCATTAAACCACCGGTCACCAATATGCAGCCGCCGTTAACCTCACCGCGTCAGGCTATCGCGCCAGTACAACCACACACACCAGTGCCCTCGCCGACACCCGTATCGCCTCCGGTACCTACCCCGCCGCGTGCACAACCCACGGCTCCGGTGACACAAACTGTTACACCACCGAAACCGGAAAAAGAGAAAGAGAAAGCGCAACGTTGGATGGTGCAATGTGGTTCATTTAAAGCCGTCGATCAGGCCGAATCTATCCGCGCTCAACTGGCATTTGAAGGGATAGAAAGCCGCATTACCGCCGGTGGCGGCTGGAATCGCGTCGTGCTTGGCCCTTACAATAGCAAGGCAGCCGCTGATATTGCCTTACAGCGTTTGAAAGGCGCGGGTCAGTCAGCATGCATTCCCCTCGCGGTTGGGGGTTGAAAAGTAGTAATCCTCCCCCATTTATAATCTCAATATGCCCCGTATTGTTTTGCTGAGAAACAGTACGGGGACTCATTCAGTCTGCAACGAGGGTTCGCTCGTGACAACAATTGTAAGTGTACGCCGTAATGGTCATGTCGTTATTGGTGGCGATGGCCAGGTCACTCTGGGCAATACCGTAATGAAAGGCAACGCCAAAAAAGTACGCCGCCTTTATAACAATAAAGTCATTGCCGGGTTTGCGGGTGGTACTGCTGATGCCTTTACCCTGTTTGAGCTATTTGAGCGCAAACTAGAGATGTATCAAGGTCATCTGACTAAAGCCGCTGTTGAGTTAGCCAAAGACTGGCGCACCGACCGTATGTTACGCAAGCTCGAAGCGCTACTGGCTGTCGCAGATGAAACCGCATCACTGATCATTACGGGTAACGGCGATGTCGTTCAACCGGAAGATGACCTGATTGCTATCGGTTCCGGCGGGCCTTATGCCCAGTCTGCTGCACGGGCGTTATTGGAAAATACCGAATTAGATGCGCGGGATATCGTTGAAAAATCACTGAGCATTGCGGGGGATATTTGTATCTACACCAACCGCTTCCAAACCATTGAAGAATTAACGTATAAGCGTAAGGATAGAGTGACATGTCTGAAATGACCCCACGCGAAATCGTCAGCGAACTTGATAGCTATATCATCGGCCAGGATAAAGCTAAACGTGCGGTGGCAATTGCCCTGCGTAACCGCTGGCGTCGTATGCAGCTTAACGAAGAGCTGCGCCACGAAGTTACCCCTAAAAATATTCTGATGATCGGCCCAACCGGTGTGGGTAAAACTGAAATTGCCCGCCGACTGGCGAAACTGGCCAATGCACCGTTCATCAAGGTTGAAGCCACTAAATTCACCGAAGTTGGCTATGTCGGTAAAGAAGTGGACTCTATTATCCGCGATCTGACTGATGCCGCCGTGAAAATGGTTCGTCATCAATCTATCGAGAAAATGCGCTACCGGGCGGAAGAATTAGCCGAAGAACGTATCCTGGACGTGCTGATCCCGCCGGCCAAGAATAACTGGGGGCAACCGGATGAGACCCAAGAGCCATCTGCTACCCGCCAGGCTTTCCGCAAAAAACTGCGTGAAGGTCAACTTGATGACAAAGAGATTGAAATCGATCTGGCTGCCTCACCGGTAGGCGTTGAAATTATGGCCCCTCCGGGCATGGAAGAGATGACCAACCAGTTGCAATCCATGTTCCAGAATATTGCTGGTCAGAAACAAAAACCGCGTAAAATCAAAATCAAAGATGCATTCAAACTGTTGATTGAGGAAGAAGGCGCGAAGTTGGTCAATCCAGAAGAACTGAAACAGCAGGCGATTGATGCCGTTGAGCAACACGGGATAGTCTTTATCGATGAAATCGATAAAATCTGTAAGCGTGGTCAAACTTCAGGCCCGGATGTGTCCCGTGAAGGGGTGCAACGTGACTTGCTGCCACTGGTCGAAGGCTGCACCGTATCAACCAAACACGGTATGGTGAAGACTGACCATATTCTGTTTATTGCTTCCGGGGCGTTCCAGGTCTCCAGCCCGTCAGATCTTATCCCGGAATTGCAAGGTCGCTTGCCAATCCGCGTAGAATTGCAGGCACTGACCACCGATGATTTCGAACGCATCCTGACGGAGCCGAGTGCCTCGTTAACTGAGCAGTACAAAGCCCTGATGGCAACCGAAGGTGTTACCGTTGAGTTTACCCGCGAAGGTATTCGCAAAATCGCTGAAGCGGCATGGCAGGTTAACGAACGCACCGAAAATATCGGCGCACGTCGTTTGCATACCGTGCTGGAACGTCTGATGGAAGATATCTCCTATGACGCCAGCGAAAGTAGTGGTGAATCAATCACTATTGATGCGGCATATGTAGGTAAACATCTGGATGAGTTAGTGGCAGATGAAGATCTGAGTCGTTTTATCCTATAATTCGCTTTATAAGCCTATGCTGGATAAAATGGTTCGCCAGTATAATATTGAGTGGGAGGCATCGCCTCCCACTTTTGCTTTTTGACCGACATGAATCTTTTTAACGCGCCGATATGGGCGGACCAGACTCCTATAAAATGAAGCGAAAAATGAGCCTATCAACCAATACCAGCCAAACCCAGGCGTGGCTGGAAAGCCTGCGGCCACGCACCCTACCACTGGCCTTTGCCTCTATCGTTACCGGTTCAGCCCTTGCAGTCTGGCTCGGTAGTTTTAAACCCGCAGTGGCACTGCTGGCCTTATTAACTGCCGGTCTGCTGCAAATACTCTCTAATCTGGCCAATGATTATGGCGATGCCATTAAGGGCAGTGATACAGAGGAGCGTATCGGGCCGTTGCGTGGTATGCAAAAAGGGATGATTACCCGCCAGCAGATGAAAGTGGCGCTGATTATTACCGTTATCCTGACGATCATTTCCGGTATCGCACTCATTGCTGTTGCCTGTGAAAAGCCCAGTGACGTTTTAGGCTTCTTACTGCTTGGGCTGATGGCCATTGTTGCCGCAATTACCTATACTGTAGGTAGAAAACCTTATGGATACATGGGGTTGGGTGATATATCAGTGTTGGTGTTCTTCGGCTGGTTGAGCGTCGCAGGGACTTACTATCTCCAGGCTGGGCACTTTGACAGCCTTGTCATATTGCCAGCCACTGCCTGTGGTTTACTGGCAACTGCGGTTTTAAATATTAATAATTTGCGCGATATCGAAAATGACAAAGCCAATGGCAAAAATACGTTGGCAGTGCGTTTAGGCCCTGTCGTCGCACGTTATTACCATGCCCTGTTGATCGCTGCCGCCATCTTCTGTCTGGCGTTATTCAGCATTCTGCATCTGCATAGCTGGGCGGGTTGGATCTTTATTCTGGCCGTTCCGTTACTGGTCAAACATGCGCTATTTGTCCTGCGCGATCCTACTGCTGCGGGCATGCGGCCCATGCTAGAACAGATGGTCAAAGCGGCACTACTAACCAACATCCTGTTTGCGGTTGGTCTGGTATTCCACTAAATCCCATTGGGTTGTGATTCAAATAGACTCCGGGCCGAAACCAATAAAAGGTTAGCCCGGATAAATTTAACAATTGATGATTTTGCCAACAGTAGTCAGAAAGGGATATACTTAACATCCCAGCCGCAACTAGACGTTAATCCTATGAAATATGATACTTCCGAACTCAGTGACATCTATCATGAAGAGGTCAATGTGGTAGAACCCCTGTTCTCCAATTTTGGCGGACGCACTTCATTTGGTGGCAAGATTACTACTGTAAAATGTTTCGAAGATAACGGCTTATTGTTCGACCTACTTGAAGAAAATGGTCTGGGCCGTGTTCTGGTGGTCGATGGCGGTGGCTCAGTGCGCCGTGCATTAGTCAATGCTGAGCTAGCTGCACTGGCTTCGCAAAACCAGTGGGAAGGGATTGTCGTTTACGGTGCCGTACGCCAGGTAGATGACCTGGCTGAGTTGGATATCGGTATTCAGGCAATGGCCGCTATCCCCGTGGGAGCCGCAGATGAAGGCATTGGTGAAAGTGATATCCGCGTTAACTTTGGCGGCGTGACTTTCTTCTCAGGTGATCATTTATATGCTGATAACACCGGGATCATCTTGTCAGAAGAGCCGTTGGATATTGAATAGTCTTGCGCTGATTTATAGGTGAAAGGGCGATACTGATATCGCCCTTTTTGCCCTGCGCACTCGAAGTGGCTAATGGCCTTCAACAATGCATTAGTGATACTTTAACCCGGTCAGCACTCAGACTTCTTCCATCTTTCCCAGCAGTGCCCGCAGACGATCCTGCCAGACATGCTGCTCTTGCTTCAGTTGCTCATTTTCATGCACTAACGCTTCACGTCCACCAGCAACATCCTGGATTTCTTGGGACAGGGTGTTATTTTTCTCTTTCAGCTCTTCAATTTCCATCTGTAACAAAGTGATGGTATCAATCGCTTGCTGAACTTTAACTTCCAATTTCTCAAATACTTCAAATGACATTCTTCGGTCCCCTTATAGTAGCAAGGCGTACATATCTTGGTCGCAGTCATCATCCATAACCGAAGTCACCGCATCTACTGAGATAACACCCGGCAGATGAAACTGCTGTGAATACTTATCGCGCTGTATATCTATCGATCTGGTGTAACAAGCGCTATGTTCTAACGCGTTCCTTCGCAAAGGCGACGCAACTTGATAAAAACGATGCTCTTGATAAACCGATGCTATTGATAAACAGATTGTATGTAGCCTGCTCCCCCCTGTCTAGCGCCATACCGGTACAAACAACACTCTGTAGCAATTTCGTGTCAGTAACTATCAGCAAAAACCGAAAAAACCCTACGACCTATCCTGCGATAGCTATACATGCCTTTAACAACCAGGGGGAAACCACTGGTCTGATCACACTTTCAAAGTCCCTTAATCACCGCTAATGACGCGAGATCGCTCATTTTTATGACGTGCCACACACATTTTGATTTCGCTATTTCTCGTTTGCGCTCGTTAACGATAAATTCACATCAAGCCTTTAATAATTTTAATGGTAATAATAAGAAGCACCCTATAAATCTCTGTCTCTAGGACACCTATCTATGAGCCAAACCGCTAGTTCGACCTTAAAGGGCCAATGTATCGCGGAGTTTCTCGGTACTGCTCTACTTATCTTTTTTGGTGTGGGCTGTGTCGCTGCATTAAAATTGGCAGGGGCCAGTTTTGGGCAGTGGGAAATTAGTATCATTTGGGGCCTGGGTGTTGCCATGGCCATTTATTTGACAGCAGCAATTTCAGGCGCACATCTTAACCCGGCCGTCACTATCGCCTTGTGGTTATTTGCCTGCTTCGATCGCCGGAAAGTTATTCCTTATATCGTGGCACAGGTTGCCGGCGCATTTTGCGCCGCCGCGTTAGTCTACGGGCTGTACTACAACCTGTTCGTCGATTTTGAGCAAACCCATCAGATGGTGCGCGGCAGTGCCGAGAGCCTGGACCTGGCAAGTATTTTCTCGACGTATCCAAATCCGCATATTTCTGTTTTTCAGGCTTTCCTGGTTGAAACCGTCATTACCGCAATTCTGATGTGTCTGATCCTGGCTCTGACTGACGATGGTAACGGTATCCCACGCGGCCCACTGGCTCCTCTGCTGATCGGTATTCTGATCGCGGTTATCGGCGCATCAATGGGGCCACTGACCGGGTTCGCATTAAACCCGGCCCGAGACTTTGGTCCAAAAACATTTGCTTATTTGGCTGGCTGGGGCGAAATCGCTTTCACTGGCGGGCGTGATATTCCTTACTTCCTGGTACCCATCTTCGGGCCTATCTGCGGCGCACTGCTGGGTGCATTTGGTTATCGCGCGTTGATTGGCCGCCATTTGCCTTGTGATGAATGTGTCGTTGAGGAAGACGAAACCGCAGTGACGAGCACCGAACACAAAGTATAACTGTAACTTAAAAAGTAGGCTAACGATGACAACTGAAAATACTACTCAAAAGAGATACATTGTCGCGCTTGATCAGGGAACCACCAGTTCCAGAGCGGTAGTGCTGGATCATGATGCCAATATCGTGAGTGTTTCTCAGCGCGAATTCACTCAAATTTACCCAAAAGCCGGTTGGGTTGAACATGACCCCATGGAAATCTGGGCAACTCAAAGCTCAACGCTGGTCGAAGTGCTGGCAAAAGCCGGTATCAATTCTGACGAAATTGCCGGTATCGGTATTACCAACCAACGTGAAACCACCATTGTTTGGGACAAAGCAACCGGTAAACCGGTGTATAACGCCATTGTCTGGCAATGCCGCCGTACTGCCGAAATCTGCGAAAAACTGAAAAAAGAAGGACTGGAAGAGTACATCCGCCACAACACCGGTTTAGTGGTCGACCCTTACTTCTCCGGCACTAAAGTGAAGTGGATCCTTGATAATGTCGAAGGGGCGCGTGAGCGTGCTGAGCGTGGTGAACTACTATTTGGTACGGTAGATACTTGGCTGGTGTGGAACATGACACAGGGCCGCGTACACGTAACGGATTACACCAACGCATCGCGTACCATGATGTTTAATATCCACAGCAAAGAATGGGATGACCGCCTGCTGAAAGCGCTGAATATTCCGCGTTCCATGCTGCCAGAAGTTTGTCCGTCCTCACATATTTATGGCCAGACCAACATTGGGGGTAAAGGCGGGACGCGTATTCCCATCGCCGGGATCGCCGGTGACCAACAAGCGGCCTTGTTTGGCCAGCTTTGTGTGCAACCGGGTATGGCAAAAAATACCTATGGTACTGGCTGCTTCCTATTAATGAATACCGGCACAGAAGCGGTTCAGTCTACCCATGGCCTGCTGACTACTATTGCCTGCGGCCCACGCGGTGAAGTTAACTATGCGCTGGAAGGTGCGGTATTTATTGGCGGTGCATCTATCCAATGGCTGCGTGATGAACTGAAGTTAATCAATGACGCAGCCGACTCTGAGTATTTCGCCACCAAAGTGAAAGACAGCAACGGCGTGTATGTGGTGCCCGCCTTCACCGGTTTAGGCGCGCCATATTGGGATCCGTATGCCCGTGGTGCGATTTTCGGCCTGACCCGAGGTGTTAACAGCAATCATATTATTCGTGCAACGTTGGAGTCTATCGCTTACCAGACCCGCGATGTATTGGATGCGATGCAAGCGGATTCCGGCGAGCGCCTGAAATCACTGCGCGTTGATGGAGGCGCGGTAGCGAATAACTTCCTGATGCAGTTCCAAGCCGATATTCTAGGCACCCGGGTGGAGCGCCCGGCAGTGCGTGAAAGTACCGCGTTAGGCGCGGCATTCCTGGCCGGCCTGGCAACAGGCTTCTGGAGTGACCTGGACGAAGTGAAAAGCAAAGCAACCATTGAGCGTGAATTCCGCCCAGGGATTGAAACCACTGAGCGTGATATTCGTTACCGTGGCTGGAAGAAAGCCGTGGCCCGCGCTCAGGCATGGGAAGATCACGAAGAGTAACCGCTCGCCAGTTTTACGCTGTTTTTTTGTAAACCATAGGCGCCATCATCCCTGATGGCGCGTTTTTATTGTGAAAAATCCCATCACGCCAAAAGACACCCTTGCGGCTTCGCGCCACAAAGATGGTAGAATTCCTGCTGACATTCTTCTATGCCACCTCAATGAACAGGTTAATGATGAAACGTGAACTAGCCATCGAGTTTTCCCGTGTCACTGAGGCTGCCGCACTGGCAGGTTATAAGTGGCTGGGCAGAGGCGACAAAAATGCCGCCGACGGCGCTGCTGTACGTGCCATGCGTATTATGCTCAATCAGGTCAATATTGATGGGCAGATTGTTATCGGCGAAGGTGAAATCGATGAAGCACCAATGCTGTTTATCGGCGAACACGTCGGGACCGGCCAAGGTGATGCGGTTGATATTGCGGTTGATCCCATTGAAGGCACCCGCATGACGGCAATGGGCCAGGCTAATGCGCTGGCTGTATTGGCGGTGGGCGACAAAGGCACATTTTTACATGCGCCAGATATGTATATGGAAAAGCTGGTGGTGGGTCCGGGAGCCAAAGGGGCGATCGACCTTAACCTCTCGCTGGAACAAAACCTGCGCAATATCGCCATTAAACTCAATAAGCCTTTGGCGGATTTAACCGTGACTACGCTGGCCAAACCGCGTCATGACGGTATCATCGCCGAAATGCAGCAACTTGGTGTAAAAGTGTTCGCTATTCCCGACGGCGACGTCGCTGCGTCCATTTTGACCTGTATGCCAGAAAGTGAGGTGGATGTCATGTATTGCATCGGCGGAGCTCCTGAAGGGGTCATTTCTGCTGCGGTGATCCGGGCACTGGACGGTGATATGCAAGGTCGTTTATTGCCGCGCTACCAAGTTAAAGGCGATAACGAAGATAACCGTCGTATCGGTGAACAAGAGCTGGTGCGTTGCAAAGCAATGGGTATTGAAGCGGGTAAAGTGCTGTTACTGGGCGATATGGCCCGTAATGACAATGTGATTTTCTCTGCCACAGGGATTACCAAAGGTGATCTGCTGGAAGGGATTTATCGCAAAGGGAACATGGCGACCACCGAGACACTGCTGATCCGTGGCAAATCCCGCACTATCCGCCGTATCCGTTCGACTCATTTCCTTGATCGCAAAGACCCGGCATTGCATGAGTTCTTACTGTAATTCGGCTTACAAACAATTCGGCTCACAAACTCTTCAGCAAAAAGTAAAAATGGATATCACACTTAATCGATAATGTTTTTCAACCAAATGCTCTAAAATATCGCCTGCGCTTTTGGTATTACTGCTGATAAGCATATGACGGGAAAAGAATTATGGCTGAATGGGTTAGTGGCAAGGTTACCCACATCGAACACTGGACTGACTCTTTGTTCAGTATTCGGGTCAATGCGCCCATTGACCCCTTTACTGCCGGTCAATTTGCCAAGCTGGCACTAGATGTTAATGGTGAGCGGGTGCAACGAGCCTATTCCTATGTGAATGCACCGAGCGACAGTAATCTGGAATTCTATCTGGTCACCGTACCGGAAGGTAAACTCAGCCCACAACTGGATCAACTGCCCGTGGGCGGCGAAGTGATGATTACCAAACAAGCGGCTGGCTTCTTTGTGCTGGAAGAGATCCCGGACTGCGATACCTTATGGATGCTGGCGACCGGCACCGCCATTGGTCCGTATCTGTCGATTTTGCAGGAAGGGCTCGACTTGGAACGCTTCAAAAATCTGGTATTGGTCCATGCCGCACGTTTTGCCCGTGACCTCAGCTACCTGCCACTGATGCAACAGCTTGAGCAACGCTACAACGGCAAGCTGCGTATCCAGACGGTCGTGAGCCGTGAAGAATCACCCGGTTCATTGACTGGCAGAGTCCCGGCACTGATTGAAAATGGTTCATTGGAAGCGGCTGTCGGCCTGAAACTGGACGCGCAAGATAGCCATGTAATGCTGTGTGGTAACCCGCAAATGGTGCGAGATACCCAGCAATTGCTGAAAGATCAACGTGAAATGCGCAAACACTTACGCCGTAAACCGGGGCATATCACCAGCGAGCAATATTGGTAGTAAAACATCGTATTGACAGCAAAACACCCTGAACCAAAGGCTAACCATGCCAGTAGGCACTCCGACGGCATGTTCCCCCTTGGTTCAGTTGAGCTAACACCTGAAGGCGTTACTGCGTTTTCTCTGCCAAATACCTTACTGGCACGGCTTCGGGGCCAAAACGGTTATCTCCGGCGGTACCGAGAAAAGCACCACAGTCGATAAACATCATGACAATGATCAGCGTGGGAATGAATCGCCCGACCCCCCATTGCCAGATAGGTGCCAACATCTGCCAATTACCGGCCATCAGCATCCAGGCCAGTACCACCAATAACGCCCACCAGCCGGCTTTATTACGATCATGTAGCCGTTTAACGACCACTGCCGCCGTTGGCCACAGTAAAAAAACGATGGCAAAAGCAGCGGTCTGGATTGGCAACCAATCCTTCCCAGCCAAGGTAAAAATAACCAGCATTGCCAGCAGCCACAAGCCGATCCAGATCCAAAAATCACGCCGCCCGATACGGCCTTTAAACGAGAAACACCACTGCTGTATTATCATCGATGACCCGATCCATTTACTTGATATAATTTACATTTGATATAATAGTGGCAAAGTGTAACCCAACGCAGCAACTAACCTATACTCTTTGCCGCGTATTTTATCTTTGCAGTGAATTTTGACAATTACCCCCGATTACCGTTTTAATCCCCTACACACACTTCTAACAACGGCGTCAGTCATGAGAAAAGAAATAGCCGCAATGTTGACAATAATGCTGCTGATAGCAACGGTGAGCCGCGCTCATGCCGACCCCGCAGACGGCAGTGGTCAGCCAATGGAAGAAGCCCAGCCGACCGCGCCTTATCTGCTGTCCGGTGCACCGACTTTTGATTTAACATTGGTAAAATTCCGCGAAAGTTATAACCACGCCAACCCGACGCTGCCTATCAGTGAGTTTCACTCCATCATCATAAAAGATGATGTGTCACCGCTGACCCGTGCTGCCAGTAAGATTAACGAGAATCTCTATGCCTCAACCGCATTGGAAAAAGGCACTGGCAAAATTAAGACCTTACAAATTACCTATCTGCCCATAAAAGGGAACGAAGAGAAAGCGGCCCGACTGATCGCGGTCAATTACATGGCAGCCCTGATGCGCCAGTTTGAACCGACGCTGACACTGCGCCAAAGTATCAATAACGTGCAGCAACTGCTGACTCAGGGTAAAGGCTCTTCTTTCTATGCTCATCCCGTCGGTGCAATCCGCTATGTTGTGGCGGACAACGGCGAAAAAGGGCTTACCTTCTCAGTTGAACCGATTAAGCTGTCACTATCTGAAGCATAGTCTCGCTGTAATTAATGACGAAAAGCAAAGCCATTGCCATTAATCATCTCTATACTGTTGGACAGGTAAACTGCCTGTCGGGCAGTCATTATTATTGACCCTCGCGTCCCCTTGTTGGAGGAAGAAACATGCGTCATCCATTAGTTATGGGTAACTGGAAGCTGAACGGTAGCACTCACATGGTTAACGAACTTATCGCTGGCCTGCGTAAAGAATTGAGCACCGTTGACGGTTGTGGCGTTGCTATTGCCCCACCTGCTATCTATCTGAATCAAGCTAAACATGAGCTGTCAGGTAGCCGTATCGCCCTGGGTGCACAGAACGTTGATGTGAATCTGTCCGGCGCATTTACCGGCGAAACCTCTGCTGAAATGCTGAAAGATATTGGTGCGCAATACGTCATCATCGGTCACTCTGAGCGCCGTACTTATCACAAAGAAAGTGATGAATTCATCGCGAAGAAATTTGGCGTACTGAAAGAAATCGGCCTGATCCCAGTATTGTGTATCGGTGAATCCGAAGCTGAAAACGAAGCGGGTCAAACTGAAGCGGTCTGCGCCAAGCAACTGGACGCAGTGCTGAATACCTTGGGTGTGAAAGCATTCGAAGGCGCAGTTATCGCTTATGAGCCAATCTGGGCTATCGGCACCGGCAAATCAGCCACACCAGCACAGGCTCAAGCCGTTCACAAATTTATCCGTGACCATATTGCCAAGCAAGATGCCGCAGTTGCAGCACAAGTGATCATTCAGTACGGCGGTTCTGTGAATGATAAAAATGCAGCAGAACTGTTCACCCAACCAGATATCGATGGCGCGCTGGTTGGCGGTGCATCACTGAAAGCGGATGCATTCGCCGTTATCGTGAAAGCAGCAGCAAAAGCTAAAAAAGCCTGATTCAGGTTTTAAGCTAGCGATTAAGCTGGGGCAGATGATGCTCCGGCTTTTTTATTGATATCTGCGTGAAATTCTTTCTTATATAAATCAATTCCATCCGCACCAACCCAGCCCAAGAATTTACTTATCTGAGCGTCCTGATGTGAAAGCTTTGTTTGATCAATCAGGTTTAAGGGCTTCACCTGCTGACTGAGACTAAGATCACAGCTCAAATGGGTCTTTTTCTGAACATCAATAAAATGAAGGATATTGCTATCTTTAAATTTAATCACATTACAGGCATGCCCTTGTGTCGCCCCCGGTAACATGCGCAACATAGCTGGCCGATGAATCACAAGAACACCATTTAACTCGTCAGTGGGTTGATATTGCTGTAGCTGAGTCAGCAGTTCATCAACAGACTTAGCACTCTTATCTAGCAACCCCATATTCCCTTTGACATCCCCGCCTCTCAGTTCGGGTCTTGCAAGATAAACCGTATTCTTCTCAAATGTTTCAGCCACGGCGGTGGCACAAGAAGCACAGTTAGTTTGCCCAAAACCATGAATGCCGAAGTATGCCAGCTAAGCAGCCTGTGGTCGTAGTAACAGAGGCGGCTTACCCTTACTATTGCCTATATTTAACAAATAGCCTGTTAGATAATTCTCTTTGGTACCAAAAATGGAGTAGTTACTGGGCTTAATGCCAAAGGAGGCTTTCTCATTTGTTATGGCTAATGTTGGTGGTGTATAGCTCTCAGTGATAACTGCTGAAGCGGCATCCCATTCATCAGGTTCACATATAATTGACGCGTTACTATGCAGTGATTCAGTACTCCCACCCCTCGATAATGCCCTCAATGGCGGACTTGATGAGTCCAAACCTGGATTATCTATCAATCTCGTACTTGAAACGCCACGAATACTCATAATTCTCTCCGCATAATTTGCCACATTTATTAGACCAAATAACTCAATAGCGCATTTAACACGTGCTGGCGAATTACGCGGTTTTTATCTGTAAGAAAGAGATGAATTATGAAAATAATCAAAGCATGGGTGTGGCTGATAAAAAAGCGCCCGTAAGCATTCACTGACGGGCGCTATCGTTTCTTATTTTATTGCGGACTTCTTTATCGCTTACTTATTTCATCAAACACACCGCCGGTGGCGAAATGTGTCTGCTGTGTTTTAGTCCAGCCACCGAACACTTCATCGATAGTAAATAGTTTCAGTTGCGGGAACTCATTGGCAAACTTGGCGGCTACTGCCGGATCTCGTGGGCGATAGTAATTCTTGGCGGCAATAGTCTGGCCTTCTGGTGAATACAGGTATTTTAAATAAGCATCAGCCACTTCACGGGTACCGCGCTTATCAACCACTTTATCCACCACCGAGACAGTCGGCTCAGCTAAAATAGACACACTCGGAGTAATGATATCAAACTTATCTTTACCTACTTCATTCACGGCCAACAGGGCTTCGTTTTCCCAGGCAATCAGCACATCACCAATCCCGCGCTCAACAAAAGTATTGGTCGCCCCACGCGCACCGGAGTCCAATACTTCCACATTCTTATACAGCGTTTTGACAAACTCTTGCGCCTTAGCCTGATCATTATTGTTGTGCTCTAACGCATAACCCCATGCGGCCAGATAGTTCCAACGTGCCCCACCAGAGGTTTTTGGATTAGGGGTAATGATCGAAATACCCGGCTTCACTAAATCTGACCAATCATGGATCTGTTTTGGGTTCCCTTTACGTACCAGAAACACGATGGTTGAGGTGTAAGGCGCGGAGTTATCCGGCAGGCGCGTGATCCAGTTTTTATCAATACGACCACGCTCAGCAATAGCATCGACGTCATAAGCCAGTGCCAGTGTCACTACATCGGCTTCAATACCATTAATAACCGAGGTCGCCTGCTTACCAGAACCGCCATGCGATTGACGCACGGTTACTTTATCGCCAGTTTTCTGTTGCCAATACTTACTGAAGGCTTGGTTATATTCCTGATAAAACTCGCGTGTCGGATCATATGACACATTCAATAATTGAATATCTTTTGCCATGGCACCCGATGCCAACAGCAGTAATGACAGACCTACACCCCATTTACGCATTGACCCGCTCCCCAGATTTATTGTTATTAACTAAAATAATTTTTAAACTAAATTGTAATCAACCCAATTAGTTGGCTTGATACAGAGCGTGCCAGAAACTTCCCATCCAATTAAAGAATAAAAAAGTTATTATTATATCAATAAGAAATATACAACCTATAAAATGCAAAAAGCCCCCGCGGACGGAGGCTCTGTTATCGAATGATTGGCTGTTTTAGAACAGTTTTTTCGCTGTGTCATACCAATCTTGTTTAAATTTACTTTTCTTGTTTTTTGGATCGATACAGACGGAGATTAATTCATGCACCATCTTCTCGTTCTGTACGCCAACGCAGAAGCCGCCGTGTGAATAGTCGCGGCCTTCTTCCAACAGCAGGTCAACAGCATAAGCGCCCATGCGGGAAGCCAGAATACGGTCATAGGGAACCGGAGCACCACCGCGCTGAATATGACCCAATACTGTGCCACGAGTTTCACGACCCGTTTCTTTCTCGATGTATTTAGCCAGCTCGTCGATATTGTCCAGTTTTTCAGTGATAGCAACGATAGCGTGCTTCTTACCTTTCTCGATGCCAGCTTTAATTTCGGCAACCAGATCATCACGTTTGAATTCAACTTCCGGGATAGCAATAAACTCACACCCCCCGGCAATGGCAGCAGCCAGTGTCAAATCACCACAATAACGGCCCATCACTTCAACAATAGAGATACGCTGATGCGAAGAAGAGGTATCACGTAGGCGGTCAATGGCTTCAACCACAGTACCCAGTGCGGTGAAGAAACCGATGGTGTAGTCAGTCCCTGCCACATCGTTATCGATGGTGCCCGGTAAACCGATACAGTGAATGCCACCTTCTTTGGTCAACAGGTCTGCACCGGCATATGAACCATCACCACCGATAACCACCAAGCCATCGATACCACGGTCTTTCATATTCTGAAGAGCAACTTTGCGTTTTTCCGGGTCACGAAACTCAGGGAAACGCGCAGAACCAAGGAAAGTACCGCCACGGTTAATCATATCTGACACGCTATAGCGGTCCAGTTTCCTCATACGATCTTCAAACAAACCAAGGTAGCCATCTTCAATACCGAAAACTTCCAACTCTGCTGACAAAGCTGCACGAACAACCCCACGAATGGCTGCGTTCATACCTGGCGCATCACCGCCGCTTGTTAGTACACCGATTTTCTTGACCATGACTACCTCTGAACTTGTAGATGCGATTTTTTAAGATTCTCTATTTGCCGATTATCTCCTGCACAAGAGAACAGTATAGAAAACCAGCTTTATGCGATATATAGCGGATATTATAGCAAAAACACCAAGCTGAATTGATTCAAGTCATACCCTCTAACGGTATTTTATTCATGACCCAACCATAATGTAACCACTGTTTACCTGTAATTAATAAAACAATGATTGGTGAAACAATTATAACTCCCAATGCGCATGGCGCTCTTTTGGCACCACAGAGCAGGGGTCTTGATGGATAAGGACATCGGCACCTGGGAAACGATGCAACAGTGCATGCTCAACTTGCTCAGCCAGAATATGTGCTTTCATTAACGGCAGCATATCCTCCATTTCAAGATGGAGCTGAATAAAGCGCGTCGGTCCCGACTGACGGGTACGCAGATCATGAGCACCAATCACGCCCGGCCATGACATCACAATATTGATAATTTCCTGCCGCTCGCTATCAGGTAACGCTCGATCCAGCAAAGCTTGCACTGCCTCATAACCCATACGCAACGCACTATAGAGAATATAAATACCGATACCCAATGCAAACAACGCATCAGCCCAGTGAAAACCATACCAACTTAATGCCAACGCAATAAGGATAGCACCATTCATCAGTACGTCAGATTGATAGTGCAGCATATCGGCGCGAATGGCCTGACTCTGGGTTTTGCGTACCACCCAACGCTGAAATGTGACTAATATCATAGTACTGAATAATGCGACTAACGTTACCCAGATACCTACGCCAGGATCTTGCAAGGGTGCTGGCGACGCTAAATGCTGGAAACCAGTCAGAAACAGAAATAATGCTGAACCAGAAATAAACATACTTTGCGCTAATGCAGCCAGTGATTCAGCCTTGCCATGACCAAAAGTGTGTTCTGCATCGGCAGGTTGCAGCGAATAGCGCACCACAAAAAGGTTTGTCAGAGAGGCTGCCAGATCCACCAGTGAGTCAACTAACGCTGCCAACAAACTCACCGAGCCGGTGTGCAACCAGGCAAAAATTTTAATAATCAGTAAGATTGATGCCAGCACGGTAGCACTGAGCGCAGCGGCTTTGACCAGTCGCGCATATTGCGGATCCATAAATAATCCCAAATGATATTCAAGGGTTATTAGTATAACGGAAATAAGGTAAAAAAAAGCCCTCCATCATGGAGGGCGAAAGACGGGGATGGCGATATTCTTTCATCTCTATCGACATGAAATAAAAGAATTTATTTCACTCAATGTCCATACATTGACCACATCGAAAAAAAGCCCCACATTTTGGGGCTTTCTCGTTACAGCTACATCCAAAGGTTTTGTTGGCCGCTTCGCTCCGGGTGGGGTAGCCATTGTCGCCGAGGTTATGGGTCACTTTGGTGATAATCCACGTCTGCTGATCTATCACGCTTTTAAACCCTTTCAGCCTGACCGGCGTTTCTGGGTAGAGATCGGCACGCCCCATCGCCAGGTTTATCGAAAACTCAGCCACACTGCGTTGCAGTTTGTCCCACTTGGCCTGTGCCGCCCGCATCGCCTGTGCCTTGGTGGCATACACCGTGGTTAGCGCCAGTGACGCCACCCGCTTATTCCGCTGTGCAATCTGTGTTACCACTGCGCCGAGTGTGGTGTCGTGATAAGAGGCTTCGCGACGTGAATTGAGCGAACCACGAAAATCAGCGCTACGGGCGCGAATAGTCAGGGTAGTCGCCGAATCCATGATGACTCCCTCTTCGATGGGAGAGATTATCACCACCAAGAGATGCTAATCTCAGAGGGGGGGGGAGCTGGACAGGGTTAGCGTAACCGGTCATCGAAGAACCCGGCGCATCTTGCGATGCCCCCGCCCAGCTCACCATTGCTGACTTATTACAGGCGTCACTGTGCTCGCACATAATAACCGAATCTATGGTCGTGCGTTTCGGGACGCTAATCCCGACAGCAGATTTTGCCGCTGCGGCGTGACTATAGCCCAGCAAAGTTCTACCGTGCAATCAGCCAGCATCACTTTAGTGACAAACATTTTTTCTGTAAAAATAGGCAGTTATCGTAGTGATGTTTTAAAGAATGGATGAGGCAACAAGCAGTAAGGAAGAAAAAGGGAAAAGGGTAATAAACAACGCAAACAGACGAGGTTTAAGGCAATATCGCCTGTTAAAAGTATGGATTTAGCTAGCAACTTAATGGCAAATTTGAGCCAGTTCTTCTTCGCTCAGACCTGTCATTTTCATTACTGTGGCACGGTCAAGACCATTGGCCAACATAGTTCGGGCAACTTCCAACTTACCTTTCTTTAGCCCATTAGCCTCGCCGATCTGTATTCCTTCAGTTAAACCTTCTTGAATACCTTCTTGAATACCTTCCACTCGGCCTGCTTGATGGGCTTTATATTCCAATTTCTGTGCAATCGTCATAAGTTCCTCCTCGTGCTGTGGCAG
>NZ_CQAZ01000030.1 GCF_001152565.1 Yersinia pekkanenii | reverse complement strand
TATCTATGGCCCCGCCCGGCTGTTCTACATTGACGATGACGGTAAACTGATTTGTACCGACCCGCTTGCTTTCCGCGTTGGTGGCACGAAAAAGATTATTGCTGAATACAGTAAGTCGGTGAGTCGAAGGGATTACCAGCGGTCAGGAGGGAAACCACGGCCAACACAGGTTCAGCGTCAGGTGCGGGCTACCGCTGTGGAGCTGCCAATATCCAAAGCATTCAGTACCATCAACAATAAGGCGGCAGGTCGTCTGCTTGCTGCGGGTGGTGTGTATAACCAGAACCCGGAAATGTTTGCTGATACCGCTAAAAAACTGGGTGGCGATGCGGCAGAAGGGTTTGATCAGGTGCTGAATGAAAACACTGCTGGCGCTATGCTCGTTGCGGGTATTTTACTTGGTGCCAAGAGAGGTAATCCAGTATCTAAACTGGAAAAACTAAAGAGTATTTCTGCGAAAAAAAGGGAAAGTATCGGTAGGCATAGTGCTACTAGTTCTTTGCAAAGTTCAAAGCTAAACGATTATTACCGACAGGCTGAAAAGTATGGGCAAGGTGGTATCAAAGAATTAGAAAATGGACGTTTTAGGTTTTATGGCACAATGACACCAGCAAGAACTAGTGGGGAAATGGCAGGTGCTAGACTTGTTAGAGAATGGGACCCTAAGTCAGGTCAGACAAGAACATGGTATGAGACGGTAGATCATTCTGGAAATATAAGGAGCGTTGCCCCTAAACCAGTAGTCAATGACAAGAATCACCGTATTTTTGATACAAACGGTAATTATCAAGGGAGAAGATAAAATGTCAGTAGACCAGCCATCAAGAGCAAATATTAGAGAAAAAATCGTTCAGTTAATATCAGGGGAACTTGACCGGGCAAGCGCCTCTGAATGGGCGTTTGAAATAATTGATGATGATCACATTCGAGTAAGCGATCAGGTTGTTTGGAAGATACTTCAATGCTTGGGGGGAGCAGATTTACCTACAACTGACAGGGAGTATTTATATGAAAAAGAAGACTTTAATTGCTGGCTAAACGAAATTGACTCACATGAGTAATTGAGGCTTGGTAGAGCAGCCAGCTTATTAGACAGGAGTTCTACGATGAGCATAGTTATTTTAGAATTCGCTAAATCATTTATTAATGAAAGAGTGTCAGCGCAGGTTTTTGCGAATGCTTATATTGAGCTTTGGAGGATAGAGCGTGACCAGCATATCTCTCTTAAAGACGATGAAAAATTGAGCGAATGTTTATCAAGCATATTTTGTTTGGCCGATCTCTATAATCCCGACTCAGACAGAGAGGAATATGAACTTGACAATAAGCAACTATATGAACAAGTTCTACAGCTCATAAATAAACTAAATCAGGACGCTCTAAATAAATAGCATATTGACTATTTTGCTCAGAAAGGCCCACGCCATAAGGTTCAAGCCCTTTCATTGGCTGGCGGTCACACGTTAACCGATGGTAAGAAATGGTAAAGTTTACGCGCTATCGTGTTAATGAGAAAATGTTATACCGGTTAAACGATGAGGCGTCGAAATGACGCTTACAGAAGAACAGAAGGCGTTTTTCGATGCCCTGACGCAATTACAGCGCAGATTCGTTACCGCGCTGCTAGAGGGAGCCAATCAGACCGAGACATACCGAAGAGCTGGCGGTAAAGCTAAAGGCGATGGTGTGCGTTCCAAAGCCAGCCAGTTAGTAACAAATAGTAACGTTCAAGCCTTCCTCCAGTCCGTACAGCACGAAACCGTTAACGAGGAGGCCATCATGACCTACACCGAAGCTTTATGCATCATTTATGCACTCAGCTCGTCAAACGTAGTGGAAACTCGTAGGGTAATGGGTCTACACCGTGCTTTGATTGGCTACTCTGGACGCACCGTTAACAATGGCATCCATTTGCAGGTAACTCTCTTTTTCTTGCTTCATTTTTCTGGCATATCAGGTTATTCGCTGAAAACGATTACTGGCAGGATCACCAAAAACCCCAAGCGCATCAAGACCCAAGCAGGCAAAGTGATGGCGATGGTCACTATTCAGGTAGAGACAGACAAGCGGACACCTTACCCATTGTGTGTGGTCGGGTTTGACCTGTTGGCACTTGAGTTGATGCTTTGCCCGTTGAGGCAGACGATTACCGTTAATGGCAGGTCTGCATACTGGAGTGGGTATCAGATTACCGCTAGTCATATTCAATATAATCAACTGGTTTAAGGTTCAGCCAGCCAAGAGGTGGCCTTTTCTGGCTAGCTGTCTACTTTTAATACAGATGAAATTTCCTATAGAAGCGAGTACAATGCGCCCCCTTGTTCGTGCTGGTTCTGGTGCGTTCGTGTTTTTACGATATACCGTGTATCACTAGGTGTATCACGAGAGCTAGAAAATACGCCGAAAAGAACCGATAAAATTAATATAAAACAAGTAGATACAATCTATTGGTTTTTTACGGAGAAAGTAAATGAAGTTTGTTGATGAAGCTACGATTTTGGTTGTAGCCGGTGACGGTGGTAACGGTTGTGTCAGTTTCCGTCGTGAAAAATATATCCCTAATGGTGGCCCTGACGGTGGCGACGGTGGCGACGGTGGCGATATTTATCTGCTGGCCGATGAAAACCTCAACACACTGATTGATTACCACTTTGTGAAATCTTTCCGTGCTGAACGTGGGCAGAATGGCCAGAGCCGTGACTGTACCGGCAAACGTGGTAAAGATATCACCATTAAAGTCCCGGTAGGTACACGCATACTGGATCAGGGAACCGGTGAGATTGTGGGTGATATGACTCGCCATGGCCAGCGCCTGATGGTAGCAAAAGGGGGGTTCCACGGATTAGGTAATGCCCGTTTCAAATCCTCGGTTAACCGCGCTCCGCGCCAGAAAACCATGGGTACTGAAGGCGAAACCCGCGATCTGACGTTAGAGCTGTTGCTGCTGGCTGATGTCGGGATGCTGGGTCTACCTAATGCCGGTAAATCAACCTTTATCCGTGCGGTTTCTGCGGCTAAACCCAAAGTTGCTGATTATCCATTTACTACCCTGATCCCAAGCTTGGGTGTAGTGCGTATGGATTACGAGCAGAGCTTTGTAGTTGCCGATATTCCTGGTTTGATTGAAGGCGCGTCAGAAGGTGCTGGTCTGGGTATTCGCTTCCTGAAGCATTTGGAACGTTGCCGCGTGCTGTTGCATTTAGTCGATTTGGCACCGATTGATGAATCTGATCCGGTTCAAAATGCCAAAATCATTATTAATGAGTTGCAGCAATACAGTGAAAACCTCGCTGAGAAGCCACGCTGGCTCGTTTTCAATAAGATTGACCTGGTAGACCCTGAAGAAGCTGAAACCCGCGCTAAAGCCATTGTAGAAGCTCTGGGATGGGAAGGTAAGTATTATATGATCTCTGCTGCGAATCGCGAAAACGTGAATGCGCTGTGCTGGGATGTAATGAGCTTTATTAACTCGCAACCAAAAGCGATGGCTATTGCTGAAAGCGCGCCAGAAAAAGTTGAATTCATGTGGGATGACTATCACCGTGAACAACTGGCTGAAGTGGAAGCAGAAGCGGAAACAGAAGAAGATGACGACGATTGGGATGAAGAAGATGATGACGGTGTAGAGTTTATCTACGAGCGTTAATGTCCCCCGTTATTGTTGAAAAAGTATGATTCAAACAAGGGCTGCCATTCATTGATGGTGGCCCTTTGGTTTGCATTGCACACTAACTGAGTTGAGGTAACGCCGTGCTATGGGTAGTTGCCGGTATCCAGCATTGTGCTTGTAGCCCAGGGCGGTCAGGGCGGTTCTCCAGGGTTAACCTCCCCTGATGCAACTGAACGATCCGGATCACAATATTCAGCCCTAAGCCACTCCCACCATAGCGCTGATCCATACGGCGGAAAGCTTGAGTCAGTTCGCCTGCTTGTTCTTGCTTTATTCCTGGTCCTTCATCGATGACTCGTAACATGATGCCCTGATCTTCAGTGGTGAGTTTGACCGAGATCTGGCTACCAACCGGGCTGTAGCGATGGGCATTTTCAACCAAGTTACGTAACATCAAACGCAGCAATGTGGCATCGCCTTCAGTCTGGGCGTGAGCGGGGAACTCCCACTGTAGGGCCTGTTGCCGAAGGTCGCACATCTCCCTTAATTCTTCTTGCAGTGGTTGCACCACATTTTCTATCCAATCCAGAGTCTGATAGAGGCCGCTGGCAAAATTTTGCCCTGCTCTGGATAACATCAGTAATTGTTCAATGGTATGCATTAATAAGTCGATGCGGTTAATCAATAATTTACTCTCAGTGATTCCTTGTTGTTCCATCAACTCAAGGTGTAGGCGGATCCCGGCAAGGGGAGTGCGTAGTTCATGTGCGGCATCGGCGGTGAACAGACGTTCTTGTTGAATCGTATTGGAAAGCCGGGATAACAGCTGATTAAATGTTGAGGTTACAGAGACGATTTCTTGCATATCGCTGTTAACAATCACCGGAGTCAGATTATCAGCCGAGCGTTCAGCTAGTTTTTGCTGCAATTGATCGAGTGGGCGGATAATCCAACTAATCGCCCAGAAAGAGAGCAACAAGGTGATGCTCATCATGATGAGCGACGGTGCAAGTAGTGAGGCAATGGCTTCGGCTATCTCTGTATCAACATGTTCATTACGAACTTTTGCACTAAGGGTTTCATCAACTAGAAAGCTTATTTGCTCCTGACTTTCATGCCATAACCAAAATGCGCTAATTAACTGGGTAACCAATAAAATTAACGCCAGCAATAACATCAGACGGCGTCTCATACTGATCATGATGCTATTTCCAGGCGATAACCAATACCACGTACTGTTCGGATACGATCTTTGCCCAACTTACGGCGTAGATTATGAATATGCACTTCCAGTGTGTTGGAACCGAGATCATCATTCCAGGTATACAGATCCTGCTGCAACAACTCACGGTTGACTGTTTGACCGGCTCGCATGATTAAGCGAGAGAGGATAGCAAACTCTTTAGGGGTGATTTCCAGTGGCTGATCTTGTAAATACACTTGCTGTGTTGACAAGTTAAGGCTCAGGTCATCTTGCTGCACCAAATTGTCACTCTGCCCCTGATAGCGCCGGATCAACGCGCGGGTACGCGCCAGCAACTCAGCGAGCGCGAAAGGTTTGATGAGATAATCATCAGCCCCGGCATCCAGCCCGTCAACCCTGTCTTCAAGTGAGTCGCGGGCAGTGAGAATCAGTACGGGTAGGGTGACATGTTGGCGTCGCCATTGACGTAATAACACGGCCCCATCTTGATCCGGCAAGCCAAGGTCGAGGATTATCATGCTGTACTGACTGGTCTGTAACAAACTGTGCGCTTCCGTTGCGGTACCGGCACAGTCGCAGGCATAGCCCTCACTGGTCAGAGCCATCGCTATCCCTTTTTGCAGCAGTTCATCGTCTTCAACAATGAGTAGTTTCATAGTTTTTAATTGTGCTAATAAAAGTCTCAGTTATTTTGATAAATATCTTTATATAGCCGGCTTTCGAAACGGACCAATGGTGCCCGACGATTTTTTTGATCTTCAGGTGGCACCGCATACCCTGACAAGAATTGTACAAATGCCATACGTTGCCCACTGGCTGTGGTAATAAAACCAGCCAGATTGTACACACCTTGCAAGGCTCCGGTTTTAGCCGAAACTTTGCCGTCGACCCCTGCTTCGTGCAGCCCACCACGATAACGTAAGGTGCCGTCATAGCCTGATAAGGGTAGCATTGAGATAAAATTAAGTTCTTGATCATGCTGAGCTATATATTGCAAAGCTTGCATCATGGTTGCGGGTGAAATGAGATTATGGCGTGATAAGCCGGAGCCATCCACGACAATACTGTTGCCCAGATCTACGCCAGCTTTCTGGCGCAAAACCTGACGCACCGCATCGGCACCCGCACGCCAGGTGCCAGGTACACCAAAGCGCTGATGACCAATGGTTCTGAATACGGTATCGGCAATCATGTTGTCAGATTTTTTCAACATAATTTTCAGTAAGTCATGTAACGGTGCTGACTGCGCTTGCGCCAACACGCTCCCCGCTGGGCCTGGTGTCGTTTGGCGACGTAGGCTGCCATCAATTTGAATATCTGCTTTTTTCAGCTCATCTTTCAAAATAGCACCGGCATAGCTGGCCCCATTTTGTACTGCAAAGGCCAGCGGCAAAGGTTCGCTGCGCTGTGTTAGGCAACCGGTAAGGGTGAAGCGATTTAATTCGCCTGGCACGACGTCTAATTCACAATATTGTGCGTCAGGGGAGCCTTTGGCTAATGTGCGGACTTCACTGAACATCTGTACCGGATAATAGGATGCGACGCGGATAAATGCCATGTCGCCTGGATTCGGCGCACTGTAAAGGGAGACTGAAAAACAGTTACGATCGACAATAGCTGCTGCTGGTGGGGCACTAAAGCATTGCGTCATGTCGTTCCACGGCCAACCTGGGGCTTTGTCGTGGCTGGCGAAAACTGAAGTATCAATGATCAAATCCCCCGCAACTTGCTTGACGCCTGCTTTTCTTAACGTAGCCACCATATTACGCAACTGTTGGCGTGTTAAGGTAGGGTCACCATCAAAACGGGCAATTAGATTGCCACGCAACACACCGTCAGTGATCGGAGCGTGGCTTTCCAGCGTGGTATTGAAGCGAAAATCTGGACCCAATTGCAATAACGCGGCCAGTGCGGTCAGGACTTTTTGCGTACTGGCAGGTAATGCCATCTGCTGGGCGTGATAGTCTATCGCCGGGGTCGTGGCCCCGATTTTTTGTACCACTAACGCAAGATTTGCCCCATCAGGCAGATACTGTGTGTAATTCTCGACCTGAGCCGCATTGGCACCAGATATGCTGATATTGATCGCAATAGCACAGGCCAATCCACTGACAATTCGTGAAAAATGCATAATTTCGATATAACTGCTGAGTAACGTGTTGCCATACTACGGTGCAATGAGGGCGAAAGTAAACGATGACCCTAAAGGAACTCTACGTTAAAATGCATATCAAAATGCAGAATTGAACCTGACTTGGGGTTTTGGCTCCGAGGTGATTTTTTTTTGTTTATCGCCTGGAGGCGGGTAGGGTATCAAGCTAACCGCATTTTTATTCGACAACGTTAGGATGACGGTTTTTTGAACAGGATAGATTTAGAGGTATTTAAAAGATGAAACAGATTCCGATGACGGTAAATGGCGCAGAGAAACTGCGTGAAGAGCTGGATTTTTTAAAAGGCGTTCGTCGCCCTAAAATTATTGCTGATATCGCCACTGCCCGCGAACATGGCGATTTGAAAGAAAATGCGGAATATCACGCAGCCCGTGAGCAACAGGGGTTCTGTGAAGGCCGGATTCAAGAAATCGAAGCCAAGCTTTCTAATGCGCAGGTGATTGATATCACCAGAATGCCAAATAACGGTCGTGTTATTTTTGGTTGCACTGTACGTGTATTAAATGTGGATTCAGAAGAAGAGCAGCAATACCGAATTGTGGGTGATGACGAAGCTGATTTTAAACAAAATCTTATTTCAGTTAACTCACCTATCGCTCGTGGCCTGATCGGTAAGGAAGTCGATGACGTGGTTGTCATCCGTACTCCAGGCGGCGAAGTGGAATATGAAATTCTTAACGTAGATTATGTGTAATACTGGTCCGACTAAGCAGTAAATACAGTTTTTTTTTAAAAATGAAGTTGTAAAGAAAAGTAAAAGGCCGCATGCGGCCTTTTATCAGAACAAAGTGCATGGCACCTTTTCTCTAAAACATGCGTCATTAACGCGGTAAAATAATTTTGCGCTCTTTTGCCGGACGATAGAGCACTAATATGTTACCGATCATTTGGACGTTAACGGCACCGGTCTCACGCACAATGGCATCAGCAATTAGGGCTTTGGTTTCACGCTCTTCAGCAGTGATCTTCACCTTAATAAGTTCATGATGTCCAAGCGTTTGTTCGATTTCAGCCAGCACCCCTTCGGTTAACCCGTTATTGCCCAGCATCACTACTGGTTTTAACGGATGGGCCAAGCTTTTGAGGTGTTGTTTTTGTTTGTTATTCAGATTCATCGTCTTTTTTGCTTAAGTTGGGATTGAAAACGGTTCATTCTACCGCCATCTCATGTGTATCACCAAATCGGTCTACACCGATAAGGAGTTTACGCAAGCTAAGCAACAGATGCGCGGGCTCTTAATTAAGATAGTTGGAAAAAGAGATGGCTAATAAAAAGCGTTCAGGTAGCTCTAGTCGCTGGTTACAAGAACACTTTAGCGATAAATATGTCATTCAGGCACAGAAAAAGGGGCTTCGCTCCCGCGCCTGGTTTAAACTTGATGAAATACAACAGAACGATAAACTTTTTAAGCCCGGTATGACAGTAGTCGATTTAGGCGCTGCACCCGGAGGTTGGTCCCAATATGTTGTAACCCAGATCGGGGGTAAAGGGCGGGTCATCGCATGTGATCTTCTACCAATGGATCCTATCGTTGGTGTCGATTTCCTTCAGGGCGACTTTCGTGATGAACTGGTCCTGAAAGCTTTACTTGAGCGTGTTGGGGATAAAAAAGTTCAGGTGGTCATGTGTGATATGGCCCCGAATATGAGTGGTACTCCGGCAGTCGATATACCTAAATCAATGTATCTGGTTGAATTAGCTTTGGAAATGTGTCGTGATGTACTTGCACCAGGCGGTAGTTTCTTGGTGAAAGTGTTCCAGGGAGATGGCTTTGATGAATACCTACGGGAAATTCGCTCCCTGTTTACGAAAGTTAAGATTCGTAAGCCAGACGCTTCTCGTGCGCGATCGCGTGAAGTGTACATTGTAGCGACAGGGCGGAAACTGTAGTTCCCTAACGCTGTTTGTTAACACAGTTGTAATATGAGGTTAATCCCTTGAGTGACATGGCGAAAAACCTAATTCTCTGGTTAGTTATTGCAGTCGTATTGATGTCTGTATTCCAGAGCTTTGGACCCAGCGAATCGAATGGCCGTAGAGTGGATTACTCTACTTTCATGTCCGATGTAACCCAAGATCAGGTTCGTGAAGCACGTATCAATGGACGTGAAATTAACGTCAGTAAGAAAGATAACAGCAAATATACGACTTTTATTCCGGTCAACGATCCAAAGCTGTTAGATGTCTTATTGACTAAAAATGTGAAAGTTGTTGGTGAGCCACCAGAAGAGCCGAGCTTGCTGGCCTCTATCTTTATTTCCTGGTTCCCAATGCTATTGCTGATTGGGGTCTGGATCTTCTTTATGCGTCAAATGCAAGGCGGCGGCGGCAAAGGGGCAATGTCCTTTGGCAAGAGCAAAGCCCGAATGCTGACAGAAGATCAAATAAAAACCTCTTTTGCTGATGTGGCAGGTTGCGACGAAGCAAAAGAAGAAGTCAGTGAATTGGTTGACTACCTGCGTGAGCCAAGCCGCTTCCAGAAACTGGGCGGTAAGATCCCGAAAGGCGTGTTGATGGTAGGTCCTCCGGGAACGGGTAAAACCTTGCTGGCGAAAGCCATTGCAGGTGAAGCTAAAGTGCCATTCTTCACTATTTCTGGTTCTGACTTCGTAGAAATGTTCGTTGGTGTGGGGGCATCCCGTGTCCGTGACATGTTTGAGCAGGCTAAGAAAGCCGCGCCTTGTATCATCTTTATCGATGAAATCGATGCGGTAGGCCGTCAACGTGGTGCTGGTTTGGGCGGGGGTCATGACGAACGTGAACAAACACTGAACCAAATGCTGGTTGAGATGGATGGCTTTGAAGGTAATGAAGGCATCATCGTCATCGCGGCAACTAACCGTCCAGACGTTCTTGACCCTGCATTGTTGCGTCCAGGCCGTTTTGACCGTCAGGTTGTGGTGGGTTTACCTGATGTCCGTGGTCGTGAACAGATTCTGAAAGTTCACATGCGCCGCGTACCATTAGATACCGATATTGATGCTTCAGTTATCGCCCGTGGTACACCTGGCTTCTCTGGTGCTGACTTGGCGAACCTGGTAAACGAAGCTGCGTTGTTTGCCGCTCGCGGTAACAAACGTGTCGTTTCAATGGCTGAATTCGAGAAAGCAAAAGACAAAATTATGATGGGTGCGGAACGTCGCTCCATGGTAATGACAGAAGCGCAGAAAGAATCTACGGCATACCATGAAGCAGGCCATGCGATCATTGGTCGTCTGGTGCCTGAACATGACCCAGTACATAAAGTGACCATTATTCCGCGTGGTCGTGCGTTGGGTGTGACGTTCTTCTTGCCAGAAGGCGATGCTATCAGTGCCAGTCGTCAGAAACTGGAAAGCCAGATCTCTACCTTATATGGTGGCCGTCTTGCTGAAGAAATCATTTATGGCCCGGAAAAAGTGTCTACCGGTGCATCAAATGATATCAAAGTTGCTACGTCTATCGCACGTAACATGGTGACACAGTGGGGTTTCTCCGAGAAACTGGGGCCATTGCTGTATGCAGAAGAAGAAGGCGAGGTTTTCCTGGGTCGTTCTGTTGCTAAAGCTAAGCATATGTCTGATGAAACCGCACGTATTATCGATCAGGAAGTTAAGTTACTTGTCGAGCGTAACTATCAGCGTGCGCGTACTTTGCTGATGGAAAACATGGATGTTCTGCATACCATGAAAGATGCTTTGATGAAGTATGAAACGATTGATGCACCACAGATTGATGACTTGATGAATCGCAAAGAAGTTCGCCCGCCAGCGGGTTGGGATGATGCGATCAAAAATAAATCATCTGATAATGATACTACGCCAAAGGCTCCTACACCGATTGATGAACCAAGTACCCCAACGCCAGGCAATACGATGTCAGAGCAGTTGAGCGATAAGTAAGTCAACTGTTGGCATCTAAAAGCGTTGTGATTAATATAAACCTCGGGCTTGCCCGGGGTTTTTCTTTTTCTGTCATATAGAATCAAAGTGAATTACCACTTTTAAGGTGTGAACGCATGCATTTAACGGCCAGAGATCGGGTTCTGGATCTGTCTCATCCGCAAGTCATGGGTATCCTGAATGTCACGCCTGATTCATTTTCGGATGGCGGGCGTCACAACAACCTGGATAAAGCTCTGCAACATGCCGAACTGATGATATCAGCAGGCGCTACGCTGATTGATATCGGTGGTGAGTCCACCCGCCCAGGGGCCGCACAAGTCAGTGAGCAAGAAGAGCTTGATCGGGTGGTACCTGTGGTTGAAGCGCTGGCAAAACGCTTTGATGTCTGGTTATCGGTAGACACCTCTAAAGCGGCAGTGATTACGGCATCTGCAGGTGTCGGTGCGCACTTAATCAATGATATTCGTTCATTACAAGAGCCTGGTGCGCTTGAGGCTGCGGCACAAACCGGCTTGCCAGTGTGCTTGATGCATATGCAGGGGCAGCCACAAAGTATGCAGCAGTCTCCCCATTATGATGACTTACTGGCCGATATAAATCAGTTCTTTGAGTACCATATCGAACGTTGTGTTGCGGCCGGTATCGCAAAAAGTAAATTGTTACTCGACCCAGGCTTCGGTTTCGGTAAAAATCTGGCGCATAATTACCAGTTATTGGCACGTCTGGCCGAACTCCATCATTTTGAGTTGCCACTGTTGGTCGGGATGTCGCGAAAATCGATGGTTGGCCAGCTATTACATGTTCCGCCACCACAACGGGTCATCGGGAGTGTCGCTTGCGCTGTGATTGCCGCAATGCAAGGTGCGAAGATTGTCAGAGTGCATGATGTCCAAGAAACTGTCGAGGCGATGCGTATCGTCGAGGCAACACTTTCAGCGAAGGGATAAACAAAAATTATGAGTAACCGTAAATACTTTGGTACAGATGGCATTCGCGGCAAAGTGGGTGAGAGTCCGATTACGCCTGATTTTGTATTAAAGCTCGGCTGGGCCGCCGGTAAGGTACTGGCTCGACATGGTTCTCGTAAAATTATTATCGGTAAAGATACGCGTATTTCTGGTTATATGCTGGAATCAGCACTTGAAGCTGGCCTTGCGGCAGCGGGGTTATCTGCATTATTTACCGGCCCAATGCCGACACCTGCAGTGGCTTATCTAACCCGAACCTTCCGTGCTGAGGCGGGTATCGTTATTTCAGCCTCCCATAATCCCTTCTATGATAATGGCATTAAATTCTTCTCAATTGATGGCACCAAGCTGCCTGATGATGTGGAAGAAGCTATTGAAGCTGAAATGGAAAAACCATTAACCTGCGTAGAATCTGCCGAACTGGGTAAAGCTAACCGTATTGTTGATGCTGCTGGCCGCTACATTGAGTTCTGTAAGGGGACCTTCCCGAGCGAACTCAGTTTGAATGAGCTGAAAATTGTGGTCGATTGCGCCAATGGGGCGACTTATCACATCGCACCGAGTGTACTGCGTGAACTCGGAGCCAATGTTATCACCATAGGCTGTGAGCCAGATGGTATGAATATCAATGAAGAATGTGGTGCTACGGATGTCCGCTTGCTGCAAGCGCGTGTGCTTGCTGAAGGGGCGCATGTTGGTCTGGCATTTGACGGCGACGGCGATCGCTTGATGATGGTCGATCACCTGGGCAACAAGGTTGATGGCGACCAGATCCTGTATATTATTGCCCGTGAAGGCTTACGCCAAGGGCAGCTTAAAGGTGGTGCTGTTGGCACCCTGATGAGTAACATGGGCCTAGAGCTTGCACTGAAACAGCTCGGCATTCCTTTTGTTCGTGCCAAAGTGGGCGACCGCTACGTGCTGGAAGCCATGCAAGAGAAAGGCTGGCGTATTGGGGCTGAAAACTCAGGCCACGTGATTTTGTTGGATAAAACTACCACCGGTGACGGCATTGTTGCTGGTCTGCAAGTGCTGACGGCGATGGTGCGTAACCATATGAGCCTACATGACCTGTGCAGTGGCATGAAATTGATGCCACAAATTCTGGTCAATGTGCGTTTCTCCGGTGATCATAACCCACTGGAATCTGAAAAAGTTGGAGAAGTTACCCGCCAGGTTGAAAAAGAACTGGGCGAGCGTGGCCGCGTTCTGCTGCGTAAATCAGGCACTGAGCCATTAATCCGAGTGATGGTTGAAGGTGATGCTGAAGAAGCACTAATTTCTGAAATGGCTAACCGGATTGCTGATGCGGTAAAAGCGGCAGGTTAATCATTTTTTGACGGAGGAAGAGGCGGCTCTTCCTCCCAAATTATGCTGAAGTTGAATAACTTGACGCTTTTTTCTGCAAATAAACCGGTGTAATGAAATTGCCCTTGCGTGTACTATGCGCTTTGGTTAGTATTCACACCCGCTTAAGTGGGTGAATAAGTCCCCCGCTGATGGGTGAAAAGCATTTGGCATGCGGTCAAGCCGCAAGGATACAGGTACAACTATGTACGAAGCTCTTCTGGTATTTTTCTTGCTGATTTCGATTGGGCTAGTCGCTCTGATCATGTTGCAGCAAGGTAAAGGCGCGGATATGGGAGCCTCATTCGGAGCGGGTGCATCTGCAACTCTGTTCGGTTCGAATGGTTCCGGTAACTTTATGACTCGCATGACGGCTGTATTGGCGACGCTGTTTTTCGTCATTAGTCTGATTCTGGGTAATATGAGCACCAACCAGGGCCATAAAGGCAGCGAGTGGGAAAACCTGGGTACGCCGACCCAAACTGAGCAGACTACAGCTCCGGTAGCTCCAGCTAAGCCGAGTAGCGATATCCCTCAGTAATGTTTTGACAGCAGCAAAAGCAGTGAGTATTAGCAAATAGTAAGATAGTTTTAAAATGGTTGTGACGACTTAAATAGTAAAAACAACCAGTTGAATCAGTGCCGGGGTGGTGGAATTGGTAGACACGCTACCTTGAGGTGGTAGTGCCCGATTGGGCTTACGGGTTCAAGTCCCGTCCTCGGTACCAAATCAGACAGATAACTTGCTTTTTTATCGTTATCGACGTAATATTTGCCACGTTTTCGGACGCGGGGTGGAGCAGCCTGGTAGCTCGTCGGGCTCATAACCCGAAGGTCGTCGGTTCAAATCCGGCCCCCGCAACCACTTTCCTAAAGTGTTTTTTTTCAAATGTTGTATTCGGTAGACCTCAGATACTTTCGATTTCAATTTGAAAAAAATACTTGTCAGAAAGTTGTACCGAAGCCGCTTTGCGGCAAACAGGGTCCAGTTGCATAAAGCCCCGAATTTCGGGGTTTTTTGTTATTTGACAGCAGAATCACTGGGCTATTAGGCCCTTTTTTTATGTCTTGGGGGTGGGCTTGTCCACATTAGAACAAAAGTTAACAGAGATAATTTCAGCACCGGTTGAGGCCTTAGGCTACGAATTAGTCGGCATCGAGTTCATCCGGGGGCGCCAATCGACGCTACGAATTTATATTGATAGTGACGACGGGATCACTGTTGATGCTTGTGCTGATGTCAGCCACCAGGTCAGCGCTGTATTGGACGTAGAAGATCCCATTACGGTCGCTTACAACTTAGAAGTTTCCTCTCCGGGCCTTGATCGTCCTATGTTCACTGCTGAACACTATACTCGTTACCTCGGTGAAGAAGTCATCTTGGTTTTGCGTATGGCAATGCAGAACCGCCGTAAATGGCAGGGCATTATTAAAGCTGTTGATGGTGAAATGATCACGGTTACTGTGGATGGAAAAGATGAAGTGTTCGCGCTGAGCAACATCCAGAAAGCGAATCTGGTACCCCACTTTTAAAGTTTGGATGAGGCAACTAGGATGAACAAAGAGATTCTGGCTGTTGTAGAAGCAGTTTCCAATGAGAAATCCCTTCCGCGCGAGAAGATTTTTGAGGCGTTGGAAACCGCTCTAGCGACAGCGACCAAGAAAAAATACGAACAAGAAATTGAAGTTCGCGTCAGCATCGATCGTAAAACCGGTGATTTCGACACTTTCCGTCGTTGGGTCGCCGTTAACGAAGTTACGATGCCAACCCGTGAAATCACGTTGGACGCAGCTCAATATGAAGATCCAACCCTCCAGTTGGGCGATTATGTCGAAGACCAGATTGAATCTGTCACTTTTGACCGAATCACCACCCAAACGGCAAAACAGGTTATCGTACAGAAAGTACGTGAAGCTGAACGCGCCATGGTGGTTGAACAGTTCCGCCAGTATCTGGGCGAAATAGTCACCGGTATAGTGAAAAAAGTTAACCGTGACAGTATCGCACTGGATCTGGGCAACAATGCTGAAGCCGTTATTGGTCGTGAAGACATGCTACCGCGTGAAAACTTCCGTCCAGGTGACCGCATCCGTGGTGTTCTGTATGACGTGCGTCCAGAAGCGCGCGGTGCGCAACTGTTTGTTAGTCGCTCAAGTCCTAAAATGTTGGAAGAACTGTTCCGCATTGAAGTGCCAGAAATTGGCGAAGAATTGATCGAAATTAAAGCCGCTGCCCGTGATCCTGGCTCGCGTGCTAAAATTGCGGTTAAAACCAACGACAAACGTATCGATCCAATTGGTGCTTGTGTCGGTATGCGCGGTGCCCGTGTTCAGGCTGTTTCCAGCGAGCTTGGCGGCGAGCGTATTGATATTGTATTGTGGGATGATAATCCGGCCCAGTTTGTTATTAACGCGATGGCGCCGGCTGATGTTGCGTCTATTGTGGTTGATGAAGACAAACACACGATGGATGTCGCCGTTGAAGCCAGTAACCTGGCTCAGGCGATTGGCCGTAACGGCCAGAACGTTCGTTTAGCAGCACAACTGAGTGGCTGGGAACTGAACGTAATGACGGCGGACGATCTTCAGGCTAAGCATCAGGCCGAGGCTCATGCCGCTATTGATACCTTCACCAAATATCTTGATATCGATGAGGACTTTGCCACCATTCTGGTAGAGGAAGGTTTCTCTTCTCTGGAAGAATTGGCTTACGTGCCAATGAAAGAACTTCTGGAAATCGATGGTCTTGACGAAGATACGGTTGAAGCGCTGCGTGATCGCGCCAAAGCTGCATTGACCACGCTGGCCCTGGCACAAGAAGAAAGTCTTGGCGACCAAAAACCCGCTGATGATCTGCTGAGTCTGGCGGGTCTGGAGCGTAGCATGGCATTCAAATTGGCTGCGCGCGGTGTGTGTACGCTGGAAGATCTTGCCGAGCAGGGTATCGACGATCTGGCAGATATTGAAGGGCTTAGTGATGAACAAGCCGGTGAGCTGATTATGGCCGCACGTAATATCTGTTGGTTTAGCGATAATGCGTAATAAACTGTAGCAGGAAGGAACAGCATGACAGATGTAACCGTAAAATCGCTGGCAGATGAGATTCAGACCCCGGTTGATCGCCTGGTACAGCAATTTGCTGATGCAGGGATCAAGAAGTCTGAAGTAGACTCAGTTACCCAGCAAGAAAAAGAAACATTGTTGGCGCACTTAAACCGTGAACACGGTAGTGTGCCGAATAAACTCACGTTGCAACGCAAAACGCGTAGCACCTTGAATATTCCGAGCACCGGCGGAAAAAGTAAATCGGTGCAAATCGAGGTCCGCAAGAAACGCACTTATGTAAATACGCCGGAAGCTGAACAAGCAAAAGCGGAAGAGCAGGCACAGCGTGAAGCGGAAGAGCAGGCACAACGTGAAGCGGAAGCCGCAGCGCAGAAAATCGCTGAAGAAAAAGCTAAACGTGCGGCCGAAGAACAAGCCAAACGTGAGGCCGCTGAAAAAGCTAAACGCCAAGCAGCGGAAAAAGAAAAAGTGACGAATCAACAAACCGACGAAAAAAACAAACCAGCCCAGACCGATAAAGCACGCCGTGAAGCTGAAGCTGCCGAACTGAAACGCTCAGTAGAAGAAGAAACACGCCGTAAGGTCGAGGAAGACGCTAAACGCGTTGCTGAGGAAGCCCGTAAAATGGCAGCCGACAATGAAGGTAAATGGCCAGCACCTGTGGCTGAGCAGACTGAATCTGCTGATTACCACGTAACCACCTCACAGCATGCACGCGCCGCAGAAGATGAAAACGACGCTAAAGTTGAAGGTGATCGCCGCAGCCGCACTCGTGGTGGTAAAGCAACTAAACAGAAGAAAGGCAATAAACTCTCTGAGTCTAAAGCTGATCGCGAAGAAGCACGTGCTGTTGGCCGTAAAGGCAAACGTAAACCAAGCACATTGCAACAGAGCTTCAACAAGCCTGTTGTTGCGGTTAACCGCGATGTAGTGATTGGCGAGACGGTAACTGTTGCTGAACTGGCAAACAAAATGGCAGTTAAAGGCTCTCAGGTCATCAAAGCAATGATGAAACTGGGCGCAATGGCAACCATTAACCAGGTTATCGACCAAGAAACAGCCCAGATGGTTGCTGAAGAGATGGGTCACAAAGTCATCCTGCGTCGTGAAAACGAACTGGAAGAAGCACTGATGAGCGACCGTGATACTGGTGCTGAAGCTGCTGCTGAGCACCGCGCTCCGGTAGTGACTATCATGGGCCACGTTGACCACGGTAAAACCTCTCTGCTGGATTACATCCGCTCCACGAAAGTGGCGTCAGGTGAAGCCGGTGGCATTACACAGCACATCGGTGCTTATCACGTTGAAACTGAAAACGGGATGATCACCTTCCTGGATACCCCAGGACACGCCGCGTTTACCTCAATGCGTGCCCGTGGTGCCCAGGCGACTGATATCGTGGTGCTGGTTGTTGCAGCCGACGATGGCGTGATGCCACAGACTATCGAAGCTATTCAGCATGCCAAAGCGGCGAACGTGCCGGTTGTGGTTGCAGTGAACAAAATCGATAAGCCAGAAGCTGATCTAGACCGTGTTAAAACCGAACTGTCTCAGTACGGTGTTCAGCCAGAAGAGTGGGGCGGTGAGTCTCAGTTCATCGGCGTATCTGCGAAAGCCGGTACCGGTATTGATGAGTTACTGAACGCAATCCTGCTGCAAGCTGAAGTTCTGGAACTGAAAGCGGTTCGTACTGGCATGGCAAACGGTGTTGTTATCGAATCCTTCTTGGATAAAGGCCGTGGCCCTGTTGCTACTGTACTGGTTCAGAAAGGTACCTTGAATAAAGGTGATATCGTACTGTGTGGCTTTGAGTATGGCCGTGTACGTGCGATGCGTGACGAATTGGGCCGTGATATCACGTCTGCGGGCCCGTCAATTCCGGTTGAGATCCTGGGTCTGTCCAGTGTTCCTGCTGCCGGTGATGAAGTTACGGTTGTTCGTGACGAGAAAAAAGCCCGTGAAGTTGCACTGTATCGTCAGGGCAAATTCCGTGAAGTTAAGCTGGCTCGTCAGCAGAAATCTAAACTGGAAAACATGTTTGCTAACATGACCGAAGGCGAAGTTTCTGAACTGAACATCGTAATCAAGTCTGACGTACAGGGTTCTTGTGAAGCTATCTGTGATTCACTGGAAAGTCTGTCTACCGATGAAGTGAAAGTGCGCATTGTTGGCTCAGGCGTTGGTGGTATCACCGAAACTGATGCAACACTGGCCGCAGCGTCTGGCGCAATCATCCTTGGCTTCAATGTTCGTGCCGATGCATCAGCACGTCGTGTAGTCGAAACCGAAGGTCTGGATCTGCGTTACTACTCAGTGATTTATAACCTAATTGACGAAGTCAAACAGGCAATGAGTGGTATGCTGGCACCGGAGTACAAACAACAAATCATTGGTTTGGCTGAAGTTCGTGATGTATTTAAATCACCGAAATTTGGCGCCATTGCGGGTTGTATGGTTACTGAAGGTGTGATTAAGCGTAACAATCCAATCCGTGTTCTGCGTGACAACGTGGTTATCTATGAAGGCGAGCTGGAATCTCTGCGCCGCTTCAAAGATGACGTTAACGAAGTTCGTAATGGTATGGAATGTGGTATCGGCGTTAAGAACTACAATGACGTCCGTACTGGTGATGTGATCGAAGTCTTCGAAATTATCGAAATCAAACGTACTATCGATTAATCGCCTCAGATCTGCTTATATCCATTTGGGGGGCCTTGGCCCCCCAATTTGTCTGGAGAATCCAAATGGCAAAAGAATTCAGCCGTTCTCAGCGTGTTTCGCAGGAAATGCAAAAAGAGATCGCACTCATCTTACAGCGTGAAATTAAAGACCCGCGTGTTGGCATGGCTACCGTATCAGGTATCGAGCTATCCCGTGATTTGGCTTACGCTAAAGTCTTTGTGACCTTCCTGAACGTGTTAACCGATAACGCTGATCCGGATACGGTCAAAAATGGTATTAAAGCACTGCAAGATGCCTCCGGTTATATCCGTACTTTGCTGGGTAAAGCGATGCGTTTGCGTATCGTGCCAGAACTGACCTTCGCTTATGATAATTCACTGATTGAAGGGATGCGGATGTCTAACCTGGTGACCAATGTCATCAAAAATGATGTAGAGCGTCAGGTTAATCCAGGTAACGACGAGGAGAAGTAATGGGTCGTCCACGTCGTCGCGGCCGTGACATTAACGGCGTTCTGTTATTGGATAAGCCGCTGGGCCTCTCCTCTAATGACGTTTTACAGAAAGTAAAACGCCTCTTTAGCGCTAACCGCGCAGGCCACACTGGTGCACTGGATCCACTGGCGACCGGTATGCTGCCTATCTGCTTGGGTGAAGCGACTAAATTCTCCCAATTCTTGCTGGATTCAGATAAACGCTATCGTGTGGTTGCCCATTTGGGGCAGCGGACTGATACTTCGGATGCCGAAGGTGCGTTAATCAGTGAGCGGGAAGTCAACATCACTCAGGCTCAGATGGATGCCGCGCTGGACAGTTTCCGTGGTGAAAGTCAGCAGATACCGTCGATGTATTCTGCGTTGAAGCATCAGGGTAAGCCGTTGTATGAATATGCGCGTCAGGGGATTGAAGTAGAACGTGAGGCCCGTAGCATTACGGTTTACGAACTGCTGTTTATCCGCTGGGAAGGTCACTTCCTTGAGCTGGAAATCCATTGCTCCAAAGGCACCTACATTCGCACCATTATTGATGATTTGGGTGAATTATTGGGGTGCGGCGCGCATGTTAGTTATCTGCGTCGTTTGCAGGTGGCCACATACCCAAGTGATCGCATGGTGACTTTAGAGCAGTTAACTGCCATGGTTGAAGCCGCACAGGCAGAAGAGCGTTCACCTAACCTGGAATTGGATTTACTGTTGTTGCCAATGGACAGTGCGGTATTGAACTTCCCTGAAGTCAATCTGTTACCTGTTGTTGCGGCGTATGTAAAACAAGGGCAGCCAGTGCAGGTATCCGGCGCGCCTAGTGAAGGTATGGTCCGTATCACTGAAGGCGAAGAGCGTAATTTCATTGGTATTGGCACGATTGCCGAGGATGGTCGCGTTGCACCTAAACGCTTGGTGGTTGAAAGTGTGGATGTAGCAACCTTGGTTGTATGAAATAGCGTCGTATGAAATATAACATAGGCCGCACGGCCTACCTTGCGCTCCTACAGCCCAAAGAGTAGAATAGTGCGGCTTACATATTGGGTTGCTGAATTAGAGATCGGCGCCTGTTTTAATTTATCTATATATTTTTGGAGTTGTATCATGTCTCTAAGTGCTGAAGCGAAAGCTAAAATTGTTGCTGATTTCGGTCGCGGTACCAATGACACCGGTTCAAGCGAAGTTCAGGTTGCTCTGTTGACTGCTCAAATTAACCATCTGCAAGGTCACTTCTCAGAGCATAAGAAAGATCACCACAGTCGTCGTGGTCTGCTGCGTATGGTATCCACGCGTCGTAAGCTGCTGGACTACCTGAAGCGTGAAGATGTATCGCGTTACGCTTCTCTGATCGAACGTCTGGGCCTGCGTCGCTAAGTCTGCGAGTTTCAGTAAAAAGGGGCCAAATTGGCCCCTTTTTACTAAGAAGCAATGATAGAATACGTTAGTATATTGTTGTTGTTCTATAGGATTTGTCTACCCAATTGATTCCGAGATGTAGGAAGGCGGCAAGCGAAAGAGTCCCGATGAGCTTACATAAGTAAGTGATTCGGGTGATTGAACGCAGCCAACACACCTACATCTCGAAAGATGACGGGTATAAATAGGATCTTCCGGTGCAGAGGTTCGCGCGGCTAATGAGAGACTTTAACTCAATGAGAGTTAAGGATTGTCATTAGTCGCGAGGATGCAGTGTGAAGGTAATAGTAATAGGTGGATGAGGTCGTCAATACGATCCGGCACCGCATAGTATAAGGATACTATTTTGCTGACTCCGATTATTCGTAAATTCCAGTACGGCCAACATACCGTGACTATTGAAACTGGCATGATGGCTCGCCAGGCGACTGCTGCTGTTATGGTAAGCATGGACGACACCGCAGTATTCGTTACTGTTGTTGGCCAAAAGAAAGCCAAACCAGGTCAGAGCTTTTTCCCTCTGACGGTTAACTATCAGGAGCGTACCTACGCTGCTGGCCGTATCCCAGGCAGCTTCTTCCGTCGTGAAGGCCGCCCAAGTGAAGGCGAAACACTGACTTCGCGTCTGATTGACCGCCCGATCCGCCCACTGTTCCCAGACAGCTTCCTGAACGAAGTTCAGGTTATTGCCACAGTCGTTTCTGTTAACCCACAAATTAACCCAGATATCGTGGCGCTGATTGGTGCATCCGCTGCGCTGAGCCTGTCAGGCATTCCATTCAACGGCCCAATCGGTGCTGCGCGCGTTGGCTTTATCAACGACCAGTATGTGCTGAACCCAACCACTGACGAGCTGAAAGAGAGCCGTCTGGATCTGGTTGTTGCCGGTACTGCTGCCGCAGTATTGATGGTTGAATCAGAAGCACAGATTCTGTCTGAAGATCAAATGTTGGGCGCGGTTGTCTTCGGCCACGAACAACAACAAGTTGTGATTGAAAATATTAACGCACTGGTTGCAGAAGCAGGCAAACCGAAGTGGGATTGGCATGCAGAGCCGGTTAACGAAGCGCTGCACGCGCGCGTTGCTGAGCTGGCTGAAGCTCGTCTGGGTGATGCGTATCGTATCACTGAGAAACAACAGCGTTATACTCAGATTGATGCTATCAAAGCAGACGTGACTCAGGCGCTGTTAGCGCAAGACGACACTTTAGATGCTTCTGAAATTCAGGACATCTTGGGCAGCGTTGAGAAAAACGTGGTGCGTAGCCGTGTATTGCGTGGCGAGCCACGTATCGATGGCCGTGAAAAAGACATGATCCGTGGTCTGGATGTGCGTACCGGCGTATTGCCACGTACCCATGGTTCTGCGTTGTTCACCCGTGGTGAAACCCAGGCGCTGGTTACGGCAACACTGGGTACTGCACGTGATGCACAAAATATTGATGAGCTGATGGGTGAGCGTACTGACTCATTCCTGCTACACTATAATTTCCCTCCATATTGTGTTGGTGAAACCGGTATGGTGGGTTCGCCTAAGCGTCGTGAGATTGGCCATGGCCGTCTGGCGAAACGTGGTGTGTTGGCAGTAATGCCAAGCCCGAGTGAATTCCCTTACACGATCCGTGTGGTTTCTGAAATCACCGAGTCTAACGGTTCTTCCTCAATGGCTTCTGTTTGTGGCGCTTCTCTGGCCCTGATGGATGCAGGTGTGCCAATTAAAGCCGCTGTTGCCGGTATCGCAATGGGTCTGGTTAAAGAAAACGAAAACTTTGTCGTTCTGTCTGACATTCTGGGTGACGAAGATCACTTGGGCGACATGGACTTTAAAGTGGCCGGTAGCCGTGACGGTATCACCGCACTGCAAATGGACATTAAAATTGAAGGTATCACCCGCGAAATCATGCAGGTGGCTCTGAACCAAGCCAAGGGTGCGCGTCTGCACATTCTGGGTGTTATGGAACAGGCTATCAGCACGCCTCGTGGCGATATCTCTGAATTTGCTCCACGTATCTACACCATGAAAATCAACCCTGAGAAAATCAAGGATGTGATCGGTAAAGGTGGTTCTGTGATCCGTGCGCTGACTGATGAAACTGGCACCACCATTGAAATCGAAGATGATGGCACCATTAAGATTGCAGCAACTGACGGCGACAAAGCGAAACATGCTATTCGTCGTATCGAAGAGATTACTGCTGAAATCGAAGTGAACCGTATCTATGCGGGTAAAGTGACTCGGATCGTTGATTTCGGTGCATTTGTGGCAATCGGTGGCGGTAAAGAAGGTCTGGTTCATATTTCTCAAATCGCTGATAAGCGGGTAGAGAAAGTGACCGACTACCTGCAAATGGGCCAGGAAGTGCCAGTTAAAGTAATGGAAGTTGATCGCCAGGGCCGTATCCGCCTGAGCATCAAAGAAGCCACTACTCCTGACGCAGAAGCTCCGGCACCAGAAGCAGCAGAGTAATAACGTATTCCACCGCCCCTTACTGATGAGTGAGGAGCGGTGTTATCTCGAGGGCAGGAGGCTCTTGTGTTAAACAAATGGATGAAAAGGTTTTTGTCCAATGTTTGTCTTTGGGAGTAGGAAATGAAGCCTTTCTTGCGCTGGTGTTACGTTGCGACAGCACTCATGCTGGCAGGATGCAGCAACCATGATTGGCGTAAAGACGAGGTGTTGGCTATCCCGTTGCAACCTACGTTGCAGCAGGAAGTGATTCTGGCTCGCATGGAACAAATCCTTGCAAGTCGGGCACTTACGGATGATGAGCGCGCGCAGCTTTTATATGAGCGCGGAGTGCTGTATGATAGCCTCGGGCTACGGGCACTAGCGCGAAATGATTTTTCGCAAGCGTTAGCTATTCGTCCTGATATGCCAGAAGTTTTTAACTATCTGGGCATTTATTTAACGCAGGCAGGCAATTTTGATGCTGCCTATGAAGCGTTTGATTCTGTACTAGAGCTTGATCCAACTTACAATTACGCGCGTTTAAACCGGGGTATCGCTCTCTATTATGGCGGTCGACTCCCGTTGGCGCAGGATGATCTGCAGGCGTTTTATCAAGACGACCCAAATGATCCCTTCCGTTCGTTATGGCTGTATTTGGTGGAAAGAGAAATCGATCCTAAGACAGCTGCAGTAGCGTTACAACAGCGCTATGAAAAATCGGACAGAGGGCAATGGGGATGGAATATTGTCGAATTCTACCTGGGCACGATCAGCGAAAAAACGCTGATGGAAAGGCTCAAGGCAGATGCAACGGATAACACTTCGCTCGCTGAGCATCTCAGTGAAACTGACTTCTATTTAGGTAAACATTACCTAAGTCTGGGGGACAAGAACACCGCTTCGGCGCTGTTCAAACTGACGGTAGCTAACAACGTTCATAACTTTGTTGAGCACCGCTATGCATTGTTGGAATTGGCGCTTTTGGGCCAAGAACAAGACGACCTATCGGAATCGGACCAACAATAGCTGACGAACAACTATTAGCCTGATATGCCTTGGTTTTTACCAATGTTAATCACCCTGACAGGTGATGGCATTTTTGTTCGTTTTATAATCTAATTTGAGCCGGTTCACACTTTTCAATGAAAATGACTGAAAATTTTCTCGACGAGTTATGTAGACTGGCTGCCATTATTAATGAGGCACGTGTACATGACTACTGAGCTTGAAACCTCTTTTGCTGATCTGGGGCTATCCGCTCCTATTCTTTCCGCTCTGACTGATCTTGGTTATGAAAAACCATCTCCTATCCAGTTGGAATGTATCCCACACCTGTTGAACGGCCGTGATGTTCTCGGCATGGCGCAAACAGGCAGTGGTAAAACAGCCGCGTTTGGTTTGCCGCTGTTACACAATATTAAAGCTGAGCTGAAAGCTCCACAGGTTCTGGTGCTGGCACCGACCCGTGAGTTGGCTATTCAGGTCGCACAGGCATTGTCTGATTTCTCTAAACACATTAATGGCGTCAACGTGGTGGCCCTGTACGGCGGCCAGCGTTATGACGTTCAATTACGCGCTTTGCGCCAGGGGCCACAAATTGTTGTTGGTACCCCAGGTCGTCTGTTAGACCACCTGAAACGCGGTACTCTTAACCTGTCCAACTTGAGCGGTTTAGTGTTGGATGAAGCAGATGAAATGCTGCGTATGGGCTTTATCGAAGACGTCGAAACTATCATGGCGCAGATCCCGGCTGAACATCAGACCGCGCTGTTCTCTGCTACCATGCCAGATGCTATCCGTCGTATTACTCGTCGCTTCATGAAAGATCCACAAGAAGTCCGTATTCAGTCTAGCGTCACGACCCGTCCTGACATTAGCCAGAGCTTCTGGAGAGTGGGTGGCGGTTATCGCAAAAACGAAGCACTGGTACGCTTCCTGGAATCTGAAGATTTCGACGCGGCTATCATCTTCGTACGAACCAAAAATGGTACTCTGGAAGTTGCAGAAGCCTTGGAAAGTAGCGGTTATAACTGTGCTGCGTTGAACGGTGATATGAATCAGTCTTTACGTGAACAGACACTGAACCGCCTGAAAGATGGCCGTTTGGATATTCTGATTGCAACTGACGTTGCTGCACGTGGCTTGGACGTTGACCGTATCAGCTTGGTAGTAAACTATGATATCCCTATGGATTCAGAGTCTTACGTTCACCGTATCGGCCGTACTGGTCGTGCCGGCCGTGCGGGTCGTGCGTTGCTGTTCGTTGAGAACCGTGAACGTCGTCTGTTGCAAAACATTGAACGTACGATGAAGCTGACTATTCCAGAAGTTCAGTTGCCAAACGCTGAGTTGCTGGGCGAACGTCGTTTAGCTCAGTTTGCCGCTAAAGTTGGCCAACAACTGGAAAGCAGTGATTTAGAGCTGTACCGCGCATTACTGGCTAAGCTGCAACCAGAAGAAGAGTTTGATATCGAAACTCTGGCTGCTGCACTGCTGAAAATGGCACAAGGCGAACGTCCTCTGATCCTGCCACCAGAAGCACCGCGTCGCCCACAACGTGAATTTAATTCCCGTGATGACCGTGGTAGCGATCGTGGTAATGACCGTGGTCGTGATCGTGGTGATAGCCGTCGTGAGCCTCGTCCTGATAGCCGCGCTGACAGCCGTGATGGTAGCGAACGTCCAGCACGTCGCGAACGTCGTGATGTCGGTGAGATGGAACTGTACCGCATTGAAGTTGGCCGTGATGATGGTGTTGAAGTTCGTCATATCGTTGGCGCTATCGCTAACGAAGGTGACATTAGCAGCCGTTACATCGGTAACATCAAGCTGTTTGCTTCGCATTCAACTATCGAATTGCCAAAAGGCATGCCGGGCGAAATGTTATCTCACTTCACCCGTACCCGTATCCTGAACAAGCCGCTGAACATGCAGTTGTTGGGTGATGCGCAGCCACATGAACGCCGTGAGCGTCCTGCTGGCGGTACCGGTGGTGAACGTCGTGGTGGCCGTCCAGCCGGTGGCGAGCGTCGTGAAGGCGCAGGTGCTCCTCCTCGTCGTTCATTCGGTAGCGACCGTGCTCCAGCCGCTGCTAATGGCGGTGGCGAACGCCGTGGTAGCCGTGATGGTCAGCGTTCAGCGGCACCACGCCGTGATGATGCAGCAGCGCCAGCCGCAGCCGCACCGACTCGTCGTCGTTTCGGTGACGCATAAGTCTTAGTCATCTCTGATGATTAAATAAAAAACCAGCCTTCGGGCTGGTTTTTTTATGCTTATAATTTCTCGCCAGTAGGCTGGTTATAGTGGCGCAACAAGCGGCAAGTCTTGCTGCAAACTGGCAACTATTTCAAATGAATACAACCGAGCTTGCTGATCAAAAATCTGGCCATTAACCATCAATTCGTCGGCCTGAGTTTCACGCAGCAATGACTGAAGCCCATGACGCACTTTACTTTTATCCCCAATAATAGATAAGCGTAGCGCCTGATCCACACCAAATTGTTCGGCGGGTGAGCAGATCTTATCCATATTCTCTACTGGTGGCGGTAGTTGACCCGGCGTGCCTCGGCGCAAATTGACAAATTGCTGCTGCATGGAGGTAAACAGGAAACGGGCATCGCGTTCGCTATCTGCGGCAACCACGTTCACACAAACGATAGCATAGGGTTTTGGCCATTGAATGGACGGCTTGAAGTTTTCCCGATAGAGCTTGAGCGCCTGGAATAACATATCTGGTGCGAAATGTGAGGCGAAGGCGAACGGCAGGCCCATGGCTGCAGCCAGTTGCGCGCTATACAGGCTGGAACCCAGTAACCACAGTGGAACATGCAATCCTTGGCCCGGTACCGCCTGTACCGCTTGGCCCGGCTGCACTTCAGCAAAGTAGTTTTGCAGTTCGCGCACATCGGCCGGGAAGTTATCTACCTCACCGGACAGGTGACGGCGTAGCGCCATCATGGTGCGCTGATCACTGCCGGGCGCACGACCCAGACCGAGATCGATACGGTCTGGATAGAGAGACGCGAGGGTACCAAACTGCTCGGCAATCACCAACGGCGAATGGTTAGGCAGCATGACACCACCGGATCCCACACGGATAGTGCTGGTACCCCCGGCAATATAGCCAATTAACACCGAGGTTGCCGCGCTGGCAATACCGGTCATATTATGATGCTCAGCGAGCCAATAGCGCTGATATCCCCACTTTTCAGCATGTTGGGCCAGGTTCAGCGAGGCATGAAAAGCATCCCGTGGGGTTTTTCCCTCAGCTATCGGTGATAAGTCGAGCACCGAGAGCGGTACGGTCTTTTTGTCAGTGATAGAGATATTGTTATCAGTCATAGAATCGTCCATCTTAACCTTATGTCGAGTCGCTTGAAGGGCGAACGCATTATCCCCTAGGTACTTGAAGTCGCAGCCTACCTGTAACGACAAGTACTTTGGCGCTATATTGAGTTATAACCGCATTAATCTACTCACAAAAAATGACATAAAATGCGAGGCTATTACACTTAGCAGCATAATCTAAATCGCTACAGCCGAAGGGGTAATAAATGCGGACAATAAAGGACTATTGAATTTATGAAAAAGAAAACATTATTTACCCTGTTATTGGTCGTGGTGGTGATTGCCATGGCCGTATTGTTCCGCGCCCATAATCAAGACCTGCTGTTGCAGGGGGAAGTGGATGCACCGGAAGTTATTGTGTCGTCTAAAGCGAAAGGCCGGGTGATTGAGCGCCATGTAGAACGCGGCGATGATGTCAACGTCGGGCAATTGTTGATAACACTGGAAAGCCCGGAACTGATGGCCCAATTAAGTGGGCTGGAAGCCGCCCGCGATCAAGCGCAGGCGCAGTTGGATGAATCACTGCACGGTACGCGGGAAGAGAGTATCCGTAACTTGAGAGCTAATCTGGCCCAGGCCCAGGCGGAATATGACAATGCGCTCCACACCTATAACCGCAATACCAGCATAGCCGCTAAAGGTTACGTATCTGCGTCCGAGCTGGAAAGCTCACGCCGTGCCAAAGATACGGCATATCAGCAGGTTCAGGCCGCTCAGGCTAATTTAGATCAAGGTTTACACGGTGATCGCGCCGAACTGCGTGATAAATATGCCGCCGCGCTCCGTCAGGCTGAACAAGATTTGGCACAATTGAAAGTACAGACTGATGATTTGCAGGTACGAGCACCGGTTGCGGGTGAAGTTGGTCCGATCCCAGCAGAAGTGGGGGAGTTGCTCAATGCCTCCAGCCCATTACTGACATTAATTCGCCTGCCGCAGGCTTACTTCGTGTTTAACCTGCGCGAAGATATTCTGGCCAGTGTGCGCAAAGGGGACAAAATTACGTTGCGGGTACCGGCATTGAAAGATAAAGAAATGAGTGCCGAAGTACGCTATATCGCCCCGCTGGGTGACTATGCCACTAAGCGCGCGACCCGTGCCACCGGTGATTTTGACCTGAAAACCTTCGAGGTTCGCCTCTATCCGGCACAAGCTGTCGACGGCTTACGGCCGGGGATGAGTGCTCTCTGGCAGTGGAAAGAGTAAGTGGAAAAGGTCAGAGGCAAGGCTATCAACAAAATACGGGCAGGCTGGCGCTGTTTTAGCGGTTATTTTGGCCAAGAAACACGCGCGGCATTTCGCAGCCCGGTGTTTCACTGGCTCAGTTGGTGCTTCCCATTGTTGCTGTTTATCTTAATCAGCAGCAATTTTTCTGAAGGTACCTTGCTGGATTTACCGGTCTCAGTGGTTGATAACGACCATTCGCCGTTATCCAAATCACTAATCCGTAAACTGGATGCCGGTTCTCATGCGCAGGTGGTGGCTTATGAGGGCGGATTAGATGAAGCATTGCGTCGTCTGCGCAGTGCACAGGATTACGCCTTACTCTACATTCCGATTAACTTTGAAGCCGATGCCTTAGCGGGTCGCCAGCCTAGCATCGTATTGTATTACAACGCATTATTTTATGGTGCTGGTTTATATGCCACGCAAGACTTCAGTGGACTGATAGCGGAAGCCAATACCACTTACCGTACTATTATTGCCAGTGAAATGGGTAAAACCCTACCACTGTTGGCAAATGTGACACTCTCCTATGGCAGCCTGTTCAATGCGAGCGGCAGTTATATCTATTATCAGCAATTTGCCGCGACCATCCATTTATTGCAGCTATTTGTTATCACCTGGATGATTTATGTTTTGGCACGCAGCAAAGCGTTATTGACGGCCAGGCCGTTCAGTTTGGCTCTGTTGGGCAAGCTGGCACCTTACACTCTGTTTTTCACCACGTTGCTAATGGTGGAAATTGCGATGCTGGTGGGGTTCTTTGGCGCTCGGGTCAGTGGCAACCCGTTGTTTATGCTGTTGATTGGTTTCTTTTATGTGATGGCAGCGCAGAGTATCGGGGTGTTGCTCTTTACCTTTACCAGTAGTGCAATCACCGCTTACAGCCTGATCGGGATTATCGTCAGTATTGCATTAACCTTTTCCGGTATGGCTGTGCCTGAGTTGTCGATGCCGCTACCGGCACGCATTATTTCCAATCTCGAACCACTGACTCATGCGCTTTATGCCATGTTTGATGTATTCCTACGTCAGGTTCCGGCCAGTGCGATTTTCAGTGTTTGTGCCATTTTACTGGTCTACCCACTGGTAACGTCTTTGCTGGTGCGTAACCGCCTGCTGATTCGGCTGCAAAAGCAGGAGACTATTTGATGAGTAGTGGATTAAAAAGCTATTGGCAGACATTCAGCCGAGTGCTCATGGGGATGCTGGAAAAACCAATGTGGTTAATGCTGCTGGTATCGCTGTGCGTAATGAGCATGGTGTATGCCAACCACACGGTATGGGATCTGCCGGTCGCAGTCGTTGATCAAGACCACAGCACTGTCAGTCGGCAATTGATTCGCCAACTGGATGCAACCTCAAAAATTGCGATCAAAACCTATGATAGCTTGCCGGAAGCTCAGCGCGACCTGGCGTGGCGTAAACTCTTCGCCGTGATCATTATGCCGACGAATCTGGAGAAAAAAATCCTCAATGGTGAAAGCATTGTGATCCCGGTTTATGGCGATGCCACTAACCGGCTGGCCAATGGCCAGATCCAGCAAGATGTGGTGGCTGTCTATCAGCAATTGTTGATGGAGTATAACGGTGGCTTGTTATTGCGCAGTGGTTTTACTCCCCGGCAGGCCGACGTTTTGCTGACTCCGATTCTTGGACAGACGCTGGATGTGTTTAACCCCGGTATCAGCTTTGCTGCGATTATCTTCCCCGGTCTATTAGTGATGTTATTACAGCACTCATTATTGATTGCCTGTGTTCGGGTGAGTATTGCCATGAAGAGTGCCCCCTCGGGGAAGCCCTCTATTCCGGCTTATCTGGGTGGGCTGTCTGCGTTACTCCCTATCTGGCTGTTTTTGTCGATTGTGCTGTTTGTGCTGTGGCCGTGGGTGCTGGGTTACCGCCAAACGGCATCCATTCCGGAAATACTGCTGTTGACCTTCCCGTTCTTGCTAGCGGTGTTGGGATTGGGTAAGTTGGTGACGGAATGCTTGCGCAGTGTGGAAATGATTTATCTGACACTCTCCTTTGTCACCATGCCGGTATTTTATATTTCCGGCACTATTTGGCCGCTACAAGCCATGCCGGGATGGGTGCGGGCTATCTCTTCTATGCTGCCTTCAACCTGGGCGACTAAAGCCATTGCTGGGGTCAATCAGATGGGGTTATCCCTACGCGATGTGCTGGGAGATCTGCTGATGCTATTACTGCTAGGGGCGATTTATACCCTGATAGGCATTGGTGTTGGCGCATTACGTAACCGGGTCGGGTTACGGGCGCTGTTCCGCCGTAAGCATAACGTCAGTTAACCGCCATGGGAATATCGGGCGCAGCAGTTGTTACGCCCGATGTATTAGCCCGATATAGTGCTACGCCCGATGCTGCTATGCACTTATAAAACCGGTTATGACGCTAACTCCAGCCCGGCAAGACGCCGCCAGTAGCCGTTACAATCCGCTTTATCGGTTAAGGTCAGTGGCACCAAACCTTGCTGGTTGGCTCGGAACTGGTCGATAACATTCAGCGTCTCAATACCTTGCGGTGAGAGACGGACGATATCCACTAATCCTTGCATGGAAATCAGGTCATTACCCAGGTTATAGCAATAGCCACTTTGGGTCTGAATGCCGTTGAGGACGAATACCTGTTGCTCTTCCTGCGATAACACCGGTCGCCCTTGCGGGTACTTAATGCAGCAGGTTTCGCAGTCATCTTTAGCCCGGTCTTCAGAGCGCGCAGTGAAGCAGCGAGCAGAATAAGCCAGCGGCAGGTGGCCGTAGCTCAATACTTCTACCTCAAACTGATGGCGAAACCCCAGCTCTTCGCACTGTTGCAGCACATTTATAAGCCAGTCACGTGATAACTCAACCGGCATACACCACCGCATCATGCCCTGACGGTGTAAAATCCGCAGGGTATAGGCGTTGTAGCAATTCAGTGCATGGCCGGCAACAAACGGCAGGCCACGCTCGGCCACCATATTCACTGCGCCCAGATCATTGGCTTCCAGCAAGAACGCGCCGTTCTCCACATAGCGCTTTAACTCGTTCAATTCTGACGGTGCTTGCAGTAGCGCCAACGTAGAAATCACCACCTGCTTACCACTGGCCGCGACTTCTTTGGCGAGAGTCAACCAGTCACCCACCTTCATTTCACGGCGCTTGGTACAGACATTCTCACCGAGATAAATAATATCGGCGCTGCTGCTAACGGCTGCCTGATAAAAGGCTTCAATATCAGTTTTTGGCCAGTAATAGAGCACTGCGCCTAAGGCATATTTCATATTTCCTCCGGCTACTGCCATTTACGATGATAAGCGCCCAGCGTGGTTTGGGTACCTTCGGACATTGCACCCAGTTGTTCCATCCATTCGGCTTTGGCGGTAAATTGCGCTGGATTAGCCTGATAGTGGTCAATTGCTTGTCGCCAGACTTTGGCAACCTGGCTGACATAGGCCGGGCTGCGTTGGCGGCCTTCAATTTTCACCGAGGCGATATTAGCGGCAAACAATTCTGGCAGCAGCTCAAGGGTATTCAGGCTGGTGGGTTCCTCCAGGGCATGGTAACGCTGGCCATCCACCAGATAGCGCCCTTTGCATAGGGTGGGATAACCGGCATTTTCGTTATCTTTATAACGGTCAATCAGCACTTCATTGAGACGGGATTCCATCCCTTGCGAGGTTTGCTGCCAGCGGACAAAGCGCGCCGGTGAACAGGCCCCGACGGTATTCGGTGATTCACCGGTTAAATAGGATGAAAGATAGCAACGGCCTTCAGCCATAATGCATAAGCTGCCAAAAGCAAAGACTTCCAACGGCACCGGGCTGGTGCGTGACAGCTGTTTCACCTGATGCATTGATAGCACGCGTGGCAATACCACTCGCGCCACATCGAAATGGCGTTGATAAAAGCGGATAGCCTCATCGTTGGTGGCCGAAGCCTGTACCGATACATGGCGCTCAACTTCGGGATAGCGTTCGGCGGCATACTCCAGCATCGCCAGATCCGCCAGGATCAGGGCATCAGCGCCAAGTTGCGCCGCCATATCTACTGCCCGCTGCCAACGGGAATAACCATTGGGGTGGGCGAAGGTGTTGATGGCGATATGTAATTTACGCTTACGGCTGTGAACGTAATTGACCGCTTCCTGCAATTTTTTATCGGTGAAATTAAGGCCGGCAAAATGGCGGGCGTTGGTATCGTCCTTCAAACCGATATAAACCGCATCGGCACCATTATCGATGGCAGCCTTTAATGCGGGTAAGTTGCCGGCGGGACAAAGCAGCTCCATAGAATTTTCCTGAATGAGTCAACGGTTCACCTTGCTGAGGTTACCGCTGGCAATTATTGTTCCTCATCCGAAGATGATATTCGTGGTGATGAAAATCTTATCGAGTGGCGATTCTAGTTAACCTGCTCCATCCGGACCTTGATTTAAGGCAGTTTCTTTGGCATTGGTGCCATTCTCCTGATATTTAGCAAGACTTTCAGAGACAACTTGGTGCAAAATTTATTGATATACACACTTACTTTTTTATCTGGATTAAGAGGAGTCAGCCTGTGTTGGGAGAACTACGAGCATGTCTAGTGCGTCAAGGGCCAGCGCTGCTGCGGGGTCCGTTAAAATTGACACCATTCGCTCTAAAGCGTCAGGTAATAGAGCAAGTTCTGGGGTGGCAACTTCGTCAGGCGCTGCTGGACGGAGAACTGGCGTTTCTGCAATCTCGTTGGTTAAAAATTGAAGTACGCGACCTCGCATTGCAATGGTTTATGACGGTAGAAAACGGTAGGCTGGTGGTAAGCCAGCAGGCTGAGGCGGATGTCAGCTTTAGTGGTGATGCCAATGATCTGATTTTGATCGCTGCCCGTAAAGAAGATCCGGATACGCTATTTTTCCAGCGCCGGCTACGAATTGAAGGGGATACCGAATTGGGCCTGTATGTAAAAAACCTGATGGATGCCATTGAATTGGACTCTATGCCGACACTACTGCGAGTGGGTCTGCAACAATTGGCTGAGTTTATTGAAGCCGGTCAGCAAGAGGGTGCGGCGAATGCTTCCCGTACATTGGCATCGTGCTTATCAGGGTTGAAATTCCGGTGGATGCACCGGGGATCGACGCTCTCTTGCGCCAGGCTTTCAAGCGAGATGATGAAGCAGAACTGGTGCAGCAACTACGCGAGGACGGCTTACTGACATTGGGTATTGTGGCGACTGATGATGAAGGTGGTGTTGTCGGTTATGTCGCATTTAGCCCGGTTGATGTCGGCGGCGAAGACCGTCAATGGGTTGCTCTGGCACCACTGGCAGTGGATGAGAGCTTGCGTCGACAAGGTCTGGGTGAAAAACTGGTCTATGAAGGCCTTGATTCTCTGAATGAGTTCGGTTATGCCGCGGTAGTGGTGTTAGGCGAACCCGCCTATTATCAGCGCGTTGGCTTTGTTCCCGCCGCTCGTCATCAATTGACCTGCCGTTGGCCTGGTACTGAAGAGGCCTTTCAGGTTTATGCGTTGGCAGAAGATGCACTGATTGACGCTGATGGTGAAGTGGTATTTTCTGCCCCGTTTAATCGGTTTTAACCTCTAGCAACGATATCAACGAAGGGGGCTGGTTAATCACCAGCTTTTCTTTTTGCGGCTTACTGAGCTGCTTCACCCGATATTCCATTTTCAATGCAGTCGAACGATCCCCTGCTTCACAATGAAATACCAGCATTAACTCCCCTTTACCCCGCAGCGCTTTTGCACCTTTCCCTGCCTGATGTTGCGCCAATCGGCGTGTCACATCGGTGGTAATACCGGTATACAGCATGCCAGTGGCAGTGCGCAGCAGATAGAGATGCCAAAGGCTGTCCGACATAATTTTATTCCAGTCCTGGGGTAGCGGTGCGGAATATTATTACCGGAATTGCGTATAACAGTTTGATTTTTTTATCTGCCCAGTGGTCAGTACCAGAAAAGAGGGAGGGGGAGAAGTTGCCCCCCTCTTATAAAGAGGTTTAACCAAATTGCGGTAGCCCATTGTTGACTAAGGGAATGTCTATCCGCATGACCTGCTGTTGACGGGTCAATTCGATAGACAATATCTGGCCATTATTCTCTACCTCGACGTGCAATAACGGGTCGTGGATGTTCATATCAAACACGCACGTAACTTGTGCCTCCGGTTGATGGTTACGCAAAATCAGATAGCTGATATCACGTACTGAAGGATTGGCCGGTGCTAGCCCTTGGAATAGCGTAGCATCGGCCGCCAGCCAAAGTGATAGCGGGTGTGCTGCTGTCTGATAGCAACACTGGGTCACACCATTAAGTGGTTGGGCGCTAACCTGATGCAAATATTGCAGGGGGCCACTGTCACTGAAGGCTGCGCTTTTCCCCCTCGATTCTGTTACTACTCCATCGATATGCAGTGTCCAATCCCACTGCTGTTGATGTGGATTGGCGATATTGCTGATATCAATGATGGCATCTTCCAGCCACAAAATACGGCGACGGAATTTTACGTCTCGATAGGAGAGGCTGTCCCACTGAATCCGGGTATGGCTGTCCAATTCTGGCGCAGTTTCTCCCCAATCAACCTCTGTATCCAGCCAACTGAAGTTTGCCGATTGATGCCAGTTATGGATAACCGGTACTGCTGGTGGCTGATTGGCCTGGTTAATACTGAGCGTATTGTGAGTTGCACTATTTTTGTAGTAGCCATAATGCAGTTGTGCACCGTAACCGGTGGTGCCCAAATCTGGCAGGATCTCGTGCCCTTGCTCAAATAGAATTAAATTCAGCCGATCATAATGATCATGTTCACCACCATACGGGCTGTGTTTTACCAGCAAAGCACGGCCTGCTTGTGGCTGGCGTAAAATGGTCAGCCCGCAATCCGGTGCATGCAGTGTATCTGTCGGTATGACATCAATTTTTTGTGGTGGCAATTCCTCAACACCGTACAGCAGGGCATCCAGATTTAAGCGCGGTCGTTGGCGATAAATATGTTGTAAGGCAGCGGCATATTCATCATTGCCATAAGTTTTAAACGCGAATTCATATAAATCAGCGTGATTGAGCTGCTCTTGCCCGGCAGTACAATCGTTGATTCGTGGGAATGTCCCGTCGGGCATTAACAGTTTGAGCGGGAAACTGAGCATATTGCGGTAATAGGGCAGGGCCAGCAGGCTATAGCGGCTGCCTGCGGCCAGCTTTTCAAATGACCAGAAGCCTTGCAATGCATAAAAGTGATAATGCACCGAGCCTTCGAACCACAGCCCTTCACTGAACAACCCATGCTCCAGTTGATAGCGCAGGCCATAATCTGCGTTGACGGCAAACTCAATATAGTGCTCTTCAGCCAGGATCAGACCGATCACCGCGATCGCACTGCTGATTTTAACTTCATGGTTATGCAACTGACGGGTACGGTGTTGCATCAGGAAATCTGCGCCTTCGCGCAATAAGCGCCCAGCGATGCAGTCGCGCTGTTCCTGGCTGAGGGCATCGGCGATAAAATCATAACCCAAAGCAAAATCGAGCAGACAATTGGCCTCACACAGCGTTTGTGCATTGGCCTTGCCCGGTCCGTTGTACGGAATGCCGCCGTGAACTTGGTAATCAGGGTAGTAGCGGGCATAATTGATCAGAATATCCCGCACTTTATTGAAGTAGCACACCTCCCCAGTTAACTGCCACAGCAGCCCTAGCTGATTACAGGCTTTGGCATTCAGTCCATTAAGCGCCCGCCACCAGGCACCGTCATAGGGTTCGCCGCTGAACAACTGGGAGTCTATCGGGCAACGGTGCTGAGTGGGTGAGTTAAGATCCCATTCCAGTCGTACCCCGTGATCCGGGCAATAATAGTAATGGTTCCAGGTGGCGATACCGGTGGCAGGAACCCGTGTTTCTGAGTTCAAAATCACCTGATTATCCGCAATCAGTGTGGCAATAATCGCCGGGTGCTTTACTGTATTTCCCTGTTGTTGCGCTATATTTCCTTGTTGTTGCACCACCCGCTGGCGGATTTTAGCCATCTGCTGATCGGTAAACTGCTTCATATCTGGTGTGTCCTCGACGAGAGTTATTGTTGCGCGGTCAGGGGTGGTGTGATCGGGTAGAGCAGGATTTCAACGGCATCTGGGTATTTGGCTATCAGATATTGTGCTTTCTGCTGGAACTCACCGTCAGTAGGGTAAGCTCGTGCGGCAGTTATCATATTGATCAAGGCTTTCTTATCCTGTACACCATCCAAGTCTTTATACGGCCAGGCTTGGTTGGTATTGATAAAACCTGCGACATATTGATAGCCTTTTTTCAGACTGTGTTCATCCAGCGTGAAGTGCCAGATATCTTTGTCGGCTACCTCACCCAACCGGCCGAGCTTGTTGTAGGCTTCCAAGTGGAAATTACTGTAATGCCACGGACGAGTACGTTCTAACTCGGCATTTTGTCGGCCCTGCATATCAAAATGTGAGGGGATCCGGCGCAGTTGCGTTATTTCCAGGCGCTTTTGAGCTGCGGCTTTTTGGCCGCTGAACAGAGCAAAGGAGGCGGCCTGAACATCAAAATAGGTGCCGTGATTATTATGCCAATTATCTTCTTCAAAACCGTTCTGGCTGGTTGTCATCCATTGATAAAAGTCTTTATACCAAAGTTTGATTGCCTGATAGTCGGTATCATTAAGTACATTGGCCGGTCTTATCAATTCGACAGCATCAATCACATCGACCAGTGCCCGGCTATCGATCAAACCAATACCGCGGCCTTTATTGATGCCCGGAATGGCTTGGGCATATTGTAGATTCGGGTTCATTCGGGTGTTCGGATTAACGAACCAGTTAACCAATTGGTCGCGGGCTTTCTCGGCGTATTCGGGCTTACCGGTAAAGCGATAAGCCAATGCCAGATAATAGACATCTTCACTGAGGCTATTCATGCGTTTTTTATCGGTAGCGTCGCTATTCGCGTCTGGATTGGTTTCACCATCTTTACGCAAATAAGGCATACCGTCTTTCTTGCTTGGGTCTGGCCACCAATAAGGCGGGAAGCTGTAATAGTCGTGTTTATCACCACTGGCGGCCAACAGGCTTTTATCCATGACTGAATACCGCGGTTTCTTCAGCGCTTCATCGGCCTTATCTATCAGATTTTTATAAGATTTTTCATATAACGGATTGTTTTGTTTAACTTGTTCGATGCTATAGTTTATATCATCTATTTTTAACAGTAATGGGTGGCTTTCCGCCGCATAGATAAAGGGGGTAGCCCCCAGAAAAGTAGCCAATAATAGCATTTTTTTGCCTGATATTTTCATCATTACTTTCCTTGTTCTTTATGATTTACATTATTAAAAATAAAGTATTTTGGTTTATTTAATTTCTGTTCTTATGGTTTTAAAATAGAAAATTAACCTAATAAAAATAGGGTTATTAACTGTATCAATACACTTTCAATAAAAAGAATACTGTTTCATTTCAGATGGATTTGAATTCTAGGGTAAAGTTTTGGGACTTTTGTGATCCAAGTCTATTTTATAAATTATCTGTAAATAAATAATTTAAATTGTGATCTGAATCAAATTAAATCTTTGTTTTAGCCGTTTTTTAGCCAATTTAAATAATTGTATGGTTTTTTTAATTTTTAAAATTAACATTATAATATATTGTTTTATATCAATATTTTGTTTTTAGTTATTATTTTTGCTATTTTGTAAATGTGATCTTAAGCATAAATATTAAAATGGAATTAAGTTTTGTTTTTTATGGTGTAGTTTTTTGTTTTCCTCTGGGTTCTAATGTTATCGAGTGTTTCGTGATTTTATTCTGCTATTTAAACTTCTGGGTAAATTCATAAAAATTAGATTTCAACGAGGACGCTGAGATGAAGACAAAAATGATAATGTCAAAAGTAAAAATAAAATCTTTGCTGTTGTTAACTTATTTAGCCATGGGGATCCCTTCTCTTCACGCAGCAGAAACATTGCAGGTGTGGATCCGCGCCAGTAATGATTCTAAGAATATTTATAAAAAAGAAGCCGACACTTTTGAAAAGAAAACCGGCATCAAGATTGAATATTTCAATGCGACGACCGATTTTGAACAGCGTCTGGCACGAGCCGCAGCGGGTAATGCGCTGCCGGATCTGATTTTTAACGATGCAGTAGCCATCGGGCAGTTTGTTCAGTTGGGTATTGTCGAGCCGATTGAACCGAAAAATATCATTGGCGGAGAAGACATCTTCGATACCGCCTGGAAAAGTGCCCAATATATTGATGGTAAATATTACGGAGTGCCTACTTCAGCTCAAACCTTCGCGCTGTTTGTCCGTAAAGACTGGCGGGAAAAGCTGGGGTTAGAACAGCCTAAAGATTGGCAAGATATCAGTGCATTAGCGAAAGCATTTACTTTTAATGACCCGGATGGCAACGGTAAGAACGATACCTATGGCTTTATTTTGCCAGGTTCAACCACCCGTGGTTATGCCAGTTGGTTTATCAGTTCCTATCTCTGGCAGGCAGGCGGTGATTTTATTCGCCCAACCAGTGAAGGCAAATTTAAAGCCTCGCTGGACGAGCCCGCAGCTACTGAAACACTGAGTTTCATGCGTGGCATGGTATGTGACAAAACGGTACAGCCGGGAGCCATCAACGCGACCACCGCAGATGCCATTCCATCGTTCCGCTCCGGTCAAAGCGGCATGTTCTTCTCCGGCCCTTATCACATTGCTTTGTTTGATAAAGATCCCGGCAAAGACGCTTTTGAAGTGATCCCACCGCCGACCGGACCAAAGGGACAGGCGACACTGGCTGAAGGCACCACGGTATTTTTGATGAAAAGCAGCCAGAAAAAAGCAGCCGCTCAGAAATTTATTGAGTTCATGATCTCACCGGAAGGACAACAGATCGGCATGGGAATGGGCAGCAATAATATGCCGGTCGTGCGTTTGTCGATTAACAAGCAAGTTGATACTAAAGCCGTTTATGACGATCCGCGCTGGGCAATGTTTGCTGATTTGTACGCCGAACATGGCCGCTATATCCCACAAGTGCCTAACTGGACGCCAATTCGTCAGGTCACTGCTGAAGGTTTCAACCGCATCTTAGCCAATTGTGACAGTGATATCCCGGCTGAATTAAAAGCCGTGAATCAAAAAGTGAACGCTGAATTGGCTAAACAGAATGTCTTAGGGCAGTGAGTGACACATGATAACGCTAACCCCCCGACTGAAACGTAATCTGGTTCCGTGGTTGTTCCTGGCCCCGGCACTGGTCATCTTCACCTGGTTTAAATTCATTCCGATGCTGCAAGGGCTGGTGATGAGTTTTTACAAGGTTAACTTTAACCAGCCAAATGAGTGGGTCGGGTTTGCCAACTTCTCCCGCGCTTGGGGTGATGAAGCACTGCACTCTGCAGTGTTCAACACCCTGTTATATGTGGTGGTCACCATGGTGGTGGCCGCGTTTATCGCCTTCTTTTTAGCCATGCTATTGGAAGGTCCGGCCCGGCATCTGCGCTTTATCCGCACCGCTATCTTCCTGCCAGCGGTAACCAGTGCGGCTATTGTCGCCGAAATGTGGCGAATTCTGTTTAACCCGACCAGTAACGGCGTAGTGAACCATGTTCTGTCATGGTTCAGTATTGAAGCGCAGGGTTTCTTGGCCGATACCGATCAGGCGCTGTGGACTGTCATGATGCTGCATATCTGGAAAGCCGTGCCTTATAACATGGTTATCTTTATTGCCGGGTTGGTAGGCATTAGCCGTGATTTGTACGACGCCTCGAATGTGGATGGCGCTAACTGGTGGAATCGCCTGCGTTACGTCACGTTACCGGGCATGATCCCGGCGCTTTCAGTGGTACTGATGCTGTCGTTTATCCGTGGTTTCCGGGTGTTTGCTGAAGTGTATGCCACCACCGGCGGCGGCCCGTCTAATGCGACGGAAATGATCATGACCCATATCTACAAACTGGGCTTTGAGCAGTTTGATTATGGTTATGCCTCTGCGGTGTCTTTCCTGTTATTCGCGTTCACTGTGATATTGACGATTTGTCACCTCACCTTGAAAAAGCGCATCGCCCGTTACTAACCCGAGCCGGAGACTGGTAATGAAAAGTAAAAGTTGGAACAGTATCGGCCGCTGGATAATTTATGGTCTGTTACTGATTGTCTTTGTTGGCCCGTATTGGGGCATTATTGCGACCGCATTCAGCGGGGCACCCGTCAAGCCCGGTGAGCTGCTGGCATGGCCAAACCAGTTCTCGTGGGACAACTTTATCTTTGCCTGGATGGATATCGGTGTCTGGCAATATCTGCTGAATTCCATCATCGTGGTGTTCTTTGGCACCGTTCTACAGGTGTCAGTCAGTGCACTGGCAGCTTATGCGCTGGCACGTAAAAAGTTTGTCGGCGTCTCGCTGATAAGTTTGGTCATTCTGTCGACTATGATGCTGCCGGAAGAAGTGATCGCCATTCCGCTCTATATGATCATCAACTGGCAACTGCCGATTATCGATTCCTCGTTGTACAACAGCTATTTGGGCATGATCCTGCCGGTCGTCGGTTGGGCCTTCTCAATTTTTGTTTTGACTGAGTTTATGGCTGCTATCCCAAAAGAACTGGAAGAGGCGGCACGCATTGATGGCGCCAGCGAATGGCAAATTTTCTTCCATGTGATCCTGCCATTGGTTAAACCGGCCTTGGGCACGGTGGTGACCTTCGGTTTTATCATGATTTGGGATCAATATCTGTTACCACTGATTGTGGTTAATCAGGACAGTCTGAATACCATTCCGGTGATCCTCGGCACGCTACGTACTGACGAGAGCATCACACCGAACATCTTTATTGCCATCACCCTATTGGCGATGCTGCCGAGCATCATCGTGTATCTGGGTCTGCAAAAACATTTCAATCGCGGGATCATGTCTGGCGCGGTTAAAGGCTAGGGAGAAACAAAATGGGATCGGTTGTACTTAAAAATGTCTGTAAATCTTACGGTGACACCCATGTGATCCGCGATGTATCGCTGGAAATCCCTGACGGTGAGTTCTGCGTGTTAGTTGGCCCGAGTGGCTGCGGAAAATCCACCTTACTGCGGATGATCGCCGGGCTGGAGGAGATCTCCGGCGGCACGGTAGACATCAATGACAAAGATGTCACCGACGTCGAACCTAAGATGCGCGATATCGCCATGGTGTTCCAAAGTTATGCCCTGTATCCGCAGATGACGGTGCGCGAGAACATGGGGTTTGCGCTGAAAATGGCCAAAATGTCCAAAGCAGAGGTCAATAACAAGGTCGAAACCACGGCAGAGTTATTAGGCTTACAGGCTCTTCTGGAGCGTTTGCCGAAAGATTTATCCGGTGGTCAGCGTCAGCGCGTTGCTATGGGGCGGGCTATCGTGCGTAACCCACAGGTATTCCTGTTTGATGAACCATTATCGAATCTGGACGCCAAATTGCGTACTCAAGTGCGTGGTGAGATCCGCGAATTGCATCAGCGGCTGAAAACCACCTCTGTTTATGTCACCCATGATCAGATTGAAGCGATGACCATGGGTCAGATGATCGTGGTACTGCGCGAAGGGCGCATTGAGCAGGTCGGATCGCCGTTGGACTTGTACGATCGTCCGGCTAACTTGTTCGTCGCGGGGTTTATCGGATCACCGGAGATCAATCAATTGAAAGGCTCTGTAGTGCAACAGGATGATAAATTCCTGCTGCGGCTGGAGGATGGGTCATTGCTGACACTGCCTGCTGGCTTGCAGTTGAGCGATGGGCAAAACGTGGTGTACGCCATTCGGCCAGAGCAGGTCAACGTGGTGGATGCGGCGCACAGTGCCAGTGCGCTGAAAGCGACCATCACTGCGATTGAGAATACCGGCTCGGATATGCAGCTATTTTGTAGCACTGGCGGTGGCCGCTTTACCTCGGTCTTCAAACAGCGTTTGGCGGTGAATGCCGGGGAGACGGTCTATCTGCAACCTAAACTTGCCGGTATTCACATTTTTGATGCTGCCACCGGCTTACGGGTTGCCTGTCAGGCTGCATAAGGAAGACGCCCATGAACACCTCGGTGACGCCAATAAAAACGTCGGTTACGTCAATAAAACTGTACACGCTGGATCTGAATTGCCTGATCAAAGCGAAAGCCGTATTGCAGCAGCCTTTTTCACCTTTGCAACCGGCGTTACGCCGGTTATTAAGTGAAGCCGATGTATTGCGTGATCAGCTGCCGGAAAGTGTGACCGATAAAAAGCGACTACCGGTCAGTGGTGATATTCACGACTACTACAGCTTTGGCACTTATTGGTGGCCGAATCCGCGCAAGCCTAATGGTTTACCCTATGTGCGTCGCGATGGGCATACCAACCCGCAGAGCCAAAATGACGATACTGATACTCAGCGTATTGAACGGATGTGTGATCGCTGCCTGACGCTGGGACTGGCCTACTATTTTACCGGGAATAGCCGTTATGCGCAGGTGGCTGCCGAGCAGATACGTTGCTGGTTTTTAGATGCCAAAACGCGCATGAATCCGCATCTTAATTACGGTCAGGCCATTCCTGGTATCGTTTCTGGTCGTGGTACCGGCCTGATTGATACCCGCCTGATGTGGATGGTGATTGATACCCTCGGTTTAATATCGCCGGCCAAGCTGCTCGATACCGAAGATACTGCGGTATTACAGCAATGGTTCCGTGATTTTAACCATTGGATGTTCCACAGCGAAGTGGGCCATTCCGAGTATGTCTGGCACAACAACCACGGGACCTGGTATGACGTACAGCGCGCGGCCAATGCCATGTTTTATGGCGATCGCGGTTTGGTAACCACCATTATCCAGCAAGGCATCACCCAGCGGTTGGCGGCGCAGATTGCTCAAGATGGCAAACAGTGGATGGAACTGGAACGCACCGTGCCGTTCCATTACTCCTTGTTCAATTTGGAAGCCCATCTGCTGCTATGTCGCTACGGTGAACATGTCGAAATTGATCGCTGGGAATGGATACAAGATGGCCGCAAGGTTCAGCAGGGGATTGATTATCTGCTGCCGTTTATTGCTGAACCGGAGTTGTGGCCCTACCGCGATTTGCGTGGTATCGACTATGACAGTGCCTTGCGGCTGTTATTACAGGCCGCACGGGGTTACCCGACGGACGCCAAACGTTATCATGCGGTGCTCGCCACCTTCCCAGCAGAAACCCTGACATCCCGTGATCGTCTGTTGTGGCAGAATTAATCGGGTCAACGTTAATCGCGGCAAAGTTTATAGCGTCAAAGTTTATAGCGTCAAAGTTGATGTACACTCAGGGCTGTTTTTAAGCCGGAAGGTGTGGTGAATAATGAGTGACCTGAATAATCCTGATGACTTGTCTATCATTAACCGCTTCCTGCGCCAGCGACATGTGCTGACATTGTGCGCTGGCAGCGGTATGGATATGTGGTGCGCCAACTGTTTTTATGTGTTTGATGAAACCCAGATGGCGCTGTTTTTGATGACAGAAAAACACACCCGTCATGGCGAACTGATGCAGATAAACCCCCAGGTTGTCGGCACTATCGCCACCCAACCCCGCACGATAGCGCTTATCAAAGGCATTCAATACCGTGCTGAAATAAGCGAATTAAGCGGTGATGCTGAACACATTGCCCGCCAGCGCTATTGCCGCCGCTTCCCGGTTGCTAAAGTCGCTTCTGCTCCTCTCTGGCAGTTAACGCTGCTGGAAATAAAAATGACCAACAACACCCTTGGCTTTGGCAAGAAACTGTATTGGTCTCATGCGGATTATGCTTGAGTTGACGAACTAAAAGACTTGTTAATAGGTCTTTTAAATCTATATTAAGACCTGTTAATAGGTTTCCTAATGAGGATGTTATGGCTAATATAATTTTAAGTGATACTAGTGCAAGCGTAAGTGAATTAAAGAAAAACCCTATGGCAACTGTCAAAGCAGATGCGGGCTATCCTGAACAGAAACCAGCCTGCGTTCTATTGTATTCCCGCAGAACTCTATGAAAGAATGTTAGATGCCCTTGATGATCAAGAAATTATCAGAATTTAGAGGTGATGCCCTAAAGGAATGGGGAAATATCGATAAAGTCATTCAACAACAGTTGGCTAAAAAACTTAAAAAATGTTGTGAGAACCCCCCTATTTCGTCAGCAAAATTACGGGGATTACCGGACTGCTATAAAATAAAATTACGGGCATCCGGTTTTAGGTTAGTTTATCAAGTCATTGAAGATTGTTTAGTTATTGCCGTGGTTGCAGTCGGTAAACGTGAACACCGCGATGTTTATAACCTCGCAAGTGAACGATTACGATAATTTATTTTCTTTCTTAATCAACTTTTTTCCAGGCTATCCCTGGTTGTGGGCGGCGTTAGTATTTATTGGGGGTCAGATGGCGAAGGTATTATTACTGGGCGCAAGTGGCCTGGTGGGCGGCGAATTACTGCGTTTGTTACGTTTGGATGCGCGCGTGACATCTATCATTGCACCAACCCGTAACCCACTGCCAGTGATGAATAAACTGATCAATCCGCAAGGCCAGAATCTGGCTGAATTGCTGAAAACGCTGACTGAACCGGTGGATTTGGTGTTTTGCTGTTTAGGCACCACGCGTAAGCAGGCGGGCAGTCAGGCGGCGTTTCGGCAGGTGGATTATCGCTTGGTACTGGCGGCGGGAGAAACCGGCCGGCGTTTGGGCGCGCGACATTTTTTGCTGGTGAGCGCCATGGGCGCTAATCCGAAATCATGGCTGTTTTATAACCGCACCAAAGGTGAAGCTGAGCGGGATTTACAAACTCAGGGCTGGCCACAACTCACTTTTGCCCGTCCTTCAATGTTAGCCGGTCAGCGTGCTACCCCGAGGCTGATGGAAAGCCTCAGCGCCCCACTGTTTGCCTTATTGCCAGATAAATGGCGCTTGATTAAAGGCAAAGATGTGGCGCAGGCACTACTGGATCAAGCTTTTGCGCCACCGAAAGAAGGAGTGACCATCTTAACCTCCGCTCAGATGCAGCAGCGTTGATCATAAGAGGGCAATCGTCTGATTATCATGGGCGATTGCCACGTCAGTGGTGTGATGGAAATCGCCCCCGAACATGAGCTATGTGGTAGTCTGTAAGCAAAAAAGGCTGAATTTCCCCCGCAGTAAACTGTTTGTCGCGACTCACTCAGTGAGGGCGCTCTAATCACATGCTCGATACACGGGCACAAAAGTTTTCGTATTATCAAACAGCCGGTGGTTCAGGTTCTGGCGGTGATGGTAGTGGAAGCAAATGCTACGTCTATGTTGACCGATAACGTCGTTAATTGATTAAGGCTATCTTACTTGCGCAGATAGTGAATAACCTGATTGCCGCTGCCACGCCAGATAAGTGCAGGATCTTTCAGATCTTGCACGAATTTTCCGTCGATCAGCACATTGATCAATGACACCACTTGCTGTTGCTCGTCGGTCAGTTCGGCCAATGTATAACCGCTCCAGAGCCAGATATCTTTGCCGTCACACTCATGACGCACTCGCTTTACCAGTTGCAGGATGGCGGATAGATTTTTAGGATGCAACGGATCACCACCGGAGAGGGATAACCCTTGTCGGCGGATACGGGAGTCATTCAGATCGGCAATTATCCTATCTTCCATTTCACGGGTAAACGGCTTACCCGAATTGAGTCGCCAGGTACTTTTGTTATAACAACCCATACATTGGTGCACGCAGCCAGAGACAAACAGCGTGCAACGGGTGCCGGGACCGTTGATGACGTCGACCGGGTAGTATTGATGGTAGTTAATCATCGGTGCCTCCCTTTGTACTTGGCGCTGCAGGGGTGTTGGCTTGCCGCCTACCTGCAACTCCAATGACTTTGGGTAATGGTGTTTAGTGGTCAGCCCAATTGCCCGTTCGCCAGATGTTTAACGCGGCGCTTCACTTCTTCTTGTTTGCCGGCGTTAAATGGCCGTGCGTCGGGGCTGCCCAAATAACCACATACCCGACGGGTTACCGACACTTTAGAGGGTTCATGATTACCGCATTTCGGGCAGGTAAAACCTTTGCTAGTACAGGAAAACTCACCGGTAAAGCCACATTCATAGCATTCATCGATCGGCGTGTTGGTGCCGTAATAGGGTACCCGGCTGTAGCTGTAATCCCAGACATCTTCCAGCGCCCGCAGGTTATGCTGCAAGTTAGGATACTCGCCATAACAGATGAAACCGCCGTTAGCCAATGGAGGGTAAGGTGCCTCGAAGTCCAGTTTGTCGTACGGGTTAACTTTCTTCTCAACATCCAAATGGAAGCTGTTGGTGTAATAGCCTTTATCCGTTACCCCTTCTACCACGCCAAACTCTGCGGTATCAAGGCGACAGAAACGGTCACACAGGTTTTCACTGGGGGTGCTGTATAAGCTAAAGGCATAGCCGGTTTCATCTTTCCAGCTATCCGTCGCTTGTCTCATACGTTCGACGATAGCGACGGCTTTCTCACGTAACTTCTGGTTATCAAACACATGGGTTTGATGACCAAACAGTGCATTAACGGTTTCATGAATGCCGATAAAGCCTAGCGAGATTGACGCACGGCCATTTTTAAAGATTTCTGAGATATTGTCATCTGCCTGCAAACGTACACCGCAAGCCCCTTCCATATACAGAATGGGGGCGACTCGTGCTTTGATCCCTTCCAGACGAGCAATACGCGTCATCAGCGCTTTCTTGGCTAACAGCAGGCGCTCATCTAACAATTGCCAGAATGTCTCTTCATCACCTTGTGCTTCCAGTGCGATACGCGGCAGGTTAAGACTGATAACCCCCAGATTATTACGACCATCATGGATCTGTTTGCCATCTTCTTCATACACCCCCAGGAAGCTGCGGCAGCCCATGGGGGTTTTAAAGGAGCCAGTCACTTTAACCACTTGATCATAATTAAGAATATCCGGATACATACGTTTGGTCGCGCACGCCAGTGCCAACTGTTTAATATCGTAATTGGCATCGCCGAATGTGTGGTTCAGACCATCGCGGATGGCAAACACCAGTTTCGGGAATACCGCGGTTTTACGGTTTTTGCCCAAACCGGCAATACGGTTACGCAAAATAGCCTGCTGTATCATGCGTGACTGCCAACGAGTCCCCAGCCCGAATCCAAAGGTGACAAATGGTGTTTGGCCATTAGCGGTATGCAGGGTATTAACTTCATATTCCAGTGATTGGAACGCGTCGTAGCACTCTTTTTCGGTGCGCGACATAGCATAACCGGCGGCATCAGGGATCTGCCACTCTTCAGCCACCGCTTTATGTTTGTTAAAACTTTCAGTGACAAACGGGGCCAGAACTTCATCGATGCGGTTAATGGTGGTACCGCCATAGATATGGCTGGCGACCTGCGCGATAATTTGTGCCGTCACTGCGGTAGCGGTAGAAATGGATTTTGGCGGTTCGATTTCCGCGTTACCCATTTTAAAGCCTTTGGTCAGCATGCCATCGAGATCAATCAACATACAGTTGAACATTGGGAAAAACGGCGCGTAATCCAAATCGTGATAGTGGATCTCACCACGCTCATGGGCTAATACCACATCGCGCGGCAAAATATGCTGTTTGGCGTAATGCTTAGCGACAATACCGGCCAGCAGATCGCGTTGTGTAGGGATAACTTTACTGTCTTTATTGGCATTTTCGTTAAGTAGTGCTTGGTTACTTTGCTCTACCAAACCCCGGATTTCCTGATTCAGGCGACCGCGCAACTCCCGCGAGATATCCCGGTCATGACGATACTCGATATAGGCTCGGGCTAGCTGCTTGTACTGACCGGCCATCAGTTGGTTTTCTACCGCATTTTGGATATCGCGGATATCAACCTTTGGCTGGTTTTCCATCGTCTGAGCGACCACACGGGCAACAGTTGCACAATAATCTGCGTCTACAACGCCAACAGCCAAGGCTGCACGTTCGACGGCTTCCTTGATACGCACCTCATCAAAAGGTACCTGACAACCGTCCCGTTTAATCACTACTGTTTTCAAAATATCGCTCCTGTCGCTTGTAGCTAAGGTTATCCACAAGGCAAACCGCAGTACATAAGGGCTGCGAGGGGGTGTGGATGGATTTGTGGATAACTACTACATATAGATGCTTGAATTACTTTAAGCACTATATATAGGTATCGGCAAACAAAATTGACCTAGAACAAGGAAATTGGCGTTAAGGGTTACACCCTGTTCAGTGAGGGGACAGGATGGGAATTGTCTGTGGATCAAGGCGTGTACAAATTTAGTATAAATTTGATATTTCATTGAACAGATGTTAGCTTGCTGGAGCATAGGTGGCGATTGAAGGAGAAATTACTATGACCACGACAATGTCTCAAAAAGCAGCGAGAGAAGGGCTGGGATCGCCTGAGCTTTTTGACGGCGGTGTTTTTGTCACAAAAAATGGCGTCGCTGAGTTGTTTGTCCAACCCGCAGCGGAAAGGGAAGCAGAGATTAGAGAGCGTCATATTGAGCGCCAATCAAATGCCCTGCTGAAGCTGGTTATGTTGGCTAAACAGGATATTAAAAACCAGCAAGGTATGTCGCCTGAAGAGACACTAAGGAAGCTGCGCGAAGCGCGCAAGTAATATTGAGGTTAGGAATGCCCCAAATAATTATATCACCAGCAGCAGAATGGACTCTTAAGGATATTGAATCCTTTAAAAGCGGCACTATGGGGCCGGTTAAGGCTGGAGAATTCGTAGATAATTTATTGATATCATCAATAACAGCGATCAGTGAAGATCCGATCCGCTATCGTTTTAACTCAATGTTATCAGATAGCGGTGTACAATTCCGTGAACGGCTGGATCCCGACAGTGAGTACCGCGTCATATATGACTATGATGGTCAAACTGTGGAAATACTGGCTTTTGTCAGTATGAAACAAGATTTGGAAAGAGTTCTTTACCGATACCTTATGTATCGTTAGTAATCAGAAACTTGGGCCTATCCAGTGTCTGATTAGAAAACAAACCTTTTACCCCATAAAATGTTCGGCAAGTTCTAAATCGCTGCGTGAAAACTCCCTTACTATCCTGCCACTCGCCATCATTGCCGCGCGCTCGGACATATGCGCCACCACATCACTGTCATGGCTGACCAACAGATAGGTCATTCCGTGCTCGCGTTTCAAATGATTGAGTAGATTGAGAATTTCCGCCTGAACTGACATGTCCAACGCTGAGGTTGGCTCATCCAGCAGCAATAATTTTGGTCGCAGTAGTAGGGCGCGGGCGATGGCAATACGTTGACGTTGGCCACCGGAGAATTGATGGGGGAATCGCTGTGCCGCAGATGCCGGTAGACCCACTTGCTCTAAGGCTTCATCGATCCGCTGCTGAATATTCTGCTCGCCGTGGATCTTTAAAGGCTCACCCAGTGTGCGCTGAATATTATGCTGAGGATGTAGCGAGGCATAAGGGTCTTGAAACACCATCTGCACTTCTTTACGCAGTTGGCCGGTAAAACGCTGTCCCGGTTGTAACGGTTTGCCCAGTAAGGTTATCTCGCCTTGCCATGCTCGCTGTAAACCGGCCAGTGTACGTAACACGGTCGATTTACCACAGCCGGATGCCCCGATCAGGCTGAATGTCTCACCGGCTTCCACCTTAAAGCTGACTGACTCAACCGCCGTTTTCACCTGATTTTTCTGGGCGAAACTCACCTGTAGATTATTGACTTCAATCAGTGCCACGGGAACCTCCAGTGAAATCAGCGCTGCGATCCAATACCGGTAGCTCAGTGCCATAGGTGCTGGCATTTGGGCGACAAGCCCATAGCGTATGGGTATAGGGATGGGTCGAGTGAGGTAAATCTGCCGCTGCGCCTTGATCCACCAGTTTCCCCTGATACATCACGAGCACACGATGGCAATGCTCTGCTACCAACGGCAGATCATGGCTGATCAACAGCAAACTCATATTGCGCTGTTCGGTCTGTTCGACAATCAGCTCAAGGATCTGGTTGCGCAATTTGGCATCCAAGGCCGATGTCGGTTCGTCAGCAATTAATACTCGTGGGTTATTCACTAGGGCTATGGCTAACATCGCCCGTTGCCCCATTCCGCCGGAAAGTTGGCCGGGGTAGTGGTGGTAGGCGCTTTCGTTTAATCCGACTGAGGCCAGCGCATTTAATACCCTTTCGTGAGTATCGGCAGCGGAAAGTGCATTATGCAGCAGCAAGGACTCTTCAATTTGCTTACCCACGGTTCGCACCGGATTCAGTGCATAACGGGGGTCTTGCAGCACCATGGCAATTTCACGGCCACGTAATGCGCCCCATTGTTTAGATTTCAGCTCAAGTAAATGGTGTTCGATAACCTGGCCGGGGTGACCTTGTTCATCGGTATTGTCAGAGTAATAACTCAACTTTTTAGCGCTGACTTTCCCCGGCGAACGGACTAATCCCATCAACGCTCTGGCGGTAATTGACTTACCCGAGCCAGATTCACCCACTAACGCGACGCGCTCGTGACCGAGATGGAACGAAATGTTATCCACCACCCTTTGTTGCTGGAAATCGACACACAAATTATCGACGACAAAAATTTTATCCGTCATGGTGAGGGTCCAAAATATCGCGCAGGCCATCGCCTAACAGATTAAATGCCATGCTGCTGAGCAAGATAGCGCAGCCTGGGATCGCGGCAATCCACCATTGATCGAAGATAACCTGCATACCGTCAGCGACCATTGATCCCCATTCGGACATCGGTGGGCGCGCACCCAAGCCCAGGAAGCCTAAGCCGGCTGCGGCCAAAATAATGCCCGCCAGATCCAGTGCCAGGCGTACCACTGCTGAAGGGAGGCACATGGGTAAAATATGGCCCCATAGCAGACGCAGCCCCTTGATCCCCATCATTTCAGCCGCGGCCAGATAGTCGCTTTTACGCAGTAATTGAATCTCGGCTCTGGCCTGACGGGCATAGGCTGGCCAAGTGGTCAGCGCCAGTGCCAATGCACCGTTAATCAAACCAGGGCCAAGCATGGCGACGAAGGCAAAGGCCAGAATCAGCCGTGGCATTGACATCACCACATCGGTGACGCGCATCAAAATACGTTCGAGCCAACCGCCATAATAACCAGACAGCACACCGACCAGCAGCCCCAGTGGTAGCGTGATCACCGTGACCAGCAGTACCAGCCCCAATGTTGGGCGAGTACCGTAAATCAGGCGCGACAGCATATCGCGACCATAGCTATCGGTACCTAGCCAGTGTCCTGCTGCGCCTGGAGGCAGTAACCGATCGGCCGCATTTTGCCAGTTGGGATCTTGTGGGGCTAGCCACGGAGCGAAAATCGCGATTATCACCAGCAAGGAGAGAATAAATAGCCCAATGCTGGTGGCGGGGGAATGCTTCAGCGTGTGGCAGATTTTTGTTATCGGTATCGACATATCAGCGCGTTCTCGGATCCAGCAGGCGGACCAGCAGATCCGTCACATTGTTAATCAAAATAAAGCACATCCCGAGCAACAGCGTTCCGCCCATAATGGCTGTGGTATCACCAGCAAACAGCGCACTGGTGAGGTAGCGGCCAATCCCCGGCCAGGCAAAAACGGTTTCGGTTAATACCGCGCCTTCCAGCATACTGGTATAGGCCAGCCCAATCACCGTCAACAGTGTGCCTCGAATATTGGGCAACACATGCATCAGCAGGATCCGCATCTCACCTGCGCCTTTAGCTCTCGCCAGCGTAATGTACTCTTTATTCAGTTCACTCAGGCAGGCCGAACGCGTTAGGCGGGTAATACTGGCCAGTGCATAGTAAGAGAGCAGGGCGACCGGCAAAATCAAATGGGCGATGGCATTGCCAAAAGCACCGGCATCGCCAGAACGCCAGGTGTCGATCAGCGCAAAACCGGTCTTCGCTTCCACGGTATATTGATAAATATCATCGAGACGACCGGGGCCGGGGCTCCATTGCAAGCGGGTGTAAAACAGCAGCAACATCAATAAGCCGAGCCAGAAGATCGGTACTGAGTTACCCAGCAGGGTGATAAAGCGAATGGTGGCATCTAGCTTGCTACCGGCCCAACGAGCGCATAACAAACCGAGGATAACCCCGAGTGCCGCGCCTATTATCAGCGACAGCGTTGCCAGCTCTAATGTTGCAGGGAAAACCGTCAGCAGATCTTGCAGTACAGGTTGGCCGCTGGCACTGGCCGTACCCAGATCTCCATGAGCCAGTTGCAGCAAATAATGCCAAAACTGCACCCATAATGGTCTATCCAGCCCAAGTTGGTGTTGAACTTGTTGATAGGTTGCCTCGCTGGCGTGGTCGCCCACGATTTGTAACACCCGATCCACTGGCGACAATGCCGACAGGAAAAAGGTGATAACCAGTAGACCGAATAAGGTTAGGGCCAGGGTAAATAAACCCTGTAAACCCCCCCAAAGACGACGCCGGGATTGGGTTCCCGGCGTATTATTTAGTGCTAAAGACATCGACGTGCTCGCGTTAAATGGACTTTATTGATAAGTCAGCGCTATTTGCTCACTCGATCATAATAGACCATATCTGCATTTAGACCTTGTTGGTAGCCTTTTACATTATCTCGCAACACCACTTGTGCTTTGGCTTGATCAATAAAGATATAAGGCGAGTTCTGTTGCAACTCTTCCTGCAACTTAGTATAGAGCGCAGTGCGTTTGGCCGGGTCTGCCTCAGCGACCGCCGCCAGTGTTTGTTTATTCAGTTCAGGAATAACCCAACCGTTTAAACCGGCAACCGTGCTGCTCTTACCGTCGTTATAGGCAAAGGCGCTGGCATTGGAATGCGCATCGAAGTAATCCGGGATCCACAGGCGGATAGCAGACTGATGTTGCTTGGCACGTACCCGGCCGTACACCTGGCTACCTGCCGCTGGCAGTAACACCAGTTTTACACCGCCTTGAGCAAAGCTTGCCTGCAACGATTGAGCGATGGTGATAAACGGAGGTTTATTCTCAACATCCAGCGTCAAGGTGGCATCCTTAATACCGGCTTTAGCCAGGATCTCTTTGGCTTTGGCCGGATCAAAGGTGAACGGGTTGCTTTCCAGCGCGCCGGGTAAACCGACCGGCAGGAAGCTTTGATGCACGAAATACTGGCCTTTCAGCAGATCTTTGGTAATACCTTTATAATCAACTAAATAGCGAGCAGCTTGCCAGAACTCAGGTTTGCTCAGCAGTGGGTTAGCTGGATTGGCGGTGTTAAACACTAAATAGTTTTGTTCCGCCGAGGGGATCTCAACCACTTTGACGCCAGCCTGAGCTTTCAGCGCGGCAGTCTGATCCGGCCCCAATTCACGGGCGATATCGGCATCACCTTGCTGAATCAGCAGTCGGCGGGCGCTTGGATCGGGTACATTTTTAATAATGATATTTTTAATCAGTGGTTTATCACCCGGTGATGTCGGGTTGGCATCCAGCACGATAGCCTGATGCGGCTGATAAACACGCATTTTGAACGGGCCGCTACCGGCTGAATGCATTTTTAACCAGGCATTACCGTAATCGTCATTTTTAACATTGGCGGTGACGGCTTTTTTATCAACAATCGAGGCGATAGGGGTTGATAAGATATTCAGGGCAACTGCCGGGCTAACATCTGCGCTCCAGCTTAGCTGCACGGTATTTTTATCAATCTTTTTCAGATGTTGATCGATGTTACTCGCATCCCAGCCCAGAACGTTAAGGATAAAGGCCGGTGAACGGTTCATTTTGATGGCGCGAGTAAAGGAGAAAATCACGTCATCGGCCGTTACCGGATTACCGGATGAAAATACGGCTTCTGGGCGCAATTTCACCGTGAGGGTTTTGGCGGCGGCGTCGCCTTGCCAGCTTTCAGCAAGAATTGGCACAACTTTTTCCGGGTTATCACGATCGGCCTGTACCAGGCGCTGATATAGACTTGGCACGGTTTGAATACTGGAGAGTTCATTACTTTCAGCCGGATCAAGGCTGACGATATCATCTAGGGATTGTACTACGACCAGAGTATCTGGCGGTGTTGCTGCCAGCACACTGCCAGATAGTGCTGTCAGAACGAGTAATGACAGAATTTTAGCTTTCATTAAGACTCCCCGAAATAGATTACGACCATCGTGTGTTTTTAGTATAGATAGATAACATTGCTAGGAAATTATTGTTTTTTAAACTATTTCATCACAGTTTCTCACGATAGTAGCTTTATTGTCGGTGGTCAAAGTCTCAACAGTTATTTGTTATAACAATTAGTGATAAGGAGGTATTACAGAAAAGTAATGATTATGCGGTGATTTTAAACCGACGGTAGTAACCCGCATAATAATCACCACGCTTCCGATTAAAATTAATAAATGTTAAACACTTCCCACTGTATGACGAGTGAACCGGTTATAATGAAACGTCATTTCACTTAATTTATACACAAGAGAAAATCATGATCAGCGGAAATATTCATCATTTAGAATTGTTACCTTATCTGCCTGCGCAATTGAAAGATGCGATTGAATATGTCAAAAAACATATCACCGCAGATACCCCGCTAGGTAAGCATGATATCGATGGCAATGATCTTTTTATATTGATCTCCAATGACAGCACGGATCATCTGGAAAATCGCCGGGCGGAATATCACGCTAAATATCTGGATATCCAGATCGTGCTGGCTGGTGTTGAGGGGATGACGTTCAGTCACTTTCCTGCGGGTAAACCTGATATCGACTGGCTGGCTGACAAAGATATTGCCTTTTTGCCTTCAGGTATCGATGAGAAGCAATTTGTGATGCAACCCGGTGATTTCGTAGTGTTCTACCCAGGGGAAGTACATAAGCCATTATGTGCGGTGGGCGAGCCGGCCAATGTGCGCAAAGCGGTAGTGAAGATATCGGTAAAATAGGCTATTTTACTTGCTATTTTGGACGCAAGCAGTGCTCGAAATACTCACGTACTACGTGTACGCTCCGTTTTTTCCGCGCGGGTTGCGTCCAAACTATCTGCGCCAATAACGCCTATTGATGGGGCGATTCATCAGCAAAAAATTGCGTGTTTTTATACCTGTCCCAATGTCGCGACCATCACGGCTTTGATGGTGTGTAGGCGGTTTTCGGCCTGATCAAACACGATGCTATGCGCAGATTCAAATACTTCGTTGGTGACTTCCATACCGCCCGGTAAGTCATAAAGCTCTGCCATTTGCTTACCTACGGTCGTTTGGTCATCGTGGAATGCGGGCAAGCAGTGGAGGAATTTGACCTGTGGGTTACCGGTCAGTTTTACCACATTCATATTGACCTGATACGGTTTGAGCAATGCCACACGTTCCTGCCACACTTCTTTTGGTTCGCCCATCGATACCCAAACATCGGTATACAGGAAGTCTGCGCCTTTCACGCCTTCGGCAATATCGTCGGTTAGTGTTATTTTCGCCCCGGTTTTCTGGGCCAGTGCCTGACAGGTAGCAACCAGTTTAGCCTCTGGCCAGCACGCTTTAGGCGCGACTAAACGCAAATCCATCCCGACCAGTGTCGCCGCCTCCAGCATAGTGTTACCCATGTTGTTACGCGCATCGCCAAGATAGGCAAATGTCATCTCAGCTAAAGCCTTACCCGGCAAATGTTCCTGCATGGTCAGTAAATCAGCCAGTAGTTGGGTTGGATGGAATTCATTGGTTAGACCATTCCACACCGGCACACCGGCAAATTCAGCTAATGTTTCAACCACTTCTTGGCCGTGACCACGATATTGAATACCGTCATACATGCGGCCCAATACCCGGGCGGTATCTTTAATTGATTCTTTATGCCCGATTTGGCTCCCCCCTGGGCCGAGGTAAGTCACGCGTGCACCTTGATCATATGCGGCAACTTCGAAAGAGCATCGGGTACGAGTCGAGTCTTTTTCGAAGATGAGCGCGATATTCTTACCTGCCAATTTTTGCTGTTCTTTGCCTGATTTCTTGGCATGCTTCAACTCAGCAGCCAAATCCAACAGGGCAATAATCTCGGTGGGAGTAAAATCCAGTAACCTTAGAAAGTGACGTTTATAGAACTGACTCATAGTGCTTATCTCCATGTACCCCGTAATGCTTGCTGCCTGGTTGCAACACCAATTATTTTGGGTTTAATTGAATTTCAATATGAATTTAAATTCAATTTATAGGTATAAATATTCAATTACAACCCTAATCAATAAATCTTTCGCGTTTATAGTGGAGGCAATAGCGTGGGTGTGGGAAAATAGCGCCATACGAAGACCATTGACTGAGGATAAAGGCATGGCAAACCGCGAAAAGCTGGACGAACAACGTGACGAGACCCGGTTGATCATCGAAGAACTGCTGGACGATGGCAGCGATCCAGATGCGCTGTACACTATCGAACACCACCTTTCTGCCGAGAAGTTCGACGTGCTGGAGAAGGCTGCTGTTGAAGCATTTAAGCTGGGTTATGAAGTGACAGATGCAGAGGAGCTGGAAATAGAAGACGGCTCTATGGTGATGTGCTGTGATGTGATTAGCGAAGTTGCTCTAAATGCTGAAATCATTGATGCGCAGGTTGAACAGCTCATGGCCTTGGCTGAAACTTGTGGCGTGAATTACGACGGTTGGGGCACTTACTACGAAGATCCGAACGCAGAAGATGACGAAGACGGCGAGTTCGACGAAGAAGAGTTAGTGGACGAAGATGACGACGGCAAACGCCACTAAATTCCTCTTCGTCCTTGGCACTATAGCTGTGTTAGCTGCTCTCACTCACCCGAATCACTGACTTGAGTCAGCTCATCGGGATTTGCTCGTTTGCTGCCTTGCTATAGCGCCAATGACGTTGAGGACTTTCCTTTGTTCTTGGCACTATAGCTGTGTTAGC
>NZ_CQAZ01000029.1 GCF_001152565.1 Yersinia pekkanenii | reverse complement strand
TGGTATCAGGCAACATGGCGCTTCTCCTGTGGTTTGCAAGAAACAAACACCCGCGAGAAACCGGCCAGCAGGTTACGGGCCTCACGTTCAGTTGGAGCCAAAACAGAAATCAGGCGCAACGGAGAAATCTCGGCCAATAATGTGTTAGAACGGGCGTTAAGGAAGGTGTAGAGCTTTGAATATGCACGTATGTTACTATTAGCGTCAGCCATAGCATTACCTCTTTTAATGTTGTGGTTAGATGCCCTGACGGTGTTCCCGCACTTTCAGGGCATTGCAATTACAGCGGTCATTACCATCAATAATTTCGACGTACTATTTTTGTGGCTGATGGTAACCACAATCCTTCTAATTCGAATTATTCTCCTAGCCAGTTGTCAACAATCAGTCCAGGCACACGATCAAATTCTTTGCGATTATTGGTCACTAATATCAATCCGGTGCTTCTGGCATGACCTGCGATATGCAAATCATTAACACCGATGGGTGTGCCTTTTTGCTCCAGACTCGCACGTATAGAACCATAGTGAATTGCGGCTTTATCGTCATAATCCAATACAGTAAGACGTGAAACAAAATCCTCTACAACACTTAAATTGCGTTCAGGTGCCGCGCTTTTCTCTACGCCATGCAATAACTCAGCAAGTGTGATGGAAGAAATAACCATTCTGCCCGCATTAGCGTTAAACCGACCTAACACTTCTATAGGTCGGTGTTTAATGACATATATAACGATATTCGTATCGAGCATGTACTTATGCATTAAAATAACTCACGCTCTGATTGATGCTGTTCTGCGCGTTCTGTCAGAAAATCGTCTGAAACACGCGGACTACTGAAGAAAAAGCTATCCCAAGAGTTTTCAACGGGTGACAAGATACGCTCATTCCCTACAGCTCTCACAGTCACTGATTTAACATTCTCTGGAAAGCGCATATCCACCGGTAAACGCACGTTTTGAGTACGATTGTTCGTAAAAATGGTGCCCTGTGACATGTTGAGCCTCCTCTGTATATAAATTCTGATTAAAGTATACACAACGCCTAGCTATAGAGCAATGCTATGTAGCATGAGTATAAGCAAAAAAATGAAATTTAAGAGGATACATTGATATATAAATTGTGAAATTTTTATTGATTCACTTTAGCTATTTAAGTCTCTCTAAAAAAGACATCTGCAATTCATTAAGTCATGCTAGTTTGGTTTTTCGACCCGTTGTCTAACAGGATTAGACAACGGGCGATATTTTCAAACGATAGAGAGTCATCTTTTGTAGCCCCGGAGATACAATAATTCAGTTTATGGCGATAACTGTAGCCCTTGGGATACAAGAAATTAAAAAATCATCGTCAATAAAGCGACTGATTCAGTAAACAATACTCTGACAAATATCCCGCCAACTGTAACCACGGGCATCATCCCGAACAATGACTCAGCCCCGAATTAAGACAAACATTTCCCCCGTTAAAATAACGAGTTATTGCGGTCACTCCGGCCAGTCAATCTCTGGCGCAGCGCGGGTGTTTATGCGCAGTAACGCGACGCGGTAATGTTTTAATGCCGCCAATTGCTGAATATCAGTCTGTTGATTATCCATTGCGATGGCGTCGAGTAGGATGTTGATGTGCTCTGATACCTGCTTTACCAGCGCGGTTTCTTAGGGAAAAAGTGCCGTCGACGTCGGTCAGTTGGCCGCTGATATCAATAAACATTTCACCGTTGAATCGGTTATCAAAGCTGATGGCCATTAGCCTGACACACGGCTCCCACGTCAAAATCGCCCTATAGCAGGCGGCCATGATTTGCAGGTTAAGTGCCGTGTTTTGCGGCTGGTCAATCAACGCAGACAACAACGAACCATATTCACGGCACATCACTCGCGTGCCGATAGGGGTGATCAGAATGCCGCGCACGCTTTGCCTGATATGACTGATGTCATCGAGCAACTCACCTGAATCACGGTTCATGCCTGAATATCGAGCGGTCATTTTTTCCTCCTGAATCAAATCGCTATCGCGCAAAAATTATCGCGTTAGTGTGCCGCCAATCAGTGTGAGTGACATGTCAGGAGGGATGTGAGAGGAATGGGACAAGAGGGGGAATTAAAATAGCCCGATAAGTCGGGCTGTTAGACATATCAGGCAAACACCACTTTCAGGCTACCGGGTGTGCGGCGTGCTTTCCCGACGACAATTTGCACATCGCGCCCCAAGCGAGTCAGGCACTCCAACATTTTGGCCTCGCTAATGCCTCGAAACTGCCCGCGCAACAGATTAGACAACTTCGGTTGAGTCATCCCGAGTAGCTTCGCGGCCTGTTCTTGTGTTAGCCGACGACTTTTAATAATGTTACCAATAGTGGTGGCAAGCTGCGCTTTCACCTGCATTTCTTCAGCATTATCTTTGCCAAGATCGGCATAAACATTACCACTGCTGATTTCGATATCATGGCTCATATTATGCTCCTTTAGCATGACTCTCTACGGCTTTCAGCCGCTCACGGATCTTATCCACATCTGGCTTTGGCGTGGCTATTCCAGATGAGGATTTTTTCTGGAATGCATATAACACATACACCGCATGACCAAATTGAACGGTGTAAACCGCTCGGTAGCTACACCTGTTCATCTAATGACGGTGCCCACCCATCATGCGAACGGCCAGCGCGACGCGTTAGCCAGTTAAGCCAATCTGTTTGGATCTCACCGGTTTCAACACGACATAAGGCTCCATCGGTATCAACTTCGATTACGACACCGGTGCGGATAAGGTTACGCAGTAAGCACTGGATTTCAGAAAGTTGGGTTTGTGTACTCATGGAAGGAAGGATGCTTCTGTTTAAGACATGCTTCCATCAATGAACGTTGGTGGGTTGTTGTCACAACAAAGTACAGATTTAGAGATAATGCCCCCATTATATTAAGAGGAATCGCTCATTAACAGATATTCAAACGGATAAAGAAACGCCAAAGTAAATAGAACGCTAGCAATACACTTAATATATTTAAAGGTTTGTTTTTGAATTTAAAACTCTTCAAATAAATAAAGCAAGGAATAAGAGAAAGTATAGCCAATGTAACGGTAAAATCCCTGATATCGTCGACAACTAAGGCTCTATGGGCGATACAGGCATTTTTTATTTCCACACCATCAATGAACGATTCTTCCTTAAAAGAGGAAAGAAGGTATATTGCAATAAAACAAAGTATGTAATATCCATACATGATTATACTTTTCATTATTCAACACCCAAAATTTGATATCTCGTTGATTTATTTTCAATAATTCTCCGTCCGTATGAGCTGTATTCTCGAACACTACTGCCCACCGGAGCGGCAATGGAATTGACGAAATCATCTTTATGCCTTTCGATACCACGATTATATCTGGAACCCGCCAAGATAATTTGCTCATCGGTTAAGTTGCTGGCATTTATAATTTTTTGATTATCAAATAGAATTAATGAGTTAAGATGCTTAGCAACAACTCTTATATTAAAAGAATCTGAAAGCAGGTAATCGGCTAGTTTGTGTTGCTGTAACATTGTTAATGTTGATGGATCTAACCCAATGGTTTCAGCCACTACTCTTATTTGCATAGCAATCAATCCGACAGCGGTACTATTTGATGAAGTATTATCTTGCTTTATTGTATCAATAATAAATTGCCGAAATTGTAAAAACCCAGCAGATTTAAGTCTGTCTGGTATTCCGCCAACTTCAGATACAGCGACGCCAGCTAATAACAAAACAGGAATACTCTCTTCTTTGGCAGTAGTTTATATCTAAGGAGATCAATCCCAGTAAATTTTGGAAAACCTAAACTATCAACTTTGCAAAACCCATTTCGAACCATAGCATAATCCGTTGTTGTACAACCCCAAGTCCTTTTGGGTGATATTATAAATATATGCCAGAAAATACTAGAGTCTGCGAGGATTTTATCTATATATGTTTATCAGTTAAAATTAATGCTCAATAAAAAATAAGATTCCTCCAGAACTTTCTTAATTTAAGATAACATTAATTGTGGTTCATGCTGGCTGTTTTCTCATACCGCAAGGTAATTAAGAGATTTTCGGCCAGAAAGGTAAAAGCCGTTGACCTAATTAATATTCATGTTTTGAGTAATGATATCTTCAATCTCTAGTATTCCAATTTGACTAACCCCCCAACAAAGGGCGTGCTGTCAGAGGCTTGTTGACGTTTGATGCGCTGCTACTGGCTGATGTGCAATTGTTTGGCTCTGTTGGCGACCAGTCGGCGGCGGGTGAGAGTTTCTCAATTAGCCCAGAGAGGCGTTGCTCAAAATGGGCCACCCACGTATTACGGCACACTTTTGCCAGCCATTTTATGATGAACGGCGGGAATATTATCGCCCTACAACAGATACTTGGACACGCCAATATCCAGCAAACAATGGCTTATGCACACCTGTCACCAGATTATCTGCAAAACGCCGTTATACTCAATCCATTAAAGGGCGGATTAATGGCATAAGAGCGTCCATAAACTGTCCACATTGGGCAGAATTTGAAAGCGTTACTGAACCTTGTACGCTTTACAACAAGCTGTTTTTAATAGATAAATTTTTTAGAGACAAAAAAAAGCCCTCCATCATGGAGGGCGAAAGACAGGGATGGTGTCTATAGCAAGGAAAACAGGGTGTTACAGGGTACTACTTACTTCTGGGCAGAAGAGGGTTGTGCTGCTGGCGCCTGCTGCATTTGTGCAATGCGCTGCTGGTGCTTTTGATTCAAGACAGCTTTTTGCTCTGGTGTGAGCAAGTTAAACATTTGGTTACGGACTTTGGCCATTTCGACCTGACGATCAATCTGGTTCTTGGACATTTTTTCGGCCTGCGCTCTTACAGCAGCTTCGTCGAATTTATCCGCGGTAACCAGTTTATGCATTGCTTCGCGGTCAGCCAAGTCTACACGCGGCTGGTCTTGGCGAGACTGACGCATCAGGTCACGCATTTGCTGGCGTTGTTGTTCAGTCAGATTGACGCCATCAAACATGTTATTGTGGCCGCGACCGTCTTTCTTGTTCATCATCGAACCGTCACCGTGGCACCAACTGTTATCCGTGGCTCCAGTTTTATCGGCGGCGAAGGCGGCGCTAGAGCCGAGAACTAACATTGACGCCATGATTAACGTTGATACTTTAGTTACTTTGCGCATTATTAACTCCTAGGTTCTGTCTGCTAAGCGATTTGCTGCTATGCGATTCAATGAGAAGAAGTCTATCGGTCTGGCTGCAAACAAGCGTCAGGGGATGTAAAACTGGGGTCAGTGCATGTAAAGCTAAGTAAAGTCATGGAATACCGGCAATCGATAACGTATTTTGCGTCAAGAGGAGAAATAATCATGCATAAAATCCTATTAGTTGATGATGATCGTGAATTGACGTCGCTGTTGAAAGAATTACTGGAAATGGAAGGCTTTAATGTTGTTGTTGCCTATGATGGTGAACAGGCATTAAACCTGCTGGATAGTTCTATCGACTTGTTATTGCTTGATATTATGATGCCACGTAAGAACGGTATCGAAACCCTGAAAGAGTTACGTCAACATCACCAGACACCGGTGATTATGCTGACTGCCCGTGGCAGTGAATTGGATCGGGTGCTTGGCCTTGAGCTAGGTGCGGATGATTATCTGGCAAAACCGTTTAACGATCGCGAGTTGGTTGCACGTATCCGTGCCATTTTGCGCCGCTCCAACTGGAGCGAACAGCAGCAGAATGTTGATCAGGGAGCCCCGACACTGGAAGTTGATTGCCTGCAATTGAATCCGGGCCGTCAAGAGGCCAGTTTTGAAGGCCAATCTCTGGAGTTAACCGGCACTGAATTTACCTTACTCTATCTGCTAGCCCAGCACCTTGGTCAGGTAGTATCGCGGGAGCATCTCAGTCAGGAAGTGTTAGGTAAACGATTGACACCGTTTGACCGTGCCATTGATATGCACATTTCAAACCTACGCCGTAAGTTGCCGGATCGCAAAGACGGGTTACCTTGGTTTAAAACCCTGCGTGGTCGCGGGTATCTGATGGTTTCTGAAACATGATTAACAGTTTAACGACGCGAATTTTTGCTATTTTCTGGTTTACCTTGGCTCTGGTATTAATGCTGGTGCTGATGGTGCCTAAGCTCGACTCGCGTCAACTGACTACCTTGCTCGACAGTGAACAGCGTCAGGGAACGATGCTAGAGCAACATATTGAAGCGGAGCTGGCCAGTGATCCTGCCAATGACCTCATGTGGTGGCGCAGACTTTATCGCGCTATCGAGAAATGGGCCCCACCAGGCCAGCATTTGGTGTTAGTGACCACCGAGGGCCGTGTCATTGGTGCTCAGCGCCACGAAATGCAAATTGTACGTAATTTTATCGGTCAGTCAGATAACGCCGATCAGCCGAAAAAGAAAAAATATGGCCGGGTGGAGATGGTTGGCCCCTTCTCTATTCGTGATGGCGAAGATAACTATCAGCTTTATTTGCTACGTCCAGCCAGCAGCCCGCAATCTGATTTTATCAATTTGATGTTTGATAGGCCGCTACTGCTGTTGATTGCTACCATGCTGATCAGTTCACCATTGCTGTTATGGCTGGCATGGAGTCTGGCAAAACCCGCCCGTAAACTGAAAAATGCGGCCGATGATGTTGCCCGCGGCAACCTGAAACAGCACCCTGAGTTGGAATCCGGGCCGCAAGAGTTTTTAGCCACCGGTGCCAGCTTCAATCAAATGATCAGTGCGCTGGATCGAATGGTTGTGGCCCAACAACGGCTGATTTCTGATATCTCCCATGAGTTACGCACACCACTTACCCGCCTGCAACTGGCAACTGCGCTAATGCGACGCCGTCATGGCGAGGGGAAAGAGCTAGAGCGTATCGAACTGGAAGCACAGCGGTTAGACAGTATGATCAATGACTTACTGGTTTTATCTCGCAGCCAGCATAAAAACGAGCTACACCGCGAACCAATTAAAGCCAATGATTTGTGGTCAGACGTGCTGGAGGATGCCCAGTTTGAAGCCGATCAAATGGGTAAAACACTGGAAGTCACCGCACCTCCGGGGCCATGGACCTTATTTGGCAACCCGGCCGCCCTCGACAGTGCGTTGGAGAATATCGTACGTAATGCATTGCGTTATTCCCATCATCACATTGCTGTGGCATTCAGCTCTGATAATCAGGGTATTACTATCACTGTCGATGATGATGGCCCCGGTGTCAGCGTGGAAGACCGCGAGCAGATATTCCGGCCATTCTACCGCACTGATGAAGCGCGGGATCGCGAATCAGGTGGGACGGGTTTGGGGCTGGCAATTGTCGAAACAGCCGTTAATCAGCATCGTGGATGGGTGCGGGCTGAAGACAGCCCATTAGGTGGCTTGCGCTTGATACTCTGGTTGCCGCTGCATCCGCTTAAGTCCTAATCTATTGTACATCTGCCCGATCATCTGGGATCGGGCAGATCTCGGCTATCACGGTTTGCTGACATCTCTTCCCTCCCTCTTTTTCCAGTAACTGCTGCTTCCGCTCAACACCCCAACGATAGCCTGACAATGCTCCATCCTGACGAATGACCCGATGGCAGGGAATGGCGACCGCCAGTATATTGGCAGCACAGGCGCTGGCAACCGCACGCACCGCTTTCGGTGAACCAATTTTAGTGGCAATATCACCATAACTGGCGGTCTCGCCTGCCGGTATTTCCCGCAGCGCCTGCCAAACTCGCTGCTGAAAAGCAGTCCCACGGATATCCAGTGGCAAATCAAGCCCCAGTTGCGGTGCCTCAACCAATCCCACCACCTGCGCGAACCATTGCTCAAACTCAGTCTCGCCACCGATTAACTCCGCCTGCGGAAACTTATCCTGTAACTGCTGTACCAGCAGAGCGGGTGAATCACCCAATAAGATGGCACAGATACCCAGTTCACTTTTCGCCATCAAAATCGCGCCAAGGGAGCTTTCTCCAACGGCAAAGTGCAGCCTAGTATCGCGCCCACCCTTACGATATCGGGTTGGCGTCATCCCCAATAACTGATTCGATTGCTCATAGAATCGTCCATTAGAGTTGTATCCAGCGTCAAAGATAGCGTCAGTCACCGAGCCTTCGCCCGCCAATTGAATGCGGAGACGTGCACTGCGGGCCGCACTGGCATATGCCTTAGGTGTCAGCCCAGTAATAGCTTTAAACAACCGATGGAAATAAAAGGCGCTGAGATTGAGTTTAGCCGCCAGTTCACTGAGTTTGAGTGGTGTTTCGGCCTGTTCAATTAAACGGCATGCCTGACTGATTTTTTCTGCGTGCTGCCGTGCTTGAGATAACTCAGTTGGCCGACAACGTTTACAAGGCCGGTAGCCGGCAAGTTCAGCCGTATCATTATCGGCAAAGAATTCAATATGTTCGGCTTTAGCCTGGCGGGATGGACAAGAGGGTCGGCAATACACACCGGTGGTTTTCACGGCATAAACAAACTGGCCATCGGCGGTTTTATCGCGATTAATAATAGCGGCCCAACGTGGGTCTGGTGCGCTGTCCATAAATCCCCTCACTGATATCATGATGGATACCCCATTGATGCTGATTGTGGTGACCAGCATATAAAACAGCCACCACTTGCACTCTCCGCTTGTTGCTTTTAAATTTTTTCTTTTACGCCACTCACGTTGGCAACCACTGCACTGAGAGCCAGTTTCTGATATCCTGCGCCCCTCATTATTGGGGGACATATGCTTAATATCGTTTTATTTGAACCCGAAATCCCGCCCAATACCGGTAATATCATCCGGTTATGTGCGAATACCGGCTGCCAGCTTCATCTGATTAAACCCTTGGGTTTCACCTGGGATGACAAACGCTTACGCCGCGCGGGTCTTGATTATCATGAGTTTGCCGACATCAAGCATCACCATGATTATCAAGCATTCCTCGACAGTGAAAAACTGGATGGCGTGCAATCTGCCGATAAAAAACCGGCCCGCTTATTTGCGCTGACCACCAAAGGGACACCGGCCCACAGTGCCGTGAGCTATCAGGAAAATGATTACCTGCTGTTTGGCCCTGAAACCCGTGGTTTACCGGCCAATGTTCTGGATGCATTGCCTGCCCAACAGAAAATCAGAATTCCAATGCAGGCCGACAGCCGCAGTATGAACCTATCAAATGCAGTGTCAGTCGTGGTGTATGAAGCCTGGCGGCAATTAGGTTATCCGGGTGCGTTACTGAAAGAGTAGTTTTTTTGACCAAGTTGTGTTGGCGACCGGCTAGCAACGCAATAGAAAGGTGCCTATCCAAAGTAATTGACGTTGTAGCAAGGTAGCAAACGAACTCATCCCGCGGAGCTGACTCAAGTCAGTGACTCGGGTGAGTAAGTGCAGCTAACACAACTATAGCTTTAAGTACGAAGGATAAGATTAGATGCCGTCTCCATACTCAAAACCGTGCCCCGCCCCATTAAAATGCTGATCCATATCCAGTGATGGTTTATCGCTTTCTGGTTTGCCCACTATTCGAGCAGGTACGCCAGCGGCAGTGGTATGTGCGGGTACTGACTGCAACACCACCGACCCGGCACCAATTTTAGCGCCACACCCAACTTCAATATTCCCCAGAATTTTTGCACCAGCACCAATCATCACACCTTCACGGATCTTCGGATGACGATCACCACTGGTTTTACCGGTACCACCCAAAGTGACAGATTGCAGGATAGAAACATCATTCTCAACTACTGCGGTTTCACCAATAACAATACCGGTGGCGTGGTCCAGCATAATGCCGCAACCAATAGTCGCCGCCGGATGGATATCTACCCCAAAAGCAACAGAGACTTGATTTTGCAGATAAATTGCCAACGCTTTACGATCCTGCGCCCACAACCAGTGACCAATACGGTAAGCCTGCAAAGCATGAAAACCTTTGAGATACAGCAGTGGTGTTGAATATTTATCAACAGCAGGGTCACGTAGCCGTACAGCCATAATATCGCGAGCAGCGGAGACAATCATCTGTCCATCCGCGCGATAAGCATCTTCAACCACCTCACGGATGGCAATAGCGGGCATGATCGGGTTAGCCAGTTTATTCGCCAAAATATAACTCAGCGCACTGCCTAAATTTTCATGCTTCAATAATGTCGCGTGAAAAAAACTCGCCAGCATGGGTTCACACTCAGCCAGTGCTCTAGCTTCTGCTTTAATGCTACTCCAGACCAGTTCTAACTCTTCTGACGACATTATATACTCCTGCCCATAAACAAGCCGCTTCGGGGAACGACCGAAGCAACTAATACTCTATGCCTTGAAATAGCGGTGACGCTAATGACTTTAGGTATGTCGTTATTATTTTATTCCGCCAACCCGCTTAACCTATCAAATGCCGCTTTTCTCATCTTTTTTGGTTCGGCCCAATAAGGTCAACGCCGCGTCACGGGCATTTTTTTGGCAATACAACACCTGGTAAATCTGTTCGGTTATTGGCATCTCGACACCATGGCGCTGCGCCAAAGCCAGAACTTCCTTAGTATTGCGATAACCTTCAACCACTTGACCAATTTTGTCCTGCGCTTCTTGTACTCCTAACCCCTGGCCCAGCATAATGCCAAACCGGCGGTTACGGGATTGGTTATCGGTGCACGTTAGCACCAAATCACCGAGTCCTGCCATACCCATAAATGTTGAGGGATCAGCCCCCAATGCAGAACCCAAACGCGTCATTTCAGCCAGACCACGGGTTATCAATGCCGTGCGAGCGTTCGCACCAAAGCCAATGCCATCGGACATACCGGCACCAATTGCAATCACGTTTTTTACCGCGCCACCCAGTTGCACCCCGATAAAGTCAGGATTGCTATAAACCCGGAAACTTTTACCACAGTGCAATAACTGTTGTAGGTCTTCACTGAATTGCGCATCAGTCGATGCTAATGCAATTGCAGTGGGTAAACCTGCCGCCAGCTCTTTGGCAAAGGTCGGACCGGAAACAACGGCAAGCGGGATAGCATCACCCAGCACTTCCCTCGCCACATCAGCAAGCAAGCGGCCTGTTTCTGCCTCAAGCCCTTTGGTTGCCCAGACAATCCGCGCATCTTTGCGTAAATGCGGTTTCAACTGATGCAATACGGCGCCGAAGACATGACTGGGCACCACGACTAACACATCGCGACTGGCTACCAGCGCGCATGCCAAGTCAGTTTCCAGTAGCAGAGTGTCAGGGAAAGGGACATCGGGCAGGAAAGCGTGGTTACAACGCTCTTGTTGCAGTACTTGAATATGCTTAGGGTCATGGCCCCATAACACGACTTTATGGCCATTACGCGCCAGCGTAATGGCTAATGCGGTGCCGTAAGATCCGGCACCGATTACCGTCATTGAAGCATTGGTGGTGTTCATCAGGCATCCTGACGTTGTTCAACACCTTCAACTTCACCTTCAGCCTGCTGTTGCAGATAGTTCATGAACAGGGCATCAAAGTTAACCGGTGCCAAATTCAGCTGTGGGAAAGTACCACGAGAAACCAGGCTGGTGATGCATTCACGAGCATACGGGAACAGAATGTTCGGGCAGTATGCACCTAAGCAATGCGCCAGTTGGGTGCCGTCGATACCTGCGATGGAGAAGATGCCACCTTGCTGAACTTCGCACAGGAATGCAGTTTCTTCGCCCAAAGAGGCCGTCACAGTCACTCGCAGTACCACTTCGTACACATCTTCAGTCAGCTGACTGGAAGCAGTATCAAGATCAAGTTTAACTTCTGGCTGCCAATCCTGCTGGAAAACCTGCGGAGCATTCGGTGCTTCGAAGGAGATATCCTTGGTGTAGATGCGTTGGATCTGGAAAGCCATCTCGGTGTTGTTTTGTTCTGACATGTGTATAGATACCCTAAAGTTAGACGTCCTTATTAAACTGCACTGCCGCCGTAGGCTCTTTCCATTAATTAATGGGGCCCACTGACGAGTTAAAGCAGCGGGTCAAGCCCACCGCGCGCATCCAGGGCATGTAAATCATCACAGCCGCCGATATGCTGCCCATCAATAAATATCTGAGGCACAGTTGTCCGCCCGCTGCGAGCAATCATCTCTTCGCGTTTGGCCGGGTCATTATCAATTGCGATGTCATGGAAAGCAGCACCTTTATTGTTCAGCAGTGCTTTAGCACGATGGCAGAACGGGCATGTTGCTTTGGTATAAATCTCAATCTTCGCCATGGATACACCTCAAATTTACATTTCATTGATATAGCGATTTTTATAGCAATTACTTGCCGCGTGCCAGAGGTAAATTCTCGCCACTCCAGCCGGAGATGCCATCTTTCAAGGTAAACACCTGCTCAAAACCGGCTTTATTCAGCAGCTCAGCAGAAGCACGAGAGGTTGTCCCTGTTGAGCAGACGACGATAATCGGCTGTGCCTTGTGCTTTCCCAACTCAGCCAGATTGCCATTTTTGATATCAACCGGCAGCAAGTTAATAGAACTGGCGATATGACCCTTGCGGTAATCATCACGTGTGCGGATATCAACCACAACCGCATCTTCTTTGTTAATCAGACGCGTCGCTTCACCACGGGTAATCTCTTTCACTTTTGACAGCGAACTTTTGAAGGTGGTGAAAATTACGGCGACGAACAACGCCACCCAGGCCAGGCTCAAAACTGGATGCTGGCTAATGAATTGCATAATTTCTTGCAACATGGGGGTAAAAACTCCCGTTAGTTAGGGGATAATATTCAAGGTCACAGAGTATACCTGCGCGTTGCGGCAAATACAGCCAATATGCAAGCGCTATTGCAGAAACTGCGAGCAATCTCGGGAAGTTTTATTACCTAAATGATGATATTTATACAAAACCCCGCGCCAATGTTGATCTCTTTGGGCTATTTTTAACCGGCTTTGTAGTAAATTACCGGCTTTCTATCTATATACCCATAAGAAGGTTATGCAATGTCGAGCACTAAAAAACCACTGGTTCTGACTATTCTTGATGGCTACGGCCACCGTGAAGAACAGCAAGATAATGCCATTCTGAATGCCAAAACGCCGGTAATGGACCGTTTATGGCAGCAACAGCCCCACACATTGATTGCGGCTTCAGGTCTGGATGTCGGCCTACCGGATGGACAGATGGGTAACTCTGAAGTCGGTCACGTTAATCTGGGTGCTGGCCGTATTGTTTATCAGGACTTAACCCGCCTCGACAAAGAAATAAAAGAGGGTGACTTCTTCACCAACCCAACCCTGACGGCGGCCGTTGATAAAGCGGTTAAAGCCGGTAAAGCGGTTCATATTATGGGTCTGTTATCTGCCGGTGGCGTACACAGCCACGAAGAGCACATTCTGGCGATGGTCGAGCTGGCAGCCAAACGCGGGGCGACAACCATTTATCTGCACGCGTTCCTCGATGGACGTGACACCCCGCCGCGCAGTGCTGAGTCTTCACTGAAACGATTCACTGAAAAATTTTCCGAACTGGGTAAAGGCCGCATCGCGTCTATTATTGGTCGCTATTATGCTATGGACCGCGATAACCGTTGGGATCGTGTCCAATTAGCCTACGACTTGCTAACACAGGCAAAAGGTGAATTCACGGTAGATAACGCCGCCGCAGGTCTTCAAGCCGCCTACGCCCGCGATGAAAATGATGAGTTCGTCAGACCTACCGTGATCCAGGCGGCAGGTGAAGCAGATGCAGCCATGAACGATGGGGATGCATTAATCTTCATGAACTTCCGTGCTGACCGCGCACGCCAAATCACGCGTGCTTTTGTTAACACTGACTTTGACGGTTTTAAACGCGATAAAGTGGTTAACTTCGGCGATTTCATCATGTTGACCGAATATGCGGCTGATATTAAAGTGGCGAGTGCTTATCCACCTGCATCACTCAACAATACCTTCGGCGAATGGCTGATGAAGCATGACAAAACTCAGCTGCGTATCTCTGAAACTGAAAAATATGCTCACGTCACGTTCTTCTATAACGGTGGTGTTGAAGAGCCGTTTAAAGGCGAAGATCGTATTCTGATTAATTCACCGAAAGTCGCAACCTATGATCTGCAACCTGAAATGAGTTCGGCAGAACTGACTGAAAAATTGGTCGGTGCTATCACCAGCGGTAAATATGATGTGATCATTTGTAACTACCCGAATGGCGATATGGTCGGCCATACCGGTGATTATGATGCCGCAGTGAAAGCAATAGAAACACTGGATAGTTGCATCGAGCAAGTGGTTACCGCCGTAAAAGCGGTCGATGGCCAATTACTGATAACCGCCGACCACGGCAATGCTGAGCAGATGCGCGACCCGGCTACCGGTCAGGCCCACACGGCCCATACCAGCCTGCCTGTACCACTGATTTATATCGGTAATAAAGAGGTTAAAGCGGTTGAAGGTGGCAAACTTTCAGATATCGCACCGACTATGCTGTCACTGATGGAAATGGAAATCCCGCAAGAGATGACTGGTAAGCCGCTGTTCATCGTGGAATAATCCTTCGTTATGAAGGAAAAGGCGTCATTTGCAGGATTAATGATTATGGTCGATGCCAGCACCAACAACAGAAAGTCATCCTCTCTGTTATCAGGTCAATTTGTGCGTCGTCCGTGGTCAGCACTGTGTGCCAGCGTTTTTTACGCTGGCGTATTGCTGTTGCCATTATCCGGCAATGCAGTTGATGCCCCTGCAACGGCAAAAACGGCGGAGAACAAAACCCAACTGAAAACTCTTCAGCAGGATATCGCCGAGAAAGAAAAAAGTGTTAAGCAACAAAAGCAGCAACGCAGCTCATTGCAGGAGCAACTGAAACAACAGGAAAATACCATTGCTCAGGCCAGCCGCAGCCTGCGTGAAACCCAAGGTACCCTGACGGAGTTGGACAAAGAAATATCCAACCTCACCTCCTCGATTGAAAAACTACAAAGCAAGCAGTCTCAGCAACAAAATATTCTGTCAAAACAACTTGATGCCGCCTTTAAACAAGGCCAGAACAGTAGTCTACAGCTTATTTTAAGTGGCGAAGAGAGCCAGCGTAGTGAGCGTATTCTGGCGTATTTCAGTTATCTTAATGAAGCCCGACAGGAATCCATTGAGGAGTTGAAACAGACCCGCATTCATCTCTCAACCGAGAAAAAAACGCTGGAGCAAAAGCAAAACCAACAAAAAGTGCTGTTGGATGAGCAAAAAACTCAGCAACAAAAGCTGGAACAAGCACGTGCTGCGCGCAAGAAAACCCTGACATCGCTGGAAGCCTCGCTGGAAAAAGATCAGCAGAATCTGGCGGAGTTAAAACTGAACGAATCACGTTTACGCGACCAAATCGCCAAAGCAGAACGGGAAGCCAAAGCCCGTGCCGAACGGGAAGCAAAAGAAGCGGCCCGAGTACGCGAACAAGTGAAAGTCAAAGAACAACAAGCCAAGAAAACGGGTTCCAGCTATAAGCCAAGTGAAAGTGAGCGCTCGTTAATGGCGCGAACCGGTGGCCTCGGTCGCCCGGATGGTCAAGCCGTTTGGCCGGTTCGTGGCAACGTGACTCATCGCTTCGGCGAAGCCTTACAAGGTGAGCTACGCTGGAAAGGTATGGTTATTTCCGCCCCCGAAGGCAGTGAAGTCAAAGCGATAGCTGATGGCCGGGTGTTGCTGGCAGACTGGCTGCAAGGTTACGGTCTGGTGGTGGTCATTGAGCACGGCAAAGGGGACATGAGTTTATATGGCTACAACCAGAGTGCGCTGGTCAATGTCGGTGCTCAAGTAAAAGCTGGCCAGCCGATCGCTCTGGTTGGTACCAGTGGCGGTCAGGGTGAGCCATCACTCTATTTCGAAATCCGCCGTCAAGGACAAGCTGTTAACCCACAACCCTGGTTAGGAAGATAGGGAACAATGTTAGGGAACACCTATTGCGCTATTTCAACACCCGTCGGTTTATCATAGTAAGCACCCTGCTGATCGCCAACGCAGTACAAGCGGGCAAACTTTCGATTGTTATTGATGACTTTGGTTATCGCCCTCAGAATGAAAACAAAGTATTACAAATGCCGCTGCCCATTTCGGTGGCTATCTTGCCTAACGCCCCTTACGCCAAAGAAATGGCGATCAAAGCCCATAATCAAGGGCGTGAAATCCTGATTCATCTACCAATGGCCCCGCTGAGCAAGCAGCCGCTGGAACGCGATACATTACAACCATCAATGAGCAGCGAAGAGATCCAGCGCATCATTCGTCAGGCGGTGAGTAATGTTCCTTACGCCACTGGCATGAATAACCACATGGGTAGCGCGATGACCTCCAGTTTGCCAGGCATGCAGAAAGTGATGCAGGCACTGGAACACTATCAGTTCTATTTCCTCGACAGCGTGACTATTGGCAACAGCCAGGCCAGTAAAGCGGCCGAAGGTACTGGCGTCAAAGTGATTAAACGCAAAGTCTTTTTGGATGACTCGCAAAATGAAGCGGCGATCCGCCAGCAGTTTAACCGTGCGGTAGAATTAGCACGCCGTAACGGTTCGGCCATTGCTATCGGCCACCCGCATCCGGCCACCATTAAAGTGCTGCAACAAATGCTGCCTCAGTTGCCTTCCGACATCGTATTAGTCAGGCCCAGTGCACTACTTAATGAACCGGTGCAAAATAATCGTGGTAGTGGCTCAGTGGCACCAGATACATCAAAACCGCACGATCCAGCGAAAGACCATCGCCTGAAAGCTATCAAGCAATGCAGCGCAAAGGCCAGTTATGTACCAGAGAAAATCTATGCCGACAGGATGTTTAGTATCATAGGTGAAAGCCTAATGCAGAACCCAGCGATGCTCTTTATTCAGCAGCATTGGCAGCAGTATTCCCCGCCAGCGGTGCCCGTTACTCCTGTTGAGAAACAGGCAGTCGATAAACCTAAAGCTGATAATCCGTAATCTGCTCAATAAAAATGGGGCAGCCATCACCTGACTGCCCCACTCTCACCCCTGCAGCTTCAAGGCCGAAGGGCGTTCCCAAAGTCATTGGAGGTGCAGGTAGGCGGCCAGCAAACTCATCCCGATGAGCTTACATAAGTAAGTGATTCGGGTTAGTGCGCGCAGCCAACACCCCTGCAGCTTCAAGGCCGAAGGGCGTATTTTAGTCCCAGCTTAAAACCACCTTACCCGACTTACCCGAACGCATGGCATCAAACCCTTGCTGGAACTCATCAATAGAGAAACGATGAGTAATGATCGGGGTTAAATCCAAACCGGCTTGAATCAGTGCCGCCATTTTGTACCAGGTTTCGAACATCTCGCGGCCATAAATCCCTTTGATAAACAGCCCCTTGAAAATTACCTGATTCCAATCGATCGACATATCAGAAGGCGGTATCCCCAACATCGCAATACGCCCACCGTGATTCATTGAGTTAAGCAAGGTACGAAATGCTACCGGCGCACCTGACATTTCCAGACCCACATCAAAACCTTCAGTCATGCCCAGTTCAGCCATAACATCACTCAGATTCTCTTTGCTGACGTTAACAGCACGGGTCACCCCCATTTTGCGCGCCAGATCCAGACGGTATTCATTCACATCAGTGATGACAACATGGCGAGCGCCAACATGTTTACACACAGCGGCGGCCATGATACCAATCGGGCCAGCACCGGAAACCAATACATCTTCACCCACTAAATCAAAGGATAACGCGGTATGTACTGCATTGCCGAAGGGGTCAAAAATGGCAGCAAGCTCATCAGAAATATTGTCTGGGATCTTAAAAGCATTGAACGCCGGGATCACCAGGTATTCGGCAAAAGAACCGGGCCGATTGACGCCGACCCCCACAGTATTGCGACAAAGATGGGTACGCCCACCCCGGCAGTTACGACAATGGCCACAGGTAATATGACCTTCGCCAGACACCCGGTCACCAATATTAAAACCTTTAACCTCCTGACCTATAGCCACAACTTCGCCGACATATTCGTGGCCGACCACCATCGGAACGGGGATGGTTTTTTGTGACCATTCATCCCAGTTATAGATATGCACATCGGTACCACAAATAGCGGTTTTGCGAATTTTGATCATGATGTCGTTGTGGCCCAGCTCCGGCTGTGGCACGTCGGTCATCCAGATACCTTCTTCGGCTTTCAGTTTGGACAGTGCTTTCATGAACATTCCTTACGCAATAACATTAAGTTGTTTGCCAATACGCACAAAGGCGTCGATAGCCCGCTCGACTTGCTCTGGCGTGTGATCTGCCGACATCTGGGTGCGGATACGGGCCTGACCTTTCGGCACCACCGGATAGAAGAAACCGGTGACATAAATGCCTTCTTTCAGCAGAGCATTGGCAAACTCTTGCGCGAGTGTCGCGTCACCCAGCATCACGGGGATAATGGCATGATCGGCACCGGCTAATGTGAAACCGGCGGCACTCATTTTCTCGCGGAATAAACGCGCGTTCGACCATAAGCGATCACGCAGTTCAGCACCGTCTTCCAGTAGCGATAACACTTCAATCGAAGCCGCAACGATGGCCGGAGCCAATGAATTTGAGAACAGATAAGGCCGTGAACGCTGGCGCAACCACTCAACCACTTCTTTACGGCCAGCGGTATAACCGCCCGATGCTCCCCCCAGTGCTTTGCCCAAGGTTCCGGTGATAATATCAACGCGATCCATCACTTCGCAGTATTCATGAGTACCACGGCCATTCGCGCCAACAAAACCGACGGCATGGGAGTCATCGACCATCACCAGCGCCTGATACTCATCGGCCAAATCACAAACGCCCTTCAAATTGGCAATCACGCCATCCATTGAGAACACACCGTCGGTTGCAACCATAATATGGCGCGCACCATCCACTTTGGCTTGTTTTAGCTGGGCTTCCAGTTCGCTCATATTATTGTTGGCATAACGGTAACGCTTGGCTTTACATAACCGCACGCCATCAATGATTGAGGCATGATTCAGGGCGTCAGAAATAATGGCATCCTCTGGCCCCAATAGGGTTTCAAACAGACCCCCGTTAGCATCAAAACACGACGAATAGAGAATGGCATCTTCCATACCAAGGAAACTGGCCAACTGTTGTTCAAGCTCTTTATGAGTGTCTTGAGTGCCACAGATAAAGCGAACCGACGCCATACCAAAGCCATGAGTATCCATGCCTTTTTTAGCCGCAGCGATCAACCGTGGGTGGTTAGCCAGACCCAAATAGTTATTGGCGCAGAAATTAATCACATGATGCCCACCAGCCACTGCGATATCGGCTTGTTGGGCGGAAGTGATGATCCGTTCATTTTTATACAGCCCTTCAGCACGGGTCGTTTTGAGTTGTTGTTCTAATTGCTGATAAAAAGGGTTTCTATTAAAAGGCAGGGACATTGGGTTATCTCCAGGATGGGCAGTTTCACCCTACATTTTACTGCCTGATGGGTTAACTGACGAGGAACCTTATCTTATATTATGAAAAATGCAGCACATATCACGGTGAACATTCCTAAAGCCGCACAGAAACCGAGAGATTACGTCCCTTCCGGCTGTGCGCTATCCTATGAAATGTTATGATAATACCAAATAGAGAGTGGGGCATGGTGCCCGACCGAGAAGATTAGCAAGGGTGAACCTGATGATTATCGTCACTGGCGGTGCCGGATTTATTGGCAGCAACATCGTTAAGGCACTGAATAATATCGGCTATAAAGATATTCTGGTTGTTGATAACCTAAAAGACGGTACCAAATTCGTCAATCTGGTTGATCTGGATATCGCTGATTACATGGATAAAGACGATTTTGTCGCCAGCATTGTTGCCGGTGATGACATGGGCGATATCGATGCTATTTTCCATGAGGGTGCGTGTTCTTCAACCACCGAATGGGATGGTAAGTACATGATGGATAACAACTATCAGTACTCTAAAGACATTCTGCACTTCTGTCTCGATCGCCGCATTCCTTTCTTGTACGCCTCTTCTGCTGCCACTTACGGCGGGCGCACTGATAACTTCATCGAAGATCGTCAGTACGAGAAACCACTTAATGTTTATGGTTATTCCAAATTTCTGTTCGATCAATATGTGCGCGAAATTTTGCCAGAAGCTGATTCACAAATTTGTGGATTCCGTTATTTCAACGTTTATGGCCCACGTGAAGGCCATAAAGGCAGCATGGCAAGCGTGGCCTTCCACCTGAATAACCAGATCAACGCTGGCGAGAATCCTAAGTTATTCTCCGGCAGTGAAAACTTCGAACGCGATTTCATCTATGTGGGCGATGTGGCTGACGTTAATCTGTGGTTCTGGGAAAACAGTGTCTCCGGCATTTTCAACTGTGGAACGGGCCATGCAGAATCCTTCCAGGCAGTTGCCGATGCAGTGGTGGATTTCCACCAAAGCGGGCCAGTGGAATACATTGAATTCCCAGAAAAGCTGAAAGGCCGTTATCAGACATACACGCAAGCGGATCTGACTAAGTTACGTGCTGCGGGTTATGACAAACCGTTCAAAACTGTCGCCGAAGGCGTCAAAGAATATCTGGCCTGGCTCAATCGCTCAGTCTAAATTACTTGCTGCAAGGAATTGATAAACGGTATGAAAATACTGGTCATCGGCCCTTCTTGGGTTGGCGATATGATGATGTCGCAAAGTCTTTACCGTACCCTGAAGGCCGAATATCCGGCAGCAGATATTGATGTGATGGCACCCGCGTGGTGCCGCCCGCTTTTGGCCAGAATGCCGGAAGTTCGTCACGCAATCCCAATGCCATTAGGGCATGGAGCCTTTGCTTTTGAGGAGCGTCGCCGCTTGGGTCTTGCCTTGCGTGAAACAGGCTATGACCGTGCTTACGTGCTGCCAAACTCGTTTAAATCTGCCCTGATACCTTATTTTTCAGGGATTAAACAACGCATTGGCTGGCGTGGCGAAATGCGCTACTTCTTGCTTAATGATATGCGCATTCTGGATAAACAAGCCTTCCCCCTGATGGTCCAGCGCTATGTTGCCCTGGCCTATGATAAAGAACGCATTCACTCAGCCGCAGATTTACCCCAGCCTTTGCTATGGCCACAGTTGCAGGTTCGGGATGAAGAAATTGCAGAGATTACGGCGTCATACAACCTGACTGATAACCGGCCCATTATTGGTTTCTGCCCTGGTGCAGAGTTCGGCCCGGCAAAACGCTGGCCACATTATCACTACGCCACGCTGGCCCAGAAACTGATTGATGCTGGCTATCAAGTTATCTTATTAGGGTCTGCCAAAGATAATGAAGCTGGCGAAGAAATTCGTCAGGCACTGGCTGAAAACTCCCGCGAATATTGCCTCAACCTGGCGGGGCAAACCTCACTGGAACAAGCCGTGGTATTGATTGCGGCCTGTTGCGCAGTGGTCACCAATGATTCTGGCTTAATGCATGTCGCTGCGGCATTAAATAAGCCGTTGGTTGCTTTGTATGGCCCTAGCAGCCCGGATTTCACCCCACCACTGTCTGACAAAGCCACTGTCATTCGCTTAATTACCGGCTATCACAAAGTGCGTAAAGGCGATAGCGCGCAGGGTTACCATCAAAGCTTGATTGATATTCAACCAGAAAAAGTGATGATCGCCCTTAAGGCGTTATTAGCGGCACACCAAAGTACTGTCAGCGAGGCCGATTAATGCATGTATTGATCGTTAAAACCTCTTCAATGGGGGATGTGTTACATACATTACCCGCACTGACTGATGCCATGCAGGCCATTCCCGATATTCGCTTTGATTGGGTAGTAGAAGAAGGATTCTGTCAGATCCCCAGTTGGCATCCGGCGGTGGATAAAGTGATTCCGGTGGCTATCCGCCGTTGGCGTAAAAACTGGTTTGGCAGTGATACCCGGCAGGAACGTTGTGATTTTAAACGTGTGGTGCAGCAACGCAGCTATGATGTGGTGATCGACGCGCAGGGGCTGATTAAAAGTGCCGCGCTGATTACCCGTATTGCCAAAGGGATAAAACATGGCCCGGACAGCAAAAGCGCCCGTGAGCCGTTTGCCAGTTGGTTTTATAACTGCCGCCATCATATTGATATCAAACAACATGCGGTCGAACGAATACGTCAGTTATTTGCCAAGAGTCTGGGCTATGATAAACCAGAAAGTTATGGCGATTATGCTATCGCGCCACGTTTTTTAAGCCACTTACCAGCCGATGCTGACCAGTATCTGGTCTTCCTGCATGCGACAACCCGCGAGAGCAAACACTGGCCTGAAAGCCATTGGTTGAAATTGATTGAGCAGGTTGCACCTACCGGTTTAAAAATCAAATTGCCCTGGGGTGCGGAACATGAATATCAGCGCGCTTTACGGTTAGCGGAGCATTTCCCTCATGTTGAGGTATTGCCTAAGCTCAGTCTCCAGCAGGTGGCAGAGGTTCTGGCGGGCGCAAAAGCTGTCGTTTCTGTTGATACCGGCCTTAGTCATCTGACCGCCGCCTTGGATCGCCCCAACATTACGTTGTTCGGCCCAACCGATCCGGGTTTAATTGGCGGCTACGGAAAGAACCAAATTGCGGTTATTTCTGAGCAAAAAAGTATGGATACCATTACGGCTGAAACTATTATGGCGCGCCTGGAAGCACTAATTTCATGAGCGAGCATTGTTTATTTTCGCTGAATTATTCACGCTAAAAACGCTGCCAATACGTATTTATCATGTAATGACAATCGGCTCTGATAATTATCAGGGTCGGCTGCTGTTGGTTAATTCATTATTTAAATAATGAATAGGAGCAACTCGCCCATACTGTCTTAATAATTGTTCGCTGGCTTCTCTTTTTAGATGATTAATTGCTAAATACCATACCAATAAAATATAAACTTCATTAACAAGTGATAAACAGCTAACAGAAGGCATATTGTCAGATAAAAACATCACTGACTGATGACCTTATGGCATCTATCTCTGTCTTATTAAAGACATCAAGAGGTAATGACAATTGTTCTCATCTTTAAACAAGAGAAATGAACTTTATCACCCTCCATTCACTGAAACTTGTTACAACTTTATATTCTTTTTATGAATAAACCGGCGCGCCTCCGGCCATCCATCGAACCCAGTTGAAAAGAGCCTTTCTTGCTCAAATATGGTATTATTCTTAATAATCCATATAAATGAAATTGATAGAATGTTGCTGCGTTTATATCAGGTACTACTTTACCTTATTCAACCTTTGATTTGGCTGCGGTTGTTGTTACGTAGCCGTAAATCCCCTGCTTATCGCAAGCGCTGGGCAGAACGCTATGGTTTTTGTGCCGGTAAAGTCGTCGCTGGCGGTATCATGCTGCATTCAGTTTCAGTCGGTGAAACACTGGCTGCCATCCCCTTGGTCAGGGCATTACGTCACCGTTATCCATCATTACCTATTACCGTCACCACCATGACACCGACCGGTTCTGAGCGTGTTCAATCCGCTTTTGGTAAAGATGTTCACCACGTTTATCTGCCCTACGACCTCCCCGGTTCGGTGAACCGTTTTCTTGATCAGGTTAATCCCAAGCTGGTTATTATCATGGAAACAGAGCTGTGGCCGAACCTTATCAATGCACTGCATCGCCGCAAGATACCGTTGGTCATTGCCAATGCGCGTCTTTCTGCCCGCTCTGCCGCTGGCTACAAAAAAATCGGTAGTTTTATCCGTAATATGTTGCAACGGATCACCCTGATTGCGGCACAAAATCAGGAAGATGGCGATCGTTTCATTGAATTAGGTCTTCGTCGCTCACAGCTCACGGTAACCGGTAGTCTGAAATTTGATATTTCCGTCACCCCTGAGTTAGCCGCCAGAGCCGTGACATTGCGCCGCCAGTGGGCACCTCATCGCCCAGTGTGGATTGCGACCAGTACCCATGACGGCGAGGAATCCATTTTGCTGGAAGCCCATAGTCAATTATTGCAACGCTTCCCAACATTGTTGTTGATTCTGGTGCCTCGTCACCCAGAACGTTTCCCTAAAGCGGTTGAACTGACGGAGAAAGCCGGGCTGAGCTACACATTACGTAGCAAGGGCGAAGTTCCTACAGGCAATACACAGGTAGTGATTGGTGACACCATGGGTGAGCTAATGCTGCTGTACGGCATTGCTGATCTGGCCTTTGTGGGCGGCAGTCTGGTTGAACGTGGTGGTCATAACCCGTTGGAAGCTGCAGCTCATGCGATACCCGTGCTGATGGGGCCGCATACGTTTAACTTTAAAGACATCTGTGCCAAGCTGGAACAGGCCGAGGGATTGATTACGGTCACCGACACGCTATCACTGGTGAAAGAAATCACCATGCTGCTGACTGATGAAGATTGCCGTCTCTATTATGGCCGCCATGCGGTTGATGTATTGCATGAAAATCAAGGCGCGCTACAACGGTTATTACACTTGCTGGAGCCTTATTTACCGCAACGGAGCCACTAAATGAGTGCAAAAAAACGCCTGTCAGTGGTGATGATTACCAAGAATGAAGCCTCACTGCTAGCGGATTGTTTGGCATCCGTTATCTGGGCTGATGAGATAGTGGTATTAGATTCAGGCAGTGAAGATGAAACCGTCGCATTAGCGCAACAATATGGCGCAAAAGTGTACAGCAACACAGAATGGCCGGGTTATGGCAAACAGCGGCAATTAGCCCAGCAATATGCCAATGGTGATTATATTCTCATGCTGGATGCTGATGAGCGAGTGACGCCACAGCTAAAAACCGCGATTGAAGCCGTGCTACTGGCACCAGAAGAAGGCGCAGTTTATAGCTGTGGCCGGCGAAATCTGTTCTTAGGCCGCTTTATGCGCCACAGTGGCTGGTATCCCGATAGAGTGACCCGGTTATATCCACACCATCAATTCCGTTACAACGACGATTTAGTCCATGAATCACTTAACAGTGGCTCGGTTAACGTCATCCCCTTAGCAGGCGATTTACTACATCTAACTTGCCGTGATTTCTTTACTTTTCAGCGTAAACAACTCAGTTACGCTGAAGCATGGGCAACCCAACGCCACCAACAAGGCAGAAGTTGCAGTTATTTTTCAATTCTCAGCCATACTCTCGGGGCATTCTGTAAGACATGGCTACTACGTGCTGGCTTCCTCGATGGTAAACAAGGGCTATTGCTGGCGGTGGTAAACGCGCAATATACCTTTAATAAATATGCGGCTCTGTGGGCATTGAGCCATCAATATCAGAAGAGCGAGAATTCATGACCACCAAAGCCATCTATCCGGGGACATTTGACCCCATCACCAATGGGCATTTGGACTTAGTGACACGGGCATCAGCGATGTTCAGTCATGTCATCCTGGCTATCGCCGACAGTTCCAGTAAAAAACCGATGTTTACCCTCGCCGAACGGGTGGCAATGGCAAAAAAAGTGACGGTACACTTGAAGAATGTTGAAGTGTTAGGGTTCAGTGAACTGATGGCGGAGTTTGCCAGAAAACACGATGCGAATATTTTAGTGCGGGGTTTACGTTCAGTTTCAGATTTTGAATATGAATGGCAACTAGCAAATATGAACCGCCATCTAATGCCAAAGCTGGAAAGTGTCTTTCTGATGCCATCAGAAAAGTGGTCGTTTATCTCCTCATCACTGGTGAAAGAAGTGGCGCGCCATGGTGGAGACATCACGCCATTCCTTCCAGCATCGGTCACCAAGGCGCTAATGGCGAAACTGGTCTGACCCCCTTATTGACGCACCAAGGCAGCCAGGCAGCCAGGCAGCAAGCTAAGATAGCTAACAGCCCTGCGGCTTCAAATACGAAGGGGATATGATTAATGCTGGCAGTGGCGGCAAAAAAACGTGCTGCGCTGCCCATGTTTCGCAATTTCAATCCGATGCCCACAACGGCGGCATACCTCACCAGCTCGCCCATACACCTGTAACTCTTGTGCAAAGTAACCCGGCTTACCATCTGACTGTAAAAAATCGCGCAATGTCGTGCCCCCCTGCTCAATAGAATGCAATAACACGGCTTTTATCGTTGCTACCAGCAAAGTGATTTCGGATGCGGTTAATGAACCGGCAGCACGCTCTGGCAAAATACCGGCGGCAAACAGAGATTCACTGGCATAGATATTGCCAACCCCGACCACCACTTTGTTATCCATCAACCACTGTTTAATCACGGTGCGTTTGTTACGTGATTTATCAAACAGATATTGGGAAGAAAATTCATCACTCAGTGGCTCAGGCCCTAAATGCGCTAAAACGCTGCTGGTTTCCAGGTCTTTCGCCCATAACCAGGCACCAAAGCGGCGCGGGTCGGTATAACGCAATATTTTGCCATTACTGATCACCAAATCGACATGATCATGTTTTTCCGCCTCAGCTTCCTCTGACAAAATGCGCAGGCTGCCTGACATCCCCAAATGCACGATAATCCAGCCAGTCGGCAGTTCTATCAGTAAATACTTTGCCCGACGCTGAACACTCAGCACGGGTTGATCACTTAATGCCAGAATTTCATCGGATACTGGCCAGCGTAAGCGGGCATTTCTGACCACTGCATAAAGAATAGTCTGACCGACAAGATAAGGTTCGATCCCGCGTCGGCTGGTTTCAACTTCTGGTAATTCAGGCATCTAACCTCCCTTCAACGTATCTCACTGTACTGTATATAATAAAAAACCCGGCCGAAGCCGGGTTTTTCTTAATCCACTAAAATTATTTAATTTTAGCTTCTTTGTAGATCACGTGTTGACGGATAACTGGATCGAATTTCTTCAATTCCAATTTTTCCGGCTTCGTACGCTTGTTCTTCGTAGTGGTATAGAAGTGACCAGTACCAGCAGAAGAAACTAGCTTGATCTTCTCGCGAACACCTTTAGCCATGATTCAGTTCCTTAATACTTCTCACCGCGGGCACGAATTTCGGCCAAGACCGTTTCAATACCCTTCTTATCAATAAAACGCATACCTTTAGCAGATACACGCAGAGTTACAAAGCGCTTCTCGCCCTCAACCCAAAAACGGTGAGAGTGAAGGTTCGGCAGAAAACGGCGTTTGGTCGCGTTCATTGCGTGGGAACGGTTGTTACCGCTCACCGGGCGCTTGCCAGTAACTTGGCAGACTCGGGACATGTCTATTCTCCAAAAATCAAATCAGCTCGAGCTTCGTATAGGATTTGGCCGCCTCGTCAGGCTTTAGAGCCCATCTCAGCAAATTCACTGAGAAGACTCACTGTCATCAGGTCAGAAACCCCTATCACCAGGCTATAAACCTGCTGAGATAGGCCCTTCACGCCAAACCCAAGATTCTCAAAGGTGGCGTAGTATACGCTCTGAAGCGTAAGTGCTCAAGTCCCGAACAGCTAAAGATCCCGAAAGGATCAATTATTATTTGGCTAAAGCCATCCCCGTTCGGCAAATGAGACACATTCACCCCGACCAACCACCAAATGATCGAGCACCCGAATATCTAATAATGAACAGGCTTTTATCACCTGCGTAGTAATCAAACGGTCGGCCTGGCTCGGTTCAGCCTTACCCGAAGGGTGATTATGCGCCAGAATCAGCGCGGCGGCATTAACCTTCAACGCTTCGCGCACAATTTCCCTTGGATGGATCTCAACGCTGTTGATGGTACCAGTAAATAACTCCTCATGGCGAATAACACGATGCTGGTTATCCAAAAACATAACTAAAAAAACCTCACGCTCACGGTGAGAAAGAATATTTTGCAGAAATTTTTGTGTGATATCGGGATTAAGTAGAACACTTTCTCGCATTAGATGAGATGAAAAACAGCGAGAAGCCAGCTCCCCAATCGCCTGAATTTGGCTGAACTTCGACGCTCCAATCCCCTTTCGTGCGCACAACGTCTGATAATCTGCAGACATCAGCCCGTGCAGCGAACCAAACTCTTCAATCAAATACTCTGCCATCTGCATTACATGCATCCCCGGAATACCGGTGCGTAAAAAAATAGCGAGCAACTCGGCGTCAGTCAGCACGGCAGCACCGTATTGCAATAATTTTTCTCTTGGGGCTATCTGCCCATACCATCCATCCATCCTTTTGCTCCTGTTATCCCTGAACAGCGTAGGCAGCATGACAGAAGGCTTTATACCCAGCGACACCATGATTAAGAGCATGCGTAACGTCTCGCAAATTTGCTGATTGATGACATCAGGAGACAGCCTGATAGCTAATCTGCTCAGCGGTTATGCTAAAATATCGCCTCCTATGGCTTTCATTCGGACAATCATGATGACGGGACTTGCCGGCAAACATATTGTGCTCGGAATTAGCGGGGGTATTGCCGCGTATAAATCTCCTGAGCTGGTACGCCGCTTACGCGACAGAGGCGCAGATGTACGCGTAGTTATGACCCCCGCCGCCAAAGCATTCATTACGCCGCTCACGTTGCAGGCAGTCTCGGGCTATCCCGTCGCTGACGATTTGCTCGATCCTGCGGCAGAAGCGGCTATGGGCCATATTGAGCTGGGTAAATGGGCTGATTTGGTGATTATGGCCCCTGCTACCGCAGATTTACTGGCGCGAGTGGCAGCAGGTATGGCTAATGACCTACTGACTACAGTTTGCCTGGCAACCGTAGCCCCTGTTGCAGCCGTGCCCGCCATGAATCAACAGATGTACCGGGCAGCCGCTACCCAAGCGAACTTGCAGACCCTTGCCAATCGCGGAGTGTTACTGTGGGGGCCAGACAGTGGCAGCCAGGCTTGTGGCGATGTCGGCCCAGGCAGAATGCTGGACCCGCTGGAAATTGTCGCATTGGCGCATGATCATTTTTATGCCAAACAAGATCTGCAACATTTGAGTGTCATGATTACCGCTGGGCCAACGCGTGAAGCACTTGATCCCGTGCGCTTTATCAGCAATCAAAGTTCGGGCAAGATGGGCTTCGCTATTGCTCAGGCAGCGGCTGCCAGAGGAGCCAAGGTCACTCTGGTTGCCGGGCCGGTGAACCTCTCCACGCCAGTTGGTGTGGATCGCATTGATGTTATCAGTGCTATTGAGATGCAGCAGACCGTTCAGAGCCTGGCAGGCCAGCAGAATATTTTTATTTCTTGTGCCGCAGTAGCAGATTACCGTGCAGAGCACGTTTCTGACGAGAAAATAAAAAAACAGGGTGACGAGATTACCCTTAAGTTAGTGAAAAACCCGGATATTGTTGCCGGCGTGGCTTCGATGGTTAAAAATCGTCCATTTGTGGTTGGATTTGCTGCCGAAACCCAGAATGTGGAAGAATACGCGCGACAAAAACTGGCGCGAAAGAAGCTGGATCTTATTTGCGCTAATGATGTATCGCTCGCAGAGCATGGTTTTAACAGTGATACCAATGCCTTGCACCTTTTTTGGCCAGCTGGCGAGAAACGTTTACCGCTCAGCGATAAACATCTCCTCAGTCAGCATTTAATAGACGAGATTGTCAGCCGTTATGATGAAAAAAATCGACATTAAAATTCTGGACCCACGTGTTGGCAATGAATTTCCTTTACCAGCCTATGCTACAGAAGGTTCTGCTGGGCTGGATTTACGGGCCTGTCTGGACGAGGCAGTTGATTTGCTGCCAGGGCAAACCACATTGTTACCCACTGGTTTAGCGATACATATCGGTGACAACGCCTTGGCTGCGGTCATTCTGCCGCGCTCCGGTTTGGGGCATAAACACGGTGTGGTATTGGGTAATCTGGTCGGGCTGATTGATTCCGATTATCAAGGTCAGTTGATGGTGTCAGTCTGGAACCGTGGTCAACAACCTTTTACCATCGAACCCGGCGAACGCATCGCACAAATGGTATTTGTTCCCGTAGTACAAGCAGAATTCAATTTGGTTGAAGATTTTTACCTCAGTGAACGTGGTACCGGTGGTTTTGGTCATTCTGGGCGCCAATAACCTACCCTAGACCTCAATACCGTAAAAAAGCTATCACATAAGCCGCCGGGGCTTGGTACCCAGTGCGGCCGGTATTTGGGTTTTTGTTATTAAGTCATTTTTAGCAAGGGTCTACTCGGACATGGCAGAAAAAGAAAATACGAAAAGGAATAGGCGCGAGGAAATTTTGCAGTCTTTAGCGCAAATGCTGGAATCCGGTGACGGCAACCAACGCATTACTACCGCTAAACTCGCGGCTAATGTGGGGGTTTCCGAAGCCGCGCTTTATCGGCATTTCCCCAGTAAGACGCGGATGTTTGATAGCCTGATCGAGTTTATTGAAGATAGTTTGATGTCCCGCATTAATTTGATTTTGCAAGATGAAAAAGAGACGTTCAATCGCCTCCGGCTTATCCTGCTGCTGATATTAGGTTTTGCGGAACGCAATCCAGGGCTGACCCGTATCATGACCGGGCATGCGCTGATGTTCGAACAAGATCGCCTGCAAGGGCGGATTAACCAGTTATTTGAACGAATTGAGGTACAGCTACGTCAGGTTCTGCGCGAGAAAAAACTACGCGACGGGCAAGGTTTTATCCATGATGAAGCGCTATTGGCAACTCAGCTACTGGCATTTTGTGAAGGGATGCTTTCACGCTTTGTTCGTTCTGAATTCCGCTACCGGCCGACGCAAGAGTTTGATGCGCGCTGGCCACTGATTGTGGCGCAGTTGCAATAAGCCCCAAATATACTCTGGTTGTTATGTAAAAAGGGCCATCTGGCCCTTTCACATTTATTCCGTATTACGGTTTAAACGCCATACAGCTCACGATATTGACGCACTGCCGCCAAATGGTCAGCCATTTCTGGCTTTTCTTCCAGATAACCGATCACATCATTCAGCGTGACAATGGCAATCACTTTGCAGTGATAATCTCGCTCTACTTCCTGAATTGCTGAAATCTCACCACGGCCACGTTCCTGACGGTCCAATGAAATCATCACACCGGCCAGAGTGGCACCGTGCGCATTGATAATCTCCATTGATTCACGAATAGCAGTGCCAGCAGTTATTACATCATCCACTAACATTACCCGACCTTGTAACGAACTACCCACCAGACTGCCACCTTCACCGTGATCTTTCGCTTCTTTACGGTTAAAGCAATAAGGCACATCACGCTCATGGTGCTCTGCCAACGCTACGGCGGTGGTGGTGGCAATAGGAATGCCCTTGTATGCTGGCCCGAACAATAGATCGAACGCCACTCCACAATCCATTAATGCCGCAGCGTAGAAACGCCCCAGTCTTGCCAGGTCAAGCCCAGTATTAAACAACCCGGCATTAAAGAAATAGGGGCTAATCCGCCCAGACTTCAGGGTAAATTCGCCAAACTTCAACACCTGCTTGTTAAGCGCAAACTCGATAAAATCGCGCTGATAGGCTTTCATGGGTACGTCTCCTCTCTAGATTGTGGCTACTGTCATTAATTTTTTTGTTGACTGATTCGGTGCCTAAATTGCAGGCAAAAAAAAGGCGACTCGCAAGTACCTTGGCAACCCCAGCAATAGCAGTAATTGCCATTACAAAACAATGAGTTATATTTTTTAAGTCGTGCTAACAAGTCCTAATTAGTGCCAGTTAATGGACAGTTATGGACACTTTATGGACATTCCCGCGATGGGATTATACGCCACTGCATCCTGTAAAAAGTCTGGCGCAAAGTGCGCATAGGTCATTGTTTGCTGTATCGTCGCATGTCCCAAGATCCGCTGAAGTGTAATGATATTCCCTCCGTTCATCATGAAGTGCGTTGCGAACGTATGCCGCAAAACATGCACCGCCTGACCCGGTGGCAAATCTGGCTTCACTTTCTTTAGCACATTACGGACTGTTGTATAGCTTGGGCGGAATAAAGCACCAGACTTGCCAGTCCTTACGAATGATTTTAATTCATCCGATATTGGAACCGTTCGGCGCTTTCCATTTTTGGTTTTCATGAATGTTACCTTATTACCGATAATATGCTCACATTTAAGGTTTGACACTTCACCCCATCGCCCACCAGTAGCAAGGCACAGCAATACAGCTTTGTGATCATCCCCCGACAGTAGGCTGATGAGACTTTCTATCTCTTCATCAGATAAAAAGGACATATCTGTCTCGCCTTCTTTGAATGGCTTAACCCCTTCAAATGGGTTCGGACTGTGGTACTCATCGGCATTAATTAATTTGGTAAACATCCCCCTTAAAATGGCGTGATGCCGGTTAACGCTCGACGGCCTTAGCCCTGCACTCAACATACGCACACGGTAGTCTATAATCGACTTTCTTGTAAGCTGGTCGGCCCTGATAACACCTTGAACGCTGAGATTTTTAATAATCGCGGTCAATCGCTCTCTTTCTTTTTTGCCCCTAACGTGGCTCTGGCCGTGATATACCCACCACAATTCAAGTAATTCAGTGAATCTTCTACGGTCTGCTGGTTTTTCCAGCCAATCTTTATCGTGGTAATTAACAAGAATATGGCGCTCAAAAACTTGAGCCTCGCCTTTCGTGTTAAACCTGCGCCGAATTCGCTTTCCCTCGGAACCCTGCGGTCTAATGTCCACCTCATAACGACCATCATCGAGCTTCTTAATCGACATAAGTAAGCCCTCCGACATAACTGACAGATTGCGACCAAAGGTCGTCAGCGTATTCGTAATAAATATCTAACCAATTTTCGTCTCTGATGGGGGTAACGCTGTGGTTTCTGGCCCATTAAGAGAGAGGGCCGGTGCTATTTGCCCGGCTGCTGGATTGACTTCATCGAACATAAACCAGTCCCTGTATTTTCTAAATCTGGATACTTTTAGCATTTTTATGATGGCATCAGCCCCTGGCTTTGATCTTCCTTGCTCATAGTGAATGAACGTTCCGTATGGAATTCCTGTTAAATCAGACATTTCCTTCTGACTAAGCCTCTCTGACTCCCTAATCAGTTTGATTTTTTCACCTAATCCAATTGACATAGTGCGAACATCTCCATAGTATCTATTCCAATTGGGATAGATAATTGTGTTGTAACTGGTTCCAACTAGTTCTAACTCAATACCAAATAGCAGACTGGAGAATAGCAAATGTCTGATGAAGCTAAAACGATAGATGAAACTACCGAAGCCAAAACCAGAGCTGGCAAGCCGGTAAAGGAAGAAATTCGCTTATCTGTAAACCCTTCCGACCTGGTATCGAAAGAGGGTTTCGCCCTCCATATCGGTAAGACTGTTGGCGCAATAGTGGCAATGGCAAAGGCCGGAAAACTGCCCGCCTTTTACATGGCTGATCCCCTTAAGCCTGGCGGCCAAGCGGAGTTATGGGTTAACCGCAGAGAGTGGGACAACCACGCGAAACAGTTAGTCGATACCGCGCCAGCAGCATGGCACGGCTGGAAAGACCGTATTAACGTCAGCAAGCCCGGCAGGGGCCGCAAGAATAAAGCAGGGGCCGCAGCATGACCTACCAGTCATTAGAAAACTTAGCGCATGAGATTACCCAGCCCGCCCCTATTCGTGCGCTGAACCGTATTAGTAACCACACCTATTCCTACTGTGGTTTTTTAATTACCTGCAACAAGCGCAGCAAGATAAACCCAATCACTCGTTACCGCGTTCGCCAGGGCGATGAGTCTTACGGCAAATTTGACGCGCTAGCGCAGGCGCTGGAATACATCGACACGCTGCATGAAATGAGGAACGCACAATGAAAAAGTCACTAATTCTACAGCTCGCCAATATCGTGCTGCAAAACCATTACTTTAACAGTGACGAATTGTGGGCAAGCTTCCCCGGTAACGCGATCAGCTCTCTGCCTGATACCGAGCGGAAATTAGTCATTCAGAAATACGACATCATTACCGCAAATACCATTGCCAATCTGGACATGCTGACAACGTTGGCGGTAACCACTGGCGAGGGTGACATAACCGTCTACCCATTATTGAGAGACGCCACCCGCGACTTCAAGGCAAGCAAGGTACCACCCGAACCATTTAATGAAGTACTGAGGGGATAAAGCCCTCCCTCAAATAATAGATTTGCGAAAGGGTTTTATTCTTATTAACCAGCGAGGATTTAAATATGTCTAATTTTGTGAAAATAAAATCTACCGAAGGATTCTTTATTCTTAATACTGAAATGATTGAATCAGTATTTCCCTCCGGTACCGGATCAGTAATAAATTACCCCGGCGACGCCCGCGCGCGCACATCAGTAGCCCTTGACGTTATTGCCGCCGCCCTTATTCCAGCAAGCGACGGTGCTCATATCATTGATGCCGTATCGATATACCCACCCAATGCAGTCAAAGGCATACCCGACGGATACATTAAAGAAGAGCCAGTGGGGCGAGCTGAGCCAGTCCCACCCATTCAAGAGATGAAACCCATTACCGTAAATGATGCAATGTTTTCGGATTGCGTTATTGCAAGAATGATTACCGAACTCGAACACCATCTTGTTCGTAAAGATATTATTGAACTATTAAAGATGGTGCAGGGCTTTATGTGGAGCCTGGCAGATCATTCTGAAAATGCCGAGCCAGTAAAGCAGCCCGACATTGATAAGTTAGAACAAGGGGTTAGATACTCTATTGCTCGCTGGATCTCATCTCGTCAGCGAGCCTGATAAGGGCATCAATTCGCATTTTCACATAGTTGGAATCAAAAGATAGCGACACGGTGGGCTGACTACGGCCAAAGGCGAGATTCATTATTGAGTCAAGTTTTTCAGTAAACCGCTTAGCGGCGTCTTTATCCATCGCGAAAGGGTTTTATTTTTATTTACGGAATGGGATTGTGAAAATGAAGAAATTACAACCGCGTGGTACATCGAAAAAAACCAGCCCCACTCCTGAGGCTGAACTTACACCATCTTTTATTTTTAAAAACCTGCTTGGCTATGAAATGAGATTTCTCACAGTCGAAGAGAGCGGTTTCCACCGTCGATATTATTCAGACCATCAATCAAATCCTGAATAAGGTCTGTAGCCATTTCCGGAGTTAGAGCATATGGCGGCGTATCGTGCCCCATTAAAGTTCCAATACGCGTATGGAGATTGCCCATGATTACGCCAATAAACTTATTTCCGGAAGCGTCGGACATTAGTTTGCACTCAAGTTCCTTTGGGAAAATTGCTTCAATTTCCATGTATATAACTCCTTTTTGTGGTTGGTAGGTATTTGCGCCGGAGTTCCTTCTCACAGTAGTAACCGGCGCAAAAACAGTACCACAAAAAACGCGGGCCGGGCGCGATGCCGTCCCCCGGCAACTATTCATTTGATGGAGATCACTTTATGACCGCTAATCAATGTCCGTCACTGGCCGCAATGCTGGTAAGCGGTCAAGAAATCAATCAGGGGCAGGTAACGTACCGCTTTCATTATCGGGGTTGGATTGAAACCCCTGAGGGACGTCACTTCCAGCCAGATGCAAGCAAAGTCTTTTTTATCAGGGGTTGTCGCACTCCATTCATGACAAAGCCCAGGGCTAAACCCTGTTGGTGGGCGCGTCTGATGGGAATATTTGCGTAAGGGGATGTATGGCAAACACCGAAGAGGCCCGAACTGTACCGCTGACATTAAAAGAGCGTCAGCACGGCCTACGGCATACCGCTGAAATTTGGTGTTTATTCCCCAACAAAAAACACCAGGGAATCATTCCGGCACTGCTTAAAGAAATGGGCGACACAGACCCAAAAATGAAAGGTGCCATTTACTATCTTGCAGATATTCCAAGGGCCAGGCATGGATTAGCGTTTAAGGAGCTGCTACCGCAAGAGCAGATAAATATAGTTGATGCACTAAACAGATGGAGGGCATCAGCCAGTTTATTACCGGAAAGAATCACCTATATAGATTGTGATCCGCTACCGGATAATAAAATAGATTAAATAAACACCTGAATTTAACAGGCGCTTAGTTGCGCCGGGATTCCCATTATCTAAATGGCGAGGTAATAACAATGGCTGTTGCACCAATAAAGCTAACCAAAGAACTAAACGACATCGAGCTGATCGCGCATTTTAATAATGCTCGTCTTTCTGAACGCTTGTTATTGCTTGAACGATTAGAAAACAAACTAACTGCATTAAATAACCTCAACATTTCTAAAGAAGAAGTATTTAAAGAGTTATCTAACTGGATGTTATTAATTAAATCCATTGCTAATTCATCCACTGAAAATAAAGAGGCTAAATAATGGCTACTAATACTAATACTAATACTAATACTAATACTTTTATCGCACTAAGGGGGCTGTTCCGCGCGTCTTCTGACATTACACGTGCAGCATCCCGCTTTGGTATTAATCCAAGGTATGTACTTACGCAACTAACTGATGCCGGTATTGAAATCGAACGCCTTAATAGTGAAACAATCAGGTTAAGGAAGCGTATTAAGTTTTTAGATGAATTCTATTCATCATCCGAACTTAAATGGGATTCTTTAATATTTGCGATTATGGGAACGGATGCGGGTAAAGATGTATGCCAAGAGGGGCGTAATAAAACAACTGCATTAGCAATCCAGGCAATAAATAAAACAGAGGCAGAACGTAAAGAAGCTTTACGCACAGCGGAAGCATTTCAAGAAGTTGCTTCACATTCACAAGCGGTTAAAACCCATCAATTAAAAATCCTGCCTGAATATTTCCAAGCAGTTATTGAAGGAAAGAAAAAAGCCGAACTACGAACTAATGACCGAGATTTTAAGGTCGGCGATTATTTGCTTTTAGCTGAGTGGGACGAAGAGGCATTCGAGTATTCCGGCCGTAAGATTATTGTAGAAATATCAGACGTTACGCAATGTGATTTTACTGCCCCGAAATTAGTCATGCTTTCATTTTTTGATCCATGCGATGAAATTCCATTTTAAAACCGAAATATAAACACAATCCCCTATCAGTTCGTAGTGGGGGCTTATTACACATGTAAATACGAGAATTAAAAATGAGCAAAGAAAGCAAGTCTTGGAAAATAACCCCCGTCATGGCTCTTGGGCTTATTTTCATCACCTTAAAGTTAATGGGGTATATCACCTGGTCATGGTGGTGGGTCACTGCGCCATTTTGGGTATTGCCTGCAATATTAATTGCTGCTGCTGGAATCGTTTCTTTGATCGTGGGTGCCATCAAGCTATTTGGGGGAGATAAATCATGACTGCCCCTACGCGCCACCGCCAACCCTGGTCACCTGATGAGGTGGCTTATCTGCGCGAAGCCATCACAACAACCTTATACCGGGATATTGCCAATCGATTGGGGCGAACACCCAAGGCAGTGCAGCAAAAGGTATCTTTTGAGGGGATAAATCCGTCAACTATCGGTGAGTGCAACCGCAATGCCAAATACAGCGATCATGATGTGGAGCTATGTCGCGCGCTTTACGATGAGGGCGTAAAGCCTAGATTCATCTCAGAGAAAATGGAACTCCCGGTCAGCTACGTCTACCAAGTCACTCAATACCGGATACGCCAGTCACCCACACCTGGTTACTCACTCCAGCAATGACCAACAAACGCGGCAGAATTCAGCCCACCCCATCACAACCTTACCCCGGAAACGATGAAACGTTTGCTGGGGTTTACTCTTGGAATAAACCCAAAGCCAGCATAAACCCACGTCAAAATATAGTGCCGGTGCAACTTACCCCGCTTGCACAAATGATAGCGGCCTACCAGGTGGATATTGAGAGCAAAAAAGCAGCCACCGAAGCCGCACTCACTGACGAGGAGCGCAAGGCCAAAGTAAGGCACCAGTGGCGACTTGATAACTTTGAAGATGACGAGGCAAAGCGTGATATTACCCTCGCCTGGCTGACCTTGGCCAAAGAAGCCGAACGCCATAATCACGCTCTAAAAACTCAGGCCGATCTCACCAGCCAACCGAAATTTATTCGCCAGCCATTACAGCGACGTATTGATTACTTACGCCGGGAACAGTGTGACGAGCGAGCCAATGCATTCTTGAACGGAACTATTGAGAAAGCATTGTCACGCCTGGACGCTATGCGAGGGAAACAACAAACCGCCGCCCTACGATACATTGCCAGCCGCGAGGGATTAGACGGCCTGTTGCATTTGGCCGAACTCAATAAAAGAGAGGTCACCACTCTGGCAACCATGGCCGCTGCGCATATGGATATGTTACTTGATAGCCAGATGGAGAACCTCCCGGCAGACAATGCCACGCCAGCCCAGATATTGCATATTTATCACGCTATTGCTAACGAAGCCCAAAAGCTTTCGATCACCCCGCCGAATTGGGATGCGCTCAACGATAAAATACGCCGCAGAGGCAAGATACCCTACGACCTGATCCCCGGAGCGCTGGCCCGTTTGCGCTGTGCCACATGGTGGAAGGGCCGATTATGGCGGCTGCGGTGTCAGTGGCGAGAGGAGCAATTGCGCGCTGTCATGCTGGTTCACAAGAAAGCCTCCCCTTATATCAGCCAGGAAGCGCTCATTTATCAGCGCGAGCAGTGGCGGCGCTCCGCTGAGTTTATCCGCGCCCATGAGCTGGTTAATAACGACGGTTTTATCATGGATATGGAAGAAGTAGTTAACGCCAGCGCCAGTAACCCACACCTGCGCTACATCGAAATGATGACCACCTGTAAGGGGCTGGAAAATCTGGCAGAAATGCGCGGCGATAAGGCGATGTTTTACACCATCACCTGCCCCTCTAAGTATCACGCCACGCTTAAAGATGGCAGACCTAACCCGAAATGGACGACTAAGACCGTCAGGGAAAGCAGCGATTACCTGGTTAATCTGTTTGCAGGTATCAGGAAAAAACTTAGCCGGCTAGATTTGCGCTGGTACGGCGTCCGCATTGCTGAACCCCATCATGATGGCACTGTCCATTGGCATTTAATGTGCATCATGAAAGGAGAGCACCGGGGCGCAATCACTCGGGTGATGCGGGATTTTGCCATTCGTGAGGACAGGGCGGAGTTAGGGCGGGATATTAAACCCCGCTTTGATGCTAAGCGGGTACTCAAAAGCAAAGGCACCATCACCAGCTACCTCACCAAGTACCTGGGTAAGAACGTGCACGGCAGTAACATTAAAGGAAAGCTGGATAAAAAGACCGGCAAGCCGATAGTCAGCAAAGAAACCGGCCAGCTTTTGGGTGACGATACCGAGAAGGCTGTCGCCTGGGCTTCCCTTCACGGCGTCCAGCAATTCCGCTTTTTTGGCATTCCCTCCCGCCAGGTCTACCGCGAATTGCGCACGCTGGCCGGCCAGCTTCGCCGCAAGGCGGAGGCAAAAGCCCTCAAGCTGGAAGTCACCGCCCCACAAAAAGATGAAAACGGCGAGAGTAAAGCCTGGTTATGTAAAGTCTGGTTATGGAAGAAAGTGCTGGCGAATAAAGCCATGGATGATGTGTTAGCCGCAGCGGACTCCGGCTGCATGGCAACATACATCCTCAAGCAAGGCGGTGTGCTGGAACCCCGCAAAAATCACCTTATTCGCACCGCCTATATTGAGGCCGAAACCCCTAACGACTACGGCGAGCTCGGTACCAAGATTTACGGCATCTGGTCACCCAGCCTAGGCGACCGCTCACGCGTTTGCATCCATAGCGATAACTGGAAGATGGTACGCAAGACTGATAGCAACGACAGCCAAACCAAGGCCACTCCTGTGGCCGCAGGGGTTGACGTTGGTTTTGATTTTGACGTTGGGGCGCGCAGTATCGCCCCTCGGACTCGTGGCAATAAGTGTCCCCACCCCGACGACGAGGCCCCAAAGCAGCGTAAAAAACGGACAACGCCCCCGCCAGATTTAAGCGACTTTAACAAGATAACCTTTACCCAGCGGCGGGAAATGCGTGAACGGTTGCGGAAATTACCGCCAGATATCAATGAAGAGTCCGATTCGCGCCCTCGGAAACAACAAAAACGACATAGTGAAGCAGCGTCACCGCTTTGGCTTAGGGCGGAGTTACGAGAGGTATTAGAAAATCAGGGGTTATCAGGTGATGATATTTATATTAATGCCCTTCTTCGCGGCTCCTTTATCGAAATTGATGAAGATCGGAAAATGAGGTTGCGAGATAAAACAACAATAGAAATAAAACCTATAGCCCGCTATTGTCAGAAATGTTGTAAGGAGATTGATAATAATAATTCGGCTAATGGCCGTGAGTGCGACTCTTGTACTTAGCCGGTCTGAGGGGCAACATGAAATATCATGAAGTAAAAGTGTCTGGTCGAGACTACATAACAAGAACCGATGACGGGTATCTGGTTGTTACTTGCGATAATCTCCATCAATTCAACATCGGTGATGCTGTTGTCCTGCGTTCAGAGAGCACTTTTTACAGTGGATATACAGATTATCGCACTGGTGAACTCAAGGACGAGTACATCACCTTTTGCCCACCGAAGAATGATAAAACGGGCGAAATACTTGATATCAAACCTGATTTTTTACCGACAAAGGTTGCCTTGCTACTGCGTTTAATGCCAGAAAATGAGGTAAGAGAAAGAGAGGAAATGGAAAAAAATGAGCAGTATTAGCTCTCACAAAAACCCCGCCATTCGGCGGGTTTCTCTTATCCTGGCTGACCTTGCAGCAAGTTTAGGGCCATTTGCCGTTCATCTGGCCGTAGCCTTTCCAGCAATGCTTTAATTAAACCCTTATCACCCAGGCCGCTAGGGCTAACAGTATGCGAGCGGGTTAATTCATATACGCTGGTTTCGCTACATTCTACATTAGTGCAGGTGTAATACAGGTTTGCAAGCTGGGGCGCTTGCCATACTGACTTGCGGTTATGCATTCGCGCACCACACGCCGTGCAAAAAACCTTGATTGTCGCCATACCATCCCCCGAAAAACCGCCATCTTGAGATGATTTTAGCACTTTTTGTCGCTTATTTCTCATACGTTATGCTCCATCGCCGGGCGGGATAATAACCTCATTATCAGCCGGCTTGGTCAGTGGCAATCCATCACTGTTTAGCCCCTCAAATTGCAGGTGCAAATGGCCCGGAATATCGGGATCGTGATTGACCGCACTGGCGAACATCCGTTGAAGCGGGATAACCTCATCTTTTCGGTAAGTATCGCGCGCGGTTTCCGGGCTTGCCATCACCGCCCCGTTCGTCGGGATTATCCCCGCCAGGCCGGAAGGGAATCGGTGCGCGGTCAAAACGTCTTGGGCACTGATGCTTTTAATATTGGCGAATTCGTCTTTTACGCCAGCATCACCAATGGGGATAAACTGGACGCCTTTCTCGCCGCCGTCAGCGATATTGATATACATCATCTTGAAGTTACCGACACCTTTCGATTCCTCAATTTTTTTCGATACATCCTCTTCCATTTCATCACTCAGGTTGGGATCGGTGGTGTAGATAATCCCGCCCGTATGCGCACCGTTATGGTAATAGCGACGCCGGAATATGGTCGCCTCTGTATTCAGTAACGCGCTGTGCATCCCGCCGATGTAATCCGGTAAGCCATAAACTTGCTGTTGTGGATCATACTGGCGCAAAAAAATCACATCGCGCGCCGGATAAACCAGCGGCGGGCCTTTCTGCAATACCGAAAAATCCCCGTCTTTACGGCGTCGGACGTACAGCGCCGGCAGCGGCACTAGGTCAATCACATCCCCCCAACCGTTGCGCACTTTCAATATAGCGATATCACCAAACAGCAAATAGTCATATGCCGCTTGCCCCATTTCGCCCAGGCTCAGACCGCCCCCGGCATAGTCGCTCACCACCATATTTTTGCGCGCATACAGAACTCCGCCATGCTGGCCGCACATGTTGGCAAGTTGCGCCAGGGCCAGCCGGTCGATGGGTTGCCGCCAGTGGTCGGCGGTCGAGTCGTACCAGATTTCGTGATACTGCGTTCCCTGCGTCAATATCGGCATAGGGGTATCGGTGGTTACGATGCTGAATGTGCCACGCCGTGCCGGCATGGCTGGCGCATTGGATTTTTGCTGCCTGGCGCTGTAGCGCTGTTTGCGTTTGCTCATTATTTTTTCCTGTCAGACGTCCCGCCCAGCCGGATTTGCGCTTGCGTTCGTTGTTAATTGGCTCGTTTATCACCGCGTGGGCGATGGCAAAGAATCTATCCGCGTGGCCGGTGTCGGCGCTACGGTCGGCAACAAACGTCATGCCCCCGCCGCTCTTGGTGGTGGTGTGGCGAATGGCCATAAAGCTGGCCGCAATACCCTTATCCTCAATATCCCAGGCAATGCGTTTATGCTCGACCACGTCGATCATCTTCATGACCAGGCGATTTTTACTTTCCTGGCTATAGCGGATTTCTGTCACTTCACGGCGCGCAAAGTCTTGCACCATCTCGCACACCGGCCCGCCAATGCCGGTGGTATCAATACCGATATGGGTGATGTTGTAGCGGGTCATGTACTCTTTGATGCGGCCCACCTGATACTTAAAGGCGAAGCCGTGCCAGGTTTCGATATGCAACACCCGGAACGGCTCCCCGTCATTCAGTGGCGGTGCGACCAGGACAAACGAAGCGGTGTCACCTGAGCGGGCGGGGTCGTAGCCGGCCCACACTTCACGGTTACCGAATGGCCGCATGGCGTTGACGTCGTGATCTTCCCAGGTACTGACGCTGGTCAGGCATTGTTCCAGCTGGTCGAAGCGGAAAACACAATCGCCGGTATCGACAAACTGGCACATGTACAACTGGTTAAAGGCGCTTGCGCTGTTTTCTTCCCGTATCTCTTCCAGGTTGATAAGAATGGCCGCAGCGCCATAGACTTTGGCTTTTTCCTCCATATCAGCAACAGCGGTTTCGACCGTGGTGATATAGCGCCAATGGCTATCCGGGCACATAATCCCGGCTTCCATTTGCGCAAAAGTCGGGAAATCGACATTTTCCCGCGCCTTTTTGCCCTTACGCCACTCGTCACCCGTCCAGAACGGGTAAGCCTGATGCGTTTTAGCGCTGGGCGTTGAAATGTAAGTACGGCGTAAATGGGTATGTGTGGCTATCGCGCCGGCCACTCTTTTTAATTCGCTAAATCCGCGTTGATGGAAAATTTCATCTATGTAGACATTGGCGCAAAAGCCCTGGGCGGTGTTGCTGTTGGTTGACAGGAAGTGAAATTCTGCGCCATTGCTCAGTACAATAGGGTCGCCGGTCAGCTCAATGCCGAATAATTCAAAGGCAAACTTGATGATATAGCGCCGGAAAATCAGCGACTGAGGGCGGGAGGCTGACAAGAACGCCTGATTGTTACCGGTCAAAATGGCATCTTCCAGCGCTTCAAATGCAGCGTACCAGGTTGCCCCGATTTGGCGAGACTTCAACCATATGCGGTTACGGTGCTTTTTCGCTTCCCGCAATGTGATTTGATAGTCATACAGACCATCAACAAACTCATCAAAATCAGCCGCCACAATACCGGCCACATTATTTCGTTTGCCGCCACGCTTACCGCTTTTCTTTTTATTGCTGTCGTCGCCCTCGCTGGCGATGGCCTCAATGGTGCCACCGGCTCCCGTCGCAGATATCCCGCGCGCTGCCGCCTCTAAATTCATGGCATGAATTTTTTCAGTGTGCTTATGGCGGCTGACAATTAACTTGCAATGCATATCAATGTATTTATCGAGTTCTTTTAACTCAACATCATTTTTATTGGCCTTATCGACCAATACCGCCGCGCGGCGGTTAATAACCGACTCTAAATCTTCCTCACTTAATAGACTGCGCCAGCCTCCCTTATCAGCCCAATAGTAAACTATCCGCGTTGAATTAAGATTTAATTTGGCGGCTATCTCTTGGGCTGTCCAGCGTTTCAAATATAATGAACGCGCAACGCCTATTAACTCTTCTGGGTATTTTGATTTTCTGGCCATGCCTCATTATGGCGACTTTATTTATTCAAAATGACAACTAAATACCGCAATGAATCGCAATGTGGCTTTATTACGAATCAATAAGAAGTTTGCTCGATGAAATAATAAAAACAATCCGCAATACTGAGCGGAGTTAATACCATCACCACGCCAAACCGATTAATTAAAAGGTTAATTATGCCTGGTTCACAACTGACCACTAATTTTATCCGTATAGCGACTGAGGGCGCGACTGTTGACGGTCGGGAAATTCCAGCGGAATGGTTGGTCGACATGGCCGAAACCTACGACCCGGCAATCTATACCGCCTTGCTGTGGCCTGAGCATGAGCGCTGGTATGGCGCGTGCGGTGAAGTTCAGGAATTAAAAGCCGAGGCAGAGGATGGCTTGATGAGGCTGTATGCCCGCCTTTGTCCTGGCATGGATTTGCTGTATGCCAACCGCAATGGGCAAATGTTGTTTTGCTCCATCGAACCCACCGAAACCCTGAATTTTCGCGGTACCGGTAAACCCTATCTTGAGGGCTTGGGCGTCACCAGCTCCCCGGCCAGCATCGGCACCGAGCGTATGCGCTTTAGTGCAAATAAAAACGGAAAACTTTACGGCGCACTAGAAGCATTGGTTATTAGTGATGTTGCCGACACTGAGGAATTAAATATGTCAACCAAAGACCCAAAAGCAAAGAAAGCATTATTCCGCAGTCTTTTTAATCTTACCGATAAAGGCAGTGATAAAAAACCGGAAAAACCAAAATCGCGTTTATTTTCCAGTTCCAGCCGCAAGTTTTCTGATGAAGATATTCAAACCATCGTCGAAGCGGTAGCCGAATTACAGGACTCAGTCGACGAACAGGCGGAAACCATTGAAGAACAAGCCGCCATTATTGTCGAATTGCAAACCAATGTCACCGACGTGACCGAAATTCAGGAAGCCTTGACGGAAGTTAAAACCGAATTAGGTACCGTCCAGGAAGAAGTCACCGAAATTAAAGAAGAGGTAAGCGGTGGTGAATTCAGCAAACTTAAAAACAAACTTAATGCCGCTGACAAGAAATTTAACAAACTCGACAGCGTTACCACCAAATTACCTGACGCCGCCCCTAATGCATCCAGCGGTAAGAGTTACAACTTCTGATTTGCGGTTAATTAAACCGGAACAGACAGAATTAAATCGTTATTGCGGTAAACGCACTGACAAATAAACGAGAGCACTCATTATGCCAATGAATAAGTTATATGCACTAATACAAGGCTATGCGCGCCGCATTGGTGAGGCCAGCGGTTCGGATGTGACCACCCTCCCAATTACGGCTAATGGCATTGGTCGATTCAGCATCAGCCCACCGCAGGAGAGCGCCTTGCGCCTGGCTCTAATGGAGCAGGGCTGGTTTATGCCATTGATTACTGTACGCGATGTTGACCAAATTCGCGGCCAGGTGATTGATGTCGGTAATCCGGGGCTGTTTACTGGCCGCCGCACTGCGGGACGATTCACTAAAGATGTGGGTTTATCCGGCAACATTTATCAGTTATATCCGACCGACTCATGCACCCGCCTGCCATGGGAAACGCTATCCAACTGGATCCACTCTGGCACTACAGACGATGAATTTATCCAGATGGTCGCCGAGTTTACCCTGCGCTCCTTTGCAAACGATATCTTGCGCGTCGCCTTTAATGGGACTCACGCGGCAATTGAAACTGATGAAGTCGAGTACCCCAACGGGGAAGACCTCAATATCGGCTGGCATCAGACCGCGAAGAATTTCGACACGCTACACGCAAACCCCGATACCCCACTGCAAGACCGCATTCCGGGCTTCACCCCGCGCGTGATCAATCCGGGGCTGGGTGAGTTAACGCTGGGTGAGAACGGCATCTTTAAAACGCTCGATGCAATGGCTTCATGGCTTATCAGTACCACTATCCCAAGTCAGTTCCAAAATGAGCCAGATTTAGTCTTGTTGATCGGCTCAGACCTGATTGCCGCCGAGCAATTCCGTTTGTTCCAGGAAGCGGGCAAACCGACCGAGAATATCGCCGCCCAAATGCTCGCCAATACCGTCACCGGCCGCCGCGTCTATGTTGCGCCGTTCCTGCCGGGTAAGCGCATGGTCGTGACCACCCTGGCAAACCTGCATGTTTATAACCAGCGTAATCACCAATACCGCCGCGCCGAGCATGTGCAAGACCGCCTCGGCTTTGAGAATGCCTGGTGGCGTAACTCGGGTTATGCGTTGGGGCATCCAATGCTGTACGGCGCAATTGATGAGTCAGCAATCGCGATTGAAGCGGAAGCCGATATTGACTTCGCGATCTCGAATGGCCTGATCCCAGGCACCCCAGGGCAAGATGCCCCTGGCCTGGATAACACTCAGATTTAAGCGGAGAGAACCCCATGACGTTTAGCCCTCTACGCTATCGGGCGCAGGCATTAGCCCTGGGAAAAGTACGACATACCACCCGGACAGAGGCCGAGCCTGGCGCAGACGAAAGCCTGCACCTGCAATTACTGGGGCTGGAAAGGGATGTTAAGCGTCTGGGGGTGTTAACCCGCGTTGCCGACAAAATAGCGCTAAAGGCGCGGGAGTTATTGCCTAAATGGCTTCCGTATGCTGAGCGCTATCTCAAGGCAGGCAAGGTCTATCAATATCCTGTTTTTGGTTACTGCGTGGTCTGGCTGTTTGATACCGGTGATATCGATAAGGCGCTGGATTGGGCTGATATTGCCATCACGCAAAGCCAGGCGACCCCGGAGAGAATCAAGTCAAAATTTCCGGCTTTTGTGGCTGATTTCATTCTGGATTGGGCCGCAGATGAGGCGCAAGCGGGCCGCAGTATTGAGCCGTATTTCTCACGCACCTTTACTAACGTGCGTGAGAACTGGCGGTTAAACGAAAGGCATACCGCCAAATGGTTCAAGTTCGCCGGTGAGTTCCTGCTGCGCGATAAAGACGGTAAACCCGCCGCCGCCGCGATCAGTGATATCCCGACCTTGGTCCGGGCTAATGAATTGCTCGCCCAGGCTGAGGGATTCCATAAAAAAATCGGGGTGGAAACCTTGCGTAAGCGCATTGCCTCACGCATTCGCGCCCTGATAAAGCAAGCCGCCGAAATGGCGGAATCTGACCAACCAAAAGGAAGTCGCAATGAAATTTAAATTTGAATTGAAACAACTGGCAAATATCGCCATCAGCAATGAATGGGGCGAAGTAAAAAGCCGCGCCGAATCCTCGGTAACTGAAAACCAGTATTACATTCACTACAAAGCCGCAGACGGTCGGGCGCTAAGCGACTGGTTTTATGAAAGCGATTTGGAAGCCGTTGAAGATGATCGCCATCCTGGCTGCCCGGTCTATGCCCCCGTCGACCTGCCCGAGGGCGCTGTGGTCGAAGAGTAGTTATTTTAATTTTGAACACCGTCCCCTGACCGTTGCTTTTAAACAGGTCGCGGGGCTGTACCGACACCCGGCCAGCCGGGGCGGGCGGAGTGGAGGCCGTAGCGCTTTGCGTCTCACGGGCCGTGGAAACTCGTCAGCCCGCACCCCATAACGAGAGGTTTTTATGTTTCGACCCGGTGATAACGGTTTTCAGAAATCGACGCTAACCAATGACGGTTTTTGGCCTGACCTGGCGCTTGATGAGTTCCAGCGCGAGCGCAGCATACCGCCCACGATTAACGAAAAAACCGTAGTGCAAGCCATGCTCACCGCCGTGGCCGAAATTAACACCTCGTTAGCCCGCGTTGTAACGCAGCAAAAAAATAAGGGTTACATCACGGCCAGCGCCGTGCCCGGCCCGACGATGGAGGGCGAGAACGCATTGACCGCCCAATATAAAAAAGCGGTCTACGCCAGGGCAAAAGCCGATTTGATGGGGGAATTTGCCACCGTCAGCCGCCGCGAGGACAACACTAACCAGGACGCGCCGCAGACAAAAACTTCACTGCTGGCCGAGGCCGCAGTGGTATTACGCGCCATCAAAGGCCGGGGCCGTGTAGGGGTGCATCTGATATGACCCAGCTTGATGAATTGTTTGATTTCGTCAGTAGCAACTTGCCGGAACGGCTGATGAAAACCACCGGCGCTGATGCCTGGATGGAAAATATTGAAATCATTCATGCAGCCAAAGCGTGGGGGCTAAATCAGCGCCGGGTAGCAATACGTCAATATCAGGCGACGTTAGCCTGGGAGCGCTGGCCTTATCGCCAGTACGACCCCGACACCTTATTTGCGCTGGTCATGGTGTGGCTGGTTGAACATGCCAACGAGCATTACAACCGTGATGAAATGCCGCCACCTGACGTTATTTTGCAACTGACTGATAACGAGGACGCGTCCATTTTCATCACCGTGCCGCTGGCTGACGACATTGTCCTGGTCGAAAGCGAGGACGAGGGAGTTATCCCGCTGAGGGGTAAACGTTACCGCGTTGCGCCTCCCACCGTGAACACCGCAACAGCCGGCTGGATTGGGGGCGCAAACGGAGCCGCCGCACCGACCTACCCAGCAGGTGAGAGTGATGCAGACTGACTTTACGTTAAACCGCAGTCAGTGGGAGGCGCTTAGAAGGGAATTAGCCGCGCTGGAGCTGCCCCCTAACAAGCGTAAGCGCCTGCTGTGGCGGCTACTGAAATTAGGCGTAATGCCCGCCGCCCGCCGACACCAAAAGAAGCAGGCGAATGCGGAGGGGGTGCCCTGGGCTAAGCGCAAGAATGGTTTCAAAGGAAAGATGATGCGGGGGTTGCCAAAAATGATGGCAATCAGCGAATTGCCGGCCTCTGACTCCGCCAAAATTTATTTACGTGGCAGTAAGAAAACATCGCCTGGCGTGGTCGGGAAAATGCAGCAATCAGGCTTTACCACCACGATCACTGCTGACCAGGCAAAAAAACGAAACAGTAACGAAGCCGGCGCGACGTTGCGCCAGGCTAAACGGTTATTGGATTTGGGTTACACCGTATTTCCAAAGACCGCACCCCGTAGCCCGTCCGTGAGTGAAATGATGGACTCGCTGAGCCGCGACAAGGCCGGGGCCATTATTCGCAGCCTTGAGGGGCGAGAGGCTAAAGGAAGTTGGACGGTGACCTTGCCGGGCCGCGAATGGCTGGCAGTCAATGATGATGAATTTAACAAAATGCTGGCGCGTCAGATGCAGGCCATTAATTACGGCGGCGGCGTCCGGCCGCAAGACATCAATTAAAAGGTGAGAAAATGACATGGCCTACAGTAACACTAACCCAGTTTAACCAGCGTCAGGGCAGGATTAACGAAGTAGAGCGCACCGTACTGTTTATCGGCAGTGCTACCGCTGATTCTGATAGCCCCGGCGACTTGATCGCACTGGATTCACAATCCGATATCACGATAGTGCTGGCCGATACTGATACCGCACTGAGTGAGAACGTCCGCGCCGCCCAACGCAATGGCGGTCAAAACTGGCAAGCCTATGCCCTTATTTTGGCGGTCGATGCGCAGGCCGGTGACGACATGCTGGCTATTCTCAGCGCCCAACAAATGATTTCTGTTGAGGGGATTGTCTGCACCATCCCGATCACAAGTGTGGCCGACGGTCGCACCAAAATTAATTTATATGCGTCTTTGCGCGCCGAACTGACGAATAAATACGGCCGCTGGGCGTGGTCAATACTGACTGTCGCCGGGCCGACTGCGTTACCTGCCCCGGTGTCGTGGTCAGCATACCAGGCGTTTCTTGCCGAACTGGAGACGGGTATTGCCGCCGAGTCCGTGCAACTTGTCCCGGCATTGTGGGGCAATGAAGCTGGCGTGTTGGCCGGTCGCTTATGCAACCGCAGCGTAACCGTGGCAGACAGTCCGGCCCGCGTGAAAACCGGCGCACTGATTGGTCTGGGGATTGATACCGCTGACATGCCGATTGATAGCATCGGGGTAGAGGTCACTCTGGCGCACTTACGTGCCATGCATGACCTGCGCTATTCGGTGCCGATGTGGTACCCAGACTACGAAGGTATGTACTGGTCTGACGGGCGCACCCTGGACGTAACGGGCGGTGATTTCCAAAAAATTGAGAATGTGCGGATTGTTGATAAAGCCTCACGTCGAGTGCGAATTCAGGCGATCAGCAAGATTGCCGACCGTTCGATGAATAGCACTCCGGCCAGTATTGCGGCACACCAGACCTTTTTTGCTCGCACCATGCGTGATATGTCGCACAGTTCGCAAGTTAACGGCGTGATGTTCCCCGGCGAGGTGAAATCACCCCAGTCCGGCGACGTGGTGATTAACTGGTCGGACAGCGAAACCGTGAACATTTACATCGTGGTGCGGCCGTATGGCAGCGCCAAAACGATTAAGGTCGGCATCATGCTCGATGAGTCGATCACTAACATTACAGGCGGGTAATCATGACCACTTCACGCGTTGGCGGTAACTCAATCGACATCACCCTGGGTACGCAAATTATTCATGTGAAAACCGTTTCAGTGGATATCAGCGATAACACCGCAGTGTCACAGACGCGCGGTATTCCTGACGGTTACGTGTCGGGTGATGTGTCTGCTGAAGGGGAGTTTGAGGTTGATACCAAAAACTTTAAGAAACTCGGTGCCGCCGCCAGGGAGGCCGGCGGTTATCGCGCCATACCGACCACGGACATTTTATTTTATGCCAACACCGGCGATGAGGAATTAACGGTCGAGGTATTCGGTTGCAAGCTCATCATCACCAGCCCGCTGGGTTTCGACCCAAAAGGCGGCGAGACAGCCACGCATAAATTTAAGTACATCGTGACCAGCCCGGATTTTGTCCGCATTGACGGCACGCCGATTTTATCCAGCGCTGACGTTCGCGACCTTATTGGGTGAGTAATACATATGCCAAACGGAGAAACATCATTTATTCGAATTGTGCTGATGCTGGGTAGTGTTGGGGCTTTTATTGCATTCGGCAAGGTGTTGCTCGGTAACGAACCGATCACCCTGCGTCTGATTGCTGGCCGCGCAATATTAGGTTCAGCCACTTCATTGCTGGCGGGTATGGCGCTTATTCATTTACCCGATATGCACATTTTGACGTTAATCGGCGTTGCGGCGGGCCTGGGAATTATCGGTTCAAGTGTGATTGAACTGATCCTCACAAGGCTGCTGGCCCGTTATTTAGTCAAGTTAAAGAAGGATTGATAATCATGACATTAAGCGAAAAACAGGCGCTATTTACCGTCAAAATCGCCCAATTGATTTATTGGGCTGACGAGCGCGGCTACCGCCTGACCTTTGGCGAGGCCTATCGCACCCCGGAACAAGCCGCATTAAACGCCAAGAGCGGCAAAGGCATTCCCAACAGCTTGCACACGCAGCGTCTGGCAGTGGATTTCAATTTGTTTATTAACGGCCAGTACCAGACCCGCACCGAAGCCTATACCCCGTTGGGTGAGTATTGGGAATCCATCGGTGGCACATGGGGCGGGCGCTTTAAGTCCAATCCAGACGGAAACCATTTTAGCCTTGAGCATAACGGGGTGAAGTGATGCGCGAGTTGTGGTCGGTTGCATTGCCCCTGATTGTGTCCTGGTTGCTGGGCTGGGCCATGCACGGCGAGAGTCAGTCAAAAATCGAACAGGCCATTAACCAGCTCGCCACTGAAAACCGCCTGCAGCTAGAGGGCATCGCCAGCACGTCAGCGCGCCAACTTGAGAACAGATTAACGGAGCTAAGGGCTAATGAAGTGCATACCGAGCGACTTATCAGGACTGAGATCATTAAACCGGTATTCAGCAATGTGTGTGCTTCTGATGATTATGTCCGGTTGTTCAACGCCGGCGCGGAAAGTGCCGAGCGTACCTTATCAGGAAAGCCTGTTAACCCCTTGTCCGGTAACGCTGCCGCGCCTGACAGGTAATACCGGCGCCGATTTTAGTGACGCGTTAGAGCAGTACAAAAAAATATACCCGGAATGTGCAGCACGACATAACCAGTTAATAACCGAAATACACCAACGGCGAGATTTTCAACATGACCGATAAAGCCAATGTCAATGACGTACTCATCAACTTGATTAATCGCGCCGCCAGTGGCGTGGATCAGGCTATTGATTTCAGTAAAGCACAGCTACCGGATGTTATTCATCAGCTGATGGTATGGAAAGCCGTCTCTTACAGCTTGAGTATTCTTGTGACTGCTTTCTTGCTGATTGGCTGCGTTATGGCCTTCAAAAGGGGATTGGCGTTGTTAGCAGAAGACGGGAGCAGCAATCGTGGCTTTGCGTTAGTTATGTCACCCATCCTACCGGCAATTACCTGTTTCATTATCCTGATAGCCGATATTGGAGACGCCTTGCAGCTGTGGCTTGCGCCCAAAATCTGGTTGATTGAGTACGCCGCCAGCCTGGTGAAATAAGACACGCAGAAAAACGATATATCAATAAGTTAAACAACCCAACGAAAGGAATTAGACAAATGAGCAAAGAAACCAAAGGCGTAATCACTCTGTCCGTAAAGGGCTTAACCGTACAGTTTGCCCCCACGCTCACCGCCTACAACAAGTGCCTGAATGAATCGGCCCGTGACGAGAATATCGTCGGCGCAATGGCGACTTATCTTAAGCGCATTGCGGTACCAGAATCACGCGACAACCTGGCTGAGTTGCTGCAACTCCCAGGCGTCGGGGCGCAAATCGTGAAAAAGGTCAACGAGCTTTACGCCCCGGACGCTGAAATCGAAGTAAAGGAATAACCGCGCTTATTCAAGCGATTAAGAATAACCCGCTTGAACAATATATGACGCTCCGGCGTCATTACCTCCCCGGCGAAGGTGATGACGCCATGAGCCTGGCGCGCGCGGCCTGGCTGTCGGAGTACTTCCACGAAAGCACGATTAACGGCACCACGGCCGGCATATGTAAAGCCTTTAACGGTGAGTAGAGATAATCATGAGAAAACTGTCTTTTCTGTTGAGCCTTAAAAATAATCTGAGTGCGCCGCTCGGCAGGGCGCAACAGTCTGTCGAGCAGTTCGCCAAGAAATCTCAGCGCGCATTTAAACAAATCGGCATCGGTGCGGCGGGGTTGTGGGGTGTGGGGCTGGCAGTTAAGAGCCTGCTTAACCCCGCCCACGAAGTGCAATCCGCCCTTGATGAGCTATCAACGCGCAATGTCAGTACCCAGGCGCTGGATGCGGTGTATAAATCCGCGCAAAAATTCAGCACCGCCTACGGCAAGTCAGCCGCCGATTTTGTCGCATCCACGACCGTGATTAAAAGCCAGCTTTCCCACTTAACTGACGCCGAACTGCCCCGTTATGCCGTGGCGGTTAATACGTTAGCGGTTGCCACTAAAAGCAGTACAGAGCAGAGCGCCAGCTATATGGCCGACATGGCGAATAAATTTAGCAGCACCGCCCGGCAAATCGGCAACGTGCCTTTTGCTGAAATGATGGCCTCAAAAACCGCCTATATGGTGCAGAACTTTGGCGCAGACATGGCAAAAATTCAGGCCATGATGGCGGGCAGCAAAGGCACCGGTACCCAGATGGGTGTCGGTATGGATGAGCAGCTCGCCGTCATGGGCCAACTGAGCGGCACCCTTGGCACCGGTGCCGGGGGTGCCTATGACGCGTTCCTGAAAAACGCGGTCGCCGGGGGTAAGCAATTGGGCCTCAGCTTTACCGACGCGCAGGGCGAGTTGCTTAAGTTCCCGGAAATACTGGATAAATTGCAGGGCAAGTTTGGTAATACCATTGAGGGCAATATCAAGGCGCAAGCGGCGCTTAATAAAGCCTTTGGCAATGGCGCGCAGGCATTGACCGGCGCATGGGGCCAGGCCGACAAATTGCGTAAACATATGAGCGATATGGGGAATACCCAGGGATTGGACAAGGCCACAGAGATGGCTAAAAAAATGGCCGACATGTGGGAGCGTGTTGATCAGGTCTGGAAGCGCATTCGGATTGCTGTGGGGATGCAGTTGATACCGGCCATATCTCCGCTGGCTGATTACGCCATCAATGCCGGAACCCAGTTCGCAAAATGGCTGGAAATGTTCCCCAATATCGCCCGCTGGATTGGCTACCTCGCCCTGGCAACCTTAGGCGTAGCCGCCGCCGGCGCAATCGCTAACATCGTGATGGGCGTATCAAAATTTATTTGGATAGGGTTGACGGGGATCTGGGCGGTGGCGACGGCAACTGTGCGCGGCCTGATGTGGGCGATTAACCTCAAAGCGCGCGCCATTCAGTTAGCAACCTTTGTTACTGGGATTTATAGCGCCGCGATGAAATTCTTGCGCGTCGCGCTGCTCGCGACTCGCATGATGTTGATCAGTAGCACGGTTGCCATGCGCGCTTACGGTATCGCCACCATGCTGGCCGGTGTCGGTATGCAGTTATTAACCAGCCCTATCACATTAATTATTGCTGGCCTTGTCGCACTGGCGGCGGGCGTTTGGTATGTCATTTCTCATTGGGATCAGCTTAAGGCCGCGCTGCTGGACAGTGCCGCATTTCAGTGGGTGATGGAGATTGCCGGCCAGGTCGGGGAGATGTTCACCGGGGTATGGGCGGCCATTACCCTGGGCTGGGAAATGGTAGTGGGGTTCTTTGCTGGCCTGTCGCCAGTCGAGGCATTTGGCGGCTTTGTTGACGCCATCAGTAATGTGTTTAGCGGCCTGTGGGATTACTTAACGGAATCCTTTGGCGCGACCTACAACTGGATTGTCAGCAAGTTAAATAAAATCCCCGGCGTCAGTATCGACTTAAAACCCATCGGCCAGAATGAGGGCGGCGCAGCCTCGCCGGCCACCACATTACCCACGCCGGCGGGGTTAGTCAGCCCGGCGATGAATAAGGGCGGGATAGCCAAGACCCTGACCACCAATAGCAGCAATCAGACTAATAACACGCGCAGCGGTAATACCATCGGCGAAGTGAATATTTACCCGCCGAACGGGGCCACACTGGATAGCATCATGGAATCAAGGGAGCTTGCCGCCGGATGAGTGAACAACTGTATATCGACCTGTTAATTACTGATGGCGATTTTACGCTCTCGTCGGGTAATGAGCCGCTGTTATGCGACAACCGCATCAGCATTGCACAAGACTGCGTCCATCGGATTATTGAGTCCGGCCTGGTCAAGTTGCTCATTGCCGAGCGTAGCCCGGTATTGCGCGCTGATGTTCTGTTGAGAATGGAGCTACTGACTGAAACCGATACCCGCATAGTGCCGGGTACGGTGCTGATTACCGACGATAGCCAGGGCAATTATTTTATCACCGCCGATACATACGACTTCGGCCCGCTGTCGCTGCGAGAATCATTATGAATAATCGCCCCAATCCCGACTATAAAACCATTCTCGCCGATCAGGGGATGCCGACCACCGAAACCCAGGTACGCGCCGAATTTGACAAGATAGTCGCTGATGAAAATTTAGTGACCAACACCTCGAATATGTCTCCGTTCTGGCGACTCATTAAGGCGATTGTGACAGCGCCGGTGCTGTGGCTGATCGATGCACTGATTAATACAGTGATGGCAAATTTATTTCTTGCCACGGCCAGCGGGGCTTTTGTCGATTTGTTTGCCTGGGCGGTCAATTTATCCCGCAAGGAGGCCAGTACCGCACAGGGCGTCATTCGCTTTACCAAAGACACCGTCGGCGCTGAAATCACTGTACCCGCCGATACCGTGATCCAGACCGAGCGCATTAACGGCGCAGTCTACAAATTAATGACATTGGCCGATACCGTCATCCCTGCCGGGGTGAGCGGTGCGCTGGTCGCGGTAAAAGCCGAATCCGCCGGCAGTGGCCACAACCTGGCACCGGGTTATTTTCGTATCTTGCCCCTGGCGATCAGTGGCATCAGCAGCGCCGTAAATGAAAATGATTGGCTAACAACGCCAGGCGCGAATACCGAGCAGGACGACGACCTGCGCGACCGGGTGCGCAATCAATTTAATTTGCCCGGCCAATATCACATTGATGCGGTTTACCGTGGACTGATTGCCGGCATTGCCGGCCTCACCACTGACCGTATTTTTTTCTTGCACGATGCGCCGCGCGGTCCGGGTACCGCCAACGTCTATTTATTACTGGATTCCGGTATCGCCAGTCAGCCGTTTATCGATACGGTGAATGATTATGTGATGAGCCAGGGCAATCACGGCCACGGCGACGATGTGCTGTGCCTGCCGCTGCCGGAAGTGGCTTACGACTTGGCAGTCACGCTTTACTTTTTCGACAGCAGCAATTTAGACGATGAGCAGCGCAGCGCATTACTGATAAATATCCGCAATCTGATCGGCTCCGCATTCCGTGAAAATAGCGATTACAGCGTACAAAAGACCTGGCCGCACAGTCGTTTTTCCATGTCGCGTCTGGGGGAAGAATTGCATGATCACTTTGCGGAAATCGAATCACTGACATTTTCCCAGGGCGATATTATCAGCGCGCTATCGGTGCCGCGCCTGGGCGTACTAACACTGGAGAGCGGCGATGAATAAGCTACCCACGTTTACCTTGCCGGTGTGGATGAATAAAGGCGAGGCCGTCAAGGTAATGCGCGCCTGCCAGGTCTACTGGCAGCAGGTCTACACCTGGATTAAGTGGCCGCTTAACCAGACAGACCCGCTCACGTGCACTGTGCCGTTGCTCGGCGTGTTGGCGTATCAGCGAGACGTGACCCGCTTCCCCGGTGAACCGTTGGCGCTGTTTCGTAAGCGGGTACACTTTGCCTTTATCAATGCCAAAGACGCCGGTTCGGTGGCCGGATTTATTGCCATCTTCGCCCGGCTGGGCGTGGGTTATGTTGAGTTATTAGAGCGCCAGCCGGATATCGACTGGGACGTGATAACGGTGCGGGTGAGTGATAACCAATTGGCTGAAAACAGTGAATTACTCATGAGTATCATTCGTAAATACGGTCGCACCTGCCGCCGCTACCGATACGAAATCATCACGCCAGTCGATATGTCTATTCGCGCCGGTCATGTGGGCTGTGAATATATCTGTTACAGCGCCAGCACCGTATCAAATGAAGTGACACCCCGCGCCGGCACTTTCGGCGCGTCGCTAATGGAGAAAAACTAATGTCACAGACTGTCATTACCGTCGCTTTCGAACAATGGAAAGCCCAGGAGGCCGCAACTGGCACTCTTGTTGTACTGGATGAATTTGTCCTGGCGTATGTGCCGGGCCTCGATCATACACAGCCCATTGACCGCGCTGAGACATTGCCGCCCGCCGCGCAGATAGTTCATCGCCAGGCGGTGAATAAAATCGGCGTAGTCAACGATAACGCGGTGGTCTATTCCGTCACCTTGGGTACCGAAATCGGCGACTTTGATTTTAATTGGCTTGGCCTGGTCAATAAGGCCAGCGGCACCGTGGCGATGATTGTTCATGCACCGACGCAGAGCAAGGTCGCTAATGTGACCGGTCAGCAGGGTAACGTCCTGACCCGCTCATTTTTAATGGAGTACAGCGGCGCAGTCGCGGCAACCGGTATCACCACCCCGGCTGAGACTTGGCAAATTGATTTCACCGCCCGGCTGACCGGCATTGATGAAATGCAGCGATTAATCAATGTCGATAATTACGGCGCAGGCGCATTTTTTGACGCGGGTTATCTGGTTGCTAAAACCGGCGCGCAGTTCTTTGTCACTAAAGGCACTGGCTACATCGGCGGTATTCGTGCTGACCTGCCCGCCAATTACAATATCGCGGTACCCGGCACCGCAACAAAGGTATGGGCTGATGTCAGTTTGCAGGGGAATATTACCAGCCAGTGGGAGGCCGTGATAAAAATCACCGTCGCACCGGCACTAGCAAATTACAGTCAATCCGGCTTTATGCATTATGTGTTTGCCGTCGCCAGCATTGACGCAGCAGGCAATATTACCGACTTACGGCCTAAAAACTCACTGACCGAGCAGCAAACCAGCGACGCACTGGCCGAACATGAAAAATCACGCAACCACCCAGACGGGACGCTTGTTGCAAAAGGTTTTGTTCAGCTTAGCAGTGCCGTTGATAACGATAGCGAATTACTGGCCGCCACGCCGAAAACGGTCAAGATTGCGATGGATAACGCCAACGCCCGGCTAGCCAAAGACCGCAACGGCGCAGATATTCCTAACCCGGCGCTGTTCCGGCAAAGTATTTCGCTGAAGGGCGCAGCGCTGGTTGATATAGGTAAAATTGCCGGCACTGCCGCAGCTGGCGACGATAGCCGGATAGTCAACGCGCTACCCACCACGGGCGGGGAAATGTCTGGCCCGTTAAAAATCAACGGCACCCATGATGCACCGTTGGGGCCGAACGGATTTAGAAGCTGCCTTGTGACTCCTGCTAATGGCGGCATTACAAATCCTAGCGGCGTGGGTATCGGACTGCATTCAAGCGGGACTATTTACGCCTGGAATGACGCAACGGGCTATGCCTGGAGTTTGAGTTCAGCGCTAATGTCGGTCTCAAGGCCAATAGCATCATCAAGCACCATAACGCCCGGCGATTACTCAAACTTTGATGCCAGATTTTCTAAGTTTGCCGTCGGCCAATCATGGACAAATGTTGTGTCTTCTCGTGCGTCAGGAACGTGGTACACGAACAGCACAGGAAAGCCAATTATGGTGGCTGTTACTACTGAGTACAGGCAAAGCTCCGGATTGAATTGTCAAACGGGCTCT
>NZ_CQAZ01000028.1 GCF_001152565.1 Yersinia pekkanenii | reverse complement strand
ATTAATATTTTAGTCAATTATTAATATGAATCTTTACCATCTACTCTAACTGATATGATAATAGGTTATACTTTAGCCAAGCAATAAAAAGTTGGCGTTATTATCATGATATGTCTTAGCTCAGACCTGATCTGACAGTTACCGGTTATTTATACAGGTGTCTGTCAGATTACATCTGGCTTAAATTCTTCTCAGCCCAGATGCATTCTCCATCGTGTAACGTTTCCATTGGCGTCCAGCCACAGCATATTTTTCCCTGATGAGTTCGCTCATATCACGTCACTGATTAGAGGTAGTTGTAAAAAACTTAATCCCTTTACTTAATCCTGAACATTCTATTTCAAATAAACTCTATTGTTTTTGCGAGAGCCTACCTCAGCTGAGGCAGAAACACAAATTAGGAAAGATAGTCCCAACCTGCGGTCAGCATGTGGACACATTTAAAATAAAATCATTATAAATCAATGAAATGCAGACAAGAAAAAGGCCGCTTGCGCGGCCTTTTATTTCGGGAAATACTCACTCTTTCGGAGTAGCACTCTCTACCCGGCTTTTTAGCTTTTGTCCTGGACGGAAAGTCACCACACGGCGCGCCGTAATAGGAATGTCCTCACCCGTCTTCGGATTACGGCCCGGACGTTGGTTCTTGTCTCGCAGATCAAAATTGCCAAAGCCAGACAGTTTGACCTGTTCACCATTCTCAAGAGCACGACGGACTTCTTCAAAGAATAACTCAACCAGATCTTTGGCATCTCGTTTGCTAAGCCCTAGCTTTTCAAACAGATGTTCTGACATTTCAGCTTTAGTAAGCGCCATAGGTTCAATCCCTCAAGGATGCTTGGAATCGCTGTTTTAACGCCTCTACACATCTTGCAACGGTAGCGGCCATCTCCTCTTCTTCCAGTGTACGGGCGGTATCCTGCAACACCAGACTAATAGCCAGACTCTTATAACCCTCTGCTACGCCCTTGCCACGGTACACATCAAACAAGTTTACGCCAACTACCTGATTTGCGCCAACTTTCTTACACGCCGCCAAAATATCTTCTGCGGGAACGTTTTCAGCCACCACAACAGCGATGTCACGACGGTTTGCCGGGAAGCGCGAAATCTCGCTGGCATGAGGCACAGCGCGGTCTGCAAGCTTGTTCCATTGCACTTCAAACACCACAGTTCGGCCATTTAGATCCAGCTTACGCTCCAGTTCAGGATGAACTACACCAATGAAACCAATGTGTTCCCCTGATAAATAAATCGCAGCACTCTGTCCTGGATGTAGTGCAGAATGTGTTTCTGCACGGAACTGAACCTCAGATAATTTGCCAGTAAGCTCTAGAATTGCTTCCAAATCGCCTTTCAAATCATAGAAGTCGATCGGTTGACGCGCCAGATCCCAATGTTCATCGTAGCGGTGACCCGTGATCACGCCCGCCAGCATGACATCCTGTCTAACACCGAGATCTGCTGTATTATCAGGTACAAAGCGTAATCCACTTTCAAATAACCGTAAACGGGATTGCTGGCGATTTTGATTATAAACCACCGCTGACAGCAAACCTGTCAACAATGACAACCGCATTGCAGACATATCCACAGAGATCGGGCTTGGCAGAATTAATGCATCTTGGTGTGGATGCAGCAAGGCTTGCACTTTCGGGTCAACAAAACTGTAAGTAATTGCTTCCTGATAGCCGCGATCAACTAAAGCTGTTTTTACACGCTTCAATGATAAGTCAGCTTCACGGTGTTTTGTCATCTCCAGGAAGGCTTTAACTGGGATATCTGGAATATTGTTATAGCCGTAGATACGGGCAACTTCTTCCACCAAATCTTCTTCGATTTCCATATCGAAACGCCAGCTTGGCGCTACGGCCTGCCAGGCAGAGCCAAGTTCTGTTACCTGGCAACCAAGGCGGCACAGAATATCGCTAACTTGCTCAGAAGGAACATGGTGGCCGATCAGACGGTCCAGTTTCTCACGACGCAGTGTGATAGTGGCACACGTTGGCAACTCTGTTGCTGCAGTGACATCAATAACCGGGCCAGCTTCACCACCACAGATATCAATCAACAAGCGCGTAGCACGTTCAATCGCTTTATGTTGTAACTCAGGGTCAACGCCACGTTCATAACGATGAGAAGCATCGGTATGCAAACCATAACGGCGCGCACGCCCCGTAATAGACAATGGGTTGAAAAATGCAGATTCTAGCAACACGTTACGGGTTTCTTCGTTAACACCTGAATGTTCACCACCAAAGATACCGGCCATCGCCAGCGGCTTATGCTGATCAGCAATGACCAGTGTGTCCGCATTCAGTTTGACTTCCTTGCCATCCAATAGTGTCAGCTCTTCACCTTCTGCCGCCAGACGGACAATGATCCCACCGTCGATACGATCCAGGTCAAACGCATGCATTGGTTGACCTAACTCCAGCAAAACGAAGTTAGTGACATCAACAACCGGATCAATCGAACGAACACCACAGCGACGCAATTTCTCACGCATCCACAATGGTGTCGCAGCCTTGACGTTAATCCCCTTAATCACGCGACCCAAATAACGCGGACAAGCTTGTGGAGCCTCGACGCGGATCGGGAGCGTTTCATCGATAGATGCCGCAACCGGGCTCATATCCGGCTCGGTTAATGGCAGTTGATTAACCACAGCCACATCGCGGGCGACACCAATGATACTCAAACAATCCGCACGGTTTGGTGTGACGCTAATTTCTATGGTTTTGTCGTCCAAATGCAGATATTCACGCAGATCGACACCAATTGGCGCATCAGCAGGTAACTCGATAATACCGTCACTATCTTCTGAAATAGCCAGTTCAGAGAAAGAACACAACATGCCTTCGGATGGCTCGCCACGCAGTTTGGCGGCTTTAATCTTGAAATCGCCCGGTAGCACGGCACCTACGGTTGCAACCGCTACTTTTAAGCCCTGACGGCAATTCGGTGCACCACAAACGATGTCCAATAAGCGGTCACCGCCGACATCAATTTTGGTCACTCGCAGTTTATCTGCGTTTGGATGTTGGCCACATTCCACAACCTGACCGACAACTACGCCGTTAAACTCACCGGCAACAGCGTCTACGCCATCAACCTCTAAACCAGCCATCGTAATTTGATGGGCTAAATCATCACTGCTAATGGCTGGGTTTACCCATTCGCGTAACCAAAGTTCACTGAATTTCATGAGATATTCCCGCCTTACTTAAACTGTTTGAGGAAACGCAGATCATTTTCGAAGAATGCGCGCAGATCGGTGACGCCGTAACGCAGCATCGTTAAGCGCTCCATACCCATACCGAATGCAAAACCTGAATAAATCTCAGGATCAATACCTACGTTTCGTAATACATTTGGGTGCACCATGCCGCAGCCCAGAACTTCGAGCCACTTCCCATTCTTGCCCATCACATCAACTTCTGCAGACGGCTCAGTAAACGGGAAATAAGAGGGGCGGAAACGAACTTGCAGATCTTCTTCGAAGAAATTACGCAAGAAATCGTGCAAGGTCCCTTTCAAATTGGTAAAGCTGATATCACGGTCAACGATCAGCCCTTCCATTTGATGGAACATCGGGGTGTGCGTTTGGTCGTAATCATTACGATAAACGCGACCTGGCACGATAATCCGAATCGGAGGCTGTTGGCCTTGCATGGTGCGAATCTGCACACCTGATGTCTGTGTACGCAGCAATCGGGTAGCATCAAACCAAAAAGTATCATGGTCAGCACGGGCTGGATGATGAGCCGGAATATTCAAAGCATCGAAGTTATGATAGTCATCCTCGATTTCAGGGCCGGATTCTACTGAGAAGCCTAACTCACCAAAGAAAGTTTCAATACGATCGATAGTTCGCGTAACCGGATGCAACCCACCATTTTCCATACGACGCCCAGGCAAAGAGACATCAATCGTTTCGGCTGCCAGTCGGGCATTCATCACCGCTGATTCCAGTTTGTCCTTACGGGCATTAAGTGCTTCTTGTACTTCCTGTTTAGCCTGATTAATGACGGCACCAGCTGCTGGACGCTCTTCAGCCGGTAGCTCACGCAGCGATGTCATTTGAAGGGTCAAATGGCCTTTTTTGCCTAGATATTCGACGCGCACCAAATCCAACGCGGCAACATCTTGGGCATCTTCTACGGCCGCTTTAGCTTTGGCAACCAGCTCTGCGAGATGTGGCATTGTTTTCTCTTCCTCTGGCCATATGGCCCGCTTATAGTTATATCCGTCATACTTCAAGCTGCATGTGCGTTGGCTGTTTTCGTTCACCCCAGTCACTTACTTATGTAAGCTCTTGGGGATTCGCTCAATTGCCGCCTTCCTACAACTCGAATTATTTAGGATATATGTCATGAGTTAAAATCCGATAACCGAAACAAATTTTTTACACAAAATCAGCAAGGTACCCCATTTGCGATACCGCCACTCTTTACACCATAAGGGGTGTGCAGTAAAAACAAAAAAGCCTCCACGATGGGAGGCTTAGGCGCTATTTTTCGTTTCTATTCTTACGCGCAAGCCTCTTGAAATCAGGCGCTAAAGTAAAAAAAGAAGCGAAAAGTAACTGTATTCATCATAACGATGACCTTCTTACAAGAAGCTAAAGATTAAAAGAGGGAGATAAACTCCCTCTTCAATTCTGACTTACGCCAGAGCTGCTTTCGCTTTTTCGACCAGTGCAGAGAATGCCACTTTATCGAATACTGCGATGTCAGCCAAGATCTTACGGTCAATTTCAATAGAAGCCTTTTTCAGGCCATTAATGAATTTGCTGTAAGACATGTCATTCTGACGAGCAGCTGCGTTGATACGTGCAATCCACAATTGGCGGAATTGACGCTTCCGTTGACGGCGGTCACGGTAGGCGTATTGGCCTGCCTTGATTACTGCCTGGAAAGCAACACGATAAACGCGCGAACGGGCACCGTAGTAACCTTTCGCTTGCTTTAATATTTTTTTGTGACGTGCACGAGCTACCACACCACGTTTTACGCGAGCCATTTACTTCTCCTATCGTCTTAATTCAAACCAAAATTACTTATGCGTATGGCAGACATGCTACGACCAAACCTAGATCGTTCTTAGATACCATGCCTTTTGGACGTAAATGACGTTTACGCTTAGTAGCTTTTTTGGTCAAAATATGACGCAGGTTGGCATGCTTACGCTTAAAACCACCGGCACCGGTTTTTTTGAAGCGCTTAGCGGCGCCGCGTACTGTCTTAATTTTTGGCATTGAATATATCCACTTCGCATTGTTAATTACAACGAGCTAGCTAGGCGAACAGACCTCTTACTGTGCAAGCACAGAGAAGTCTGCTACTTGAATGCCTTACTGTCTCTTCTTAGGTGCGAGCACCATGATCATCTGACGACCTTCGATACGAGTCGGGAATGACTCCACAACGGCCAGATCAGAATCTTCAGTCAGATCTTTTTTGACACGGTTAAGGACTTCCATGCCGATCTGCTGGTGCGCCATCTCACGCCCACGGAATCGTAGGGTGATTTTGGCTTTATCGCCATCTTCTAGAAAGCGAATCAGGTTGCGTAGTTTGACCTGATAGTCGCCATCATCGGTACCAGGACGGAATTTGATTTCCTTGACCTGTATGACTTTTTGCTTCTTCTTCTGTTCTTTTGTCGACTTGCTCTTCTCATAGAGGAATTTGCCGTAATCCATGATACGACAAACCGGCGGCTCGGCATTCGGACTGATTTCTACTAAATCAACACCAGCTTCCTCGGCTTTTTCCAGAGCTTCGTTCAGACTGACAATGCCAATCTGCTCACCATCGACGCCTGTTAAGCGAACTTCTGTGGCGCGAATCTCTTTGTTGATGCGATTAGGACGCGCCGGTTGAACTCGTTTTCCGCCTTTAATACTTTATTCCTCCAGTTGATGAAGACTACGACTGCGAATTTCTGTTAGCAGCCGGTCTACGACCACGTCGACATCTAAGCTTCCTAAGTCTTTCCCGCGGCGGGTACGAACGGCAATCTTGCCTGATTCGACCTCTTTATCGCCACAGACCAACATATAAGGAACCCGACGCAACGTATGTTCACGAATTTTAAAGCCAATCTTCTCATTTCTCAAGTCCGCTTTTGCCCTAATTCCTGCATCTTGCAGTTTTTTGGTCACTTGTTGGACATAATCAGACTGGCTATCGGTGATATTCATCACCACGACTTGTACCGGAGCTAACCACGTTGGGAAGAAGCCTGCATATTCTTCGGTTAAAATACCGATGAAGCGCTCCATTGACCCCAAAATAGCCCGGTGAATCATTACTGGCACCTGGCGATCGTTATTTTCGCCGATGTAAGACGCACTTAAGCGGCCCGGTAACGAGAAATCGAGCTGTACGGTACCACACTGCCACGCACGATCCAAACAATCATGCAAGGTAAATTCAATTTTTGGGCCGTAGAACGCCCCTTCACCCGGCTGATAATCAAACGGAATACCATTTTCAGTCAGCGCAGCGGCTAAATCGTCCTCGGCACGGGTCCAGAGATCATCGCTACCAATGCGCTTTTCAGGGCGGGTAGACAACTTGACCACAATTTTCTCGAAGCCAAAAGTGCTGTATACGTCGTACACCATCCTGAGACAGCTGTTCACTTCATCGCGAACCTGCTCTTCAGTACAGAAAATATGGGCGTCGTCCTGAGTAAAACCACGAACACGCATTAAGCCATGCAGTGCACCTGATGGTTCATTACGGTGGCAGCTACCGAACTCTGCCATTCGCAATGGCAAATCACGGTAAGACTTCAACCCTTGGTTGAAAATCTGCACATGCCCCGGGCAGTTCATCGGCTTGATGCAGTACTCACGGTTTTCCGACGATGTGGTGAACATATGCTCAGCATAGTTTTCCCAATGTCCGGTTTTTTCCCACAGTACGCGGTCCATCATAAACGGCCCTTTCACTTCCTGATACTGGTACTCTTTGAGCTTCATGCGCACAAAAGTTTCCAGTTCACGGAAGATGGTCCAGCCATCGTTATGCCAGAACACCATACCTGGTGCTTCTTCCTGCATGTGGTAAAGATCCAGTTGCTTACCAATCTTACGATGGTCGCGTTTGGCAGCCTCTTCCAGACGTTGGAGGTATGCATTCAGTTGCTTCTTATCACCCCAAGCCGTGCCGTAGATACGTTGCAGCATTTTATTTTTGCTGTCGCCACGCCAATAGGCACCGGAAGTTTTCTGCAATTTAAAGTGATGGCAGAAACGCATATTCGGTACGTGCGGGCCACGGCACATATCAACGTATTCTTCATGGTGATATAATCCAGGGCGATCATCGCGGCTGATATTCTCATCAAGAATAGCCACCTTATAATCTTCACCACGAGCAGCAAAAGTGTCGCGGGCTTCTTGCCAACTCACCTTTTTCTTGATTACGTCGTAATCTTTATCGGCAAGTTCATGCATCCGCTTTTCCAGCAGATCCAAATCTTCCTGCGTCAAGGTACGGTCGATATCAACATCATAATAGAAACCGTTGTCGATAACCGGGCCGATTGCCATCTTAGTATCTGGCCAAAGTTGCTTGATAGCGTGCCCCAACAAGTGTGCACAAGAATGGCGGAGAATAGCCAAGCCTTCAGCATCTTTGGTCGTGATAATGGCCAGTTGGGCATCAGATTCGATCAGGTCACTGGCATCTACCAGTTCGCCATTCACTCGGCCAGCAATACAGGCTTTTGCCAGACCAGGGCCGATGTCTAAGGCAACATCAAGAGCAGAAACGGCGTGATCGTAATGACGCTGACTGCCGTCAGGAAGGGTAATAACGGGCATTCTAATTCCTTATCTACAGTGGTGACCAACACGACAGATCACATGCAAGACGTAATTATTGTTTAATTTCCAAAAGTTGCGACATCAATTTAACCCACGTTTGTTATATTGGTACGCAACTGTGTACACAGTTTACTTTGTGACACCGGTCATGCCATAAAGTGAAGTCATATTATCATCACTTAATGCAATGACAAATACTATCATCGTTACCCGCCGTCGCGTTTTATCTGTTACCTGTCATCAGTTGGGAATAAGATATAGTAAGCAATGAAAATACATCATTGATGGCGGCACTAAACAGTGATAATGATCACCGACAAAGTTATCATGCTTAAACTGCTCTACGATCACCACAATATCAATACCGTATAACTGAGGGTCAACTATTGCAGCGACAACCTGTTACATCTTCCAGAATTTTGTCGATTGGTTATGATCCTGAAAATCGCATGCTGGAGATACAGTTCCGTGAACAAGGAATTTACCAATATCTTGGTGTTCCAGAGCGTGTTCATCAGAATTTTATGTCAGTCGTTTCGAAAGGTCGTTTTTTTGATGGCGTAATAAAAGGTAAGTTTTTGTGCCGTAAAATTAACCAATTAGAAAAATAATTAATTAAAGTAAGCAATTATATAAAACTGAAACGGTCGCTTCGATGATGAGTATTGGCAAGGAAGCCTACCGTTTCAGATATCGCCAACATCCCCTACCCTCGCTTTATTATCTCGCGCAGGCCGAAGATATCGGCGAAGGCGGTATCCTCCTCTATACGGCATAATCAGTTTAGCTGACGGAACCAATACGATTTAGATGAGCAAAAGATACCCTAAGAGGGCTTTTGCAATACCCTACGCTGATAAAATTACTGTATTTCCAGACCCGCAACGGCAACTCTGGGCTGAAGGCAAGGAAACCTACCGATACGACGGATAATAGTGTTTATTATCACCAACAATGATTTACATTATGATCTATTGCTTTTGAGTAGCACTGGGTGTATTGCTATTTCTACAAGATATGCCCATAATCAATTTCCGTTTCCGTGTAGCAATGGTTACTGGAACGCCGCCCCGATTGTTCACACAATCGGGGCGTTTTATTGGGCCGCTATCAAGAACATCCCATACTAAAAATGCTGTACACGCTTAACAAGCTTGGTTACTTAAAGTAAAACCAGGCAATATCAATCAGCCCATCGTTAACTTCAAATACCGCCATGCTGTCAATCGGCTCATCGGCTAATCCGTGGATTTTTTCCAGATCAAAGACTTTATTACCCAGAACCGTACGAGCAATCAGCTCAGCCCGAAGTGCCGGGTTATTAAACCTTTGTGTGCGGTAAAATTCAGTCAGTTGCTGCTTACCCGTAAGTGATGGCGTAGTTGACGGCATTCTGTAAGCCACAAATGAGTCACTAAAATTAGCCACAAATGCAGTTAAATCATGCTGATTATAAGCATGAAACTGCTTTTCAATCGGTAGTAATGGATTTGACATAGCACATCTCAACTGAATTTAAATTCACAAAAAATGAAAATAAATTCATTCTGATATGATGTCAAATAAAACCGATATCTCACTCTGCAACGATGGATACTATTCGGGGCCTGACACTTCCCCCTTCCAGGCTATCAAAGCCGTTTTCTAGCTGCATTTTCCGCGCTGAAAAACCATAGCTCCGGCATGCGGTTAGGATAAAACCGAATTTCGTAGGCGTCTTTCAGTGGCGCTAAACGCCAACGAGGGCGAGCTTCGCGTTTGGGTTTTAAAAAACGCAGACGACCACAAGCCCGTGCGGCTTGGGTATCTAATACCCATGCTGCAGAAGCTGATAATGGTTGGCGAACATATTCATCTTCAACGCTGATATCACAAATGCACAAAACCCTATTCCTTGCAGAAATTGATGCTGACATGATTATTCTGGATCTGCGATATTGAACCAACTGTTGCCGCGCAGAGATTTGATCTATATCACATATGGTGGGTTTTGTTGAGGTCACCGCCGTGTCATCCGAGTCACTGAGCCTGAGCCAGTTCATCGGTTGCGCGTGTTTATTGGCTCGCTGAAACGCATGAATAACATCGTTATAGCCTTTTGTCTGGCGTATCGCGTAGAGTGGTTGGGTGAGTAATAATAGATCGTGTGCGGATGTGTTTGGTCGGCGTACAGATAATTACCTGAGATGACTGATTTTATCAGGTGCAATTTGCTATTTGCGGAGTGGTGTCGATGCAAGGTATTTTCGAATTATTTAAAGCCATTGGTTTAGGTCTGGTATTGCTATTGCCATTGGCAAATCCGCTAACGACAGTAGCCCTGTTGCTGGGGTTATCCGGCAATATGACTCGTGAGGAGCGCAATCAGCAATCGAAGATGGCATCAATCTATGTCTTCTTTATTATGACCATTGCTTACTACGCCGGTCAGGTTGTGATGAATACTTTTGGTATTTCTATTCCCGGCCTGCGTATTGCTGGCGGGCTGATTGTCGCATTTATCGGCTTTCGTATGCTCTTCCCACAGCAATCTGCCGAGGACACTCAATTAGAAGCCAAATCGCAAGACTTAAAGAAACGTAAATCAGTCAATATCGCCTTTGTGCCATTGGCCATGCCCAGCACTGCGGGGCCAGGTACCCTCGCCATGATCATCAGTTCGGCTGCCTCGATGAAAGGTCACGCCGTGTTCAGTCCCTGGGTCGTGACTGTGGCACCGGTGCTGATTTTTCTTTGTGTCTCATTGATTTTATGGGGTTCGCTACTCAGTTCGGGGGCCATTATGCGCTGGGTCGGCAAAAGTGGTATTGAGGCGATTTCACGTCTAATGGGGTTTTTGCTGGTTTGCATGGGGGTACAATTTATTATCAATGGGATACTGGATATTATCGCCAACTATCAGCCAGCCATTGCATAAGGAATTGCGAGATTGAAAAGGGAAACGCTAGCCGATGTTTATAATAATAGATCTCTATAATCATAAAAATTACAGCGCCCATAGGGCTACATCGGTTAGCGTTTTAATATTATTCTGACATTGCCCGGTAAGCAGTATCCACTTTCCACAAATAACGTGGTGCCTGCGCAGCCGGATGCTTCTTTTGTATATGCTGATAGAATTCGTTAGGGCTAAGACTGTTGATTTTATTCACTGCCAGACGTTTATCTGATGAGAAAGTCCGCAGCATGGCACCCGCACCATTGGCATAAGAAACGATAGTGGCATAACGCAAAGTTTGCGGATCACTTATCCCCGCTAGCTGTTGGTTTTGCAAAATATTGATATAGGCAGCACCGATATCGATATTCTTCACCGGATCCTTTAATTCGCCAGAACTCGGTTGACCATCTCGCCCTTTCATCCGATATGCATCACGGCCAGCGGTAGAGGCTTTAATCTGCATCAGACCGATGGCATTTGAGGTACTCACCACATCAGGATTGTAACCGGACTCCACCTGGATAATGGCTTTAATCAAGGTTTCATCAACACCGTAATGGCTGGCGGCTTGTTTAATTACGTCGCTGTAGGCAACGGTACTTGAACCGGCGCTGCTTTTCGGTGCATTAATAAAACCACCCGGTGGCACTTTCTTCAGCCACCCGTTATTTGCTTGTGGTGGAGGCGCTTGTTTAGCACACCCTGCCAGCAATAAAATTGCCATAAGGCAACCGACTTTTGGATTCACAGTATTCCCCGTGCTGATAAGCCGTTTTGTAGCATATACAAGTTGTCACCTCGTCCAAATAGATTTTTTGGTCTGGTTTGACCATTATCAACATAATGTTCAGGCTATATTCGGTAACTATCGGTAAGTTTTAGTTTATTGTATGGCAAGGCTTGACTTCGCCACAAGTGATATTGATAATCATTTTCATTTAAAGAAAGGGAACATCGCCATGTTTACTAAGCAAAAAATACCCTACCTGCCCCCCACCAGTCGCTGTACACCTCATTTTTTACGCGCCATTACCCTGTTGGCTCTTGTTGCATTTAGCTCAATCATCAGCAGCACTGCGCTGGCAGAAAATAAGCCCAGCGACCCTAATAAAAAATTCAAAGTTGTGACGACCTTCACGATTATCCAGGATATTGCACAAAATGTCGCCGGTGATGCCGCCATAGTTGAGTCAATCACCAAACCCGGTGCAGAAATTCATGACTATCAACCCACACCACGGGACATTGTAAAGGCACAATCTGCGGACTTGATTCTGTGGAATGGTATGAATCTGGAGCGCTGGTTTGAGCGTTTCTTCGAGAATATTAAAGATGTCCCCTCGGCTGTTGTTACCGATGGTATTACACCATTGCCTATCCGTGAAGGGCCGTATAAAGGCATTCCCAATCCACACGCCTGGATGTCGCCGTCAAACGCATTGATTTATACTGAGAATATTCGCAAAGCCTTGGTAGAGCACGATCCCATCCATGCTGAAATCTATAATCGTAATGCGAAAGCCTACGCTGAAAAAATTGCCGCGCTGGATGCCCCGTTACGTGAGCGTTTATCCCGTATCCCAGAGGAACAGCGTTGGCTGGTAACCAGTGAAGGTGCTTTCAGCTATTTGGCAAAAGATTATGGTTTTAAAGAGGTTTACTTATGGCCAATCAATGCCGAAGAGCAAGGATCCCCGCAGCAAGTACGCCACGTCATCGATACTATGCGCGCCAATAAGATACCGGTGATATTTAGTGAAAGCACTATTTCTGATAAACCGGCCAAACAAGTTAGCAAAGAAACCGGTGCGCAATATGGTGGGGTGTTATATGTTGATTCTCTGTCGAATGAAAAGGGTCCGGTTCCCACTTATATCGACCTGATTAACACGACAGTACAAACTATCGCGAAAGGATTTGGTCAATGAACCATGCTGTTTTTGTTCGCCCGGAGCTGGTAGTGGATGATGTCACTGTCACCTATAACAATGGGCATACCGCCATTTATGATGCCAGTTTCTCACTGAGCGGCGGGACTATCTGCGCGCTAGTGGGCGTCAATGGGAGTGGGAAGTCGACCCTGTTTAAAAGTATTATGGGGTTAGTCAAACCCAGTGTGGGGAAAGTGGAGCTGAGTAATAAACCCATCAGCCACGCTTTGAAGCAAAACACCATCGCCTACGTACCACAAACGGAAGAGGTGGACTGGAATTTTCCGGTGTTAGTCGAAGATGTTGTGATGATGGGCCGCTACGGGAAAATGAACTTTCTGCGTATTCCGAGCCGCGAAGATAAAGCCATTGTTGAGAAAGCCATTGAGAGAGTCGGCTTAACCGCGTTGCGGTCACGTCAGATCGGCGAACTTTCTGGCGGGCAGAAAAAACGGGTGTTTCTGGCCAGAGCACTGGCTCAGCAAGGCACAGTGCTACTGCTGGATGAGCCATTTACCGGGGTTGACGTCAAAACAGAAAATGCCATTATTGATTTGTTGCGGGCATTACGCGATGAAGGCCATCTGATTCTGGTTTCAACGCATAACCTTGGCAGCGTGCCGGAGTTTTGTGATCATGTCATTCTGATTAACCAGACCGTACTGGCTGCCGGGCCAACCGAAACCACCTTTACCCAAAAGAATCTCGAAATGACCTTCGGTGGCGTGCTGCGCCATATCAACCTTTCCGGCACTGCGCTGCATGACGATAATGACCCACGTACCGTCACTGTCATCACTGATGATGAGCGCCCTGCGGTGTTTTATGGCCACACCAAGAATGATCCGCCTGCGCAAAGCCAGCCAAAGGAGAATAATCCCTGATGCTGGAACTGTTACTACAACCCTTTAACTACAATTACATGGTCAAGGCCATCTGGGTCAGTGCGATTGTCGGTGCCGTCTGCGCTTTCTTATCTGCCTATCTGATGCTGAAAGGCTGGTCGCTGATGGGTGATGCGCTATCACACTCGGTAGTACCGGGGGTAGCCGGCGCTCATGCTCTCGGGCTGCCTTATGCCGCCGGTGCATTCTTTACCGGCATGCTCGCCGCATTGGCAATGACGTTAGTTCGCCATGTAACCCGCTTGCGTGAAGATGCCATTATCGGTTTCATCTTCTCTACCTTCTTTGCCGTCGGGTTATTAATTGTTTCGCTTAACCCTACCTCGGTAAATGTGCAATCGATCATTTTCGGCAATATTCTGGGAATAGCAGATGAAGATGTATTACAAGTAGAAATCATTATTTTGGTTTCTTTTGTGATTTTATGTCTGATCTGGAAAGACTTGCTGGCGGTGTTTTTCGATGAAAGCCACGCTATGTCGATAGGACTATCACCGCTCCGGTTAAAAATCCTGTTTTTCACTCTGCTAAGTGCCTGTACCGTGGCGGCCTTACAGACCGTTGGCGCGATCCTGGTAATTGCCATGGTGGTGACGCCAGGGGCGACCGCTTACCTGCTTACTGACCGTTTTAGCCGTTTATTGGTGATTGCCATCGCTATCGGGGCCTTTACCAGTGCCTTTGGCGCGTATCTCAGCTTCTATCTGGATGGTGCCACTGGCGGGGTGGTTGTGGCCTTGCAAACACTGGTCTTCCTGCTGGCCTTTTTCTTCGCGCCGAAACACGGATTGCTGGCAACCCGTTTCCGTACTCGCCAGAAGCGCCGTCATCCTCCAACTCACCTTCCGGAGGATAAAGTATGAATATGTTGTTCAGTCTGGTTAGCGAACCCTTTGCCTATCCCTTTATGCAACGGGCGATAGTGGCCGCGATCATTACCGGTGTGGTGTGCGCGGTATTGTCTTGCTATCTGGTACTAAAAGGCTGGTCATTAATGGGCGATGCTATCTCTCATGCGGTGTTACCCGGGATTGTACTGGCCTTTTGGCTTGGCATTCCGCTCGTTATCGGGGCCTTTGTCTCTGGCATCTTCTGCGCCGTCGCTACGGGTTATTTGAAGGACAACAGTAGGGTCAAAGAAGATACCGTAATGGGGATTGTGTTCTCCGGTATGTTCGCGTTTGGTCTGGTGTTGTTCTCCCGCATGGATACTGACCAGCATCTCAGCCATATCTTATTTGGCAATATGCTGGGTATTTCATTGGCAGAGCTGAAACAAACTTTGTGGATCGCCGGATTCACCTTGTTGGTGGTGTTATTAAAACGTAAAGACTTTATGCTGTACTGCTTTGATCCAAACCATGCCCGAGTGATTGGGCTGCCGGTCAAATTACTGCACTATGGCTTACTTTGCCTGCTAGCATTGACTATCGTGGCATCATTGCAAGCGGTTGGGGTTATTCTGGTTATCGCCATGCTAATCGCGCCTGGTATTATCGCCTTTATGTTGTGCCGCAGCTTTGATCAAATGCTCATTGTTGCCACACTGGTCTCCGTGTTGGCTTGCGTACTGGGTACCTTGATAAGTTTCCATATTGATGGCGCTACCGGCCCCTGCATTGTGATTATTCAGGCATTATTCTTTGTGGTAGCACTGATTTATAGCCATATAAAACCTGTGAAAGGCCGCAAAATAACACCTCAGGCCAATGCGGGCAGTGCTAAAAACGCGCCCAAGGGTAACCTGCTATAATCAATTGAGTCTCAATATATATGCCGTACTGTATTCATGCACTACGGCCTATTTATTATTTGCTCTTCATCTGGACTATTTTCGCCATTATGTTGCTGTCGTTATCGCGATGGATAATAGGCCAGAACGATTATAGATACCCATGCAGAATCTGTCTTTTGTTTGATCCTGCATGGGTATCCCTGTGCGTCGGCTCTGGTTCTTTACATCATAAAGAAGCTAACCTAATCATCTGTACCCAAGTCATTAAGTTACAATCAGGCTGCGGATAGGGAGTGGATCATGTGGCAAGCAGTGAAGCGTTTATTAAGTGAATATCTCGGCCCCGCCGAAATTCGGGAAAGAATCGAATTACCGGGTGGTGATATTCATCAAGCCTGGCGTCTCAGTTATGGTGAAACTGAGGTTTTCGTGAAATGCGATACCCGCGAGATGCTACCAATATTCACCGCTGAAGCTGATCAGCTCTCCTTGTTAGCTCGCAGCAAAACGGTTCAGGTGCCTGAAGTCTATGGCGTAGGCAGCGACCGCGATTACAGCTTTCTGCTACTTGAATATATTTCTCTTAAGCCATTGGATGCTCACAATGCCTACTGTTTGGGTCAGCAGTTAGCCCATTTGCATCAATGGAGTGAGCAACTGCAATTTGGGTTAGATTTTGATAATGATTTAGCCACCACACCACAACCCAATAGTTGGCAACGCCGCTGGGGGCAATTTTTTGCTGAACAGCGTATCGGTTGGCAACTGCAATTAGCCGCCGAGAAAGGCATGTCGTTTGGTAATATCGATCAAATAACTGAACGGGTTAAAGAACGGTTGCAAAACCACCAGCCGCAACCTTCGTTATTGCATGGTGACTTATGGCCCGCTAACTGTGCAGCCAGCGCCAATGGGCCGGTGATTTTTGATCCCGCCGGCTATTGGGGTGACCGGGAATGTGACCTTGCTATGCTCCCGCTCTATCCTGCTTTACCTGCCCAGATTTATGACGGTTATCAACGCGTTTGGCCGCTTCCGGCTGAATTTATTGAACGCCAGTCTGTTTATCAACTTTACTACTTATTGAACCGTAGTAACTTATTTGGCGGGCAACACTGGATTAATGCGCAAAAAGCCGTTGACCAGTTGCTACATCCCGAACAGTCTTAGCTCTGTCGGTGGCATCTTAATGTTGCCTCACTATCTACTTACCATGAACAGCACCCCAAATGTTGGCCAGCCAACCGCTCAGGGTGCTTTTTTGTCAGGCATTATCCCTGAACCATCGATCCCAGTAACTTGATAACAAAGTAGGCTACCACGCCGATCACTAACGGCAGGATATAGAGGGTAAAAAACTGCAAGAAGATGGTGTGATGTGGTAAGACTATTTTATCTTCCAACTGCTCCCGAGTGCGCCCTTCACTGCCTTTGGCCTGTTCTAAAATCAGTTGATCTTCAATGCCCTCACGGATGTGCCGCACTTGTCGCGACATACGGGCACCAGAGGCCTGTAACGACAGACCAACGAAAATCAGCATATAGATGATAAAGAACATAATGTTCGCGGCCGTTAAACCCTGTTCAACGTTGGGCACTGGCGAGTTGAACCAAAAAATATCCAGAAAAGTCGTATTGAAGCGGGTCATATCGGTCATTACATGGATAAAATCCAACAGAACCGCATTAATCCCAGTGCTTTTTTGACTATATTGATAAGCAAAATTGATAATTGAGATCAATGTTGACAGCAGTGCTGGAATAAAAATGAGCCACCCTGCAATCCGTTTGATCACAGCGACACGCCCAGCCTGTTGATAGGTCATGACTTCTCCTTGTAAATACCACAACTTATGTGGCCTTAGTTTACCCGCTACATCCGCTCTTTGTGCAGAATTTTCATTGCCATTCCCACGTTTAATATAAATTCAAGCCTAGTTCATCCAGCGCTTTATCATTAAGTTAATGATAAAATCGCGCTCCATTGTTAAAAGATACCGTAGCTAAAAACCAACAGGAGTGATGACAGATGGCGACCCCTCACCCGATTAAGGCCGCAATTTTCGATATGGACGGCTTACTGATTGACTCAGAACCTTTATGGTTACAGGCTGAACTTGATATTTTCACCTCTCTGGGGTTGGATACATCCTCGCGCGATGCCTTACCCGATACTCTTGGCTTGCGTATCGATTTAGTGGTTAAACTGTGGTTCCACGCCCTGCCATGGCAGGGGCCAAGTCAGGCTGAAGTGTGCAACCGCATTATTGCCCGCGCGATAGAGCTGGTGGAAGAAACCCGCCCGGTGTTACCAGGAGTCGAGTACGCACTGGATCTTTGCCGCCAACAAGGGCTGAAAATTGGCCTGGCGTCGGCTTCACCGCTGCATATGCAAGAGCGAGTGCTGGACATGTTAGGTGTTAGAAATCAGTTCGATTGTCTGGTCTCGGCGGAATACCTGCCCTACAGTAAGCCGCATCCTGAGGTGTATCTGAATGCGGCGGCAGAACTCGGTATCGACCCGCTCCAATGTGTCACTCTGGAAGATTCAGTAAACGGTATGATTGCCACCAAAGCAGCCCGGATGCGCTCTATCGTTATTCCATCACCAGAATACCGCTCGGATCCTCGCTGGGTACTGTCAGATATTCAGTTGGACTCATTAGTGCAATTGCGTAAGGCACATATTTCGTAGCGGGAGGTTGATTACAGTTTTGGCGATAAGGGGCGGTCAGCGTTGATAACTCACCGCCCAAATGTATTTTAGAGGAAATCATCCCGCTTAGGGGTAAAGGTGTCGATCAGAATACTGTTATCTTCCAGAGATACCGCGCCGTGCATCTCATTCTTCACGGCACGATACGCATCCCCTGCTTTCAATATGCGTTTTTGCCCTTCAATTTCCACGGCAAAACTGCCCGCAGCGACATAAGCAATCTGGTCATGGATATCATGTTTGTGTGCTATGCCAATGGCACCTTTGTCAAAGTGAACGCAGACCATCATCAGCTCATCGCTCCAAGTCATTACTTTGCGCTTAATGCCATGACCTAACTCTTCCCATGGCGTTTCATCATTAATAAAGAACATCTTCATTATTTATCCTCATTGCTGTGCAGAATAGTTTCAGGTGTAGCGTAGTCACAGTTTTACGCTGAATTCTGCTCATTCTACGGGCAAATTCCACAGTTTGGGTATAATTAATCCAAAAATCATGACATCCTTCAAAAAATAATAAAACATCATTTCATTTTTATTGAATTAACTTCCCGCAAATACTATCATCACTGCATTACCAGAAACACTCGGCCAAAAGTCAGACCGGTGCATATTGTCAGCAACAGTTTTCGGCATCATGTACAGGTTCTGAATCGGTCCTGTTTCCCGACCTGGGTTTATGAACCTGTTCTGTAACAGAGGCACTGACATGCAAGTTCGTCAAAGCATCCATAGCGACCATGCAAAACAGCTTGATACTACGGGCCTGCGCCGTGAATTTTTGATTGAAAATATTTTCGCCGCAGACCACTACACCATGACCTATAGCCACATTGATCGCATCATCGTCGGGGGTATTTTGCCGGTCAGCAAAACAGTCAGTCTTGGTGATAACGTAGGCAAGCAATTGGGTGTCAGCTACTTTCTGGAACGCCGGGAACTGGGCGTAATCAATATTGGTGGCCCTGGGTTGGTCACCGTTGATAGTCAGGTTTATGACATTGGCAATGAAGAAGCCTTGTATGTCGGTAAAGGTGCGAAGGAAGTGCAGTTCAGCAGCATTGATAGCACAAAACCGGCCAAGTTCTATTACAACAGCGCACCGGCACATACCACTTACCCAAACAAAAAAATCACGCTGGCAGAGGCCGCACCACAAACATTGGGTGATGATGCCACCAGCAACCGTCGCACTATCAATAAATACCTCGTGCCAGACGTGTTGCCAACCTGCCAACTGACCATGGGCTTGACCAAACTGGCTCCCGGCAGTCTATGGAACACCCTGCCTTGTCATACCCATGAACGTCGGATGGAAGTCTATTTCTACTTTGATATGGACGACGAGACAGCGGTATTTCATATGATGGGCCAGGCACAAGAAACCCGTCATTTGTTAGTCCACAACGAACAGGCTGTGATTTCACCAAGCTGGTCTATTCATTCTGGCGTGGGTACTAAGCGTTATACCTTCATCTGGGGCATGGTCGGTGAAAACCAAGTCTTCAGTGATATGGACCACATCGCTGTTAGCGAATTGCGTTAAGCATCACCAACTGAATCCGTCCTGTGGGCGTTTTCTCCCCTAATATTAAAATCGCGGCAATCGTTGACCGCCTTGAGAGAGATGTTAGCTATGATTTTAGATTCCTTTGAGTTGAAAGGTAAAGTTGCACTGGTTACTGGCTGTGATACTGGTTTGGGCCAAGGCATGGCGATCGGTTTAGCCGAAGCGGGTTGTGATATCGTGGGTATCAACATTGTTGAACCCCGTGAAACTATCGATAAAGTGACCGCATTAGGTCGCCGTTTCCTCAGCCTGACGGCTGACCTGAGCAAAATTGAACACATCCCCTCCCTGTTAGAACAAGCTGTCGCTGAATTTGGCCAAATTGATATTTTGGTTAATAACGCCGGTATCATTCGCCGTGAAGATGCGATCAACTTCAGCGAGAAGGACTGGGACGATGTGATGAACGTTAACATCAAAACCGTGTTCTTTATGTCGCAAGCTGTGGCTAAACAGTTCATCAAGCAAGGCCATGGCGGCAAAATAATTAATGTCGCTTCAATGCTGTCTTATCAGGGTGGTATTCGTGTGCCATCTTACACCGCATCGAAAAGCGCCGTTATGGGCGTCACCCGCCTGTTAGCGAACGAATGGGCTAAGCACGGCATCAATGTGAACGCTGTCGCACCTGGCTATATGGCGACCAACAATACCCAGCAGTTGCGTAAAGATGAAGAGCGTAGCAAAGAGATCCTTGACCGTATCCCTGCTGGCCGTTGGGGCTTGCCTGATGATCTGAAAGGCCCGGTGGTCTTCCTGGCCTCTAAAGCCTCCGATTATATCAGCGGTTATACCATCGCTGTTGATGGCGGCTGGTTAGCTCGCTAAACCTATAATCATGACTAATTTGAGTTAAAGTCTATTTGCCAGTGTTAAACGCAATATTTCGGCTCAAATACTCATCAAGGTGTAACCTGAGTTGCACCTTTTTTATTAGTTATTTATCAAATAGTTAACAAATAAACTCACCTATAAACTCCTGTCATAATTGCAAAATTAAAAAATTCAAAACAACGTTCCGACTTCGATCACACTTTTGTCATTCACCCAATGACTCGCCAGTAAATACAAATATAATAGATTGAAACGATGTTTCTATTTATAAGGAACCTAAAACCGGTTCCGCTCTTGTGTCCAATGATGGGGTTAAGGTGATGGAGTTCGTAGGCAACATTAAAGGCAGCGACGCAATGATGATTAACTGGCTTAGCGCTATCCGCAGCTATGTTGATTTAGTCCAGTCTGTTGGCCACAGTCATCAAAACCCGACCCCACTGATGGCCGATGGTTTTGAGGTATTGACTCATCAACCGGTAGTCTGGGAATTCCCCGATGGGCACAATGCACCAATCTCTAACTTTGCCAGTCAGCAAAACTGGCTACGGACATTGGATGCCCTCAGCCTGGTGACGCAGGACCCGCAATATCACCAACAAGCACGGGTGCAGAGCCGCTATTTCATGCAACGTGGTGTGCATGAACCAAGCGGATTATTTTACTGGGGCGGGCACCGTTTCCTGAATCTGGACTCGTTGCAAACCGAAGGGCCAGAATCGAAAGCACAAGTCCATGAACTCAAACATCATCTACCTTATTACAATTTACTGGTCACTATTGATCGGGAAAAAACACTCAATTTCTTACAGGGATTTTGGCACGCCCACGTAGAAGATTGGCAAACGCTGGATCTAGGTCGTCATGGAAGTTACGACAAACAACGCGACCCGCATGTTTTTACTCATGCACGTCACGACGTGGTTAACCCAGCAGACTTACCGCGCCTGCCAGAAACCAAAGGTCTGACCTTTGTCAATGCAGGTACAGATCTGATTTACGCAGCGTATAAATATGCCGAGTACACCGGTGATCTCGCCGCTGCGGCATGGGGCAAACATCTGTACCGCCAATATGTTTTAGCCCGCAATCCGGAAACCGGATTACCGGTTTATCAGTTCAGTTCACCACAGCAACGCCGGCCAATACCGGATGATGATAATCAAACCCAATCCTGGTATGGCGATCGTGCCAAACGTCAGTTTGGCCCCGAATTTGGTGAAATTGCCCGTGAAGCTCATGTTTTGTTTCGCGACATGCGCCCGCTGCTGATTGATAACCCATTAGCCATGTTAGATATTCTTCGCCAACAGCCAGATGCAGAAGTCATGCAATGGGTTATTGACGGATTAAAGAATTACTATCGTTTTGCTTATGACGTCGAAAGCAATACATTGCGCCCGTTATGGAACGATGGTCAGGACATGAGTGGTTATGCCTTACAACGTGATGGCTACTATGGTGCCAAAGGCACGATTATCTCGCCATTCCCACTTGAGGTTGACTATCTGTTGCCGCTGGTTCGTGCCTGGCGCTTGAGTGAAGATGAGGAACTGCTGGATCTGATTGGTGTATTGCTGCACCGCTGGCAGTTGGCTGAATTGAACAAGAAAAAACGCCAGGCGTCGCCGATGGGTGGCAAGAAACCCACCGCCTCGCCACTGTTACTGCTGGCGCTCATTGAACTGGCTGAGCATTGCCAATGTGGCCAATTATTTGAATTGGCCTGGCAAGTCGGAGATGCCCTGTTTAAACAACATTTCCATCGTGGCCTATTTGTTGAATCGGTTCAACACCGTTATTTCCGTATCGACAATCCGATTGCATTAGCAATATTGACCTTAATTGCCGCTAAACAAAATAAGTCGGCGGCAATGCCTCAATTTATTACCAATGGTGGTTACATTCATGGAGATTATCGGGTGAACGGGGAAAGCCGCACTCTATATGATATCGATTTTATTTATCCGACACTTTTAAATCAGTAATTTTATTTATCTTTCATGTTATTAAAAATAGGTAAGCATTATGAATGAAAACAGAATGCTGGGGTTAGCCTATTTATCACCTTATATACTCGGGCTGATAATATTCACGGCTTTCCCCTTTGTATCATCTTTCTTTCTCAGTTTTACTGAGTATGACTTAATGAACCCTCCCGTATTTAACGGGATCGAGAATTATCGTCATATGTTGCTTGAAGATGATTTATTCTGGAAATCCATGGGCGTAACATTTGCTTATGTTTTTCTGACTATTCCTTTAAAACTGGCATTTGCTCTAGGGATCGCTTTTGTACTGAACTTTAAATTACGCGGTATCGGCCTGTTCCGTACTGCTTTCTATATTCCATCAATCCTCGGCAGTAGCGTTGCAATTGCCGTGTTATGGCGTGCTCTGTTTGCCATTGATGGTCTGCTAAACAGCTTTATCGGTGTGCTTGGATTTGACGCCATCAACTGGTTGGGAGAACCCGCGCTGGCGCTGACATCGGTCACATTACTGCGTGTCTGGCAGTTTGGCTCTGCCATGGTTATCTTCCTGGCCGCATTGCAGAACGTACCACAGTCACAATATGAAGCAGCCATGATTGATGGTGCTTCTAAATGGCAAATGTTTATGAAGGTTACCGTGCCACTGATCACGCCGGTTATTTTCTTTAACTTTATTATGCAAACCACGCAAGCGTTCCAAGAGTTTACCGCCCCTTACGTTATTACTGACGGCGGGCCAACCCATTATACCTATTTATTCTCGCTCTATATCTATGATACGGCGTTTAAATACTTTGATATGGGATACGGTGCTGCTCTGGCCTGGATATTATTCCTGGTAGTTGCTCTCTTCGCCTCAATTGCATTTAAGTCATCTAAATATTGGGTCTTCTACTCCGCCGATAAAGGAGGAAAAAATGACTGACGTACAACAAGAACCGTTGAAAACCAAAAACGCCAACCAGAATAAATTAGATCTGGCGCAGGATGCTGCGGATGAAGAAATTAGCCGCACACTACGTAAAGCAAAAATCAGTGCAGCTTTCCGCTACATTATTTTGATTATTGTCGGCCTGATGATGCTGTATCCATTGTTATGGATGTTCTCTGCCGCGTTTAAACCTAATAACGAAATCTTCACCACATTAGGACTATGGCCAGAACACCCGACAAGTGATGGTTTCATTAATGGCTGGAAAACCGGTACTGAATATAATTTCGGTCATTACATGCTGAACACCCTCAAGTTCGTCATACCGAAAGTTATTCTGACCATTATCTCTTCCACTATCGTGGCGTATGGTTTTGCACGCTTTGAGATCCCATGGAAGAAATTCTGGTTCGCAACATTGATTACCACCATGTTGCTGCCAAGTACTGTGTTATTGATCCCGCAATACATCATGTTCCGCGAAATGGGCATGCTGAATAGCTACTTGCCACTTTATCTGCCGACAGCCTTCGCTACCCAAGGGTTCTTCGTCTTCATGCTGATTCAGTTCCTGCGCGGTGTACCGCGTGATATGGAAGAAGCCGCACAAATCGACGGTTGTAACTCTCTTCAGGTGTTGTGGTATGTGGTCGTGCCAATTCTGAAACCAGCCATCATCTCTGTCGCACTGTTTCAGTTTATGTGGTCAATGAACGATTTTATCGGCCCACTGATTTATGTCTACAGCGTAGATAAGTACCCGATAGCGCTGGCTCTGAAGATGTCAATTGACGTCACCGAAGGCGCACCATGGAACGAAATTCTGGCAATGGCGAGCATCTCCATTCTGCCGTCCATTATTGTTTTCTTCCTGGCTCAACGCTACTTCGTGCAAGGCGTAACCAGCAGCGGAATTAAAGGTTAATAGAGGATTTATCATGGCTGAAGTCATTTTCAATAAATTAGGCAAAGTTTACTCCAACGGTTTCCGCGCGGTTCATGGCATTGATCTGAAGATCCATGATGGCGAGTTTATGGTGATTGTTGGTCCATCAGGCTGTGCTAAATCCACCACCCTGCGCATGTTGGCAGGTCTGGAAACCATCAGTGACGGCGAAGTACGAATTGGTGATCGGGTCGTCAATAATCTGGCACCTAAATCACGCGGTATTGCCATGGTGTTCCAGAACTATGCGTTATATCCGCATATGACGGTAAAAGAAAACCTGGCCTTTGGTCTGAAGCTGAGCAAGCTGCCAAAAGATCAAATCGAAGCACAAGTTGCAGAAGCCGCCAAAATTCTGGAACTGGAAGACTTGCTGGATCGGCTGCCACGTCAGTTATCCGGCGGCCAGGCCCAGCGTGTGGCAGTAGGCCGTGCCATCGTGAAAAAGCCGGATGTGTTTTTGTTCGATGAACCCTTATCAAACCTGGATGCCAAACTGCGTGCTTCAATGCGTATTCGTATCTCAGATTTACATAAGCAATTGAAAAAAAGTGGCAAAGCAGCGACTACCGTTTATGTTACCCACGATCAGACTGAAGCGATGACCATGGGTGATCGGATCTGTGTGATGAAACTGGGCCACATCATGCAAGTGGATACCCCGGATAACCTCTATCACTTCCCAACTAACATGTTTGTTGCCGGTTTTATTGGCGCGCCGGAAATGAATATCAAACCGAGCATGTTGGTCGATACCGAGGGGCAAATTGGCCTGACAGTAGGCCAGTACACTCTGGTTCTGAATGAAAAACAGCAAGCTAAAGTTGCCGCCTTTGCCGGAGAAAAAGTGTTCTTTGGTGTCCGTCCAGAATTTATTCGCATGTCAACACAACCCTTTGCCAATAACCATTCACAAGGCGAATTGGTTCGTATGGAAAACATGGGTCATGAATTCTTTATGTATATCAAAGTTGACGACTTTGAATTGACTTGTCGTTTACCGTCTGATGAAGCACGGCCAATTATTGAAAATGGCCTGCATCACACCGTGTACTTCCAGTTTGATATGGATAAATGCCATATCTTTGATGCAAAAACAGAAAAAAATATCTCTCTTTAACAGGAGCAGTACCCAATGAAAAAAGCGATCCTACACACGCTAATAGCATCCACTCTGGCTTTATTATCACATCAGGCTTTTGCACAAGATGACGTTAACCTACGCATGTCATGGTGGGGGGGCAATGGTCGTCATCAAATGACGCTTAAGGCTCTGGAAGAGTTCCACAAACAGCACCCGAATATTAATGTTAAAGCTGAATACACCGGTTGGGACGGCCACCTTTCACGTCTGACCACCCAAATTGCCGGTGGGACTGAACCTGATGTTATGCAAACTAACTGGAACTGGTTACCAATCTTTTCCAAAGACGGCACCGGCTTCTTTGATTTGAATAAAGTATCAAAGCAGTTAGATTTGACTCAGTTCGATCCGAAAGAACTACAACAGACCACAGTTAATGGTAAATTGAACGGTATTCCAATTTCAGTTACTGCACGTATATTCTATTTCAATGATGCAACATGGGCTAAGTCTGGCTTAGCATATCCAAAAACTTGGGATGAATTACTTAACGCTGGCAAAGTATTTAAAGAAAAACTGGGTGACCAATATTACCCTATTGTATTAGAGCATCAGGATACTCTGGCACTCATTCGCTCTTATATGACACAAAAATACAATACCCCGACTATCGATGAAGCCAATAAGAAATTTGCTTATACTCCAGAACAATGGGTTGAGTTCTTTACTATGTATAAAAATATGGTCGATAGCCATGTCATGCCATCTACTAAATACTATGCATCATTCGGCAAGAGCAATATGTATGAGATGAAACCGTGGATTAATGGCGAATGGGGAGGGACTTATATGTGGAACTCCACCATAACTAAGTATTCCGATAACCTGACTAAACCAGCAAAATTGATACTTGGCCCTTATCCAATGTTGCCGGATGCGAAAGATGCCGGCCTGTTCTTTAAACCCGCTCAAATGCTTTCTATTGGTAAATCGACTAAACACCCGGAAGAGAGCGCCATCCTGATTAACTTCCTGCTGAACAGCAAAGAAGGTATTGATGCCATGGGTCTGGAGCGTGGTGTGCCGTTGAGTGCGGCGGCAGTGACTCAACTGCGTGCCAATGGTGTAATTAAAGATGAAGATCCCTCTGTTGCCGGTTTGAATATGGCACTGGAACTGCCACATGAAATGAAAACCTCACCATACTTTGATGACCCGCAAATCGTTTCACTGTTCCGTGATGCAATTCAATATATCGATTATGGCCAGAAGTCTGTTGAAGAATCTGCGGAATATTTTAATAAACAAGGTGATCGTATTCTTAAACGCGCCATGAGATAATCAGTAAATTAATTTAACTTAAGTTGTTATTAATACCCTGCCATTAATTTGGCGGGGTTATTTTGTTTTAACAAAAAATAAAAAACAGCTAATTAGATCACCATCACAAATCAATATCTTATTAAAAAAATAATCACCAACAAAGATCCAGATCACACAAATAATTGTTTATATAAATAGAATATGAATCCACAATAAGTGAAACATCGTTTCTTTGATTGTAGGATTGTTTTTAGTCGTATGTTGAATTTTATAATATTGTTAATTATTGCTGTTTTAAATAACCATAACCCTGGGATTATATAAAAAAATGAAATTTAAATTACTTACTCTAGCAGTGGCATCTGTTATCAGTTTTAGTTCTGTTGCCACAACAATTGACTATCGGCATGAAATGAAAGATACCAGTAAATCTGATCATAAAGACCGTTTACTGTTTTCCAACCGTTTTGCCAATGGTTTTGGTCTGTCTTTAGAAGGGAAATGGGGCCAGCACAGTTCTGATACTACCCCTAATAAACCTTTTAATGAGCACGTCAGTAATGGCACCGAAGTGGTTGCCAGTTATGTTTACCAATTCAATAAAACATTCCAAATTGAGCCGGGCTTCTCATTAGAATCCTCTTCTGACTCTAACAACTACCGCCCTTACCTACGCGGTAAAGTGTCCTTCACTGATGATTTTTCAACATCCCTGCGTTATCGCCCGTATTACAAGCGTAACCAACCTTCTCAGACTAAGTCTGATGAGAAAGGTCATGAGTTCACTATGCTGTTTGCCTATAACTTCTTGAAAGACTATTCAGCTGAATACGAATTGAACTACAAGAAATCTGAAGATGAAATTCTGGCAAATAAAGAGAAAGAAGAATGGGGTCATGATCTGAAAATTGCTTACAAATGGGATAAAAACTGGAAACCATATGTTGCTATTGGCAACGTTGCAGGCAGTAAAACCACTGATGAGCGTCAAACTCGTTACCGTGTAGGCGTGCAGTACAGCTTCTAGTTGGACCTTGTAAATAATTATATCGTTATGAATACCCTCATCATTATTTGTTAAATTATGCCTCTATTACTTTGGGGAAAAGTCGACTCCCGGTCACTTTCCCCTTTTTTTCTTATATCTCTTTATTACAGCCCAATACCTGATATTCCCTCGAGAAACCTACGCTAAACTGTCTTCCTTCGGCCAGATAAAAATGAGACATTTAGTTACAGCGTAACGGCTATCCATGACAGAATAAATCTCATATACTGGATAAATCAACAGCTACAGATTCGGAATTCAAGTATGACAGGGGAAGGACACCTTATTTTTTCTGTCGCCTGCGTTATTTTTGCCAAAAAAGTCGGTCTTACACCGGAACTGGCACATGGCGATTGGTGGCACATTATCCCTGGCACCTTGCTAACTTCCCTGCTGCCGGATATTGATCACCCAAAATCAATCCTCGGCCAGCGGCTAAAGTGGGTCTCAACGCCTATTGCCCGCGCATTTGGTCATCGTGGATTTACCCATAGTTTGTTGGCGGTGATCGGCGGTATCGCGCTATTTCAAATGGATATTTCACGCGATTGGATTATTCCAGCAGATGTATTCCATGCGATGATTATTGGCTACTTCAGCCATTTACTGGCAGATATGCTCACTCCCGCCGGCGTCCCCTTGTTATGGCCTTGCCGTTGGCGGTTCTGTATTCCGATATTACGCCCGCAAAAAGGTAATCAGTTGGAACGCGTATTATGTGTTCTATTAGTTTGTTTTTCCGTCTACTGGCAAACTGATACCACTATTTCCCTGTTATCCTATATGGAACAATTGAAAAATTTTAGACTGTGAACACATTTAAATGTGCAAACAATCACCAGTATGGGTATTTCTCATACAAATAAGGGTAAAAACTTATATAAAATTCTTTTTGGATATAAGTGCGTCTGCTGATGAACTGCTACCATACGCAGCTAATTGCACCACGGTGCTTGGCTGTATTGTATATATAATAGAAATAGAATGCGTAGCCAGTATACGACATAATAATTTGGAGATTTGGGGATGAACTTACCGCTTGTGATTAACGTGCTGGTATTTGTGGCACTGCTATTGCTATTGGCACAAACTCGCCATAAACAATGGAGTCTGGCCAAGAAAGTCTTGGTCGGTCTGGCATTGGGTGTGTTGTTTGGTCTGGGATTACAATGGATCTACGGCGCAGATAACCCGGTACTTAAAGAGTCCATCACCTGGTTTAATATCGTCGGTAATGGTTATGTGCAATTACTACAGATGATTGTTATGCCGTTAGTATTCGCCTCTATCTTGAGTGCTGTCGCTAAACTGCATAATGCCTCTTCGCTGGGTAAAATCAGTGTACTGACCATAGGTACATTGCTCTTCACTACGTTAATTGCTGCGTTAGTGGGTGTATTGGTCACCAATATGTTTGGCTTAACCGCTGAAGGTTTGGTGCAGGGCACACAAGAAACGGCGCGTTTGAGTGCCATTGAAAGCAGCTATTTAGGTAAAGTGACTGACTTGACGGTACCCCAGTTGATTCTGTCCTTTATTCCGAAAAATCCGTTTGCCGATTTGACCGGAGCCAGCCCAACATCGATCATCAGCATTGTTATTTTCGCTACCTTCCTCGGAATTGCATCGCTGCAACTGCTGAAAGATGATGTGGAGAAAGGCCAACGTGTATTGGTCGCTATTGATACGCTGCAAGCCTGGGTCATGAAACTGGTGCGTCTGGTCATGAAACTGACCCCTTATGGTGTATTGGCACTGATGACCAAAGTGGTTGCCGGTTCTAACATTCAAGACATCATCAAGCTGGGTAGTTTTGTTGTCGCATCCTACCTTGGTCTTGCTATCATGTTTGTCGTCCATGCGGTGCTGCTGTCGTTCACTGGTATTAATCCATTGAAATTCTTCCGCAAAGTTTGGCCCGTGCTGACCTTTGCCTTTACCAGCCGTTCCAGTGCTGCCAGTATTCCACTGAATGTGGAAGCACAAACCCGCCGTTTGGGTGTGCCTGAGTCGATCGCCAGTTTCTCTGCCTCCTTTGGCGCCACCATTGGGCAAAATGGTTGTGCTGGCCTCTATCCGGCGATGTTGGCCGTCATGGTGGCCCCAACCGTGGGAATTAATCCACTGGACCCAGTATGGATTGCCACCCTGGTTGGGATAGTGACTATCAGCTCTGCGGGTGTTGCTGGTGTCGGTGGTGGTGCGACTTTTGCCGCGCTGATTGTATTGCCTGCATTGGGTTTACCGGTAACACTGGTCGCCTTGCTGATCTCTGTGGAACCATTGATTGATATGGGCCGCACCGCATTGAACGTCAGCGGTTCAATGACTGCCGGTACCATTACTAGCCAATTGATGAAACAAACAAATAAAGACATTCTGAACAGTGAATATGATGGCGATTTAGCGCATCAGTAAACAACGCTAATTAGCCATTAAAGGCCAGCCATTTGTGACTGGCCTGAGGTTAATGACAAAATGCTCGGAGTGGTGACAACAAGCAGATCGTAAAGACGCCGTGAATACATCCATGTAGGCTCGAGCCGCGCCATCCTTGGCGCGGACGCTTTACTCTTCAGCCCGTCCTCACCCCGCAAGATCGAGTCGTCGAGGTTTGTCAGCAGTCTGAGGCCAGCCATCTGTGACTGGCCTTTTGTTTTTAAACGATTTATTGCCGCTAACACCCTGCCGCTTCAAGGGCGAAGAACGCCCTCAAAGTCATTGGAGTTGCAGGTAGGCAGCAAGTAAACAAATCCCGATGAGCTTACTCAAGTAAGTGATTCGGGTGAGTGAACGCCGCTAACACCCCTGCGGCTTCAAGGGCGAAGGGGGCGATACTTTTCAACCAACGCCAACGCAATAGCTTCCGTTTCTACATCCGGTACACCACTGAAATTCTGCGGCCGGAAATGCATTTGGAATGCCTTGATAACCTGACCAGTCTCATCATCCAGTTCGCCACTTTGCGGTATTTGATAACCATAACGGGCCAGTGCTTGCTGGATAATAGCGACTGAAGCCACATCTTGCTTATTTCGGCCATCAATATACTTTGCTACCGTGGCGTCATCGGGCCAAGCCCCGATGCCTTTTTCTGCCAAACGTTGCCATGGAAATAACGGGCCAGGATCTGATTTTCTAAGGGGTGCAATATCACTATGGGCAACAACATCCGTTGGGGCAATATTATAACGCTCGACAATATCTTTGGTAAGCCGCTCAATCAATTCAATCTGTGATTCGTTGTAAGGGTACCACTTCCTCTTCAACATCCTCTCAGTGAAGCCCTTATTGACGATTTCAATGCCTATAGAGGTATCATTGAGGCTATTACGCTCTTGCCAGTAGCTGACACCTGCATGCCAGGCTCTTTGTGCCTCCGGAACCAGTTGCAGAACAACAGGTTTACCCTCTATGGTATCAGGATGCGTTTTTACCAAATAATGAGCACTAACATCACCCTGTGTTAGTAATCTCAACGATTCTGCGTCGTCTGCTGCCGTATAATGAAGCACTAAAAATCGCACGCGATCATTTTGTGCAATAGAAGGATGGCTGGTATCAATTTTATACCCACCACGGTCGATCAATTTATGCGAATTTTCACTCTGCGGGCTACTACAACCCGCCAACAGCAGTAATAACCCGATGCTTAATAGCCTCCTCATCCTTTTTCTCCCTGTAATGATGTTTAAGCACGGCTATAGTGAACCCACTAAATTAAATGAACCGTCAACAGTATGTTCAAATGATAACTAATATCATCAGACAATACTTATACCTATAAATCTGCTGATGTTGCTGTCATATACAATACCAATAAAAACGGCTCCTGATAACAGGNGGAGTATAAGGAGTATAAGGAGTATAAGGAGTATAAGGAGTATAAGGAGTATAAGGAGTATAAGGAGTATAAGGAGTATAAGGAGTATAAGGAGTATAAGGAGTATAAGGAGTATAAGGAGTATAAGGAGTATAAGGAGTATAAGGAGTATAAGGAGTATAAGGAGTATAAGGAGTATAAGGAGTATAAGGAGTATAAGGAGTATAAGGAGTATAAGGAGTATAAGGAGTATAAGGAGTATAAGGAGTATAAGGAGTATAAGGAGTATAAGGAGTATAAGGAGTATAAGGAGTATAAGGAGTATAAGGAGTATAAGGAGTATAAGGAGTATAAGGAGTATAAGGAGTATAAGGAGTATAAGGAGTATAAGGAGTATAAGGAGTATAAGGAGTATAAGGAGTATAAGGAGTATAAGGAGTATAAGGAGTATAAGGAGTATAAGGAGTATAAGGAGTATAAGGAGTATATAGTTATAATTAACAGCCGATTAAAAATATCCAATAATTATACAGTATTTACCCTATTTATCGATTTACTCAGAAAGGATAGTCGCGATAACCCATCTGCTCTGAGATATTACGCGCTGCGCGATGCAGTGATTTAACAATATCACTCTTGTTCTCTTCAGAAAAACGTAACGTCGGGTATGAAATGCTTAACCCGGCAATAACCACGCCGAAACGGTCGAAAACAGGAACCGCGATACAGCGCAAACCTTCTTCTTGTTCCTCAATATCCTCACCAAAGCCTTGCTCACGCACTTGATCTAACACTGGCAACAATGCAGCCGCGCTATCCAGAGTATATTTAGTACTGCGGGTGAACTCGATATGAGACAAAATTTCTTCTACTTCACCACGGTCACGCCATGCCAGTAATACTTTACCAATGGCGGTACTGTGCAGTGGGTTACGACGACCAATGCGGGAATGCATGCGCAGGTTATACATAGAATCAATTTTATGAATATAAACAATACTGTCTTCATCCAATGCACCCAAGTGAATAGTTTCACGAGTTTCATTGGATAATTCACGCATTTGTATATCAGCGCTACGAATCAAATCAACATTCTGTAACGCCTTAGCACCCAACTCAAACAACTTCAGAGTCAGGGAGTATTTCTCTGATTCGCCTTCCTGAGCCACATAGCCCAGGGATTTCATCGTCTGAAGAAAGCGATAAACGGTACTCTTAGGCATCATTACACGTTGAGAAAGTTCGGTAATACCAATTTCTCGTTCCTCACCCAATGCTTGTAAGATGCCAAAAACCTTCAGAACCGACGAAACAGAGTCGGGCTGTTTATCTAGATCTGCAATAGCCATTTTTTGGTTACCCTACTCAGTTTTCTGTGTTTTATAAAACAATATGTTTTAAAAAAAATAGAACAGTGGTTTTATTATAAAGGGAAGTCACGAGACTGTGCAATAAACCAATGTGAATAATAAGATATTAGCCTTGCAGACAGCAAGCTAGCCTCTTCCCATGAAAGAGGCTAGTGCAAAATTGAACTATTGCCAGACAGATTCAGGCAATGTAACCACATATAATGCAGGCTTGCCATCAACATCAGATGTAAACAGCACTTGCTTATCATCCGGTGTAAAGGAAGGATGTGGATGCGTCACCTGCCGGTCCCCCTCAAACACTTGCCATGAGGTGTCATGGCGGGCAACACGATGCTGCGTGCCATTTTTCATATTGAAAACATAGAGGAAAGGATCATTTTCGATCTTATAGCCGCTGTCATCTTGCACATCGACCGGAGCATCAGAACCATCACCGACCATCAAGGTACCATCATAATTACTCATCAGATGAGAGCAAGCTGGCATAGCGGTCAATTGGCGATTTTCCAGGGTCTGTGGATCCGCACTGTAAATAAAGCGATCCGGGCTGCCTTTCAAGTAAGAAACATAGACCAAAGCAGAACCATCCGGCACCCAGAATTCATGAGTGCAGCTTTCGCCTTCCGCATGGGTTTTCACTTTACGCAGGTTACTGCCATCTTCGTTGATGAGCCACATACGTGCATCAACCAAGTCATGTGGCCCCTCATGGCAAAATGCCACAGTGCTGTCATCGTACGGGCGATAAATTGGATGACCCAACCACTGATTCTCTTGCAAAATCACCGCTGACTCGCCGGTTTTCAGATCAACGCGCATTAATCGGCAGCACGGCTTGGTGAAATAGAATTCGTGGAACTTTTTCCAATCAGTCAACGGCACCCAATCTTCACGTTTAATTTCAATACCAACCAATTTGGTACAATCAGAGTTTGCAACCCAAGTACCATAACCGACCCACTCTTCCGGCACTTGGTAAACCACGTTTTCTTCCAGCGTAGCTAAGTCAACTCGCATTAGATTACGGCCATCTTTTACATAAAACAGCGCATCATCTTCAGGTGACAGGAAACCACCAAAGGTATTGTCGCCACGCCCTTCTGTCAGTTGTGTTGCCACTTTCGTGTTGAGATCCAATAAGTAGTAGTTCCACGGACCTTCAAAAGCACCGCCGAACAACAATTTACTGCCATCACGGGTGAAACATTTTTGATAGAAATAATTACGGTGGCAAGTCACATCAGGTGGCGTCAGCCGCGTAACTTGTGCACCGGTAGAGGCATCCTGATAAGTATGAAATGTCAGGGGGATTTGTTTACCTTTGGCCATCAGGAAAGTCCTTAAAATCATCAGAGAATTAAAATTTGCCCACCAGGGAACCTGTTAGGCTAATACTACCTCACATTATAGAAACGATGTTTCATTTTTCCGTGATCGCGGTTCTATTTTTACTGATTTAGACAAATTACTGTCCTTATCAGGCTGTTAATCTTGCTTAGCTAAGTGACTTCAGCCCAACTGTTACAAATAAGCCGGTCTGCAAGGGTGCATTCAGGCACAATAATAGTTAGCATATACATACTCACCTACATCATTATTTTTACAGATAAAACCTATGAACCCATCTGCAAGCGATGGAATGCCGATCCCTCAGCGCTATGCCGCAATACTGGTTATTGCTTTAGGCATTACCATAGCAGTGCTGGATGGCACTATTGCTAACGTAGCATTACCGACCATTGCCCGCGATCTCAATGCCAGTCCGGCCACATCTATTTGGGTAGTGAATTCCTATCAGTTAGCTATTACCATTTCTTTGCTTTCGATGGCATCACTGGGTGATATCATTGGTTATCGACGGGTTTATCAGGCTGGTTTGCTGGTTTTTAGTGTGACATCACTGTTCTGCGCCCTGTCAGATTCCTTGTTGACGCTGACATTTGCCCGTGTGCTACAAGGATTCGGCGCTGCTGCCTTGATGAGCGTAAATACGGCCCTGATCCGTATTATCTATCCACGAGCGCAGTTAGGCCGTGGTCTCGGCATTAATTCCGTCATTGTTGCAGTCTCTGCGGCGGCTGGTCCGACCATCGCCTCCGCAGTATTAGCGGTTGCCTCCTGGCAGTGGCTATTTGCTATAAATGTCCCCATCGGGCTGCTGGCATGGGGGCTGGGTATGAAGTACTTACCCGCCAATAATATGAAAAGTAATGGTAACCGCTTCGACTTCACCAGTTGCGTGATGAATGCGTTAACATTTGGCTTGCTGATCACTGCCATCAGTGGTTTTGCACAAGGGCAAAGTCCGACACTGATTGCCGCCGAAATTGTCGCATTACTCCTGATTGGCTTCTTCTTTGTGCGCCGCCAGCTCAGTCAGTCCTTTCCATTGCTGCCAGTTGATTTACTGCGTATCCCTATTTTTGCCTTATCAATCGGCACCTCTATTTGTTCATTCGCCGCACAAATGTTAGCAATGATTTCACTGCCGTTCTTTTTACAAACCGTACTGGGCCGTGATGAAGTCGCAACCGGGCTGTTATTAACGCCATGGCCATTGGCGACCATGGTGGTTGCACCTATTGCCGGGCGCTTAGTTGAACGTTACCACGCGGGATTACTGGGTGGGATTGGTCTGGCCGTATTTGCCAGTGGTTTATTCCTGCTGGCCATGTTGCCAGCTAACCCCAGTGATTTGGATATTATTTGGCGTATGGTGCTGTGCGGTGCAGGCTTTGGCCTGTTCCAGTCACCGAATAACCACACGATCATTTCCGCAGCACCACAACATCGCAGCGGCGGAGCCAGCGGTATGCTGGGAACTGCGCGACTATTGGGACAAACATCAGGAGCAGCATTGGTTGCCTTGATGTTCAACCTGTTTTCAAACAGTGGAACACATGCATCGCTCATCCTGGCGGGTTGCTTCGCCAGCATCGCAGCACTGGTCAGTGTGCTGCGTGTAAGCCAAAAACGGCGTTAGTCCTGGTACTAAACCATAAAAAACCCCGCTAAAAGCGGGGTTGTTCGATTAAAACGGTTATTTCATGTATTCACCCGAACGCAAAGCTTCAATACGTTTGTCCAACGGCGGATGGGACATAAACAGCTCGCTGAATGATTTAGATTTACCGTTAATACAGAAAGCCATCATGCCGCCAGCTTCCTGTGGCTCATAGCTGGTTTTCAGCCGTTGCAATGCGGCGATCATCTTCTCACGCCCCACCAATCTCGCTGAGCCGGCATCAGCATGGAATTCACGATGGCGTGAGAACCACATAGTGATAATGCTGGCCAAAATACCAAACACCAATTCCAATACCATTGATACCGCAAAGTAGACCATCGGGTTACCGGCACTGCTGCTTTCATTATCACGATCACCCGACAAAAATCCGGCAACAATTTGTGCAATCAAGCGTGAGACGAAGATAACAAAGGTATTCACAACCCCTTGAATCAACGTCATAGTGACCATGTCACCATTGGCTACGTGACTGATTTCATGAGCAATGACAGCTTCTGCCTCGTCGCGGCTCATGTTCTGCAACAAACCGGTACTGACCGCCACCAACGAAGCATCGCGGCGCGCTCCAGTGGCAAAAGCGTTAATATCCGGAGCCTGATAAATAGCAACTTGTGGCATGGCAATGCCTGCCTGCTGAGATTGACGACGTACAGTCTCCAGCAACCAGCGCTCAGTTTCATTACGTGGTTGCTCAATAACTTCACCACCTACTGAACGCAGAGCCATCCATTTGGACATCAGCAACGAAACAAATGCGCCACCGAAACCAAACAGACCGGCCATGATCATCAACCCTTGCACGCTGCTGGACTGGATACCTGTCAGGCTTAGTACCAACCCGAACACCAACATAACAGCCAGGTTGGTGAGTAGGAACAGAGCGATACGCATCATAAAAATTTATTTCCTTATTGTATTAAGTCGATAGGGTGTTAAGCCAAGATTGTCATAACCCTGAATAATGACTTAGCCAAATACTGTCGAGATACGCTGATCGTATGGGCATCTGATAAATTTTCAAGGCTTGTTAAGTTCTAACAGAGAAAATCAACATAACTTTACAAATTTGGATACTTTTCATTACATATTTTGCTATTTTTTCGCCAACCGATAAACCTTGCGATGAAAAAATCGTAAAAAAAATCCGGATTCAGCAGAACCCGGACTCTTCATATTATCCGCGAAATTACTTAGCGGCATTTGCTGTCGCAGCAGGTGTTACCGGTTGTGGTGCAACCTGTGGCTGTACTTTTTGCTTATGCGCTAAATCCAACGCAATATGAACCGTTTCATCCAGATAAGGGTCTGGCTCCTGATAGTCTTTTGGCAAATCGTCCAATGACGCCAGTGGCTTTTTACCCTCACGTTTAAAACGCTCATTTAAGCGGGCCAAACGTGTGGCATCATCATCATGGTTCTCTTTTTCACGCTGAGCGTAATTTAGAGAGACAATGTTGCGCTTCTCTTTTAAAGCCTTATAACGTTCAATATCTTGTTGAATATGCTGGAACTCAGGATCAGCGGCGATACGTGCTGCATGATTTTTTAACAGCTCAGGTTCCAGCGGTTTCAGATCCTCGGTTTTGGTGTAGCTGGCAGCATTAATGCTGTCCCAAGGTAGGGCGTTATCTTCGAAACTTTCACCGGTTTCTGCCGGATCAACGCCCGTTGGCATCACGATGTCCGGCGTGACCCCTTTACGCTGAGTACTGCCGCCATCTACCCGATAGAATTTCTGGATAGTATATTGCAGTGAGCCCAATGCCGGCCATTCAGGGCGCAGCATTTGATCGTAAATACGATTCAAAGAACGATACTGCTGAACCGTACCTTTACCAAAGGTTGGTTCACCCACAATTAATGCGCGGCCATAGTCCTGCATTGCGGCGGCAAAGATCTCAGAAGCAGATGCACTGTAGCGGTCAACCAATACCACCAGCGGGCCTTTGTAGTACACCACACCGTCGGTATCACTGTCTTCACGCACTTTGCCGTTGTTATCACTCACCTGAACCACGGGGCCACTCGGAATAAACAAACCGGACAGCGACACCGCTTCGGTTAATGCTCCGCCACCGTTACTGCGCAAATCAATGATAATACTGCTGACATTCTCTTTCTCCAGTTTCTGCAATTGCACCTTAACGTCTTCGGTCAGGCCAACATAGAAACCAGGAATATCCAATACACCGACACGCTCTTTGCCGAGGGTTTTCACCGACATTTTCACCGCACGGTCTTCCAGGCGAATACGCTCACGAGTCAAGGTGACGGTACGAGGCTTGGTCCCTTTACCCGCAGGTAAAATTTCCAACCGTACTTTACTGCCCTTCGGCCCTTTGATTAGCGCAACCACGTCATCAAGACGCCAGCCAATCACATCAACCATCGGCTTACCGGTTTGACCAACACCAATCACTCGATCACCTACGGCGATAGTTTTACTTTTCGCCGCGGGACCGCCTGGAACCATAGAGTTGATTAATGTGTAATCATCATCCATTTGCAAGACTGCACCAATACCTTCCAGAGATAGGCTCATCTCGGTGTTGAATTGTTCAGTATTACGCGGAGAAAGGTAATTGGTATGTGGGTCAATCTCGTGAGCAAACGCATTCATGATCAGTTGTAAAACGTCTTCGCTATTACTCTGCGTTAAACGTTTAATGGCAGCCTGATAGCGTTTCGTCAGCGTCTCTTTGATTTCTTTATCCGTTTTACCGGCTAATTTCAAATTGAGCTGATCGTATTTAACTTTTGCGTCCCAAAGCTTGTTCAGCTCGGCTTCACTGGTAGGCCAAGGCGCTTTGCCGCGATCAATATCAATGGTGTCATTACCGGTAAAGACCATGGGCCTATCCAATACTGACAATGCATATTGATAGCGCTCAAAACGGCGCTTTTGCGCCAGATTGAATAAAGCAAAAGGCGTGTCTAGCTGACCTGATTTTAACTCATCGTCCAGCGAATGCTTTTTATCCGTGAACTGTGCCACATCTGATGCTAACAACACGTTATGGCTGTAATCCAGCATGTTGAGGTAGCGATCAAATATTTTGGCTGAAAACTGATCGTCTAATGCAAATTGACGATAGTGAGAGCGAGTGAAGCGCGATGTTACGCGCTCACTCACAGTTGCATGCTCTGGTTCCTGACGCAGTTGAGGAAGTTGATCAATGCGATACGTCGTATCGGCTGCGTAACTCGCCCCCGCCAGTAACAAGCCTGCTATTGCTGCTAGTCTGACAAATTTGTTCATGCCTAGGTTGGCCTCCGTATCAGAACTGCAAGTGTTCTGCGCGCACAATCATCGCCAGACCGGAAGATAACTGCACCCGTACGCCATCTTTAGCGATTTCTAATACGGTTGCATCCATCGCGCTCTTGCCTGCTCTGACTTTGATTTCTTGACCAATTTGCAGTTTAGAGATATCTGTGACCGGCACAGGGCGTGGCTGGTTTTCCTCGGCCGGTGGACGAGGTGGCCGAGCCTGTTTTTGATTAGCCTGCTGTGGGCTAGGTGACTGACGAGGCTTGCGGTTTTCCACAGCAACACCCGCTTCACGACGCGGCGCAGGTTTTTTACCTGCCGGACGTGGGCGACGTGGCTCTGGGGTTTCACCCGCAGCAATGGCAGCTTCGCGTTTTTTAGCTTGTTGTTCAGCACGTTGTGCTTGAACGCGGGCTTTCGCCTCTTCCAGCTGTTTGCGGGCATGTTCTACATGTTGCTCTTCCAGCACCCCACAAGGGTTACCATCCAAATCAACACGTTCAGCACCGACTTTGACCCCATAAAGATAACGCCAGCTTGAGGTGTAGAGACGTAGCGCAGAACGCAATTGCGTTTTGCTTAAATTCTCTTCCCCCTGAACACGCTCCACCAGATCTTGAAAAATACCGATCTTCAGTGGACGTGCTTCGCCTTCGGCGGTGAAGCAAAGCGGGAACCGCTCAGCCAAAAAGGCTATGACTTCTTTACTACTGTTCAACTTAGGTTGATTTTCCATGAAATTTCCTGATTACAACGGGTTTGCCAACCAGCGCAGGCATGAACAGGCGTCATTATAATGACGCCATCAGCAATTGCCACGTTATCCGTATATCAACTTGCAGTCTGTGTGACATATTTTGCGCTATCACAGAGTTGAAGATGCTCGCAAAGCCGTGCCACGACTGATGTTAAGCCCAATTCGTCGTCTTTATCAAAGCGATCATAAACAATGCTGTCGATATCCAAAACGCCGAGGATTTTACCCTTAACAGTGATTGGCAGCACAATTTCAGCATGACTTGCTGCGTCACAAGCAATATGACCGGGGAATGCATGTACATCTCCGACCCGCTGAACGCGGTTTTCTGCCACGGCAGTTCCACACACGCCTTTTCCAATCGGAATACGCACACAGGCGATTTTCCCCTGAAAAGGACCCAGCACCAATTGCTCACCATCAATCAAGTAAAATCCAGCCCAATTCACGCCCTCAAGGCGCTCATAAAATAAGGCGCTGGCGTTAGCCAAGGTGGCGATGAAATTGGTTTCACCGGCAATCAGAGCACTCAAATCACGTTTTAATTCCGCGTAGAATTCTGCTTTTTTCATGTAATGACCGTTAGAAACCTAAGAATAGCCAGAGGCAATAGTTTCGCTTAGCTTATATAAAGTAATCATTAAATGCCATTTGCGACAAGATTATTCAGTGGCGGCGATACAAAAGAGTTATCCGCATTGGGAGTTTGCCCCGTTTTGCCTCTTGTTTTGCCCCATTGCTCTGCTAACATCCGCGCTATTCTTTATAAACCGGTGTCGGTGTCAGGGTTTTATAATATGAAGGTACATGCCATTCAACGGCCCCTCTCCAGCGCACGGCTTCAGCGATGCTGCCAGTGCGATGCGCTGTTTACCTTACCGCCGCTTAATAGTAGACAAACCGCGTATTGCCCACGTTGCAGTGCAAAAATCACCAGTGGCCGCGATTGGTCGCTGACTCGCCTGACCGCCCTGGCTGTCGCCATGCTGCTACTGATGCCTTTTGCTTTTACTGAGCCGCTAATCACCATTCGCCTGCTCGGCACACGTATTGATGCCAGTCTGCTGGAAGGTATCTGGCAGATGAGCAATCAGGGCCACCCAATCACCGCCAGTATGGTGGCATTTTGTATTCTCGGAGCACCAATCACGCTCACTGTTTCTATTCTTTATCTGCGTATCGGCAGCCGAATTGGCATGAACCTACGCCCAATACTGCTAATGCTGGAACGGTTGAAAGAATGGGTGATGCTGGATATCTACCTTATCGGCATGGCAGTGGCCTGTATTAAGGTCAAAGAATACGCTGATGTGATGCCCGGTAGCGGTTTGATAGCCTACCTCGCCCTGACATTACTCAGTATTCTGACGCTGGTGCATCTGAATCTGGAACAATTATGGGCGCGGTTTTATCCGCAGGAGCAGCCCACAGGCCCACGGGAAACGCTACGCGTTTGCCTGTCATGCCATTATACCGGCCACTGCGATGCGCATGGGCGCTGCCCGCGCTGCCATACCCCTTTGCGCCATCGCCGCCGCCACAGCATCCAAAAAACCTGGGCGGCGTTAATCGCCTCGATAGTGCTGCTATTGCCTGCTAACCTGTTACCCATATCTATTGTTTATGCCAACGGTACCCGAATGGAAGATACCATTTTCTCCGGCGTGGTGTCGTTGGCCTCATCGGGTAACCTGCCTATTGCTGCGGTGGTATTTATCGCCAGCGTGTTGGTTCCCTTTACCAAAATCATTGTGTTGATCACCTTGTTGCTCAGTATTCACCTTAAAACGCAACACAGCCTGAAAACCCGCATGCGTTTGCTGCGACTGATTACCTGGATTGGCCGTTGGTCGATGTTGGACCTCTTTGTTATTGCGTTAATGATGTCGCTGATTAATCGCGATCAGCTACTTTCCTTCACTATGGGGCCGGCAGCCTTCTATTTTGGGTCTGCGGTTATTTTGACTATCCTTGCTGTTGAATGGCTGGACAGCCGGTTGATTTGGGATGCACATGCAACAGGAAACGCCGAGTACACCGACTGAGGCACAAATTAAACATAAACGCCGGATATCGCCTTTCTGGTTGCTACCTTTTATTGCCCTGCTGATTGCAGGTTGGCTGGTTTATAACAACTGGCAGGAGCGTGGAACTGAAGTCACCATTGATTTCCAATCTGCTGCCGGGATTGTGGCTGGGCGCACCCCGATTCGCTATCAAGGAGTCGACGTTGGGATGGTGCAATCCATCAGTCTGGATGATGACTTGCGTAATATTAAAGTCACTGCCAGTATCAAAAATGATATGAAAGACTCACTACGGGAAGGTACCCAGTTCTGGTTGGTCACACCTAAGGCCTCGTTGGCCGGGGTTTCTGGGTTGGATGCTCTGGTTGGTGGTAATTATATCGGGATGATGCCGGGAGAAGGTAAACCGCAGAACCACTTTACCGCGTTGGATACCCAGCCCAAGTTTCGTCTGAATACCGGCGAACTGATGGTGCATCTCCATGCCCCCGATTTAGGGTCCCTCAATAACGGTTCTCTGGTTTACTACCGCAAGATCCCGGTAGGTAAAGTTTATGATTACAATATTGCGCCTGATAATAACGGTGTGGTCATTGATGTACTGATTGACCGTCGCTTCGCCAAACTGGTAAAAAATGATACCCGCTTCTGGAATGTCTCTGGTTTTAAAGGGGATTTCAGCCTAAGTGGTGCCTCCGTGCAAATGGAAAGCCTGGCGGCATTGGTCAACGGGGCTATCGCCTTTGACTCCCCACATAACAGCCAGAATGCGAAGCCAGATCAACCCTTCCAGCTTTACCCCGATTTAGCCCATAGCCAACGCGGTGTCGCCATTATGTTGGATTTACCTGGCGGAAATAGTCTCAGTGAGGGGCGAACGCCACTGATTTATCAGGGATTACAAGTGGGTACCCTGACTAAAATGACACTGCAACCGGACAGTAAAGTGACCGGCGAACTCACCATTGACCCGTCAGTAGTGGATTTAATGCGCACCGGTAGCCGCATTGAAATGAACAGTCCACGGGTCAGCTTGAATAATGCCAATCTGAGTGAGCTTTTGACCGGTAATACATTGGAGCTAATCCCTGGTGAAGGTGAGCCACAAAAACACTTTACAGTTCTGCCGAGCAGTAAAAGCCTGTTACAGCAGCCCAACGTGCTTGAATTACAGTTAACTGCCCCCCAAAGCTATGGTATTGATGTTGGTCAGCCGATCTCACTGCATGGTGTTAACATTGGTCAGGTTTTAACCCGTGAGTTGTCAGCAAATGGTGTCACCTTCACGGCGGCAATTGATGCGAAATACCGCAATCTGGTGCATAGAGACAGTAAGTTTGTGGTTAACAGTCGTCTGGATGTGAAGCTTGGAATTGATGGCATTGACATTCAGGGAGCCAGTGCACAAGAGTGGATTGAGGGCGGTATTTTACTATTACCGGGCGGCAAAGGTGATGCCCTGAGTAAGTATCCGCTTTATAGCAGCGTGGCCAAAGCCACCGATGGCATCTTAGGTAACTCCCCTGCCACCACCTTGAGCTTAACCGCCACCAGTTTGCCGGATGTGCAAACCGGTTCAGTCGTGCTGTATCGCAAGTTTCAGGTCGGTGAAATTATCCATATCAGACCAAAAGCCAATGAGTTTGAAGTGGACGTCTATATTCAGCCTGAATATCGTAATCTGCTAACCGATAAAAGTATTTTTTGGGCCGAGGGCGGCGCGAAAGTACAACTGAACGGCAGTGGTCTAACTGTGCAGGCATCTCCGCTTAATCGTGCACTAAAAGGCGCTATTAGCTTTGATAATCTGGAAGGTGTCACTCTGGATAAAGGGGCTAAACGGACTCTCTATGGTAATGAAACCGCCGCTCGTGCGGTCGGCAGCCAGATTATATTGCGCACTTTTGATGCCAGTAAACTGGCAGCAGGCATGCCAATTCGCTATCTGGGTATCAATATTGGTCAGGTCGAATCACTCAAACTGGCACCTGAACGCAACGAAGTGTTAGCCAAGGCGGTACTGTATCCGGAATATGTGCAAAGCTTTGCCCGTGCCGGCACCCGTTTCTCCATTGTCTCACCGGAGATCTCCGCCGCAGGGGTCAATAATCTGGATACCTTGTTCCAACCCTACATTAATGTAGAGCCAGGCAAAGGCGGCACCTTACGTACTTTTGAGCTGCAAACCGCCACCATTACAGATTCCCGCTATCTTGATGGCCTTAGTCTCATTTTGGATACTGTAGAAGCGGGATCGTTGCAGGTGGGTACGCCGGTTCTGTTCCGTGGGCTTGAGGTGGGTACGGTGACTGGATTTAATCTTGGTGCGATGTCTGATCGGGTGCAGGTATCGATACGCATCAGCCAGAAGTTCCAGCCGTTGGTCCGGCAAAACAGTGTGTTCTGGCTGGCATCCGGTTATAACCTTGAATTCGGCTTGACCGGCGGTGTGGTGAAAAGCGGCACCTTCCAGCAGTTTATCCGGGGAGGTATTGCTTTCGCTACCCCACCGACCACGCCACTGGCACCAAAAGCTAGCGTGAATCAGCACTTCTTGCTTAACCCTGAAGAACCTAAAGATTGGCGTAATTGGGGTACCGCGATCCCTCGTTTTTAATTAATCATCAGGGTAGCTCACAGTGAGCTGCCCTGATAACCGCTAGCACGCCGTAACGCCTTAAAATAAATGCGCCCGCCCCACATCAGCCACAGTAAACATTAATCCTTATCGATTCACATTAAAAATTCGCGGCATAAAACATCAGTTTTTCTTTAACGTATGGGTAGCCTATTTTTATATTTTCGCCAATATAAATGACAATAAATGATAAAAATTAGACTGATGAGATTTTTATTAATTAATTTTACACTTTCTTAATCTTGCTGCTATTAATTAAATGGATAGAAAATTTAATAATTAGTGACTCAAGCATCAGTTTCGCTACGTTATTGGCGTCACTCGGTTCCAGATTACTTGGCTGCAAATTATATGATTAAGGAAGAAACAATGAAGAAAACCTTACTTATTATCGGTGCCATGACGGTATTACAGGTCGCTCCTGTGGCAAATGCGGGTACCGCTACTGGTGCAATAGCAGCAACACTCATCATCACTACCGGTTGCTATGTCAATGATGGCACCAGTACTGGAAACATGAGTAATCTGGGAACGATAAACTTCGGTTCGGTGAGCGACCTAACTGCTCCACGTAATGTAACATTCAGTGGGACAACTGACGGATCGCTCAGTTTATATTGCAGTAATAACACCCCTTATACCATCTCGATAGATAATGGGCTGCATAACAATTCAGGGCAACGCCGGCTAACAGGAGGAACGTCAGCATTCGTTAATTACAACCTGTATAAAGACAGCGCTATGGCTCAACCATGGGACTCAACCCCAACAACCGGGACGCAAAGCGGGACAGGTGCTGGACTGAGCACGGCAATTCCCCTCATCATCTACGCACAGGTTCCCATTCAAACCACCCCTCTCGTTGGGACTTATACTGATACCGTCACCGTTGCCGTTACCTGGTAATGGTAGGTTGCTATCATCAAGTGCTTAATCTGGTAATAACTTGCTGCTTGCTGCTGCCAGTAGATAGCGCTGATGCGGTAACAAAAAATGCCAATATCGCAGTAACTGCCACGTTATTGCCCACCTGCACGGCGGGCACCATTGTTAATACCAACAGTTTTGGCACCTTGAATTTTGGCTCCACCGTAGCGTTAACCCGCGCCATTGCAGTGGCTGGGCAGGCAAGTAACGGAGCAATTTCAATCCAATGCAGTAAAGGCACCACCTTCCACGTGTTACTGAATGGTGGACAAAGTGGTAGCACTGCCAGCCGTTATCTGGCTGGCGGCCCCTCAGGCCAACATGTTAATTACAATCTGTATACCGATGCCGCACATAGCCAAATTTGGGACAACCTGACCGGTGTGTCTCAGGTGGCTAGCGGGCACGTTGTCGTCATACCGGTTTATGGCCTGGTTTTCGCGCAGCCCACACCTGCGGTAGGGACTTATACCGACACTGTTCAAGTCACGGTGAATTGGTAAACATGATGGAGGATGCTGACCGTGAAATTTGCCGTTTCTCACTATAGCCTCACCAGCGCCCTGCTTATTTCAGTACTTAGCATGCCGATGGCCCATGCATCTACCTCCCCAGTGTCACAGACTTTCACTGTCAATGCGACCGTGCTTAGCGGCTGTAGCCTTGGTGGAGGAATTACTGATACCAGTAACTTTGGCACATTAGATTTTGGCAATATTGCTTCGTTGGCAAACGTCACTAATGCGATATCCGGCCTCAATTCAGGAACAATCACCATACAGTGCAGCGGCAACCCCAGCGTCACACTGGCGCTTAATTCCGGGGCCAATACCTCAGGTAGCATCACGGCGGGCAGGCGCTTACTCAACAGCTCAACAGGTGAATACTTGCTGTATCAAATATATCAAGACTCCGCCCGAACGCTTATATGGGGGAATGGCAGCAACGGGGGAACAACACAGTTGGTTGCCACCAATGGCACGGTGCAATACGTCATTTTATATGCGCAATTGTTTGCCAGTAGCACACAACCAACTGCAGGACTTTATACCGATACTTTATTAGTCACAGTCACTTATTGATTACAGGCATGATGCCGCGGGAGATTTCACGATGACAACATTTAATCTGCTCACTCGAACTGTATTGCTTTGTACCACACTGACCAGCGCTCAACTGTATGCTGCGGCCTCAGTTCTGATATGGCCCATTGACCCGATAATTTCCGACAGTGATAAAGCCACCGCATTATGGTTAGAAAATAAAGACAGCCAACCTATTTATATGCAAATACGGGTATTGGGTTGGCAACAGGTCAACACTCAGGACGATTACACTTCTCAGTCAAGAATAATTGCCAGCCCACCGGTAGCCACCATCCAACCGGGTAAGCGCCAACTGATTCGTTTAGTCAAAAATACGCAGGTTCCCGCAGGACAAGAACAGGCGTACCGGATATTAATTGATGAAATACCTCGCCAGGATCCAAATGATAAGAATCCGGCATCTGCCGCACAATTGGGGCTGAAATTTCAAATGCGCTATTCCGTTCCTCTATTTGTCTATGGTAGTGGCGTACTAATTAAATCGGATACCCTACCTGCAGCAAATACTATGCCCACCAAACTCAGCTATAGCCTGGCCACTGAGAATGGTAAACAGTGGCTAAACATTAATAATCAGAGTGCGGTTCACGCACGTATTTCCCAGGTAACCCTGCAAGGTAAAGAGATCAATAAAGGTTTGCTGGGTTATATATTAGCCGGTTCAAAAATGAGTTTCCCGATTAGTTCAACCGCCAGAACCGGGGAATTAGCTGCCATCATTAATAACGAAATCAAACCAATAGTTATCCCACATCGATAATGCGTCAGCTTATAAAAATGAGGTGTGTTTAATAATAACCTAGGGTTTGGAATGACTATCAGATTTAGGCTATCGCCATTATTAACATCGCTGTATGGCTCAATGCTGCTGTCCGCCCTAATACCCTGTGCTGCTTGGGGGGATAACTTGCCGTCGCCACCAATGGCAACCATGCCCGATAGCACGTTATATCTTGAGTTAGTCGTCAATGACCGTAACTTTGGCGATGCAGTCCCCGTTATCTATCGCGGTGGGCATTACTACCTTTCATCATCACAGTTAAGCGCAATTGGGCTGCCAATAGCCGACCCCTCCCCCGCTGAAGTTGCAGTGGATAATATGGATAATGTCACATTGAAATATGATGGCGAAAACCAACGTTTATTGATCAATGTTCCCAGTGAATGGTTACCAAAACAACAAATTAACGTTGCCATAAAAGAAGATTTCAATCTTGCACAAAGCAGTTTGGGATTTTTATTAAACTATGATGTTTATGCCACTCAAAGCAGCGGTATCTCACAGTCAGGTAGTGTTGCTGCCTGGACCGAGCAACGTATTTTTGACCGTTTTGGCCTGATCAGTAATACCGGTGTTTATCGCACTAATTTTTCAGGTAATGACAGTAGCGATAATGATGACGGTTATATTCGTTTTGATACCCAGTGGCAAAGAAATGATGAAGCTCATCTGCTGCGTTATACCGCAGGGGATCTTATCACTGGTGCCTTACCGTGGAGCAGCGCAGTACGGCTCGGTGGTATTCAAATAGCACGCAATTTTGCTATTCGCCCAGACCTTATTACTTATCCACTGCCTCAATTTTCCGGTCAGGCTGCGGTGCCCAGTACCGTAGAACTGTATATCGATAATTTCAGAACACAATCAACCCATATTAACCCCGGCCCATTTGTTATCGACAATGCCCCACGCATTAATGGAGCCGGTCAGGCCACTATAGTCACTACCGATGCTCTCGGTAGGCAAATCAGCACCTCCGTTCCTTTTTATGTTGCCAGTTCATTGCTAAAACCTGGCATGTGGGATTTTAGTTTTTCGGCGGGTGCCTTACGCCGTAATTATGCTGTTCGTTCAGCCGATTACGCTGAATCTGTTGCCAGTGGTGTCGTTCGTTACGGCACCACTCCTTGGCTGACATTAGAAGGCAGAGGTGATGTTGCCAGAGGAATGAGCGTGGTTGGTGGAGGCACAAGTTTTCGCATGGGGTTATTTGGCGTGCTCAACAGTGCTTACAGTATGAGTCGTACCTCCGATGACGCTTTTAGTGATGTTATTGATAAGCCTATAGCCGATATTAATAACACAACAATTAATACCTTACAGGTGCCAATTTCCACTCGTGGCGGCCGTGGGGATCAGCGTTCACTCGGATATACCTACAGTAATTCATTCTTTAATCTGAATGCCCAACGCATTACCCGCAGTGATAATTATGGTGACCTGGCTAATTATAAAAGTGATTTTCGCTTGAGCCGACGCACCGATCAACTCACCGGGAGTATCAGCCTTGGCAACTTCGGTACTCTCGGTTCAGGCTATTTTGATGTCCGGGATGCTTTAGGGGAGCGAACCCGGCTGGTCAACGTCAGCTATAGCGCTTCAGTATTCCATAACACCAGTTTTTACCTTTCGCTTAACCGTGAACTGGGCAGCAAAGGTTACAATGCGCAATTGGTATGGAATATCCCGCTGGGTGAATGGGGATCTGCCAGCGTCAGCACAGCCCGCGATATTGATAATCAGTGGTTCCAACGCGTTAATTATGGCCGCGCAACACCGTCTAATGGTGGTTTGGGGTGGAATCTCGCTTATGCCAACGGTAACAGTGAAAACAGTAGCTACCAGCAAGCCGATGTTATTTGGCGTACACGGATAATGGAAAGCCGCGCGGGAATATATGGCAACAGCAATAACTACAATAGTTGGGGTGAGCTGACCGGCTCATTAGTTATGATGAATGGCGGCGTTTATGCCAGTAATATGATTAGCGACGCTTTTGCTTTGGTTTCAACCAATGGATTTAGCGATATTCCGGTCAGCTACGAAAATCAATTGATTGGGGCAACTGACGCCAACGGTTATGTACTGATCCCGACGGTCTCCTCATATTACCAGGCAAAATTTCAGATTGACCCGATGAATTTACCTGCGGATGTCATTTTGCCTACAGTCGAGCGCCAATTAGCCATCAGCGAACGCAGTGGCTATTTAATTGAGTTTCCCATTGAGCAAATTACCGCAGCAAATATCCGACTTACCGATAAATCAGGTAAATACTTGCCAAAAGGCAGTACGATCTATACCACGGGCAGTTCACCGGTAAGTTACGTTGGGTGGGATGGCATGGCTTATATTGAACAAGTCGTTCAACTGAATAAAATCAGGATCGTACGTGCTGATAACGGCACAAATTGCTACAGCCAGTTCCGATTGAAAAATACGAAAGGAATACAAGATGCCGGCACTGCGATATGCCAATAATTGCCCTATCCAACTATGGGCGACGCCATAAACTGCTAATGGTATATAAGGAAATGCTAATGACATTAGTCTTTAGACCAATATCCAGCAAGAACTTCGGGGCGCAATGGCTTTTTAACGGATTAATGTTGTCTGTATTATGGTTATCATCTATAGACAATGCCACTGCCTGCACCTTTTCCGCCGCTGCTATAACACTTCCATCAAATTCATCTTTTAATGTCAATACATTGCCAGAAAATAGTAGCGGTGTGACTGCGCTACTTTGCATCGGAACCGGCGTGAGTTTATTATCCTCTCCGGTGTTGAACGCAACAGTCTCAGGAACCACCAATAGCTTTAATCTTAAAAATACGGCCGGCGATCTGATTCCTTACTCTCTCTATTCTGATGCTGGTCTTACTCATCCCGTGGTTGCAAATAGCGTGATAAATTATGCCAGCAGCGGGCTACTGTCCGTCACGCTACTACAAATAAAAGCTAACTTACCTATTTATATCCGTACCGGCAGCAATAACGCCATTAACGTTAACGTCAGTGCTGGAACTTATACCGATAGTATCACCTTGAACTGGGATTATGATTTATGTGCTACCTCAGTTATTAGCCTCTGCCTGGGTGGGCCATTCAAAGGAACAGCAACCTCAGTAGTGACTGTCACATTAGAGGTCAAAAACGACTGTATTATAAACAACGCACCCGACGTGAATTTTGGCAGCTATGCACTAATGGCTCAATTTATTGCCGTAAATCAATTTATCACCGCAACCTGCACCAAAAACGCAACCTTTACTACCTACATAACAAACGGAGATAATTTTTTAACACCTTGGCCACAAATGAAACTGATCTCCGGCACCGATCATTTACAGTATCAACTGTATCAGGGCGCGGGATCTATACCCTGGAATATAACCAACAAAAGAACAGATACTGCCACAGGCACCGCACAACAGATCCCTTATAAGGCAATGATCAATGCACAACAAACTCAAAGAACGTCGTAGTATATATAACTCATTGTAAACACTGGCCCAATCTGCATTCACAAGTGACATTGTGGCTAACAATGACATATCACTGACACTTCTTCGGCACTATAGATGCGTCACTAATATGGCACTGCATCATTCGGCATCCCTGCCCATCATTCAACTCACTTAATGCCCCCCAATCTCTCAACACTAAATCAATAGCTGATCGTCTTATTTACAGATGATAGACTTGTTTCGGGAAATAATTTTTCATACAAAAAGGTTAAAGATGAAAATCGCAGTGGTAATCCCATCATATAGAGTTAAAAATCATATACTTGGAGTTCTGAATGGAATTGGAGATTGTGTTGATAAAATATATGTAGTTGATGATTGCTGTCCGGACGGATCGGGAAATTTTGTAAAAGAGAATAACACTGACGACAGAGTCACAATTTTGTACAATAACATCAATCTTGGTGTTGGTGGTGCGGTAATGAATGGCTATATATCGGCATTAGCCGATGGCATGGATATAGTTGTAAAAATAGATGGTGACGGTCAGATGGATCCGGATTTAATTCCAAAATTCATAGCCCCAATTATTGCCGGTGATGCTGATTATACAAAAGGGAATAGATTTTTTAATCTTGATAAGATAACTAAAATGCCAAAAATAAGGTTATTTGGCAACGCCATTCTTTCATTCATGACAAAGTTATCGTCAGGGTATTGGGATTTATTTGACCCAACAAATGGATATACTGCAATACATTGTGAAGTTATATCGCAGCTGCCGCTAGATAAAATAAGTAAAAGATATTTTTTTGAATCAGATATATTATTTAGACTAAATATAATTAAAGCTGTTGCGATAGATATACCAATGGAAGCAAAATATGAAGATGAAGAAAGCAATTTAAAGATCTCAAGAATAGTTGGCGACTTCTTGTTTAAGCATACTCGAAACTTTTTTAAGCGAGTATTCTATAACTACTATCTCCGTGATATGTCCTTAGCATCAATAGAGCTTCCAATCGGGCTTTCTTTCTTTTTATTTGGTGTGATAGTTGGTGCGATTAACTGGATAGATACAATAGTAACAAATATCCCTGCAACGTCAGGTACCGTCATGTTATCTGGGCTGCCAATAATATTGGGTCTACAGTTAATACTGGCGTTTATCGGACATGATGTTAATAATGTTCCCAAAAGGCCTTTCCATAATAGGTACAAGTGATGATTTATTTTGTTGCACTACTATGCGTTATAGGGATTGCTGTCGGTCAGATTTTATTTAAATTAAGCGCATCAGAGATGCACAAAACAGGCAGTATTTTTTCTTCAGGTGTATTGGTGATTCTATTTTTTGCCTTCTCATTATACGGAATTACAACAATCGCATGGGTGTGGGTATTGCAGAAAATTGAACTAGGCAAGGCATACCCGATAATGGCGCTAGCATTTGTTATCGTTCCCATCGGTAGTTACATGTTTTTGGGTGAGCGATTTACACATCAATATTTTATCGGCGTCACACTCATAGTAGTCGGAATCGTCGTGGCCTTACGCTCTTAATATGGATACTATATGTTTGGGATAATTTCACTATTCATTTCATTTTTTGGATATGCTTCATTCATGTCTTTATCACTCCGTAGGCGCTGGAGTGAAGTATTATTTTACTATATATCTTTTTCTATCACCTTCCTTTATTGCTTTGCTTTGTTTGGTCACCTTAAGATTGGTGTTATATCTCTATGCGTTTTAGGTGTAGTATTATTTATATACCAAGTATATAAGGGCGGGTTTAGTTTAAACTATAAAGAAGCGGCGTACATCGCTTCTTTCTCTATCCCATTTATATTGCTAGCAATATTGGTTCGTAGCGGATTTATATTTACTGGATGGGATGAGTTTTCATTCTGGGGTTCTAGCGTCAAATTAATCCATGCAGAAGATTCAATATATACCGAATCCACACCACTCTCAGCCTTTAAAAACTACCCTCCAGCGCAACAACTATGGCAGTATAATATACTATTCTTTAATGAGTGGTCAGATAGATTGGTTGTTGTATCTCATGGCATATTCATACTATCATGCCTTGCCTTCAGTGCGACAAGGTTAAATTTCACAAATAAATTTACGTCACTAATTCTGTTTTTATCATTAATACCTTTAATATACATACTTGGCTATGACCTTTCTACAATATATGTAGATCAATTGATTGCAGTATACTTTGCTGCAACAATAATATTAGCCATGTCTGCAAAAGATAGAATTGACTTTATTTTTCTATGTATTGCCGCGTCTAACCTTATAATAATAAAACAAATTGGTTTGGTTTTTTCTTTATTTGTAGTTTGCTTGTACTTCATATGTAAAATATTTAGTGATGGAGTTAACTTTTCAAATATAAAAAGAAACATGCTCTACACTATGTTTTTGTTTGTGGTTTCTCTGGTTACATATAAATCATGGTCATTATATGTATCAAGCATAAATTACCCATCAAATACTAAAATACCATCTATAAATGAGTTTAACACATCACCTTTAAAAGAAAAGGTGGCAGGTACATTGAGTGAATTTTATGTGAGATTCTTTGACACTCCATTTATTCATAGCTCAATCTCATACTTTAGAATATCAATGTTTGAAACCATGATTGGCCTTTTTGTTATATCTATAATTGTATCTTTCTTATATAAAAAACCAGAAAGATACAAAATTACAACCATAAATTTAGGTATGTTTATATTTGGAATTGCATATATAGCATTTCTTTTACTGTGTTATATATCTTTCTTTACTGAGTATGAAAGCTTAAAGTTAGCTTCATTTGAGAGATATTCATCTACATTTATCTTGGCATGGTCTATTTTTATTATTGCTCAAATAGGAGTATTGGTTAGCACTGGTGAAAAATTAAAACCATTAATAATACCAACAATAATATTGATATCAATGACAGTTGCCTCCCCGGAATCGTATAAAAAACAGTCATCAGGAATTTATCCAAACAAATCAAAAATGTCTATTTTAAGCGATATAAATAAAGCAACAGATTTAATTAAACTTAATATAAGCAATGGAGAAAGAGCTTACATTATTGACCAAAATACAAACGGGTATACTGCCGTGGCATTTAATTATTACATGCTGCCATATAAACCCTTTAGTTGGTGCTGGTCTCTGGGAGAAAAATACAGTAATGCTGATAAGTGGACGTGTGATAAAACACTTCATGATGTCCTGAAGGGGGTTTCATATCTGTATGTTTACAACCCAGACAAGCAGTTTTGGGATAGAAACTCTAAGTTTTTCTATGATATTTATCCTGACGGCGGGAAAGGCGTTTATCATGTTGAATGGTCAGGGGATGGAAGCTTAAAAATAAAAACAATATAAAGCTCAATTGTCAGCTCTAGCATGCTAGAGCTGACAATTTTCACTTAGTGATCTGTATTGTTAGTTTATACTGCACTGTAACCCCGCCTGCATTAGACTGTAATTGTATCTGTGAATCTGTAGATGAAAGCACACCTAATACCATTGGACTGCTTGTTGTAGAGCCAATTACTAGCGCCGTAAAATCTAAAATCCTATAACCAGACGGTGCATCTAGCGCTACGCGGCCATCGCCACCGCCGGTAACTTTAGTTTGCCATGCCTTATGTGTAGCTACATCAGCACCAGTTGGTGTGTATCCAGACGGGAAGTAATCACTTAATATATTTCGTGTATTTAAAGGTCGGAATAAGTTAAATCTCGCACGTGTAAGACTAAATAATGAGGCTAGAGAGACGTACCCCCCGATTGTTGAAATAGCATTACCGGTAGCTATATTATAAAAATATCTTACATACTCAGGGTCATCAGTGATATTCCCCCCAAAATAAGTAGGGTTAATAACAGTGATATTGTTATTTAAACCATGGGCGAATATAAAAGCACGTGAGGCAGATGAAATCTGAGGGGTACTCCTCCCCATCAGCCCATCAATCTGTGCTTTAGCTCCATTAATGCCAGTTGTGCCATTGTATGCATAATCATTGAAATAAAAGTTATTCAAAGTAATATTATTACCTGATCCACAGGTCAGGTGCGTTCCTTGAAACGCCTCGATTCCCAAAAAGAAATCCACATTACTACACTCGGAGTCAAGTGTGACGCCACATGCTGTTTCAATATCTTTTTTATAGAAATCAGTAAATGTATCTCTTAGCCCTTCATAGAACCCCGTAAATTTAGAATATGTTGTTTGCGCTAGGTAAATTGGAAATACACTTACGTCGATCTCTACGCGCCAATCAATACTAGTTAGAGTGCCTCTCCCAGCATTTTCTGGCGTTGAGTTCCACCCGTCTAAATAAATGCCTTTGTGGCATGAGTCAATTCGAACAACGCCAGTACTTCCCCAGCAGCCATAACCTAGCACTCCAAAATCACAGCCGTTGATTGTCACATCAATGATGGCTTTCATGCCGAAATTTAGATGTAACCCTATGCTATTCTTGCCGCGCACATTTGGTCGTCGCGCTAAGTTACGAGTTAATTTAAACCCCTCAAATACAATGCCTCGAACAAACTCATCCGCACTACCAGCGGCCGCCGAATTTTTTACCCGAACAATACAATCTTGACCAAAAGCTGGCGGTACCACTGGGTCAGTGCGGATCATTGTTGTGCATGGTCTATCTGTTTGCGTTAGTTTTGTCCCATACCATTTGCTATCTATTGCCAATTCTAAGTAATCGGTGCTACCAAAATGATACTTTGCATATGTTGGACATTTTACTATCGACACCCCTCTAGCATAATTCTCTGCCCCTTGACACGCCGCCCAGTCAATCGTCTGGCTCAGTGAAGTAACATGCGGATACACCGCCTGCGCGGCTGCAAGAGTTGCGTATCGCTCAGATAGCGGGTGTACCGTGCCGTCACCGATTGCGCCGAATTGTTCCGGGGTTACCCAGTTAATTGCCTGGCTTAAATTACCTTGAGGCTGAACTCCAACCAAAGAGGCCCCTGTCGGCTCGCCCAGCATGTTTACAGTTACAGCACCGCCTTGTGAGTCAAGATACTGCCTAAACTGGTCTGGGTCGTACTTAAGCACGTTAGGGAAATAGAATTGCTGGACGTTAAGAGCGTCGTACACAGCCATGCTATGCCCCTGCACTGTCACGAACTTGGCTATTTGCCCGTTATATACTGGGAAGCCACCGGCATTAATCAGGATTGGCTGCGCCATTGGCACAAGGCTACCGTCTTCATTTTCAAGATAAACCTGAATCTGATTAGATGGGATAGTCGGATCTGTGTCGATGAGTCCAATGTAAATTCGACCGCCAAATACTGCGCCAAATTTGCGGGGCATCGTGAATAGTTGAGACGGCATTCCTATTACTACATTTGGTATAATGTCAGGCATTTATGTTTCTCCAGGCGTGCGTAATCCCCGCAGTGGTTAATCTGCGTGGTTCGGATTTTAGGTAATAAAAAACCCGCCGAAGCGGGTGTGTCTATTCGTTTATACCGCTAAGAGTTGCCACAATGCCAGCCCTTACCATTCTCTCAAATTCAGTGTTTCCAACAGCTTCTTTTATTGCTTTAACGGCTGCCTTATTGCTTAAAAAACGCTTTTCTGCTGCTTGTAATGCTGCTTGCGAACCGCCCTGCTTTACTGCTATTGCGGCTTGTTGTATTGCTTTTTCAATCGCAAACCTTCCGCTTCGTGACGTCGCCAGTTTTTCTATTGCACCCTTAGCCACTGAACCAGCAATGGCACCCACTGCGCCGCCCACAAAGCCACCTCCAGTTGCGCCAACAATGGCCCCTGACGTTGAGTTACCTATTGAATTAAGTACGACCTGTGCCGCTTTTGGTAGGCCACGGTCAAGTTGTTCAAGAACGTTTTTAGTTCTCCCGGTAGCCAACCATCTTCAATATGTTGTTCAATTTCATCAGCTTCAACGATTTTAATATGGGCTAACGTTCCCCATACTTTAGTATCGCCACCGGGCTTATAAAGCATATGTGTCATTTTTTACTCCAAATAAGAAAGGGGCCGAAGCCCCTATTTGTTATGCCTGATTTGCCAGCCCAACACCGATCGCTTCCGGGCGTACAGCACAAGCTGCATACCAAAGAGCGATACGGCACTTGCCAGCCAACGTGCTAATGTCTCCCTGATACGCCACAACACCATTCAGGCCCACGCCTGGAATGCTGAAACTCTGTGTTTTCATACCAGAGAACAACTCATGACTAATCGGGATTGGCTGAGATACCAAGCGGATAGAATCATCAGCCCAGAACACGTTAGTGGCCGTGGTCGTGGTATTCAGAATGTTTACCGCCATCGCTACGGCCAGCGTGGTATTCACGTTTGCATATGCTCTTTGCTCTGGAGTTAGAGTCACATCACTCAATGCGATTGGTTTAGGCGAGATAGTTACGTTTGCGCCATTCACAGCAACAACGGTGAACGTTGCATCGTGAGTCAGTACGTTTTTAGCCATTTGAGCCAAAAATTTAACGCCAGCGAACGAAATTTTATCGCCACGTTTCAGTCCAGTCCCAGCACTCAACACAACAACAGCGGTGCGGTTATCCACGTTCTCGCGGTTACCATCTGCATCAGCCGTCCATGCCTCGGGCTTAAATGACTGCGCCCCATTTACAGTAAGCCCTGTCGCCGTAGATGCGGCGAGAGTTGGCAGTTTTGGCGACCGCAGAACATCATTAAACCCTGCAACTTGCTTCTGAATTGTGCCTGACTTGTAAGCATCTTCGGGGATACGACCAAAGAAATCCTTGCTTGCCAAGTCATGCCCTGCGCCTTTGTAGTCTTTTGGGTTGAAAAAGTAGCTCAGCCCAGCGCTACGGTTAAGCTCACGTGAGAACATCAACTCTTCAGCGTCTGCCACAAAATCCCAGCCAGTAGTGCCAGTGCCGATTGCATCAGGGCTAGTAACAACCAGAGAACCCATATCAACAGCTTGCTGGGCAATTGCTGTCTCTACGTTGTTTGCCAATTTCTTCCCTGACGCTTGAGTACGACGACGAATGGAGCGCTCATCACGCAGATCATCAGCACGAAGCGAGAAGAAGTCGTTATCTGGCACGCCAAGGTTACACTTAACAGACAGCTCCAGAATTCCTGTAGCCTGCCCAGTCAAATCCCATCCGGTTTGGGTCGGTGCTTCTTGTTCTAGCGGCATCCATACAGTGTTCTGAGAACGCTGCATGTCATTGCCTGGGGGTTGATATTTCTCAACGCGCTGTGCCATCGGCGTGAGATTTTCTATAGTCTCGATGATTTCATCGACCATATACGTGATTACTTGACCTTCATTAAGAGCCATTATTTAATTCCTTTAAGCTGTGATTTTAGCTTGCGATAAAGCTCCGTATTACCCGCTGATGCGGCCTTATCGATTTGCTTTTGCAATGCATCGACGTTAGCCGCTGTGACAGACCCGGTTATTCCGGTGTCAGCCTCTGGAGCTTCGGAGCGTTGTTTACCGCGTGGCTTGAGAGTTAAACGATCTGCTGTTCGGGTAAGCTCAATCATTGCCTGCTGCCCGTTCATAGCTAGAAGCTGGCGCACTTTCTCGGGATTGGCCCCCAAGTGATAAAACAGGGCGGCCGATTTTTCAGGAAAGAGAGACATGATCTCGACATCAAGCCCGGGTGGGACTAATGCGCGGAATGCATCCTCTTTTTCCTGATAATCTGGCAGGTTTAACTTCTCTGCTGAGTCGTAGTGCTTGCTTGCAGCCTGAACGTATTGAGCTGACTGATTGGTGAATTCCTGTGTCCTTTTACCCTGAGCGGCTACCGCGTTACTGCGAGCGTCCATAGCTTTGATTTGCCAGTCGGTGTTAGCAGCGTTGAATGCCGCCAGCGCCTTATTCTGGTCATAATCGTATTTAGCCAGCGCCTCATCTGAGAGAAACTCATTTGGATCTGGCTGCTTTGGTAGTTCGGCATTAACGCGGAGGTTCTCCGGCACCTCTCCGCGATTAACGGCCTCCATCTGTTGCTCAAGCTCACGTTGACGCTTGCGCTCCAGGCGTTTAGCTGCAAATTGCGCGTTAGTTGCCGGGTCTTGTTTTGGTTTCTCATCGTCATTCAGTACGACATCAAAGCCCTCTTCCTGACCTGCGCCATCGTTGGCATTAACATCTGGCAAACCCTCAGCGGATGCCGCCGCTTGAGTGCCGGGCAGGAGTTGTTCTTCAGAAGCCTGAATTTCGGTGGTTGTGCTCATGTTTAGCTCTCTCTTATTGAGGAATCTCGGCTGCGCTGCCGGAAGGTTGATTTGATTGCTGCATGGCATTGGTTACGTCCATGCGGCGGGTATGGGGTTGGTTTGCTCCCTTAAGAAGCAACTCAACATCAGCTCGGGCGTTATCACCCTGCTGTTGCTGGAACTGTCCTAACACTTTCAGCATCTCTCTAACTTCCTTCTGCTTATCGAGATCTACTGATGCGAGTATCTCGGCAATCTTGGCGTTGGAGAGTTGGATGTCTGCTTGTGCTTTCATTGCATCAACTTGAATGCGTTTCTCGTCATTCATGGCTTTCTGCAAATCTGCCTGACCAGTTAACAGTGCGCCCTGTGCGAGCTTGTCTTCCGGGCTTGGCTCTTTCGGCTGCTGCTGTGCCTCTGCAACCATCTGCTCCTCTTCAGGTGTTTCTGGTTTCTTCAGCCCCATCATTACGAGCTGCTTGTTGGCATATTCGCGCATCATCTCGACACCCTTACCATCCAGTAGGGTGAAGTATTGAAGCAGCAACATTTGATACTCTGGAGTGCCGGGCTGAACCTTGCCCATAAGGTCAAGGATCTCTGCTCGGTTCTGACTCTTCATGCTTTGGAATGATGGGCCAGTGTCGGTGTAAGTTTCATATCTCCCGCGAACATCATTAAGCGTCACTACTTGCCCGGTTTGATAATCTACAACCTGATTAAGGACTTCGACATCCTTCTCGGTGCCATCCGGCATAGTCATCATCACCTGGCGGGGAACGTCATAGATATCGTTAACAATCGAGGCGTAAATCTCACCATCGCGGCGCATAGCTGTAGACAAGTTGTCGAGAAATACGTAAGTCTCCATGTCTGAACGTGCGTTGAGTTGATTGATAGTGTCGAATGCGACCTGACTACCGGCCGCCTCAGATCCAACGCCAAGGCTTGCCACCTCTTTCACCGCCGCTGTAGCAGCTTCAAGCATGTAGGCGTTAGCTTGCGGGACTTCTGGGTTATCGATATAGCCAATAGGCTGTGCCGGTAAATCACCGCTGTTCTCATCAGTGCGGTTCATTAGGTAATACGGGTACTCATCCTCTGAGTCATACATGTGCTCATAGCCAGCGATCTGCTCAAGCCAGAAGATAGGTTTCTTGCGTGGAGATCGGGCAACTATGTCAGCGTTGAAGCTCATTATCATGTTGCGTAAGCGCTGGCCGTCTTTTGCAAGGCGTACAACACCTTCATAAACTTCTTTATCGCCAACGAATGACCACTCACCGAATACCGGAACAATAGGAAGATGCTGACCGGCGATATCAATCGGGCCTTTCAGCAATGCTGAGTTGGTCACAAGGTATTTATACACTCGGCGGCGCGTTATCTTCTTCTCACCAATTTTGATGTAACCGGATTCCGCTAAGTCATCAATAACGTCTTTGATATCGCGCTTGTAATAGCTGACCACCTGCCCGGTAATAGGCTGTTCGTAGATGAATACTCGTTCTTTCTCTTCTTTTACTTCGTAGTGCTCACCGACATAAACAACATCTTTGTTTGACCAGGTGAATACCCAATCAGTATCGGGATTCTGAAAGTCAGGGTAATTATCCGGGTCAATCCCTTCCTCTTCAGCGAATGCTTCCCACCCTTCAACGCTCATTGCATTAATCAGTGTGACGTGCCGAGCGTCTGACTTGTCCATCATCTTGCTATTGCAGTCCCAAATAACATGGTTACATGCTTCATGAATCGGAACGCGCCGGATAACTTGGTTATTGCTTGTTGGGTCTTGGTCTTCGTAGTCGGTAACCAGTCGCCACGCTGCGACACCACACTCAAGCTGCTCACGAACTGCTACGTTAACGGCAATCTTCGCTGAGTTGTGTCGCATGTCAGTGCGATACATTCCCATGAGTATATCAGCGGCATCAGGTGAGGCTCCATCCTTTGGCTTATACATCACTTCAATTGGATTCTGGCGCATCTCTGCAACTAGCTTACGAACCACTGGACGAACAATGTCGAACTGTCCGCGATACTGCAGCGTTGTGTAATTAGATAACCAGTCATCCCATTGCGACACACGACTAAAGAATAAATCGTTGGCCGCTTCAGTCCGCGCCTCATCGCTTGCCGTCCAATCCCGATCAAATGAGGTCAGGATCGCCAGCAATTTATTATCATCGGCCATCATCTGCCTCTTCGTTGAATTGGTTTAATCGGTGCGGGGAGTTTTTTCTCTTTAACGACCCCAATGTCACCATACCGTTTAGCGTATCTCCGCATCATGTAGGCGTACCTGGTGGCGTCTAGCAAGTCGTCACGCTTCTTAACGATGCGTCCTTTTTCGTCGCGGTGGTAAAAGTTAAATTCTTCAAACCAATCACGCAGTCCGGAAAACACTTTGAATCGCCCGGTACTCATCAGGTCGTGCAGCTCGAATAAGCCAGGCTCAACCGATCGGGAACCATCGGGCCATTGAGCGGCATCAGGTAACATCTGAAATCCTGCATCCTTGTAATATTCTCGCTGTTGTAATCCGCTACCCTTCTCGGTCTGCAATCCATCTTGGGGCCATGCCGTAGGCACTTTGTTAGCCCATGACTTGGTTGCCCCCCAAGCTTCAGCGGGTGACGTCTTGCTGGCCTTCCACGCCTTGGTTATGTAAAACGTTTCACTATCTAAATCTATTGCAAGTTGTATTCTGCTTTGCGGGTGATCCCAGCCAAAATCCATACCATCGATTACCATGTAATGCTTTGGTATTGGGAATGGTTCACATGTGATCAAGTCCTCGCTGAAGTCGTAGATACGCCCATGTCCAAGCATTGGGATACCTTTTGTTCGCATGTCGCGCTGATGGGCTGGATAGGATTCGAGAAGGTTCTTTTTTGTTTCTTCGGTGAGATGAGGTGCGTCATTCCAACCAACATTCATACAGAATTGAGATTCTGCTGGGTCATCCAACAATTTAATAACTAACTCAGTGCGCCCGTTCTCCGGCGTAAACGTCAGGATTCCACGACCACCACGGCCCTGATCGCCTGTTGCGGTACGCGTTAGTACCTGCGGGTAAATCGTCTGGTCTTCAGGCTCCTCATCGATGTGAAACCAGTCGATGTCATCACCCATCAGTGCGTGCTGTCCCTGCGTGTATGACCAAAACTGAAGCTTGCTAAGTTCTCCGCTACTGTGCTTGACGTAAGCGGAACGAATTGCGTTGGGAGTTCCGGTCATTGGCTCGGTAGAAACTATTCTCTCCGGAGGAATCAACCCTCCCACAAATTGACCATTCACCTTCTTGCCAATGATTGCCGCCTGAAGTAGGTCGCGACACTTCTCGCCTGAGTAGCCAAGACACCATACCGTCATAATCAATGCCAATGCCATGCTCAAGCATGATGGGCCATGCATCGGCGGGGTAATTGCAAGGTTTATAATCACCGTTCTCAGCATCGATTACAGTGCACAGACCGATGTGGAACGCCACTGCCTTGTTAATCTCAAAATCACTCATTGCTGAATAGTCTTTCATCGCGTTCTCCTTACTCTGTCGAATTTTGCGCGCAGCAAAACGCATACGTGGTCATATGTGGGTATTTCGCTGGCGGGGATTGGGGGTTTAGGC
>NZ_CQAZ01000027.1:2017-63083 GCF_001152565.1 Yersinia pekkanenii | reverse complement strand
CGGATGGGTGTTTAGTGATCAGTGTTTGGAATACATCTCCTGGTGCCATATTATTGATAATATTTACCGCTTGATTCTTGTCGCTGGAGAATACTCGCAATACGCTGCCAGCACCGCCATTATAGGAAGTAATAACGGCATAACGCCGTGAAGTAGAATTTTGAATACCGCCCAAATAGGTATTTTGCAAAATTGACAGATAGGCAGTACCTGCATCGATATTATTGGCTGGATCGAACAGATAGCTACGGCTTGGCTGACCACTCTTACCTTTCAGTTTGTATACATCACGCCCGGCAGTATGTTGAACTACCTGCATCAAACCCAGCGCGTCAGAGCCGCTGACAGCATACGGGTTGAAGCTCGATTCTGTTTGCATAATAGCCAGAATTAATGACTCTTCTACACCATATCGTTCAGCCGATTGCCGCACCAGTGGCAGATATTTATGTGCGCGCTTATCCAAATGATTAGGCACCAATTGCAAGGTTACCGACCAGATAACATGTAGGCCGGAGGTCCGTTTTTGCATTTTGGTTTGCAGCAAATAATCAGCAAAATGGGCTGCCCGCCATTCCCAGCGAATTGGCTGGCCATTGTTATCCAGCACCTGCCCATAGAGGAAAGGTTCTTTGCTGATCTGAATATCGTTGACATCAGAGTAGAGATCGATCGAACCAGGATCATCGCCCATTAATAATGTAGTAATGATCGCCTGACGTAGATGAGCCGCCGGATCGGTCGTGGCAATAGTTTCAACCGTAATGGTACCGGCATCGAAGTTGATATGGCTGCGGGTTTGGTATTGATCCGTGTACTTAACGTAATCTTTCGGACCCGCGATTAAAACTTCTTTTAATCCCCAAATATTTTCAATGTTATGGGCAAATTGGCCCATTAAAATCTCAAAACCGTTGGTGTCTTTGACAACGGCTTCTTTTTCTTCCTGATTCTTATTACCTGAACAAGACACTAACAAGGGTGCAATTATCAGCAAAGCTAAAATTTTCTTCATCTTACAAGCCATATCTTGATGAGGAATATCCCCGTTAAGGAATAAATAATAGCGGGGCCAGCGCAGACCCCGTAATGGGTTACTGACTCGGTGGAGTATAACCTTCAATATGCACATCTTGCCCTTCGAACAGGAAGTTGACCATCTCCTGTTCCAGCAGTTTGCGGTCTTCAATATTCATCATGCTCAGTTTTTTCTCGTTAATCAGCATGGTTTGTTTGGTTATCCATTGTGCCCAAGCCTCTTTTGAAATTTCGTTATAGATCCGTTTGCCGATTTCACCCGGATACAACTGAAAGTCCTGCCCCTCAGCATCTTTCTTCAAAAATGTGCAAAAAATCGTTCTGCTCATGCTAGATCCTCTTCTATGACTCTCGTCAAATAAAGCTGTTTGGGTAGACGGCGGTGTTGCCCGTTATTATTTTACCAATTCTTCCTTTGCTAACTCTTCTTTTGATAACTCGTCTTTTGCTAATTGAAGTAATAAGCGTTCAACCGGAGCCGCTAATCCTACCGAAGGTGGCTGTGCTAAGTTATACCAGAGACCTGCGCCATCATCCATGCATCCACTGGATGACGCACCATTCAGCCACATTGGGACAATATCCAGATGAAAGTGGCTGAAGGTATGGCGAAAAGCCGTTAGCTGCTGCAAGCCGCCGGTAGTCATACCACGCTGTTGTAACCAACGGTCCAGATCATCTTGCTCAGGAAATTGTGGGAAACAAAATAACCCGCCCCAGAGTCCCACGGGAGGGCGTTGTTCGAGCCACACCTGAGCGCCGTTTTGCAGCAATAGAAAATAGGCGGTTTTTTCGGGCAGTATCTGCTTGGGTTTTTTACCTGGGTAGCGCGCCCAACTGTGGTTAGCATAAGCCATACAGCCGGTATTCAGCGGGCACAGTTCACATTTGGGTTTAGAACGGGTACAAACCATGGCCCCTAAATCCATCATCGCTTGGTTAAACTGGCCTACGCCTTTAGCGGGTGTGACATCTTCACTGCTTTGCCACAGGCGGCCTTCGACATCCTTTTTACCGGGCCATCCTTCAATGGCGTAACAACGAGCCAACACTCGTTTGACGTTACCATCTAAAATAGGAAAATGTTGCCCTAAAGAGAGCGACAAAATGGCACCAGCAGTTGAACGCCCAATACCAGGTAGTGCGAGTATCTCGTCAAAAGTAGTGGGAAACTCACCCAAGTGGCGTTCAACCACAGTTTGGGCGGCTTTATGCAGGTTTCTGGCACGGGCGTAGTAACCTAAGCCAGTCCATAAATGCAGAACCTCATCCAACGGTGCCGCTGCCAAAGAGCGGATATCAGGAAAGCGCAGCATAAAGCGTTGGAAATAGGGAATGACGGTCGCAACTTGAGTTTGTTGCAACATCACCTCTGACAACCAGACTTGATAAGGCGTTTTATCCAATTGCCATGGCAGTGTTTTGCGACCAAAGCGTTGGTACCACTCAAGTACCAGGTGCGCGAATTGTTGCGCTTGCATCATAAGTAGGTATCGATATCCGGCAGATAAATAAATTAAGGCTGGATTGCAGCATAGAGCGCCAGTGCTGTAAACCCCCTTCGCCCTTGACGCTACAGCGGCGTTAGCTACATTCACTTAGCCCGTTTGGGCATTAATCCGTTATTTACCGCTTAATTTTGTGCTTATGGCATCCATAGTTGATAAACTGGCGAATCTTTGCATAATGCGCGTTCGCATATGCAACCAACCAACAGACAGAAAGCACCATGATAAATGACGTCATCTCTCCGGAATTTGATGAAAACGGCCGCGCTATGCGCCGTATTCGTAGTTTTGTCCGCCGCCAAGGCCGCTTAACCAAGGGCCAACAACTGGCGCTGGATACCTACTGGCCGGTGATGGGCGTGGAATATCAGGCAGCTCCGGTTGACTTAAATACCTTGTTTGGCCGTGAGGCCCCGGTAGTACTGGAAATAGGCTTTGGTATGGGCACTTCGCTGATAACCATGGCTGCCAGCAACCCACAGCAGAATTTCTTGGGGATAGAAGTCCACTCTCCGGGAGTGGGTGCTTGCCTGGGTTCAGCTCATGACGCTGGCCTGAGTAACTTGCGGATTATGTGCCATGATGCGGTTGAAGTCCTGGAAAATATGATCCCAGATGCATCGCTGGATATGGTGCAGTTGTTTTTCCCTGACCCATGGCACAAAGCGCGCCATAATAAACGTCGTATCGTTCAGACACTTTTTGTTGAGCGGGTAAAAAGTAAATTAAAAGTGGGTGGCGTGTTCCATATGGCGACCGACTGGCAACATTATGCGGAACATATGTTGGAAGTGATGTCAGGTATGAACGGATACCGCAACCTTTCAGAACAAAATGATTATGTTCCTCGTCCGGACTCGCGTCCGCTGACAAAATTTGAATTACGTGGCCAGCGTCTGGGACATGGCGTTTGGGATCTGATGTTTGAGAGGAAAGAATAATGGCTAACAATCGCAGTCGTCGTTTACGCAAAAAAATGCATATTGACGAGTTTCAAGAATTGGGTTTTTCCGTACAGTGGACCTTCCCTGAAGGGACCAGTGTTGATGTTATTGATGAAACTGTCGATGCTTTTATCGGTGAAGTGATTGAAGCAAACGGCTTGGCATTTGATGGCAGTGGCTATTTGCAGTGGGAAGGGCTGATTTGTCTGCAAGAGATCGGTCATTGTACTGATGAGCACCGCGCATTAGTCACTAAATGGCTGGAAGCTCGCAAAATGAAAAATGTAGAAACCAGTGAACTGTTTGATATCTGGTGGGATTGATCTTCCGCGTTGGTGGCAGGTAATCAATAAGGGCGCCTAATGCAGGCGCCTTTGTTTTTAGTCTGCCCAGTTAGTGCAAGCTGTTACTGAGATTCTATTGGGAGCATTGTGTTGGCAAAAATTCTAGAGGTGGCAACCGTTTTAGATAGTGCTTTGCTGACGGATATATTGCAGCAGGTTCGCCCGCTGATTGGTCAGGGGAAAGTTGCTGATTATATTCCAGCCTTGGCCGAGGTCTCTACTGACAAACTGGGCATTGCCGTTTGTACGCTGGAGGGTAAGATTTTTCAGGCCGGAGATGCCGATGAGCGCTTCTCTATTCAATCGATTTCTAAAGTATTAAGCCTGACACTGGCATTATCTCGTTATGGCGAACAAGACGTCTGGCAGCGGGTAGGCAAAGAACCGTCTGGTCAGCCATTTAACTCACTGGTCCAGTTGGAATTAGAAAAGGGTAAACCGCGTAATCCTTTTATTAATCCCGGCGCGCTGGTGGTGTGCGATATGCTACAAAGCCGCCTAAGTGCGCCAAAACAACGGATGCTGGAAGTGGTGCGCCGACTCGTGAATGACGATAGCATCAACTATGATCCTCGAGTGGCCCGCTCAGAGTTTGAGCATTCAGACCGTAACGCCGCTATCGCTTATCTGATGAAGTCTTTTGGTAATTTTGATAACGATGTGTTGACGGTACTGCAAACCTATTTTCACTACTGCGCCATGCGCATGAGTTGTATCGAGCTGGCTCGGTGTTTTGTCTATCTGGCAAATCAGGGGCGCAGTATCAGTGGACATGACGCGCTGATTACGCCGATGCAGGCACGGCAAATCAACGCGTTGATGATTACCAGCGGCATGTACGACGGCGCGGGTGAGTTCGCCTTCCGTGTTGGTATGCCGGGTAAGTCCGGTGTAGGTGGCGGCATTATAGCTATTGTCCCGGATGAACTGTGTATTGCGGTGTGGTCACCTGAATTAGATAGCGCAGGGAACTCTCTCGCGGGAACTGCTGCCTTAGAGCTACTGGCACAGCGGATTGGCCGCTCCATTTTTTAAAACAGCTTCTCAGGAGTTTTATGTTACATAAAATGAAAGCATTACGAACGGCAGGTCTGATGATATTGATGTTGACCGCCTGGCAGGTACAGGCTGAATACCAGTGCAACGTAAAGCCACAGGATGATGTGATTATCAGCCCGCAATCTGTGCAGGTGGTGGGTGCCAGTGGCAATTTGCAGATTTCGCCGGATGGCGATGTTATCCGCAATGGTAAGACCCTCACGCTAACCGATGCGCAGCGTCAGCAGGCCTTCCGCTACCAGACTGCATTGCGCAAAGATTTACCGTGGATAGAACAGGGCGCGCAGCAGCATCTCGAAAAAGCACGAGTTTCACTGGATAAAGTGATTGTTCAGCAATTGGGTAGCAGCAGCAATGTGCGTAACCGGCTGATCACACTGAACGATCAGCTTAAGCAGCAAATGAGCCGTATTATTGAAAAACGCAGTGATGGCTTAACCTTCCATCATCAGGCTATCGATCAGGTAGAAAAAGATGGTCGTCAGTTGGTGCAGCAAAGCATGGGCGGCGTATTGCAGGACAGCTTGAATGAGATGGGCGTCAAGCAAGCGACCAGTGGCAGTGCGGGTAATAATCCGTTACAGGCCATTATGGGCAATCTTGGGGGGTTACAGCAGGCTATCCAGAACGAATGGAACAATCAGGAGCAGGACTTCCAGCAGTTTGGCCATGAGGTGTGTGGTCGGGTGACGGTACTCGAGCAGCAGCGTAAGGATTTACTTAAGGTGTTGAACTGATCTCTTACTGCAGATTTAGCAGGTTCAGGTTGGGGACTCCGTCTGAACCTGCTTTTTTATGCGTCAGAGCTACAAAAACAGCTCCAACAGCGAGTTAAGGAATAACTTACCTTTCTCGGTAATCTGCCAATATTCTTCCGTTTCGACTAAATACCCTTTGGTCAATGCCTCGTCCAACTGTGGGCGAATAGTGCTTTCGGCCAATCCGGTGAAATGGGTGAAATCTGCACGCGGCGCGGCTTCCAGTAAACGGAAACGGTTCATAAAGAACTCAAAAGGCCGGTCAACGGCCGCCACTTGGTATTGTTTATCCAAATATTTCCCCTGCATAAAACCCCGGGGGTGCTTAGTCTTTATGGTGCGTAGAATTCGCCCGTCGCTGAAGGTGACTTTACCGTGAGCACCACAGCCAATGCCAAGATAGTCACCAAAGCGCCAGTAGTTAAGGTTATGCTGGCATTGATAACCCGGCTTGGCATAGGCCGAGGTCTCGTATTGTTGATACCCGGCCTCACTGAGTAACTGGTGGCCTTGCTGGAAAATATCCCACAACGCATCGTCATCCGGCAACGTTGGCGGGCGAGAGCTGAAACCGGTATTTGGCTCGATGGTCAATTGGTACCAGGATAGGTGTGGTGGGTTCAGCGCGATGGCCTGGCGCAAATCGTCCAATGCCTCTTCCAGTGTCTGATCTGGCAATCCATGCATCAAATCCAGATTAAAACTGCGTAGTTCTAGTGCGGTTGCCAGCTCTGCTGCCCGTTTTGCTTCTTCCGGCCCGTGTATCCGCCCCAGACGCGTTAGTTTCTGCGCACTAAAGCTTTGCACACCAATAGAAATACGATTGATACCAGCGCGTTGATAGCCGCTGAAACGATCGGCTTCGACGGCACCTGGGTTTGCTTCCATGGTGATTTCTGCATCGGCTGCCAGTGGCAGTCTGGCGCGGACACCATCAAGTAACTGTTGCATAGCTTCGGCACTGAGCAAGCTGGGGGTGCCACCACCAATAAAAATGGTGCTGATCTCCCGGCCACTGACCAAAGGTACGTCCACATCAAGGTCGGCTAATAAATGCTCTACATATTCCTGATGAGGCACATCGCCTTTCAGTGCATGGGAGTTAAAATCACAGTAAGGGCACTTCTGCACACACCAGGGAATATGGATATAGAGACTGAGCGGCGGTAATTTAAGCATTGCGCAGCGCATCCAACATCAGTTTCAGGGCCTTACCTCGGTGGGATACCGCGTGTTTTTCTTCAGCGGTTAACTCAGCCGCGGTTTTACCCAGTTCTGGTACATAGAAAATAGGGTCGTAGCCAAATCCGGCGGTACCAGTAGCTTGGTGAGCAATTATACCAGGCCATTGACCATGGAATACCAATGGCGTTGGATCTTCGGCATGGCGCATATAGACCAGTACACAATGGAATTGGGCACTGCGTTGTTCATCAGGCACATCTTTCAACGCAATCAGCAGTTTCTCGAGATTCTCCTGATCACTGGCATCAGCGCCAGCGAAGCGTGCGGAATAAATCCCCGGCGCACCCGCCAAAGCATCCACTGCCAAACCTGAGTCATCGGCGATGGCCGGTAAACCCGTAATTTGTGCGGCATGACGTGCTTTTAATATGGCGTTTTCAATGAAGGTTAAGCCGGTTTCTTCAGCAGATTCAACGCCAAGTTCGGTTTGTGCTACCACATCTAACCCAAAATCGGCCAGCAAGTTTGCCAATTCACGCACTTTGCCGGGGTTGCCGGTGGCTAATACTATTTTTTGCATGGAGGGGTCCTGAATTTCTATTTGGGCTGAGCGCCATATCGCTTGACGATCATTAACCCAATTCTAGCGGGAAGTCTCTATCACTCGAGTAGCGCCGCAACTTCTGGCGGGATCTGTTGCGGGTTAACAATTTTGATTTGTTTATGCCGCCCTAACTCGCCCTTTTCGATAATCACCTGGCTTTTGGCTACTCGAAATTGTTTGGCGATAAACTTGATTAAATAGGCATTAGCCTGACCATCAACGGGCGGGGCGGTGATGGCGACTTTCAGTTCATCGCCATGTAAACCGACAATCTGATCGCGGCTGGCTTTCGGCTGAATATATAGCTTGAGCGCCAGCCCGTCTAGTAAGGGTGTTACTGGACTCACAGTACGAACCAAAGCTCGCCTAGCAGATCCATGCCTAAATAGTTGATCAAATACAAGATAAGGATAACTATCATTGCCGAGAAATCAATACCACCCATCGCTGGCAGGATGCGGCGAATTGGTGCCATCAGCGGCTCAGTTAACTGGAGCAGCAGATAGTCCATTGCGCCGCGACCCTGACTGACCCAACTCATCAACGCACGAATAATCATCACCCAGAAAATCAGATAACCGGCGGCCTTCACCAACGAAATGATACCGAACAGTAGATTATAAAGGCTGAGTGACATCGAACCGCTTTGGATCAGTACCAGCAGCGGGTACTTAATGGTCATCAGCAAGAAGGCTAACAGCAAGGATGCGCTGTCTATTGGCCCCAGCGAAGGAATAATTCGGCGCAGCGGACCAACAATCGGTTGTGTTATTTTTACCACAAATTGTGAGAATGGATTGTAGAAGTCACTGTGAACCCACTGCATCCAGATACGTAACAGCAGTATCATTACGTACAGGTCAATAACCGTTTTGGCCAGAAAAGTCAGCGTTAGCATGAGTTGCCTTGATCCTTTAGAAAATGTATTCGCATATTATATGGATAGACCCCTATTTTAACGAGAAAGTGTCAGGGGCAGTGTTGAGTTTTGTAAATTTTGCGGCTATCAGAACAGCTTTTCCATTTCCTCCGCACGCACAATAGCGGCTTGCATGGCGTTGGCAACAGTTTTCGATAGATAATGCTCATTAAACACCCGAATCGCCTCAGCGGTAGTACCACCTTTAGAGGTGACCTGCTCACGTAGGGCCGACAGCGATAATTGCGGGTTAGCTTCCACCAGCGCAGTGGTACCAACGGCGGCTTGTTGCACCAATAGACGGGCGGTTTCACGATTAAAACCTAATTGCTCGGCTTCTTGTTGCATCGCTTCCATAAACAAGAGGAAGTAGGCCGGTGCACTGCCTGCTGCGGCAATAACGCTGTTGATACCGTTCTCGTCATTCACCCAACAAACTTTACCCACGGAGCTCATTAGTGTGGCAGTGAAGTCACGATCTGTCTGTGAAACCTGCTCGGGGGCATATAAGCCGCTCATCCCTTTACCTACCAACGACGGGGTATTTGGCATAATGCGCACCAAACTGAGCTTATCGCCTAATAGCGCGTAGAAACGTGCAACCTGAATACCTGCGGCAATAGAGAGCACTAGCTTACCGCTAAAATCGACTTTTTCCCGCAACGGCTGGCATACATCAGCCATTAATTGAGGTTTAACGGCCAAAACTACCACTTCAGCCTTTTGTGCCTCCGCGCTATTATCATCACTGCTGATAACACCAAACTCTGCGGCCAGAGCATCACGATTTTTACCTGACGGCGCGCAAACGCTGATCATGTTAGCGGGGTAACCCCCAGCAACCAAACCGGCGACGATCGCGCGAGCCATATTGCCAGCGCCAATGAATGTAATGTGACGATATTGCATTAAATAACTCCTTATCCCTTTTGTATTTGAAGCCACCGGGTATTTAAGTGCGGGAACCAAAAATAGCGGTGCCAATGCGCACTAATGTACTGCCGGCACTGATCGCTGCTGCCATATCATCTGTCATCCCCATGGAAAGCGTATCCATCTGAGGGTAGCTGGCTTTTAAAGTCAAGAAAGCCTGATGCATTTGCTCAAATACAGCCAGTTGCCGTTGGTAATCATTTTCGGGTGCCGGAATGGCCATTAACCCGCGTAAATGCAAATTAGGTAATTCACTTATGCTGGCAACTAATGCGGGTAACTCGGCTAAGGTAATCCCTGATTTACTCTGCTCATCACTGATATTGACCTGAATCAATACGTTTAACGCGGGCATATCTGCCGGGCGTTGGTCGCTCAGACGTTGTGCTATTCTCAGCCGATCGACGGTATGGCACCAGGCAAAGTTTTCTGCCACTAACCGGCTTTTATTGGATTGCAGCGGGCCGATAAAGTGCCATTCAAGAGGGGCGTTATCGGCTTTACTCGCAAAATAGTGGATTTTATCCACCCCTTCCTGCACATAGTTTTCGCCAAAGGCATATTGCCCGGCGGCGATAGCTTCTTCGAGAGCTGTCACAGGTTTGGTTTTACTGACTGCAAGCAATGTCACTTCTTCTGGAGAGCGTGCGCAATTATGTGCAACTGCTGCGATCCTCGCTCTGACATCCTGTAGATTGTGCTCAATTGTGCTCATATGGACCCAGGAGTTTGATATGGATTTCACCAGTCTGAATGATAAAAACACCGAACTGGATAACCCAGCATTTAGCGGTATTGCTACCAAACGCATTGATTTAGAAAACCCTGAACATGCCGATAGTGGCTTTAACGAACAGGATTTCGCAAATAAGGTAGCGACTAGTGTAAATCATAACGCATCGGATCTGCACCTTTGTACCGGTTATCACCCGGTATTACGCATTGATGGTGCATTGAAAACCTTTACGCACTGGCCGCGGGTCAAGGCGTGCTGGCTCCATAAATTAAGTCAGCATTTATTGAGTGAGGTGCAACAAAGCCGATTGCAACAAATGGGGCAGGTTGATTGTGCTTACACCACGGTTGCTGGTCACAGGTTACGGGCGAATATTTTTCAGCAGAATCAGGGGCAATCGATAGCTTTTCGTCTTATCTCCGCAGCTTGCCCGTCACTGGACGAATTGGATGCTCCGCCGATTATTAACCAACTCATTGAGCAAGAAAATGGATTAATTCTGGTTACTGGCGCGACAGGCAGTGGTAAGTCCACCACCTTGAGCGCGATGATCCGCGCTATTAATCAGCAGCAGGCACGCCATATTATTACGCTGGAGGATCCGATCGAGTTTATCCATAACAGCCAGTCATGTTTGATCCAGCAACGGGAGTTGGGGAGTCATACCCCATCTTTTAATAGTGCCTTAAGCGGGGCACTGCGTCAGGATCCCGATATTATTTTGCTGGGTGAATTACGGGATCTGGATACTATTCGCTTGGCTCTGACGGCGGCTGAAACGGGGCATCTGGTGCTGGCAACGTTACATACCCGCACTGCAACTCAGGCAATCGATCGACTGGTGGATGTTTTCCCTGCGGCAGAAAAAACGGCTATCCAGTCACAATTGGCCGCCAGTTTACGCGCTGTTATCGCGCAAAAATTGTGTCATAAAACCGGGGGAGGGCGTATTGCTGTATTTGAAGTTCTGACACAGACCACAGCAAGCAGTCATTTGATTCGGGAGGGTAAAACCTACCAGTTACCCTCGGTGATACAGACGGGTGGGCAATGGGGAATGCAAACCTTTGAGCAGGGCATGGCGCAGCGAGAGAAACAGGGCGTATTGGCAGAGCACCATGTGAGTCAATTGAGATAGAGCCGCTAACACCGCTGCGGCTCCAAGTATAAAAAGAGGTTACTCAAAGTAATTGGTGTTGCAGCAAGGCAGCAAACGAATGCATCCCGATGAGCTTACATTGGTAAGTGATTCGGGTAAGTGAGAGCCGCTAACACCGCTGCGGCTCCAAGTACGATGGGTAACTAGGCTGCTGGGATCTGCTGGGTAATACAATGAATATTGCCGCCCCCTAGCAGGATCTCGCGGGCAGGAACGCCGACAATCGCATAGTCAGGGAACATCTGCTGCAACAGATCATGCGCCAGCCCATCGGTGTTGCTATCCAACAGCGGATAAATAATCTGTTGATTGCTGATCAGGAAGTTGACGTAAGAGCCCGCCAACCGCTCACCGGCGGTACGGGGAACGGCATCGCTGGACAGCACATCGAAAGTCTCGGCTTCGGTGTTATACAGCGGGCCGGGTGCCGGTAGCTTCCAGATTTTCAGCTTACGACCTTTGGCATCGACCGCATTGGATAACACCTCAAAAGCGGCAACAGAACGCGCGTATTGCGGGTCCTGCTGATTATCAGTCCAATGCAGAGCGACTTCACCAGGGCGGACAAAGCAGCACATATTGTCGATGTGACCATCAGTCTCATCGTTATAGACGCCGTCCTGTAACCAGATGAAATGCGTGACACCGAGGTATTCACGCAGTAGCTGTTCAATCTGCGCCTGATTCAGATGCGGGTTGCGGTTTGGGTTCAGCAAACATTCAGCGGTAGTCAGTAACGTGCCTTCACCGTCAGTATGAATAGAGCCACCTTCCAGCACTAACGGTGCGCTGTAATGGGCATTATTCAGGAAGTCACTAACCTGAACGGCAACTTTCTCATCTTGCCGCCAATCGGTATATAAGCCGCCATTAAGTCCGCCCCAAGCGTTGAACTGCCAGTCAACAGCGCGGCGTTCACCGGCACCGTTAATCACCATGGTCGGGCCGCTATCGCGAATCCAGGCATCATCGCTGGCCATTTCGACCAACGTGACACTGGCTGGCATGATTACTTTAGCCTGTGCCATAAACTCAGCAGGCACTCCCATAAATACGGGGGTTGCTCCGCTGATGGTTTCGGCGACTTTGGCAAACGTCTGCTGAGCGGGGACACCTTTGCCGCGCCAGTTATCCTGGCGATATGGCCACAGCATCCAGACGGCATCCTGCTTTGCCCATTCGGCGGGCATAAAAAAGCCATCCTGTTGTGGTGTACCGGGTAGTTCTTGTGACGCTATGCTTGGTAAAACTTGGTCTTGTGTAGACATAAATTATCTCCGGGTCTTGCCGTCAGAAGTGGTTAATGTCTGATACATTTCCGGACGGCGATCGCGGAACAAGCCCCATGAAGCGCGCTGAGCAGCAATTTCCTGCAAATCAAACTGGTGCACCAACACGGTTTCGTCAGTTTTGTTGGCTTGAGCCAGCAGTGCACCGGTTTGGTCTGCGATGAAGGAGGAACCGTAGAAGGTCATTTCCAGACCATCGATAAACTTGCTTTTTTCGGTACCGATACGGTTAGACGCGATAACGGGCACCAAATTTGCTGCGGCATGGCCTTGCTGAACACGGGTCCAGTGTGGTTGGCTGTCGATTTCAGGGTAAGCCGGTTCAGAGCCGATAGCCGTTGGGTAGAAGATGATTTCTGCGCCAAGCAGCGCCAGGCTGCGGGCTGTTTCCGGGAACCACTGATCCCAGCAGATGCCTACGCCGACTTTTGCATAGCGGGTCTGCCAGACTTTGAAGCCGGTATCGCCCGGAATAAAGAATTGTTTTTCCTGGTAAGCCGGGCCATTAGGAATGTGAGTTTTACGGTACACATCCAGAACCGAACCATCAGCGTCAATCATAACCAGTGAGTTGTAGTAGGCATTATTGGCTTTCTCAAAGAAGCTTAGTGGTAACACTACTTGCAGCTCGGCCGCCAGCTTGGCGAAGTGCTTAATGAGCGGGCTATTATCCAGCTCTTGGGCCAGTGCATAGTGTTCCGGGCTTTGATCAATACAGAAATAAGGTGCGGCAAACAGCTCTTGAATCAGGATGATTTGCGCGCCTTTGGCGTGTGCATCACGTACCAGTCTCTCGGCATTTTCAATGTTCTTAGGCAGGTCCCAAGAACAGGCCATTTGAGTCGCAGCAACAGTCACTTTTGTCATGAGAAAACCTCAATAAATGTAAAAAACACCCGTATGGGGTGTGCAATATTTTGAGCCGCTGATTGGCATAAAGGTAGTATACAATTGTGCGGGCATGGGTGCCATGCATGCCGGGATTGTCGGGTTAGGCAGTGGAAATGGAAAATGGAAAACAGCAAGGGATAATGTCAAAAAAACGTCTTCAGCCTGCCTGTTCATCAAACCAACTTTCCAAAATAATGACCGCAGAAGCAGCATCGACGCTGCCTTTGTCCAGTGCACGATAACCACCACTGTCAAACAAATTGGCACGGGCCTCTACTGTACTGAGGCGTTCATCTTGTAAGGCTATCTGTACACCAAAACGGCCATGCAAGCGGTTGGCAAACCTACGTGCGCGCGCGGTCAGCGGTTGCTCAGTGCCATCCATATTCAGTGGCAACCCGACCACCACTAAATCAGGTTGCCACTCTTTCAGCAGTTTTTCGACTTTCTGCCAGTCTGGGGTGCCATCCTGCGCTTTAAATGATGTCAGCGCTCTTGCGGTGCCAGTGACTTCCTGACCGATAGCCACACCGATACTTTTAGTACCAAAATCAAAGGAAACAATGGTGCGGTTAGCCATTAGGCGTGTCCTGCTTGCGGAGCAATGTTGAAGATATTAATCCCCAGCTTGTTGGCTGCTGCTTGCCAGCGTTCAGCAATTGGCGTGTGGAACAGAATATGAGGATCTGCCTCAATAGTCAGCCAGACATTATCTAACAATTCCTGTTCTAACTGCCCTTGCTGCCAGCCGGCATAACCCAGCGCCACCAATAGATTTTTAGGCTGATCTGGTGTTCCTAACGTTTCCAGGACATCTTTGGAGGTGGTTATCATGGTATCTGGTGAGATAGGAATACTGGAGGTGAAACCTTCCCGTGGCGAGTGCAGAATAAAACCGCGATCTTCCGCCAGTGGCCCGCCAGTTAATACCGGTTTATCCAGACGTATGGATGGGTCGCGTGGTGAAGGGCTGATTTTCAGTTTTTTCAGCACAGTCTCTACCGTGAACTGTTCCATAGGTTTGTTTATCACCAAACCCATTGCACCCTCCTCGTTATGCTCACAGACGTAAATAACCGATCGCATAAATGGGGGGGCCTGAAGAGAAGGCATAGCTATAAGAAAGTGATGCTGTAAATTCATTATATTATATAGGGGATTCGCTGAGTTAAGGGGTGAACTCATGTGAGTATGCGGATAAGTGAGAATAAAGTCACGGAAGTAGCGCTCAAAAATACACCACTTCCGTTTTTGTTATTTCATTCGTTTAGGGCTGCTAGCCAAACGCACTTCAATCGCATCCATTAGCATGCCGGTTATCGAGACATCCGGGAAGGCGGCTTCAATTTCACGTATGCAGGTCGGGCTGGTGACGTTAATTTCAGTCAGACGATCGCCGATAATATCCAGGCCAACAAAAATTAAGCCTTTTTGCTTCAGTATTGGTGCCACCGCGTTAGCAATCTTCCAATCGCTCTCACTGAGTGGACGGGCTTCGCCACGGCCACCGGCAGCCAGATTACCACGGGTTTCACCCTGAGCAGGAATACGCGCCAGGCAATAAGGCACTGGCTTGCCGTCAACCACCAATACACGTTTATCGCCTTCTTTGATGGCGGGCAGGAAGTTTTGTGCCATGCAGAATCGGCTGCCGAGTTCGGTCAATGTTTCAATAATAACCGATACGTTAGGGTCATCCTGCTTCACCCGGAATATCGAGGTGCCACCCATACCATCCAGGGGTTTTAGAATGATATCGCCATGTTCCTGATGGAATTTACGGATCTGCTCTTTACTGCGTGTGACCAAGGTATCTGGCGTTAACTCAGGGAACCAGGCGGTAAATAGCTTCTCGTTACAGTCACGCAGGCTCTGCGGTTTATTCACCACCAGCGTACCTTTATCTTCTGCGCGTTCCAGAATATAAGTGGCATAGATAAATTCAGTATCAAACGGCGGATCTTTACGCATCAGAATGACATCAAGAGAGTGCAGCGGCAGGTCTTGTTCCGCACCAAAGCTGAACCAATCGTCTTTATCTTGTTTCACACTCAACAGGCGAGTACGGGCGCAGCCATTACCGCCACGCATGTAAAGATCGTCCATCTCCATGTAATGCAGTTCCCAACCACGGCGCTGTGCTTCCAACAGCATAGCGAAGCTGGAGTCTTTCTTGATATTAATGGACGAGATTGGGTCCATTACGATGCCGAGCTTGATCATTCTTCTCTCCTAATGGGAACGAATTTTATCCCAGATCACCAAACCGCACCTGCAAAGCAGTAATGGCAGTAAGGGCGGTAGTTTCAGTACGCAAAACTCGCGGTCCCAGCAGGATATCAGTAAATCCAAGGCGCGAGGTCATGGCAATTTCATCGGCAGACAGACCGCCCTCCGGGCCAATCAACAAACGCACTTTGTTGAGCGACGGGGGAAGGGTGTTAATGCTATTGCTGGCACGCGGGTGCAGATTGAGTTTCAGGCTATCATCTTGCTCCGCACACCAGTCGGTTAGCTGCATTGCCGCCCGGATTTCTGGGATAGTATTGCGGCCACATTGCTCACAGGCAGCGATAGCAATTTTTTGCCATTGTTGGATTTTCTTCGCCAGACGTTCGCCATCCAGCTTAACGCCACAGCGTTCAGAAAACAGCGGAGTAATCACATTGACACCCAACTCAATGGATTTCTGTACCGTAAATTCCATTTTCTCACCACGGGAAATAACCTGCCCTAAGTGTAAGTTTAATGGTGACTCACGGTTTTCCAACTGCCCTTCGGTGAGTCGGACCACCAGGTTTTTTTTATCTGCCCGCACGATCTCGGCTGCAAAAACCTGATTACTGCCGTCAAATAATTGCAGGCTTTGGCCTTCAATCATACGGAGCACACGACCTACGTGATTGGCAGCTTCATCGCTTAGCGCCAGCTCGGTATTCGCCTGTAAAGGCTGCGGATGATAAATGCGGGGTATGCGCATGGGGTGCTCTGAGTCCTGAAACGAAAATATTAGCGATATACTAGATTAGCCTTTTTGTTGCTGGCAAGCTCGTTGTACATAAGGGTTATGATTACCCTGCGCTTTTGCTACTCGCTCATCACGCAGACATTCCCAATCGGTGACGGGATATTGACGATGCCAAACATCAAATAGCTTACTTTGCTGGCTGGAGAGCCGCAATTGATACTGGTCGCGCATATAAAAATAGGTGCGTGCAATTGCCCCGCGAGCACGGGCTGGAGGCTCTGCCAGCTTGTTTTTAAAATCAACTTTCATATCGCACTGACCGTATTGGCCGTTGCCACCATTCCATTGGGAATACATAAAGTTATTGCGGTCGCCATTCACTTCACCAATAGCGGGTTGCAGATTGTGTAAATCAGTCTCTATCTGGCGATAGACCGGATCTTTAGCGCAATTTTTGCGCCCACCTTGCTGCCAGCACTGGCGCTGGTGGCCAAACTGCCAGGCGGGGACCACATGTTCCCATTCAATCCGTGCGGCTCGTTGGGCATTTTTTCTGGGTTGATAGCCACAACTCTTCAGGTTTGGAACACCTTTCTTGCCTTGCCAGTCAATTTTGCATCCACAGTAAAAACTGCCAGGCGCATCATGGTTAATTTTCACGGCCACTGTTTTGGCCTGAGAAAAGTTATTAATGCTTTGGCTGTGACTGACCAGAGGAAGCCACGGGGAGGATAAAACCAGCAGGAACAGGATTTTGCGTAACATATCTCACAACAGCTCGATGATGAAAAGCAGGCAGGTTATAGATAATACGGATGAATGGCAAATTAACACGCTGTTTTATAACAATTAACGTTCATTCCTAACCGCTTTTTACTGCAATAAATTGCAGTTTTTCCCCACAGTGACGGCAGCGATATTCACTCTCGCCACGCTGTACTTTATTGTGGCGGCGAATGGTTAAGGCGTGTTGTTGGCATGTGCACTGATAATTGAAAGTTTTACTGCGCACTGAGGCCACTTCAAACTGATGAGTACGGCTGGCCGGGACTTGCAATACATGCTCCATCATCCAGCGCCACTCTGCGCCATGGGGGGCAACCCGGCCAAATTGGCGATAAACCAGCAAGTGAGCCAATTCATGAGGTACCACTTCATCGATAAAAGACTGCTGATTTTCCAGCAATAGCACGGGATTAAGGCGAATTTCGAAGGATTGTAGATAAGCACTGCCCGCACTGGTACCACGTTGATGATAGTTGATTTTTGGCTCCGGATAGGCGGTGCCCAGATGCTGATTCGCCAACTGCAATTTGTGGCGCAAACAGCGCATAATGGCTTGCTGTAACGCGATAGGGATTCTTAGTGTACTCATATTGCGGAAGAATAAAACGGCAGGTAACCATATGCAAGCCAGCAGGCGCGATAAACCCATAATTCATAAAAAACCCCGCAATATATTCAGCGGGGTTTTTGCTGTTCGAATTCTGCGTACTAAAGCTTATTTCAGGCCAGCAGCATCACGCAGTAATTCGGCTTTGTCGGTTTTTTCCCAAGGGAATTCTTTACGACCAAAGTGACCATAAGCTGCGGTAGCTTGATAGATCGGATGCAACAGATCCAACATTTGAATCAGGCCATAAGGGCGTAGCTCGAAGAACTCACGCACCAGAGTAATCAGTTGATCCTCTGAAACCTTACCGGTACCGAATGTTTCCACCATAATGGAGGTCGGTTCTGCCACACCGATGGCGTAAGAAACCTGAATCTCACAACGGTCTGCCAAGCCTGCCGCGACGATATTTTTCGCGACATAACGAGCTGCATAGGCGGCTGAACGGTCAACTTTGGACGGATCTTTGCCCGAAAATGCCCCACCACCATGGCGAGCCATGCCGCCGTAGGTATCAACAATGATTTTACGGCCCGTCAGACCACAGTCACCCATTGGGCCACCGATAACGAAACGACCCGTCGGATTAATATGATACTTGGTGGTAGCAGTGAGCCACTCAACAGGTAGAACCGGCTTGATAATTTCTTCCATCACCGCTTCTTGCAAATCTTTCAGACTGATATCTTCTGAATGCTGCGTCGACAGAACAACCGCATCAATACCGACAATCTTGCCGTCGTCATACTGGAAGGTAATCTGGCTTTTTGCATCCGGGCGCAGCCACGGCAAGGTGCCATTTTTACGCACTTCAGCCTGACGCTTGACCAAACGGTGAGCGTAGGTAATAGGTGCGGGCATTAAAACGTCGGTTTCGTTAGTGGCATAGCCGAACATCAGGCCCTGGTCACCCGCGCCTTGTTCTAATGGATCTGAACGGTCAACACCCTGATTAATATCAGGTGATTGCTTACCAATCGCACTTAAAACGGCGCAAGAGTTAGCGTCAAAACCCATCTCAGAATTAACATAACCGATTTCGCGCACGGTACGACGGGTGATTTCTTCGATATCTACCCATGCGTTAGTGGTGACTTCACCGCCAACCATGACCATACCTGTTTTGACATAGGTTTCGCAGGCAACACGTGCTTTTGGATCTTGTTCAAGAATTGCGTCAAGTACCGCATCTGAAATCTGATCAGCGATTTTGTCAGGGTGCCCTTCAGAGACAGATTCTGATGTAAATAGATGTTTAGCCATTGTTTTCTTTACCTTGAAATACAAGTGAAAAGTCACTGCATAGCGTTGAGTGCCAGGCAACAGAAACCGACATTGGTTAGATAGTCTGATGCGTTGACGCCTTGCAACGCCCCTTTAGGCAAAGCCTTTAGCAGTCGATCCCATTCGTACTTGAAGCCACAGGGTGGTTAGCTGCAACTCCAGGTTCTTTGGGTATATCAATTTAGAAGCCGGTGCATTGACAATGCACTTAGCATTCTAGCAATTAAAATGTATGGATGTATTAACATCTGGACGTCTATTTTAGGTCAGCTTTTATCTTTAATGCCAGCCCTTTTTGCATCAAGAGATTTCTCTCTTTGGTTGTGACTTGATTTATTTACCGCTTGATACAGTTATACCCGTCATACTTCAAGCTGCATGTGCGTTGGCGACACTCAATAACCCGAATCACTTACGACAGTAAGCTCATCGGGATTATCTCGCTTGCCGCCTTCCTGCAACTCGAATTATTTAGGGTATACGCGCTATTTGCATTTTGCTCGCGTTATAGGTATAAACTGCGCGCGCAACTTATTTGATATGCAATGATGCGGATGCCGGAAGAGGGCATCGGCTCATTGTTAGATTTTCAGTGTTTTACCCTCAGTGATAAGCCTCATTTTTTATGGGGAGTTAACCCTGGATGAGCACTAAAATTACTGCGTAATCAAACTGTTACTTAAATTTATCTATTTAAATTCTTGTCCGTTCATTGTGAGCGGCATGCGTGGAGGTGGTTGGATTAATGATCCGTTGTCTACTTGTTGCTGCACATCAACAGCTGCGTCGTTCTGACGTTCAATCCCCCCTTGCAACCTTCCTTTCTTGTACACCATCAAGGCGATGTTACACCCACATGGGTGCGACTCAGGATTCGCGGGCAGGTTAACAGCCGCCTGAAGCACTGAATCCGGGGAGCCTAACGACTTTGCGGCTAATCCGATTCACAAAATCTTAATACGTATTTACAGTCGAACGTATTTTACATTTAAACGTGTTTACCCTTTTCTATGTGAATAGATTTTTGAGTGATAAACCGCTCGTGGATAGCGCATTTCAGCGTAAGATCCTGCCTATTTGGCATTCACGTGGGTTGTCCTTGCAGGGTGTAGCTGCGATAGTGGCTGACTTTATCGTCAGTATCGCAATAGAGGCGAATTATGTCTGATGATAACTTGATTGGCCGTCCGTCAGCTGCGGGCGCACATGTTTCTTTACGCTCGATGCAGGAGGTTGCCATGAACGATCGTAATGCCAGCAAGATGCTGAGCACGTATAACGTCGCCTACTGGGGTGGCAACTATTATGACGTCAATGAACTGGGTCATATCAGTGTTTGCCCTGATCCGGATGTTCGTGAGGCGCGTGTCGATCTGGCGCAACTGGTTAAAAGAATGCAGCTTGAGCAGGGGCAACGTCTGCCTGCGTTATTCTGTTTCCCCCAAATTTTACAGCACCGCCTGCGCTCAATTAACGGCGCGTTTAAACGTGCGCGTGATTCGTTTGGTTATGAAGGCGATTACTTCCTGGTTTACCCGATTAAAGTCAATCAGCATCGCCGGGTCATTGAGTCGTTGGTCAATTCTGGCGAGCCATTAGGGCTGGAGGCGGGTTCTAAAGCTGAGATGATGGCGGTTCTGGCCCATGCCGGTATGACCCGTTCGGTCATTGTTTGTAACGGCTATAAAGACCGTGAATATATTCGGCTGGCATTGATCGGCGAAAAACTGGGCCATAAGGTTTATCTGGTTATCGAGAAGATGTCAGAAATCAAAATGGTGCTGGAAGAAGCTGAGCGCTTGAACGTAGTGCCGCGTTTGGGAGTTCGTGCGCGTCTGGCATCACAAGGTTCTGGTAAATGGCAGGCCAGTGGTGGTGAAAAATCCAAATTTGGCTTGTCGGCCACTCAGGTGTTGCAACTGGTTGATATGCTGCGTGATGCCAATAGTCTGGACAGCCTGCAATTGTTGCATTTCCATTTGGGATCTCAGCTATCCAACATCCGTGATATCTCCACTGGTGTGCGTGAGTCTGCGCGTTTCTATGTGGAATTACATAAACTGGGCGTCAATATCCAGTGCTTTGATGTGGGTGGCGGTCTGGGGGTGGATTACGAAGGGACGCGCTCCCAATCCGATTGCTCAGTTAACTATGGCCTGAATGAATATGCCAACAACGTTATCTGGGGTATCGGTGATGCTTGTAATGAGCATGGTTTGCGGCACCCAACAGTCATTACTGAATCAGGCCGCGCAGTAACCGCGCATCATACGGTGCTGGTATCTAATGTTATCGGTGTAGAGCGTAATGAGTTCAACGCGCCACAGGCACCGGCTACCGATGCACCACGCGCGCTGGAAAGCCTGTGGGATACCTGGTTGGAAATGCAAGAACCAGAAAATCGTCGCTCGCTGCGCGAATGGCTGCACGATAGCCAGATGGATTTGCACGATGTTCATACCCAATACGCTCACGGTATGCTGGATCTAAAGCAACGTGCCTGGGCTGAGGAATTGTATCTGAGTATTTGCAACGAGATCCAAAAACAACTGGATCCAAGCAATCGTGCGCATCGGCCAATCATTGATGAGCTGCAAGAGCGTATGGCCGATAAGCTGTACGTCAACTTCTCACTGTTCCAGTCAATGCCGGATGCATGGGGCATTGATCAGCTCTTCCCGGTCTTGCCACTGGAGGGATTAAATAATCCACCTGAACGCCGTGCCGTCTTGCTGGATATCACCTGTGATTCTGACGGGACTATCGACCATTATATTGACGGTGATGGCGTGGCAACTACCATGCCAATGCCGCCGTATGATGCCGAAAACCCACCACTGTTGGGCTTCTTTATGGTGGGAGCCTATCAGGAAATCCTGGGTAATATGCACAATCTATTTGGCGATACCGCAGCCGTTGATGTGCTTGTTCACAAGGATGGCACGGTTGAAGTTAAGCAGACCGACGAAGGTGATACCGTCGCGGATATGCTGGAATACGTTCAGTTGAATCCAGAGAAGTTGCTGAAACAGTTCCACGATCAAGTGAAAGAAACTGACCTGGACACAAAATTGCAGGCACAGTTTATGGAAGAGTTTGAAGCCGGTCTGTATGGTTATACTTATCTCGAAGATGAGTAATCACTAACGAATTTATTCAATATCGACAAAAGGGCAGACTCAGGTTTGCCCTTTTTGTTTGCATCGCGACTGGTTATTAGCCAAATATCAACCACACTCATATTAATGGTTTTAATTGTTACCATGCTGGCAAGGTGAGGGCGCTTCAATGGGGTGGTTCAGTGTCTGTAAGGTAAGTTACGTCAAACCTGATGCTCCTTTTTCAGCAAAGGTTGATGATAAAAGGATTGGTATTTATTTGGTTGATGGTGAGTATTTCGCGATGGAGGATATTTGCCCTCATGCCAATGCATTGTTAACTCAGGGATTTGTGGACGGTGAAACCGTTGAGTGTCCATTGCATGGTGCGCTGTTTGATGTGCGGACCGGGCAGTGCCTGCGTGAACCCGGCGATCGGGATTTAGTCACCTATCCGGTGCGGATCAATGGTGATCAAATTGAGATTGATCTGGCGGTAGAATAGGTAATAACGCCTCTAATTGAGGCGTTTACATGTATAAACTGACTAGATTTACTTCTCGGCAGCAATACGCTGGCGAATATGTTCCGCCCGCGCTTGTGAAGAGGGATGGTCATCAAACAGACTGCTGCTGCGGCCGGCTTCCATGGTTGCCAGTTTTTCAAAGCTGGTCACTAAGCCATTGGGATCAATACCCCGTTTTTTCAGCAAATCGAATGAGTAATCATCTGCTTCACTTTCTTGTTTTTGTGAGAACTGGGCGTTAACCAGTTTCTCGCCAATGTCGGCTAACTGAGACTGAGACAATTGCCCGGTAATACCCCCCACTGAGGTGGCCGCAGTGCGCAGGGCGGTAGTGCCATAGGCCACTTGCATGGCTTTGCGGGTATGCCCTAAGGCCACATGGCCCATTTCATGGCCGAGAACACCTTCCACTTCATTGTCGGTCATCATGTCCATCAGGCCGCTATAGACACGGATACAGCCATTTGCCATCGCCCAGGCATTGACATCTTTAGTGACATAAACCTTATAGTTGGCTGGCGTACCATTAATGTTATCGCCCAATGCAGCTGATATTTTTGCCAGACGCTGCGCGTAAACACTATTTGCCGGTGCTATCTGGGCTTTCTGATCCATTTCTGCGCAAGATTTCTCACTGAGGCTTTTTACGTCAGTGTCGCTCAGGGTTGCCGCCTGAAATGCCTGAGCGCCGGATTGCATTAAACCATCAGTATTCATATTCTGGCAGCCGCTAAGCAGTGCGGTAAGGCTCAGTGCAATCATTGAGGTACTCATCTTCATAACACTTTCTTCCTGTGGTTATGGGGCTTTTATTGTTACATTACATCAATCGTATTAATAGCTATTGCATCAGTGCAGCTTCTACTACTCTGGAGCGCGATGGCTGAAATACCCAAGGTATTGTCTGACTGACAATGGATAGCGAAGATTAATCCGCTATTGGCGTCAGAGCGATATCTTTGTTCTGAAAATCAGCAGATTCCATTCGTTGTTTTTAGTGATTGCCGTTTCAATGCTTAATCTGAGAAAATGGTAAACTTGAACGCTTTTTTTAATCCGACCTGGAGTAAAACATGTCCTCTCGTAAAGAGCTTGCCAACGCGATCCGCGCACTAAGCATGGACGCAGTGCAAAAAGCGAATTCCGGCCACCCCGGCGCCCCAATGGGCATGGCAGATATTGCCGAAGTTCTGTGGCGTGATTACCTGAACCATAATCCAACCAATCCACACTGGGCTGATCGCGACCGTTTCGTTTTGTCGAATGGTCACGGATCCATGTTGATCTATAGCTTGTTGCATCTCACTGGTTATGATTTGCCGATGGAAGAGCTGAAAAACTTCCGTCAACTGCACTCTAAAACCCCAGGTCACCCTGAATACGGTTATACCGCTGGCGTAGAAACCACCACCGGCCCATTGGGTCAGGGGATCGCTAATGCCGTCGGTTTTGCAATTGCAGAACGTACTCTGGGCGCGCAGTTTAACCGCCCGAACCATGATATTGTCGATCATCACACCTATGCCTTTATGGGTGACGGTTGCATGATGGAAGGCATCTCCCACGAGGTTTGTTCTCTGGCGGGTACCATGAAGCTGGGCAAACTGACGGCTTTCTATGATGACAACGGTATCTCTATCGACGGTCATGTTGAAGGCTGGTTCACTGATGATACCGCTGCCCGTTTCGAAGCTTACGGCTGGCATGTGGTTCGTGGTGTTGATGGTCATGACGCAGACGCCATCAAAGCGGCCATCGAACAAGCCCACAAAGTGACCGACAAACCGTCATTATTGATGTGCAAAACCATTATCGGTTTTGGTTCACCGAAGAAAGCCGGCACCCATGATTCACATGGCGCACCATTAGGTGTTGATGAAGTTGCCGCCACCCGTGAAGCCTTGGGTTGGAAATATCCGCCATTCGAAATCCCACAAGATATCTATGCCGCGTGGGATGCTAAAGAAGCGGGTAAGGCGAAAGAAGCTGCCTGGAACGACAAGTTTGCCGCTTATGCTAAAGCCTATCCAGAACTGGCTGCTGAATTCAAACGCCGTGTAAGCGGTGAGCTGCCAGCTAACTGGGCAACAGAATCCAAGAAGTTCATCGAACAGCTGCAAGCAAATCCGGCGAACATTGCTAGCCGCAAAGCATCACAAAATTCACTGGAAGCTTTCGGTAAAGTGTTGCCTGAATTCCTGGGTGGTTCTGCTGACCTGGCACCCAGTAACCTGACTATCTGGTCTGGCTCTAAGTCACTGAGCGAAGATCTGGCCGGTAACTACATTCACTACGGTGTCCGTGAATTTGGTATGTCTGCCATCATGAACGGTATCGCTTTGCACGGTGGTTTCATCCCTTACGGCGCAACCTTCCTGATGTTTGTGGAATATGCCCGTAATGCAGTGCGCATGGCTGCACTGATGAAAATCCGCACCATATTCGTATACACCCATGACTCAATCGGTCTGGGCGAAGATGGCCCAACCCATCAGCCGGTTGAGCAGATGGCCAGCCTGCGTGTGACCCCAAACATGAGCACTTGGCGTCCTTGTGATCAGGTTGAATCAGCGGTGGCATGGCAGTATGCACTGGAGCGTAAAGATGGCCCGAGCGCTTTGATCTTCTCGCGTCAGAACCTGGCCCAACAGCCACGTACTGCTGAGCAGTTAGCCAACATCTCTAAAGGCGCATATGTGCTGAAAGATTGTGCCGGCCAGCCTGAACTGATCTTTATTGCCACCGGTTCTGAAGTTGAACTGGCGGTTGCGGCGGCGGATAAACTGACTGCCGCAGGCCGCAAAGTGCGGGTTGTCTCTATGCCATCAACCGATGCATTCGACAAACAAGACGCGGCTTACCGTGAATCCGTATTGCCAGCAGCGGTTAGCGCTCGCGTTGCAGTAGAAGCGGGTATTGCAGATTACTGGTACAAATACGTTGGCCTGAACGGCGCAGTGGTTGGCATGCATTCCTTCGGTGAATCTGCTCCGGCTGAATTGCTGTTCAAAGAGTTTGGTTTCACCGTAGAAAATGTGGTGGCGAAAGCTCAGGCGTTACTGAAATAAGCCGTCAGGTTACGCTGTCCTATACCTAAAGTACGGGCAGTTGCAGCTAACAACTCTGCGGCTTCAAGTGCAAAGAGAATATCAGGTGTAAACGGTGATGATAATCCCGGTAACTCACCTGTTAAAAGACCGCTTCGGCGGTCTTTTTTTTCGCCAATTCATAGGTGAATTGTGCCCTTTATCAGGCAGATATTCCTTTTATGATTAGTTTGGTTTATTCTGGCTGAAGCGTTTCAGTCATAATTGATTTTCAGCTTTAGTCAAATTTGCTGAGGAAAAAACCGGGAGTATTCTGGCTGAATTGTGATAAGACGATTAACATCTTAGGGTACGGTGCAGTACGCTATGGGGTTGCATGATAATAACCAGTAGCAGGAAGTAACATGACAATCCGCATAGCGATAAATGGCTTTGGCCGAATTGGTCGTAGCGTTTTACGTGCGTTATATGAATCAGGCCGTCGGGCAGAAATTTCAGTAGTTGCGATTAATGAGTTAGCGAATGCGGAAGGGATGGCCCATCTGTTGAAGTATGACTCCAGCCATGGCCGGTTCGCCTGGGATGTCCGTCAGGAATGTGACAATTTATACGTCGGGGACGATATTATCCGGCTGCTTCATCGGCCAGAAATCGGGCAGTTACCCTGGGGTGAGTTAGGCGTTGATGTTGTTCTGGATTGTAGCGGCGTTTATGGCAGCCGTGCAGATGGCGAGGCGCATTTAACCTCTGGTGCCAAAAAGGTGCTATTTGCCCATCCCGGCGGCAATGATTTGGATGCCACGGTGGTGTATGGCGTTAACCATCAGGATTTACAGGCTAAGCACCGGATTGTGTCCAACGCTTCCTGTACTACCAACTGTATTATTCCTATTATTCAGTTATTGGATGATGCATATGGTATTGAATCCGGCACCGTTACCACCATTCATTCGTCAATGAATGACCAGCCCGTTATTGATGCTTATCATCAGGATTTACGTCGTACCCGGGCAGCAAGCCAGTCCATTATCCCGGTGGATACTAAACTGGCCGCAGGGATTACCCGTATTTTTCCGAAGTTTTGTGACCGGTTTGAAGCTATCTCGGTACGGGTGCCGACCATCAACGTAACGGCTATCGATTTAAGCGTTAGCGTCACAAGCCCGGTTGGGGTAGTTGAGGTTAACCAGCTTTTGCAAAAGGCAGCAAGAGGTTTATTTCGTGGTATAGTTGACTATACGGAATTACCATTGGTGTCGACCGATTTTAACCATGATCCGCACAGTGCGATTGTCGATTGCACGCAAACGCGGGTCAGTGGGCAGCACCTGATTAAGACCTTGGTATGGTGCGATAACGAATGGGGTTTCGCCAATAGAATGTTGGATACGACATTGGCGATGGCCAGGAGTGGTTTCTAGTACGGCATGCTAACGTCTTGTTTTACTGTGATTTACTGCGGTTATATCAGCGTTGATGTGCAGCTTATGCAACTTTAAAGAGAATCAACAAGAGGATTCACCATGTCTGTAATTAAGATGACCGATCTGGATCTGGCTGGCAAACGCGTGCTGATCCGTGCGGACCTCAATGTGCCGATAAAAGATGGCAAAGTGACTTCTGATGCGCGTATCCGTGCATCTTTGCCGACGATTGAAGCGGCACTGAAGCAAGGCGCTAAAGTAATGGTTACCTCTCACTTGGGTCGCCCGACCGAAGGCGAGTACAACGAAGAGTTCTCCTTGCTGCCAGTAGTTAACTACCTGAAAGACAAATTGTCATCTCCGGTGCGTCTGGCGAAAGACTATCTGGACGGCGTTGAAATTGCAGCTGGCGAGTTGGTTGTTCTGGAAAACGTTCGCTTTAACAAAGGCGAGAAGAAAGACGACGAAGCTCTGTCCAAGAAATATGCCGCACTGTGTGATGTGTATGTCATGGATGCTTTTGGTACCGCTCACCGTGCACAGGCTTCTACTCACGGTGTAGGTAAATTTGCCCCTATCGCGTGTGCTGGCCCGCTGTTGTCAGCAGAGCTGGAAGCACTGGGTAAAGCTCTGGGTAACCCCGCGCGCCCAATGGTGGCCATCGTGGGTGGTTCTAAAGTGTCTACTAAGCTGACCGTGCTGGGTGCGCTGTCTAAAATTGCCGACCAACTGATCGTTGGTGGCGGTATCGCTAACACCTTCGTGGCAGCTCAAGGCCACAATGTCGGTAAATCTCTGTACGAAGCAGACCTGATCCCCGAAGCCAAGCGCTTGCTGGAAACCTGCGATATCCCGGTTCCTACTGATGTTCGTGTTGCTACTGAGTTCTCTGAAACGGCAATTGCAACACTGAAGCCTGCTGATCAAATCAAAGATGATGAGCAAATTCTGGACTTGGGCGACGAGTCTGCGGAACGTCTGGCTGCGATCCTGAAAAACGCCAAGACCATTCTGTGGAATGGCCCGGTGGGTGTGTTTGAGTTCCCTAACTTCCGTAAAGGTACCGAGATTGTGGCTCGTGCTATTGCAGAGAGCGACGCATTCTCAATCGCCGGCGGTGGTGACACACTGGCGGCAATCGATCTGTTCGGTATTGCTGACCAAATCTCCTATATCTCTACCGGCGGTGGCGCTTTCCTGGAGTTCGTAGAAGGGAAAAAACTGCCAGCGGTGGTGATGCTGGAAGAACGCGCTAAGCAGTAATTTAGATAACGGGGGGCGAGAGCCACCCGTTTCGCTTTTAGCCAATGAAGCTCGCGGGCTTTATACCCTAAATAATTCGAGTTGCAGGAAGGCGGCAATTAAGTGAATTCCGATGAGTTGACGCGAGTCAATGATTCGGGTGAGCAAGGCAGCCAACGCACATGCAGCTTGAAGTATGACGGGTATAGGCGATTTACATTTAGGGCCTATCCCCATCGGATAGCTGCTATCTTCAGTCGACGAAACAGGACAACGTACATGTCTAAAATTTTTGATTTCGTAAAACCAGGTGTCATCACAGGCGATGACGTTCAGAAAGTGTTCGCAGTAGCAAAAGAAAACAACTTTGCTCTGCCAGCGGTTAACTGTGTCGGCACCGACTCTATCAACGCAGTGCTGGAAACAGCAGCCAAAGTGCGTGCGCCGGTTATCGTTCAGTTCTCTAACGGTGGTGCCGCATTTATCGCAGGTAAAGGCGTCAAAACTGACGTGCCACAAGGTGCTGCAATTCTGGGCGCTATCTCTGGTGCGCACCATGTACATCAGATGGCTGAACACTACGGTGTTCCCGTGATTCTGCATACCGACCATTGCGCCAAGAAATTGCTGCCTTGGTTAGACGGCTTGTTGGACGCGGGTGAGAAACACTTTGCAGCGACCGGCAAACCTCTGTTCTCTTCTCACATGATTGACCTGTCGGAAGAGTCGCTGGAAGAAAACATCGAAATTTGTAGCAAATACCTGACTCGCATGGCGAAAATGGGTATGACACTGGAAATTGAACTGGGTTGCACCGGTGGTGAAGAAGATGGCGTAGACAACAGCCATATGGACGCATCCTCTTTGTATACTCAACCGGAAGATGTTGATTACGCTTACGAAAAACTGAATGCTATCAGCCCACGATTCACTATCGCGGCTTCTTTCGGTAACGTACACGGTGTTTACAAGCCTGGTAACGTGAAGCTGACCCCAACTATTCTGCGTGATTCTCAGAATTATGTTTCTAAGAAACACAATCTGCCGCACAACAGCTTAAACTTTGTTTTCCACGGCGGTTCAGGTTCTACTGCTGCTGAAATCAAAGAAGCCGTCAGCTACGGCGTAGTTAAAATGAATATCGACACCGACACCCAGTGGGCAACGTGGGACGGTATTCTGAACTACTACAAAAAGAACGAAGGCTATCTGCAAGCTCAACTGGGTAACCCGGAAGGCGCAGATAAACCTAACAAGAAATACTACGATCCACGTGCGTGGCTACGTGCTGCACAGGTGACTATGATCGCTCGTCTGGAAAAAGCATTTGAAGAACTGAACGCGAAAGACGTTCTGTAATTCAGCTCTGCTTTGACTGACTTTAAAGGCCCTGCGGGGCCTTTTTTCGTAATCTAACCCGCCTAAATAGCATTCTCGCTGCCGCTATAGACTCATAGTCTGGTCTCTCGGCCTTAAGTTATCGGCCAAAATTGGCAACATTCTCTATTGTTAGTTACCCTAAACAGGCTGTCTGCCATGTTGGTCAGCATATTGCGGTAATTTTTGGCGTAATCTCTCCCGCAGGGAGCTTTTTGTAGGATGGTTAAAATGGAAGAATTAAACGTAGTTGATGGTATCAATAATGCGAGTACTTGGTTGGTGGATAACCAAGACTTGCTGATTCAATATGCTGTCAATCTTGTTGCAGCGCTCTTGATCCTGATTGTCGGTTCGATCATCGCTAAAGTCGTATCACGTATGATCGGTCGGGTAATGAAGCTACGGGGTATTGATGCCACTGTGGCGGATTTCCTGGCGGCAATGGCGCGCTATAGCATTCTGGCATTCACCATTGTGGCAGTACTGGGGCGTCTTGGCGTGCAAACCGCCTCGGTGATTGCGGTTATTGGTGCCGCTGGTTTAGCCGTCGGTTTGGCGCTACAAGGCTCGCTATCCAATTTTGCAGCCGGTGTGCTGCTGGTGGCCTTCCGTCCATTTAAAGCGGGTGAGTATGTCGATTTGGGCGGTGTAGCCGGTACGGTGGTGCAGGTGCAGATCTTCTCAACCACGTTGCGCACTGCTGATGACAAAATCATTGTAGTGCCAAATGGCAAAATTATTGCCAACAACATCATCAATACCAGCCGCGAACCGAACCGCCGTACCGATATGGTTATTGGCGTAGCATACGATGCTGATATTGATGCGGTGAAGAAAGTGCTGGGTGACATTATTGCAGCCGACGAGCGCATCATGCATGACAAAGGCGTTACGGTGCGTCTGAATGAGATGGCACCCTCTTCGTTGAACTTTACGGTGCGCGTCTGGACCACTAATGGCGATGCGATGGACGTGTATTGGGATCTGATGGAGAGCTTCAAACGCGCGCTGGATGCCCACAAAATTGGCATTCCTTACCCGCAGATGGATGTGCATTTACATCAGATAGCAAAAGTGGAATCTAACCGGCCTGCGTAAGCACTGGTTAACAGTAACCATCTAAAAATTAACAGTAAATATTTCAAAACGGGCGGTTATCAGCCCGTTTTTTCCGCTTATTTTGGCTTCCCATTATTCATTATTAGATTTACTTATAGTTGATAAGAAATATCAATTTCCTCTGATGATTTTATCCCCGTATTATGCTGCTCATTACTCTCCTGTTCGCTCAGTCAATTCTGAGTATTATTTAAAGGTAACAGTATGTTAGCTGTATATTTGCAAGGGTTTGTCCTCAGTGCGGCCATGATCCTGCCCTTGGGGCCACAAAATGCCTTTGTGATGAACCAAGGGATAAAGCGCCAGCACCATTTGATGAGTGCATCGCTGTGCGCCCTCAGTGACATCATCTTAATTTGCGCGGGTATTTTTGGCGGCAGTGCTTTATTGAGCCGTTCGCCATTACTGCTGGCGCTGGTGACGTGGGGTGGGGTGGCTTTTCTGCTGTGGTATGGCTGGGGGGCGTTGGTGGCAGCATGGCGGGGTGATAGCGCATCGTCTTCTGTCAGTGCAGGTGCACAGGGGCGCTGGCGGATACTGGTAACGCTACTGGCAGTGACCTGGCTTAATCCACATGTTTATCTGGATACTTTTGTTGTACTGGGTAGTCTTGGCGGCCAGCTATTACCGGATGTACGGTCTTGGTTTGCTTTGGGGGCAGTAAGTGCGTCTATTGTCTGGTTCTTTGCTCTGGCGCTACTGGCAGCGTGGTTATCACCCTGGCTCAACCGTCCAACCTCGCAACGGGTGATTCATCTGCTGGTAGGCGGCGTGATGTGGTTTATTGCTTTTCAGTTAGCACGGCAGGGATTAAATCTGTGAGTTTTTATCATTAATCTGAATCCCATGCTTCGTAAGATATGCTACGGTTGATGCGTTAAGACGATCACCAACGGCAAATTAATCACCTTGCCAATGAGATGCAAGTGAGTGTAATTAACTGCAAATGTATTTGCGACTAATTGAATTCACTGGTTATCTAACTGGCAAGGCATAAATAATTTGTCATGTATATCTTAGGAGGCACTGTGAAGTTGAAGACATTGGCTTTGGCCGCAATGATGGGATTAGGGACGTTACCTTTGGCGCTGCACGTTCAGGCCGCCGAAGTGCCAGAAGGGCCGCATGTTGTCACCTCCGGTACTGCCAGTGTTGATGCAACACCGGATATTGCCACCATTGCCATTGAAGTGAGTGTCTCTGCTAAAGATGCCGCTGATGCCAAAAAACAGGCGGATACTCGCGTCGCACAATATTTTGATTTCTTACGTAAAAGTGGCATTGATAAGAAAGATATCAATGCCGCTAATATCCGTACCCAACCCGAGTACGATTACCAGAAAACCGGTGAAGCGGTATTGAAAGGTTACCGTGCGGTGCGTCAGGTTCAGGTCACACTGCGCCAGCTCGATAAGTTGAATGAGTTACTGGATGGGGCGCTGAAGTCTGGTCTGAATGAGATCCGTGCGGTAGAGCTGGGTGTCGCTAATCCGGAGAATTATCGTGAGCAGGCACGTAAAAAAGCCATTGAGAATGCCATTAGCCAGGCCGGGTCGCTGGCCGATGGGTTTAATGTCAAACTGGGGCCGGTGTACAGCATCCGTTACCATGTGGCTAACTACCAGCCAATGCCGGTAGCCCGCATGTTTAAAAGCGCGGAAGCGGCACCTGCTAATGATGCAGCCCAAACTTACGAGCAACAGACCATCCATTTTGATGATCAGGTTGATGTCGTATTTGAGCTACAAACCCGCGCCAGCACTCCTGCCAAGTAACTCAATCACTTTACAACACTAGTCCTGCCGTAACACCTGACGCCCGTAAGATAGCAGGGCGTCAGTCACCTTTCTCATCGTCCGACTTTCAGGTGCAAACCGGTGCCAGAACAGCATCCGCCGTTGCAGTAGCCCCGGTGTCAGATCAACCAATTCGCCTGAAGCCAGTTCTTTCTCGATTTGCAAGTGCGGGATCATACAGCAGGTGGTTCCTTGCCGCGCCAACTGTACAAAGGCTTCCGATGAGTTGACGATATGGCAGGGTACGCTGCCCGGCGATAAATCAAAATTCTGCTGTAAAAACGCTTGATGCATATCATCCAAATGGTCAAAGGCCACTGCCGGAGCTTTCAGTAATGCTGAACGGGTCACGCCATTGGGGAAGTAGCGCTCAGCGAAAGGTTTGGACGCCACAAACAGGTAATCCAGCGCGCCGAGTTGATCGACTAAGCAGCTGGGCAGAGGCTGTGGCTGGATACTGACCGCGCCGACAACCTCACCACGGCGTAACCGTTCTTGCGTCCGGGTTTCATCTTCGACTTGTAAATTCAAGCGGATAGGGGAGTCTACCAGTACCGGTTTTAAAGCCGGTAGCAGCCAGGTGGCCAGACTGTCGGCGTTGACTGCCAGTGACAGTAACAGTGGCGTATCCCCCCCGTTATCATTACCGAGCCACTCTTCTTCCAGCAGCTCGACTTGATGCAGTAACGCGAGCAATTTCTGCCCTTGTTCAGTCGGCCGTGGTGGCACAGTGCGCACCAGCAGTGGCTGACCGAACAGGTTCTCCAACTGCTTAATGCGTTGAGATACCGCCGATTGGGTGATACAAAGTTTTTGTGCAGCGCGTTCAAAACCGCGTTCACGGATCACCGCGTCCAGCGCTTGTAGCGTACGGTAGTCTGGGCGTTTCATCGGAGTCATCTCTCCAAATATTAAGTTGATACGGCACTATGCCACATTTTACCGCTACGTTTTGGTCATTTTGCTATGAAGCAATCCCAAGACGTTCGCCACAAATAAACCGGTATAACTGTGATCTCGCTAGAGTTAACCGTATCGCATACGGGCTTTATTCACAGGATTTCCTGCGCACATGCTCTATAATGACGTCAGGTTTTCTTTCACATCAAGGCGTGAACTTACCATGACTCAGGACGAACTTAAAAAAGCAGTGGGCTGGGCAGCATTAGACTATGTTACACCCGGTACTATCGTTGGGGTTGGTACCGGCTCAACCGCGGCACATTTTATTGATGCTCTCGGCTCCATCAAAGGCCAGATAGAGGGGGCGGTTTCCAGCTCTGATGCGTCTACCGCCAAACTGAAAAGTTATGGCATCCACGTATTTGATTGCAACGAAGTGGATGTACTGGATATCTATGTTGATGGGGCCGACGAAATTAACGGTCAGATGCAGATGATCAAAGGCGGTGGTGCGGCATTGACCCGCGAGAAAATCATCGCCGCGATCGCCCGTAAGTTTATTTGTATCGCTGATGCTTCCAAACAGGTTGATGTGCTGGGCAAATTCCCTCTGCCGGTTGAAGTGATCCCGATGGCTCGTTCTTACGTCGCTCGTGAACTGGTTAAACTGGGTGGGTTGCCTGAATATCGTCAGAATGTGCTGACCGATAACGGTAATGTCATTTTGGATGTCCACAACCTGACTATTTTAGATGCCATCGCGTTAGAAAATAGCATCAATGGGATTGCCGGTGTCGTCACGGTGGGGCTATTTGCTAATCGTGGTGCTGATGTGGCGCTGATCGGTACTGCCGACGGTGTTAAGACCATAAAATTAAAGTGATCAGTTAATTCGCTCTCAGGATAAGGTCTGGCCGCTTCATCCTGAAAGTTTTTTTGCTTTTAAAACTCTTTTCTTAAAATGGTTAAATTTGGTGATATATATCACATTTCTTCATTTCGTTTTATTAACCTGCCATTAACCCTCTTCCTGCCAGTTTTTTATTCCATAAATTAACATTGGCACTGATTGTTATGCTGACCGGCAGGCAATCGTTTGTATTGCTGCCCGTGTAATATTTGTTATGTTGACAGGGTGCTGACCGGATTCATTCGATAGCGGCAGCCACATCTGAAGTCTGAAAATAGGGTCGGGGACATGGCAAAAGTATCACTGGAGAAAGACAGAATTAAGTTTCTGTTAGTGGAAGGGGTGCACCAGAGCACAGTTGATAATCTGCGTGCAGCCGGATATAGCAATATTGAATACCATAAAGGTGCCTTAGACACCGAATCACTGAAAAAATCTATTCGTGATGCTCACTTCGTCGGCATTCGATCGCGCACGCATCTGTCCGAAGAAGTTTTTGCCGCAGCAGAGAAATTGGTTGCGGTAGGTTGTTTCTGTATCGGTACCAACCAGGTTGATTTAAACGCGGCCACCAAGCGCGGCGTGCCGGTATTCAATGCACCTTTCTCCAATACCCGTTCGGTCGCCGAAATGGTGCTGGGCGAGTTACTGCTGATGTTCCGGGGCATTCCGTCCGCTAACGCCAAAGCACATCGTGGCGAGTGGAATAAGCTGGCTGTGGGCTCCTATGAAGCTCGTGGCAAGAGGTTGGGTATCATCGGTTATGGTCATATCGGGACTCAATTAGGTATTCTGGCCGAAAGTGTCGGTATGAAAGTGTTCTTCTACGATATCGAAAATAAACTGTCGTTGGGGAATGCGCAGCAGGTTCGTCACCTGTCTGATCTACTGAATATGAGTGATGTGATTAGCTTGCATGTGCCGGAAAATCGCTCTACCAAGAATATGATTGGTCCTGAGCAGTTGGCACTGATGAAGCCGGGTGCCATGCTGATTAATGCCTCACGCGGTACTGTGGTTGATATCCCGGCGCTGTGTGATGCTTTGGCCAGCAATCATTTGGCAGGGGCGGCAATCGACGTATTCCCTGAAGAGCCGGCCACCAATAAAGACCCGTTCAATTCACCATTGTGCGAGTTCGATAATGTGTTATTGACACCGCATATCGGTGGTTCCACTCAGGAAGCGCAGGAAAATATCGGTGATGAGGTGGCTGGTAAGCTGGCGAAGTACTCCGACAATGGCTCAACGCTGTCTGCGGTTAACTTCCCGGAAGTTTCTCTGCCTGCTCATGGCGATAATACCCGCCGTTTGTTGCATATTCATGAAAACCGTCCTGGCATTCTGACCAGCATTAACAAAATTTTTGCTGAGCAGAACGTGAACATCGCGGCGCAATATTTGCAAACCAGCGCTGAAATTGGTTACGTCGTTATTGATGTTGAAACTGATGATGCGGAAAATGCAGAAAAAGCATTGCAGGCTATGAAGGCGATCCCAGGGACTATCCGCGCTCGTTTGCTTTACTGATATGCCCTTCGGTCTTGACTTTGCAGCGTTGTTAGCGGCTCTCACTAACCCGAATCACTTACTTATGTAAGCTCATCGGGATTAGTTCGCTTGCTGTCTGGCTGCATTGCCAATGATTTGAGTATAAACATTGAATTGAATAACTAAACACCCGCTATCTATAAAATATCGGGTGTTTTTTATATTGAAGGGTTATTTCTCACCACCGCCACACTTTTGTTGGTGTCACAATCTCTGGCAATGGCACATCCCAAAATTCACTTGGTAAACTCTCTACTTGCTGGCAATCATGGGCCAGACCAATAGGATATGGGCCACCATCCTGCCAGTGCTGTAGTGTACGATCATAAAAGCCGCCGCCCATACCTAAGCGTTGCCCGAGGCTATCAAATGCCACCAGTGGAGTGATCACTACATCCAGTTGGTTTAACGGCAGAACATCGCGGACATCTAATTGTGGCTCAAGGATTTTGAGGCGATTACGGATCAGCGTGCTATTAGGGCGATAACGCAGAAACAAGAGGTGGCCGGGGCTGAAAGGGTGGAGAACCGGCAGATAAACGCGTTTTTTCTGCTGCCATAACCGTTCAATAATGGGGTGGGTATTCAGCTCGCCATCAAAAGAGAGAAACACGGCAATGGTGCTGGCTTGTTGAATTTTGTCGTGGGTAGCGATGTGTTTGGCTGCCAGATGGGCTGATTGTTGCTGTTGCTCTGGAGTCAAAAGACGCCGACGTTTACGAATTTCGCTACGAATATGTTGCCGCTCAAGAGCATGTTGTGGATTCAAAGGCATATGCTGATTCAAATGGCGTGTTGTTAATCCAAATACTTATTGTTTATTCAAGTCGTTGTCGTAAATTCAAATACTTGTCGTTAATTCAGGTAAATAAAGCTGCCAGTATCAAAACGAACGTGATAACCCAGAATGCGGGTTACCCGATAAAGAAGGGGGATCTCCGAGATGCCGCTGCAGGCTGTAACCCTTGAACCCATGGTTCAAGGTGAACGCAGCGTCGTAACCTTAAGGCTTCTCGGCGAACCGAGCATGCGCACCAGTTACGGAGGCACTACATTCTGTTGGTATTAATTATCGGCTCAGGGGACGGGCCCGCTGGCAAACATCTCAGAGAATTTTTTACTCACTGCTGAATTTATCATTCAACAGTGATTTATTCAAATTGTGCATCCTGACGTTCAGAGATGCGACCCTGCTCAAGCAATGCCTGTTCAATGGTCTGTTGTAACATCCGAATACGTTGCTCCATATTGGATGCATAGTCACGGGTTTTCAACCTTTCCTGAGCTAATTCGTGACAGACGTTCAATGCCGCGATGAAAACTAACTGCTCAGTATTTGTGACTCTAGTGCGAACTTTAAGATCTTGCAACCGTTGGTTAAGATCCTCTGCTGCCATGTTCAACGCATCTTGTTGTTCTGGCGGGCAGTTTACCCTTAACGAGCGACCAAAAATTTGAATATCTACCGGTTGTGCAGACATGCCACCTTCCTGACTGATTTTCGCGCTGCCCTTGTAAACCCGAAGCAAATTGCTCGTAGCCGTCAAGCGGGCGTCACTATATATATCTCGATACCAAGATTCAACCCCTAATCCCCGTCATCTTTCAAGCCGCAGACATGTTAGCTGCTCTCGTTTGCTGCCTTCCTGTATCTTAAAATCTATAGAGGATAGAGTGTTGCGTTTCTGGTATAGCGACCTTTCTTGATGGTAGCATAACACGAACTTATCCTGCCAACGATGACCAATACGCATGTCTATAGAGAATACATTACCCACTTACTCATCACTTGCCCTGGCGCTGAGCCAGCAAGCAGTGGCATTAACCCCCGCTGAAATGCATGGTCTTATCAGCGGCATACTGTGTGGCGGCAGCAAGGACAACGGCTGGCAGACACTGGTGTATGACCTGACCAATGAAGGTCTCGCTTTCCCGCAAGCCCTCAACTTACCGTTACAACAGTTACATGAAGCAACACAAGAAGCACTGGAGAACGAAGGTTTTATGTTCCAGTTGCTGATCCCCGAAGGGGAACCCGCCACGGTATTTGACCGGGCTGACGCACTTTCTGGTTGGGTAAACCATTTTTTACTGGGGCTGGGCATGATGCAGCCGAAGCTGGCCCAAGTGAAAGATGAAGTGGGCGAAGCCATTGATGATCTGCGTAATATTGCCCAGCTAGGCTATGACGAAGATGAAGATCAAGAAGAGCTGGCTCAATCATTGGAAGAAGTTATCGAATATGTCCGTGTGGCAGCCATTTTGTGCCATATCGAATTTACCCAACAAAAGCCTACTGCGCCAGAGATGCGCAAACCGACACTGCATTGATTGTGAGCAATGAGCTGATTTTATCAATTGGTAGCTATGGTTAAGTGAGTCTCAGGTAATTAAAACCGGATATTTCAGGAGGGTGTAATGACTCAGCAAGAATACCAGAACCGCCGTCAGGCGCTGTTGGCGAAGATGGCTCCAGGCAGTGCGGCAATTTTTTTTGCCGCGCCAGAGGCCACGCGCAGCGCAGACTCGGAATATCCTTATCGGCAGAATAGCGATTTTAGTTATCTGACCGGCTTTAATGAGCCACAGGCCGTGTTGATTTTGGTAAAAAGTGATGCAACCCATAACCACAGTGTGCTGTTTAACCGGGTGCGGGATTTAACCGCTGAAATCTGGTTTGGTCGCCGTTTAGGGCAAGAGGCCGCTCCCGCTAAGTTAGGTGTTGATCGCGCATTACCTTTCGATGACATCGATGAACAGCTTTATTTGCTACTCAATCGCCTTGATGTGATTTATCACGCGCAGGGGCAATACAGCTATGCTGATAAAATTGTTTTTGCCGCATTGGAAAGATTACGTAACGGTTTTCGTAAAAACTTGCGTGCGCCCGCGACCTTAACTGATTGGCGTCCATGGTTACATGAGATGCGCCTGTTTAAGTCAGACGAAGAGCTTAAAGTGATGCGCCGCGCCGGTGAGATAAGCGCCCTGGCCCATACCCGCGCGATGGAGAAATGCCGCGCCGGTATGTTTGAGTACCAATTGGAAGGGGAAATTCTACATGAGTTTACTCGCCACGGTGCGCGCTATCCGGCGTATAACACTATCGTCGGCGGCGGTGAAAACGGCTGCATTCTGCATTACACCGAAAATGAGTGTGAACTGCGCGACGGTGATTTGGTGTTGATTGATGCGGGTTGTGAATATCAGGGCTATGCCGGTGATATCACCCGTACTTTCCCGGTTAGCGGTAAATTTACCCCGCCACAACGGGCGATTTATGACATTGTTCTGGCTTCGATTAATAAATCACTGGAACTGTTCCGTCCGGGAACCAGCATCCGCGAGGTTACCGAGCAGGTGGTGCGGATTATGGTAACCGGGTTGGTCGATTTGGCTATTCTGAAAGGCGATATCGAGCAGTTAATCGCAGAGCAGGCACACCGGCCATTCTTTATGCACGGCCTGAGCCACTGGTTGGGGCTGGATGTGCATGATGTCGGCGACTATACCAACAGCGACCGTGGCCGCATTCTTGAACCCGGCATGGTGCTGACCATTGAGCCTGGCCTGTATATTGCGCCAGATGCCGATGTCCCGTCGCAATACCGTGGTATCGGTATTCGTATTGAAGATGACATCGTGATTACCGCTGATGGCAATGAAAATCTGACCGCCAGTGTAGTGAAAGACCCCGATGCCATTGAAGCACTGATGGCGGCGGCGAGATAACTGATGAGCGTGATCATTGTTGGTGGCGGTATGGCCGGTGCGACACTGGCGTTGGCTATTTCATCCCTCACTCAAGGGAGGGTGCCGGTAGCACTGGTTGAGGCACAACAACCTGATAGCAGGCAACATCCGGGCTTTGATGCCAGAGCCATTGCACTGGCGCAGGGAACCTGCCAGCAGTTGGACCGTATTGGTATCTGGTCGGCTTTGGCCGATTGTGCCACTGCTATTGAACATGTTCACGTCAGTGACTGCGGCCATTCCGGTTTTGTCAATTTACGGGCGGCAGATTATCGTGTTCCGGCATTGGGCCATGTTGTTGAGCTGCATGATGCCGGCCAACGTCTGTTCGCCTTATTACAGACAGCACCGGGTGTGACGCTGCATTGCCCGGCCACTGTGGTTGATGTGGTTCGTATCGCCGAATCAGCCAGCGTAACGTTGGATAACGGCCAGCAACTGAGTGCCAAGTTACTGGTCGCTGCCGATGGATCGCATTCAGCACTGGCACAGGCCTGTAATATTCAGTGGCAGCAACAGGATTATCAACAGATTGCGGTAATTGCCAATATCACGACCGCCGAACCGCCTGATGGCCGTGCCTTTGAGCGCTTTACCCGCAATGGGCCATTGGCGTTATTGCCGATGTCACAAGGGCGCAGCTCGCTGGTATGGTGTCACGCCAAACAAGATAGGCAGCAAGTCGATAGCTGGGATGACACCCGTTTTCTGGCTGAACTACAGCGGGCTTTCGGTTGGCGGCTGGGGAAAATGCTTCATGCTGGCAAACGCGACAGCTACCCATTGCAGCTGCTAACGGCTTCGCGCCATGTCAGCCATCGTCTGGCGTTAGTGGGCAATGCCGCCCAAACATTGCATCCGATAGCCGGGCAGGGCTTTAATTTAGGGCTGCGTGATGTGATGTCACTGGCTGAAACCATTGCACAGGCTGCCCTTGTGGGGAGCGATCCTGGTAGCTATGCGGTGCTTGGCCAATATCAACAACGGCGGCAACCGGACCAACAGGCGACTATCGGTGTCACTGATGGGTTGATTCGCCTGTTTGCCAATCGCTATGGGCCGTTGGTAGTTGGGCGTAATTTGGCTCTGATGTCGATGGAACAGATACCTGCAATACGTGATACTTTTGCCCGGCGTACACTGGGGTGGGTTGAACGTTAACGTTTTACCCGTCATCTTTCACGTTGCAGGTGTGTTGGCGGCGTTCAATAACCGCCGATGTAAGCTCATCGGGGTTATCTCGCTTGCCGCCTTCCTGCATCGAGAAATCTATAGGGTAAATAAAGTTCATCTTTCATGGGGAAATGTTTCGGCATGCAATCATATGACGTGGTTATCGCCGGTGGCGGAATGGTCGGTCTGTCGCTAGCCTGTGGCCTACAGGGCAGTGGCCTACGTATCGCTATCCTTGAGCACCAGCCGGTGCAGGAGTTGCTTCCCGCGCCTCTGACCGGCGAGTTGGCGCTCCGTGTCTCGGCGATCAATGCAGCCAGTGAGCGCTTACTGCAAAAAATTGGCGTGTGGGATAGCATTCTGGCGCTGCGTGCCAGCCCTTACGGTGGTATGGACGTCTGGGACCAGGACAGTTTTGGCAAAATTGCTTTCCATGCCGATGAATACGGTTTCAGCCATCTTGGGCATATCATTGAGAATCAGGTGATTCAGCAGGCACTGTGGCAGCGTGCCTGCCAATTGGCAGACGTCACGCTGTTGGCTCCAGCCAGCCTCAAGCAGGTAGCTTGGGGGGAAAGCGAAGCTTTTATCACCCTGACTGACGACCGGATGCTCAGTGCCAGGCTGGTGGTCGGGGCGGATGGCGCGAATTCTTGGTTACGCCAACATGCAGATATTCCGCTGACTTTCTGGGATTACGCTCACCATGCGCTGGTGGCAACCATTCGAACTGAAGAGGCTCATCAGGCCACAGCACGTCAGGTGTTCCATGGCGATGGCATTCTGGCTTTCCTGCCGTTTGGTGATCCACATCTCAGCTCGATTGTTTGGTCATTACCCCCGGAACGCGCCGCCGAATTAGCCGCACTGCCTGCAGAGCAGTTTAACCGCGAGTTGGGAATGGCATTTGATATGCGTTTGGGGCCATGTCAGCTTGAGAGTGAGCGACAGACCTTCCCACTGACTGGGCGTTATGCGCGTAGTTTTGCCGCCCATCGCTTGGCACTGGTGGGTGATGCGGCTCATACCGTACATCCTTTGGCTGGGCAGGGTGTTAATTTGGGCTTTATGGATGCCGCCGCATTAGTTTCAGAACTCCGGCGCTTACAGCGTCAGGGCAAAGACATCGGTCAGCATCTCTATCTGCGCCGTTATGAACGCCGCCGCAAGCACAGTGCTGCGGTTATGCTCGCCAGTATGCAGGGTTTCCGTGAGGTGTTTGCTGGCAGCAATCCGGCTAAAAAGTTGTTACGTGACATTGGGTTAACCCTGGCTGATAACTTGCCGGGTGTAAAACCACAGTTAGTCCGTCAGGCGATGGGGCTAAATGATTTACCCGATTGGCTAGATAAGTAATTTCGTGACTCGCCAAATTTACCCTCAGTTGAAATAATCTAATTTCAGCATGATTTTCGCATTAGTTTTTCTTATTGATAACCAAAGCCTGAAAAGTTGAAACTGACAGGATTTTGGTTATCTGGTTATATAAAATCGCTGATTTAACGGTTTAATTGTTAATTTTGTGCCTGCGTGCGCAGTTTTACAGTGGAAAACTCTACACAATATCCCCGAATTTTATACCTTCATGGCGTGTTATCGCCTATTTTAGCTTATGGTTACCGGATAGATTCGGTGATACGTTGGGTGAAAGGTATCGTTTGCGTATCCCCGTCATACTTCAAGTTGCATGTGTGTTGGCTGCCTTCATTACTCGGCCCGTCCATGGGCCTCGCCTCTGCGAGGCCGCGGCAAACAGCGTTCAAATCTGCTCCCGGCAGATTTGTTACCCCAGTCACTGACTGATGTAAGCTCCTGGGGGCTCGCTTAGTTGCCGCCTTCCTGCAACCCGAATTATCTAGGGTATATGCCTGTTTATAGTGACACTCGTTACATGCAACTGTTTGAGGGACAAAATGGCTAAGCAGACCCCACTGTACGACCAACACCTAGCGTGCGGTGCGCGCATGGTAGATTTTCATGGCTGGATGATGCCATTACACTATGGTTCACAAATCGATGAGCATCATATTGTGCGTCAGGACGCCGGTATGTTCGATGTCTCTCATATGACTATTGTCGATCTACAGGGTGCCCGAACTCGTGAGTTTCTGCGTTATCTGTTGGCTAATGATGTTGCCAAACTGACCCAGCCGGGCAAAGCCCTTTACAGCGGGATGCTGAATGCATCCGGCGGTGTTATCGATGATTTGATTGTTTATTTCCTCCGCGAAGACTATTTCCGCTTAGTGGTTAACTCCGCCACCCGTGATAAAGACCTGGCCTGGATAACTCAGCATGCCGAACCTTATCAGGTTGAAGTAACGGTGCGTGACGATTTGGCGCTGGTCGCGGTACAAGGCCCCACAGCCCAACAGAAAGTAGCGAAGTTACTCACTGCTGAGCAGCAGCAAGCTATCGCCGGTATGAAACTATTCTTTGGTATTCAAGCGGGTGATTTGTTTATCGCCACCACGGGGTATACCGGTGAAGCCGGTTATGAAATCGCGTTACCGAAAGAGCGGGTCGTTGAATTCTGGCAACAATTGCTGACCGCTGGTGTGAAACCCGCAGGGCTTGGCGCACGTGATACTTTGCGTCTGGAAGCCGGTATGAATCTTTACGGTCAGGAAATGGATGAAGGTGTCTCTCCGTTAGCCGCCAATATGGGCTGGACGGTAGCCTGGTTGCCGGAGGATCGTCAGTTCATTGGCCGTGAAGCCCTGGAGCAGCAACGTGCTAAAGGGACTGAGCAACTGGTTGGCTTGATCATGACCGAAAAAGGCGTATTACGTAATGAGTTGCCAGTGCATTTTTCTGATGCATCGGGCAATCAGCATGTCGGTGTAATCACCAGCGGATCCTTCTCGCCAACGCTGGGCTTCAGTATTGCCCTGGCCCGTGTGCCTGCGGGCATTGGTGAGAGTGCCGTAGTACAAATCCGTAACCGTGAAATGCCGGTGCGGGTGACAAAACCGGGTTTTGTGCGGGCGGGTAAGCCGGTCGCGCTGTAAATTATTCCGAATTATAAGGGCCTAAATTTTCGGCTCTAACTCTTTTTTAAGGAGCAGTCATGAGCAATGTACCAGCAGAATTAAAATATGCGTCATCACATGAGTGGGTTCGTGCCGATGGCGATGGCGTCTATAGCATTGGGATCACCGAACATGCGCAAGAACTCCTGGGCGACATGGTGTTTGTTGATTTGCCAGAAGTGGGCAGTGAAGTTTCCGCTGGCAGTGATTGTGCTGTGGCCGAGTCAGTGAAAGCGGCTTCCGATATTTACGCCCCCATCAGCGGCGAAATCATTGCCGTGAATACCGAGTTGGAAAGTTCCCCAGAATTGGTGAACAGCGCGCCTTATACCGATGGTTGGTTGTTCAGCATTAAAGCATCTGATGAAAGCGAGTTAGACAGCTTGCTAAATGCCGATGCTTATCTGGCGACTATCGACGAGTAAATGAAAAAAGCCTGAGGTGAGTGATCAGTGCAATGAGCTAAGGGTTGACCACGTCTACGGGCACTCCGGTGGCTTACGCCACTACGATCCGAACGACGTGTTTCCCCTTAGTTCGGCTTTGTGAGTATGTCTAAAACCTCTCCAAGGCGCGGTTAGTAAATAATATCAAATATTTTCCGTCCCATGCCCTATTCAGGAATGTGTAGCAATGACTCAGAATCTCAGCCAGCTTGAACATAACGATGCTTTTATTCAGCGCCATATTGGCTCTTCAACTGAACAGCAGCAACAGATGTTGGCCGCCATTGGTGCCAGCTCGTTAAGTACATTGATCCAGCAGATTGTTCCGGCAGATATCCAATTACCAAGCCCACCACCGGTAGGTGATGCTGCCACGGAACATCAGGCGCTGGCGGAACTTAAAGGGATTGCCAGCCAGAATCAGTGCTATAAATCCTATATCGGCATGGGGTACAGTCCGGTTCTGACACCACCGGTTATCCTGCGTAATATGTTAGAGAACCCCGGTTGGTACACGGCCTATACCCCTTATCAGCCTGAAGTTTCTCAGGGTCGCCTTGAGGCATTGCTGAATTTCCAACAACTGACACAAGACCTGACCGGTTTGGATCTGGCTTCCGCTTCTTTGCTGGATGAAGCAACAGCAGCGGCAGAATCTATGGCACTGGCTAAACGTGCCAGTAAGCTAAAGGACACTAATCGCTTCTTCGTCGCCGATGACGTACATCCACAAACGCTGGATGTGGTGCGTACTCGCGCTGAAACCTTTGGTTTTGAAGTGATTGTTGACCGTGCTGAAAAAGTGCTGGAGCTAGAGGGCGTTTTCGGGGTGCTGCTGCAACAGGTGGGTACTACTGGTGAGCTGCATGACTACAGCGTGCTGCTGGTTGAACTGAAAAGTCGCAAAATTATTACCAGTGTTGCCGCTGATATTATGACGTTGGTATTGCTGACTGCACCGGGCAAACAAGGTGCCGATGTGGTCTTTGGCTCCGCGCAGCGTTTTGGTGTGCCAATGGGCTATGGTGGGCCACATGCCGCATTCTTTGCCTGCCGTGATGAGTTTAAACGCTCGATGCCGGGCCGGATTATTGGCGTATCGCGCGATGCCGCCGGTAACACCGCATTACGTATGGCGATGCAAACTCGTGAGCAACATATCCGCCGTGAAAAAGCCAACTCCAATATCTGTACTTCTCAGGTATTACTGGCCAATATCGCCAGCCTGTATGCAGTTTATCATGGTCCACAGGGCTTGCAGCGTATCGCTGGCCGCATTCATCGGATGACCGATATTCTGGCCGTTGGCTTACAGCAAGCGGGTCTGACTCTGCGCTTCCAGCATTGGTTCGATACTCTGACAGTTGAAGTCAAAGATAAAGCCGCCGTATTGGCCCGCGCCTTGAGTTTTGGTATTAACCTGCGTACTGACATTCATGGCGCAGTGGGTATTACGCTGGATGAAACCACCTCCCGCGACGATCTTCAAACCCTGTTTGCATTGTTAGCCGGTGATAATCACGGCTTGGATATTGACCAACTTGACGCCAGGGTTAGCCAGAATAGCCAATCGATTCAGAACACGATGCTGCGTCAAGATCCTATTCTGACCCACCCGGTATTTAACCGCTACCACAGCGAAACCGAAATGATGCGTTATATGCATCGTTTAGAACGCAAAGATTTGGCGCTAAATCAGGCGATGATCCCGCTGGGTTCTTGCACCATGAAGCTGAATGCTGCCGCAGAAATGATCCCTATCACCTGGCCGGAGTTCGCTGAGTTACACCCGTTCTGCCCGCCGGAGCAGGCGGCTGGTTATCAGCAAATGATTAGTCAATTGTCACAGTGGTTGGTGCAACTGACCGGTTATGACGCGGTTTGCATGCAACCAAACTCAGGTGCTCAAGGTGAATATGCCGGTCTGTTGGCTATTCGTCGTTACCATGAAAGCGGTAATCAGGCGAACCGTCATATCTGTTTGATCCCCAGTTCCGCTCACGGCACTAACCCGGCTTCGGCGCAAATGGCCGGTATGTCGGTAGTGGTGGTGGCTTGTGACAAGCAAGGCAATATCGACTTGCATGACTTGCGCCAAAAGGCGGGTGAAGCCGGTGATGAGCTGTCTTGTATTATGGTGACTTACCCGTCGACCCACGGTGTGTATGAAGAAACTATCCGTGAAGTGTGTCAGATAGTACATCAGTTTGGTGGGCAGGTTTATCTTGATGGCGCGAACATGAATGCGCAGGTGGGCATCACTACGCCGGGTTATATCGGCGCGGATGTTTCACACCTTAACTTGCACAAAACCTTCTGTATTCCACACGGCGGTGGTGGCCCAGGCATGGGGCCAATTGGTGTCAAAGCCCATTTAGCCCCCTTTGTTCCAGGCCACAGTGTCGTTCAAATTGATGGCATGACGACCCAGCAAGGGGCGGTTTCTGCAGCACCATTCGGTAGCGCGTCTATTTTGCCAATCAGTTGGATGTATATCCGCATGATGGGAGCCGATGGTCTGAAACAAGCCAGTCAGGTGGCGATCCTGAATGCCAACTATATTGCTACCCGTCTGAAAGAGGCATACCCGGTACTGTATATCGGCCATGATGGTCGTGTGGCACATGAATGTATTCTGGATATCCGCCCGTTGAAAGAAGCGACCGGTATCAGCGAGATGGACATCGCCAAACGCTTAATTGATTTCGGTTTCCACGCCCCGACCATGTCCTTCCCAGTTGCCGGAACACTGATGGTTGAGCCGACGGAATCTGAAAGTAAAACTGAGTTGGATCGCTTTATCGATGCGATGTTAGCTATCCGCGCTGAGATTGAAAAAGTGGCGCGAGGCGAGTGGCCGCTGGAAGATAACCCACTGGTGAATGCGCCACATACTCAAGCTGAGTTGGTGGGTAACTGGCAGCATCCTTACAGCCGCGAGCTGGCGGTATTCCCGGTTGCGGGTGTGATGGAAAATAAATACTGGCCGGCCGTGAAACGTCTGGATGATGTGTACGGCGATCGTAATTTGTTCTGTTCATGTGTGCCAGTCAGTGATTATGAGTGATATACATTGTGAGATATGTTGTGAGTAAATCTAAGGGTCGCGCAAGCGGCTCTTTTGCTATCAGCATAACAGTGATATTCGATATATCCCTCAATTAATGGCTACGCTTACTCTTAGTTATATCAATGGGGGAATATTATGATGAATAGCCGATTTATAGGTAGTTGGTCACTTATCTCGCAGTACTTTACCTTGCCGGATGGCCGTATTCATTACCCGATGGGGCAGCAGGTGTTAGGGCGACTTAATTATGAAAAACAAGGCACTATGGCGGCACAAATTTACAGTGGAGGTAGAACGAAGTTTGTTTCTGAAGACTGGCTACAAGGCAGTGATGGTGAGATAAAAAATGCTTTTCTTACCGCGCTCACTTATTTTGGTCGTTACAAAATCGATGAAGAGCAGAACATCGTCACCCATATTGTCGAAGGCTGTTTATTCCCCAACTGGGTGGGTAGTCAGCAGGTTCGTTATTATCAATTTGAGGAAGACCGTTTAACGCTGCGGACACCGCCGCTGCAAATGAATAACTCTGTGCTGGTTGGCGTGTTAAGTTGGGAAAAAACTCACAGCTGAATAAGGAACAGGGATATGCATAAGAAAGTGGCATTAGTGACGGGCGGTAGCCGGGGAATTGGTCGTGCCACCGCATTGCTGTTGGCAAAACATGGCTATCGGGTGGCAGTAAATTATATTAATGATGAACAGGCAGCCCGGCAGGTTGTTGCTGAGATAGCCGCCGGGGGTGGGCTGGCAGTGGCACTACAGGCTGATATTGCTGATGAACTACAGGTTGTCGCACTATTTGAAAAGCTTGAGGCCCAACTTGGGCCAATCACTGCGCTGGTCAATAATGCCGGTATTCTGTTCCCACAAACCAGTATTGAAGGCTTGACCGCCGAACGTATTAACCGAGTGTTAGCCACCAATGTTACGGGCTATTTTTTATGTAGCCGCGAGGCTGTCAGACGTATGGCATTGCGTCATGGTGGTAATGGTGGGGCAATTGTTAATGTTTCTTCTGCCGCTGCCCGCCTTGGTGCGCCGGGGGAGTATTTGGATTATGCGGCCTCGAAAGGGGCGATTGATACGCTGACCATCGGTTTGTCGCTGGAGGTGGCGGCTGAGGGGATTCGGGTCAACGGGGTACGGCCAGGTGTTATCTATACCGATATACATGCTAGTGGTGGTGAACCGGGGCGGGTTGACCGGATCCAACATTTGTTACCCATGAAACGTGGTGGTCACCCTCATGAAGTGGCGGAGGCGATTATCTGGTTACTGTCAGATAATGCCTCTTATGTTACCGGCAGTGTGCTGGATCTGGCGGGCGGGAAATAAGCAGAATACAGTATTGCCCGTATCTTTAGGCGACAGAGGTCTATCCGGATTGTCGGGGGGAGGCTATTCACTGAGCCGCGGACATGGCGGGTTACATGTACTGACAGAATATTTAAGCTTACACGTGTACACTGGAATCATTCTCAGCTAACCTGAGTGTAATATTTTTGCACAATGGCAGAACAGCACATGTTCAGGGTAATCAGTATTGAACAATAAATCAGCGATACACGTTATTTCCACAACAGAGTCTATTGCTACAACCCCCTCTGTCTCGACGACATCATCTGTCCTTGAAACACCGTCTGCTCCCGTAACCGCTAATGCGACTACCGCCCCGGCTTATCCGTGGGCGGAAGAGATAGCCAATAGCATCAGTCACGGTATTGGCGTGATATTCGGTATTGTTGGCCTGGTATTACTGTTGGTTCAAGCCGTTGATAGTGGTGCCGATACCAAAGCACTCACCAGTTATAGCCTCTATGGCGGCAGTATTATTTTGCTGTTTCTGGCTTCAACCTTGTACCACGCGATCCCGCACCGTAAAGCGAAGCTTTGGTTGCAGAAGTTTGACCATTGCGCCATTTATATCTTAATTGCTGGGACTTATACACCCTTCCTATTGGTAGGGTTAGATTCGCCCCTGGCCAGAGGTCTAATGGCGGTTATTTGGGGGTTGGCACTGTTCGGCGTGATATTCAAGCTGGCTTTTGCTCATCGATTTGAAGTGCTGTCGCTGGTGACTTACCTGACGATGGGCTGGTTATCACTGATTGTAATTTACCAACTGGCGATAAAACTTGAGATTGGCGGGCTGGCATTACTGACCATTGGCGGCTTGCTGTATACCCTGGGCGTCGTTTTCTATGCTTCTAAGCGTATCCGCTTCGGTCATGCCATTTGGCACGGTTTTGTTTTGGGTGGCAGTGTCTGCCACTTTATGGCGATCTATTTGTACGTTTGATGTATTAACTGATGCATTGAGGCCGGATAACCGGCCTCTGGTCCGAGTTATACTACTTCTCTTCGGTCAGTGAGTAAGGTAACGGCTGAATGGTAAGCCGGCTTTCCGTATCATCGCGCACCCGCAGTACGCTATCTGCCGCCAGATCGTTATTCAATACGGCCTGAATCCACACAGTGCCATCTTTGAGCTCAACCGCAGCCAAAACGCTGCCGGTACGACGCCAATTTTCACCCAACTGCCACTCTAAATCTTCACCGGCTACCGGTACACGACGGGCAGCCCCCGCAAGCCAGTACAACGCACGTTTGTTGGCACCCCGGTATTTTGCCCTGGCGACCATTTCCTGCCCGCTGTAGCAACCTTTGCTAAAACTAATGCCATTCAATGCCTGAATGTTTGTTGCTTGTGGGATAAATTGCGCGCTGCTGTCAGTGTCAATAATCGGGTAGCCAGCTTCGATATCCAGTGCCAGCCACTGTTTGCTGTTATTAAACTGTACACGGTCAGCCAGTTTTTCCACTAACTGTTGCGCCTGCTGCGCATGGGTCACCAGCAGGAAACGCTCGGCGGGCAGTGAGAAATGTAACAATGTACTGTTACCCTGCTGTACGACCGGATGCTCGGCACTCGGTAATTCGGCGAAGACTTCCGCCAGCGCAGCTTTTGCCGATGTGCCAGCAACCCCCAACAGAACTGCATCGGGCTGTGCTGCAATCACCACTTTAGAAAACACCGCATATTTTTTCAGTTCGCTTAACTGATTATCGAGCAGACTGCGACGTTCAATAAACGCCAGTCCCTCGCCACGGTAAAATAGCCGCAGGTTGCTCCACATCTTCCCTTTAGCATCGCAATGGGCGCAAAGTATATGCTGGTCAGTGGGTAGGGCATCGATATCTGCGGTAACTTGCCCTTGTAGATATTTGACCCGCTCAGCACCGGTTAAGGTTACCAGCGCCCAATCATCAAGTGAAATAAGGGTCAAAGGTAGCCCGGAAGAGGCGACCGGCGGTTGTGCGGCAAATGGAGTGTTATAGACCATGGTTTACCTGCAAATAAGTATCACCTTCGTCCTTGAAGTCGCAGGGGTATTAGCTACGCGCACTTACCCGAATCACTTACTTGAAGTAAGCTCATCGGGATCTGTTTGCTTGCGGCCTACCTGCAACGCCAATGACTTTGGGTATAGTGTTTGTGAATAGATGGCATCTTGCACATTAGCCGTATTGAGCCAATGAGATGCGGTGAACTGATGCCCAATGGTAAAATAGCCGGGTAGCTTTGCAAGCAGTTATTCCACAGATTTACCATTATTATCCAATATCTGAACTAACCGATATCTGAGGTACAATAACCACCGCCCCTGTATCAGGATGCCGAAGGTGATTGAAAAAAAACAGCATTTGCTGGACATTAATCCCCTTAAGCTTACATTTCAGTGGTGATGGTGTATCAAGTTGTTACTCTTACACATCACTGGATCGGGCGCTCATTAGCGGCCGGGTTCAGACAATCCCCTTCATTGAGGAGTCAATCAGGACATGGAAATCGATAATAAAGCCCGTATTCATTGGGCGTGCCGTCGTGGTATGCGTGAACTGGATATCTCTATCATGCCGTTTTTTGAATATGAGTATGATGGCTTGAGTGATAACGAGAAGCTGGTGTTTATTCGTTTGCTAGAATGTGATGACCCAGACTTATTTAACTGGCTGATGAATCACGGGGAGCCGCAAGACAGCGAGCTGTGTCAGATGGTCAAACTGATTCAAACACGAAATAAAGCCCGTGGCCCAGTGGCGATGTGACCTGCGGGTATCCTGGCACACTCAGCTTTTCTCCCTATTAGCACATGGCGTGTTAGTGATATTAACGCTGGTCGCGCCCTGGCCTCAGGGGTATACCGCGCTGTGGTTGGTATTGCTGACGTTGGCGGTGTTTGAGTGTATCCGCAGCCAGAAAAACATTACATCCTGTCAGGGCGAGATCAGGCTGAAACCCGGCAACTTGGTACTGTGGAAAAGGCATGAATGGATTGTCGCCAAACAGCCATGGATTACCCGTTATGGCGTGTTATTAAATTTAAAACAAGCTAGCAGTCGTTCGACACGTAAGCGTTTATGGCTAGCCGCCGACAGTATGTCAGAAGATGAGTGGCGGCAGTTATGCCTGCTGTTGCGCCATTCATTTGGCTCTGATGAGGGGGAGGATTAATGAAACCTTTGATCTGGCGGCACTTGCCAACGGCTCTCAACACAGGTTTCGCTTGTGAACGTCAGTCAGGATAAGTAAAAACGGGCGTCTTGAGCGCCCGTGAATCTGACTACAGTAGTGCATCCATCTCTAACAGAATTTGATCACACCACTGATCGATGCGCGCTTCGCTCACATCATATTGATTGACTTCATCTAATGCCAAACCGACAAAATGCTTGCCGTCTGCGCTGAGTGGTTTCGGGCTGGTAAACTCAAACCCTTCGATTGGCCAAAAACCGATAAACTTCACACCCAGCGGCGCGATATGGTCATGTAACATGCCAAGTGCATCAAGAAACCATTCGCTATAACCAAATTGATCTCCCATGCCATACATGGCGACAATTTTCCCCTTGAGATTAAGCTGTGTTAACTGTGGCCAGATTGCTTCCCAATCTTCCTGTAATTCACCGAAATCCCAGGTGGGAATGCCCAAAATCAGGATGGAATACTCTTCCATCAGGCGCGGGCTGACATCTTTTAGATTATGTAAATCAACTAAATCTTCGCCGAGAATATCACGGATTTTTTCTGCTACCATTTCGGTATAACAGGTGCTGGAGCCGTAAAAGAGACCAATCTTCATGATGTATAGCCATAGCATTACTAATAAGGAATAGCATCGAGTGTACCAGATTTGCCTCGTCATCAGGCATAATGGCAGTTGAGTTCAATCAAAGAGAGAAACAGCAATGCAACAGCAAAATAACCCGCTGATTGAACAGTTTCTTGATGCCTTGTGGCTGGAGCGAAATCTGGCGGAGAATACACTGGCCTCATACCGTCTGGATTTACAGGCTTTAACCGGATGGTTAGACCATCAGGGTAGTGATTTATTGAGTGCCGGTTCGCAGGACTTGCAGTCTTTCCTTGCCGAGCGCATTGAGGGCGGTTATAAAGCCACCAGTTCTGCTCGTTTACTCAGTGCAATGCGTCGCTTGTTTCAGTATTTATACCGTGAAAAGCTACGTGAAGATGACCCTACCGCATTGTTGTCATCGCCCAAATTACCGCAGCGCTTGCCTAAAGATTTAAGCGAGGCGCAGGTCGATTCGTTACTCAACTCACCCAATGTGGATATCCCGCTAGAATTGCGTGATAAAGCCATGCTGGAAGTGCTGTATGCCACGGGTCTGCGGGTGTCTGAACTGGTGGGGCTGACTATCAGTGATGTCAGCTTGCGTCAGGGGGTGGTACGGGTGATTGGTAAAGGCAATAAAGAGCGGCTGGTACCATTGGGTGAAGAAGCGGTGTACTGGATTGAGAATTACATGGAACACGGGCGTCCATGGCTGATCAATGGCCAATCGCTGGATGTATTATTCCCCAGTAACCGCAGCCAGCAAATGACCCGACAGACTTTCTGGCATCGTATCAAACACTATGCGATCCTTGCCGGTATTGATAGTGAGCGGCTTTCACCTCACGTATTACGGCATGCTTTCGCCACGCACCTACTGAATCACGGTGCGGACTTACGGGTGGTACAAATGTTACTGGGCCACAGTGACCTGTCGACCACCCAGATTTATACCCATGTAGCTACGGAACGCTTAAAGCAGCTACATCAACAGCATCATCCGCGCGCATAATTGCAGTGTGGAACGAGATAGGATTTAAAAATGAGAAAAAGTTTATTGCTATTGCCGATGTTAATCGCCGTATTCGCCGGCCCGGTTAACGCAGATGATGCCGCTATCCTACAAACGCTAAAAAAGTTAGATATTCAGCAAACTGATATCCAGCCATCGCCCATTCCCGGTTTGAGTACGGTGATGACCGAAAGTGGCGTGCTTTATATTTCGGCAGACGGTAAGCATCTGTTGCAAGGGCCGATGTACGACGTAAGCAGCAACCCACCGGTTAATATCACTAATCAGTTATTACTGAAAAAACTGGACGCATTGAGCGGCGAAATGATTGTGTATCAAGCGCCGCAGGAAAAACACGTTGTTACCGTATTTACCGATATCACCTGCGGGTACTGCCATAAATTGCATGAGCAGATGAAAGACTACAACGCACTGGGTATTACGGTTCGTTATCTGGCCTTCCCACGTCAGGGGTTGAGCTCCCAGGCAGAAAAAGACATGCGTTCTATTTGGTGCATGGCAGATCGCAATAAAGCCTTTGATAATGCGATGAAAGGCACCGAGATATCACCGGCCACCTGTAAAACCGATATTTCAGAGCACTATAAGCTAGGTGTGCAATTTGGTATTCAGGGGACGCCTGCCATTGTGCTGCAAAACGGCACTGTCGTGCCTGGGTATCTGGAGCCGAAAGAAATGTTGCAGATGCTGAATAAGCATCAGGCTTCTGTAAAAGCGGCGGGTTAATCACGCGTGACACTGAAAACTCAACTTCGTCGTCGTGAGGCGGTGGATAATAACGATTTGCCCACACAGTTGCATCCGTTGCTGCGCCGCCTTTATGCCAGTCGTGGCGTAAAAAGTGCCGAAGAGCTGGAACGAGGCGTAAAAGGCTTATTGGCATGGCAGCAACTCGACGGTATCGATGCTGGCGTAACCCTGTTACAACAGGCGTTGGCTGATCAGCGGCGTATCGTGATTGTCGGTGATTTTGATGCCGATGGCGCGACCAGCACTGCGCTGGCGGTACTCGCTTTGCGCAGTATGGGGGGCAGTAATATTGATTATTTGGTGCCTAATCGCTTTGAAGACGGCTATGGGCTTAGCCCCGAAGTGGTCGAGCAAGTTGCGGCCCGTGGCGCGGAACTTATTGTGACGGTAGATAACGGTATTTCTTCCCATGCCGGGGTGGATCTGGCCCACGCCAAGGGTATTCAGGTGCTGGTTACCGATCACCATTTGCCGGGTGACACCTTACCCGCAGCCGAAGCCATCATTAACCCGAATCTGGCCGGATGTGACTTTCCCTCGAAATCTCTGGCCGGGGTCGGGGTCACTTTTTATCTGATGCTGGCGTTACGCGCCCGCCTCAGAGACAGCGACTGGTTTGACCAACGGGCTTTGGCCGTGCCAAATTTAGCTGAATTGCTCGATTTGGTGGCGCTGGGTACCGTGGCGGATGTGGTGCCACTGGATGCCAATAACCGCATTCTGGTGCATCAGGGGTTAAGCCGTATCCGTGCGGGGAAATGCCGCCCGGGGATCCGCGCATTATTGGAAGTTGCCAACCGTGATGCCCGCCAACTGGTAGCCAACGATCTTGGCTTCTCCCTTGGCCCACGGCTGAATGCGGCGGGTCGGTTGGATGATATGTCTATCGGAGTGGCACTTCTTCTCAGTGATGACATTGGTCAGGCTCGAGCGCTAGCCATCGATCTTGATACACTTAATCAGACACGCCGTGAGATAGAGCAGGGCATGCAGGTAGAAGCATTACAACTGTGTGATCAACTGGAACGTACCAGCACTGAATTACCTTACGGTATCGCGATGTATCACCCTGAATGGCATCAGGGCGTAGTAGGGATTTTGGCCTCACGGATTAAAGAGCGTTTTCACCGGCCAGTTATCGCTTTTGCTCCAGCGGGTGACGGCTTACTGAAAGGCTCGGGGCGCAGTGTTGCTGGTTTACATATGCGCGATGCCCTTGAGCGTCTCGATACTTTGAACCCAGGGCTGATACTGAAATTTGGTGGGCATGCGATGGCGGCAGGGTTGTCGCTGGAGCAGGATAAGTTTGAAGCGTTTCGCCAGTGCTTTGCAGATTTAGTCGGTGAATGGATGGATGCCTCACAATTAGAAGGCATTGTCTGGTCCGATGGTGAACTGAAAGGCCAGGAGTTATCGCTGGAAACAGCAGAGTTATTGCGCGATGGTGGCCCGTGGGGGCAATCTTTCCCTGAACCCACATTTGACGGCAAGTTCCGCATTTTGCAACAGCGGCTGGTGGGGGAACGCCACCTGAAGCTAATGGTTGAACCGCTAAATGGTGGGCCATTACTGGATGGCATTGCTTTTAATATCGATACCACCTTGTGGCCAGACAGCAGCGTGCGTGAAGTTAAGTTGGCCTATAAACTCGATATTAATGAATATCGCGGTAATCGCAGTGTTCAATTACTGGTTCAGCATTTATGGCCTTATTGATTTAGCATCGAAATGACCTAAATAGCGCTAAATACGGCTGCCAGGTTAAGTCTGCAGGGTAAGGCGCTACAAATAGGGTAGGCGCTATAAATATAGTCAACCTGCTATAAACCGTCGTATAGATCCGTTAGAATTACCGGTTCTATACCCAAAGTAAGACTCAAAACCATGTTTGAAGTAAATCCGGTAAAAAACCGAATTCAGGACCTGTCTGATCGGACAGCCGTTCTCAGGGGGTATCTTTGACTATGATGCCAAGAAAGAGCGACTGGAAGAAGTAAACGCCGAGCTGGAACAGCCCGACGTCTGGAATGAACCTGAGCGCGCTCAAGCGCTGGGTAAAGAACGTTCTGCGCTGGAAGAAATTGTCTCCACCATTGATCAATTGGATCAAGGTATGGACGATGTTTCCGGCCTGCTGGAATTAGCCATTGAAGCTGATGACGAAGAGACCTTTAACGAAGCAATCGCTGAGCTAGAAATCCTCGATGGTAAACTGGGCCAGCTCGAATTCCGCCGCATGTTCTCTGGTGAATATGATAGCGCCAACTGTTATCTGGATCTGCAAGCTGGCTCCGGTGGTACAGAAGCCCAGGACTGGGCCAGCATGTTGCTGCGGATGTATCTGCGCTGGGCTGAAGCCAAAGGTTTCAAAACTGAAATCATTGAAGAATCTGATGGTGATGTTGCGGGCCTGAAGTCTGCCACCATTAAGATTATTGGTGAATATGCGTTTGGTTGGTTACGTACTGAAACTGGCGTACATCGCCTGGTACGTAAAAGCCCGTTTGACTCTGGTGGCCGTCGTCATACTTCTTTCAGTTCTGCATTTGTTTATCCAGAAGTTGACGACGATATTGATATTGAAATCAACCCGGCAGACCTGCGTATCGACGTTTACCGTGCATCTGGTGCGGGTGGTCAGCACGTTAACAAAACAGAATCTGCGGTACGTATTACCCATCTTCCTACCAATATCGTGACTCAGTGTCAGAATGACCGTTCTCAGCATAAAAACAAAGATCAAGCAATGAAACAGCTTAAAGCGAAGCTGTATGAGTTTGAGATGCAAAAGAAAAATGCTGATAAACAGGTTCTGGAAGACAATAAGTCCGACATCGGTTGGGGTAGCCAGATCCGTTCTTATGTACTGGATGACTCCCGTATCAAAGATTTGCGTACCGGCGTGGAAACACGTAACACGCAAGCAGTACTGGATGGCGATCTGGACAAATTCATTGAAGCAAGTTTGAAAGCCGGGCTATGAGGAACTGAGATGTCAGAGCAAAAAACACAAGTCGCTGAGCCAGCGCAAGAACTCAATAGTGAGTTACAAGCTCGTCGGGAAAAACTGGCTGTGCTGCGGGATAAGGGGATTGCTTTCCCTAATGATTTCCGTCGTGAGCATCTCTCTGATCAGCTACATGCTGAGTACGGCAGCAAAGAGAATGAAGAATTAGAAGCGCTGAATATCGAAGTGACTGTTGCTGGTCGTATGATGACTCGTCGTATCATGGGTAAGGCATCATTCGTAACGTTGCAAGATGTCGGTGGCCGTATTCAGTTGTACGTTTCCCGTGATGATCTGCCGGAAGGCGTTTATAACGAAGAATTTAAAAAGTGGGATCTGGGTGATATCCTGGGTGCACGCGGTAAGTTGTTTAAGACTAAAACCGGCGAGCTGTCTATCCACTGTAGCGAACTGCGTTTGCTGACCAAAGCACTGCGTCCGTTGCCGGATAAATTCCACGGTCTGGCTGATCAGGAAACCCGTTACCGCCAGCGTTATCTGGACCTGATCGCGAACGATGAATCCCGCAAAACGTTCAAAATTCGTTCACAAGTCATGTCCGGTATTCGTAGCTTCATGGTAGAAAAAGGCTTCATGGAAGTCGAAACGCCTATGATGCAAGTGATCCCAGGCGGCGCGGCGGCGCGTCCGTTTGTGACTCATCACAATGCGCTGGATATCGATATGTACTTACGTATCGCACCGGAACTGTATCTGAAACGCCTGGTGGTTGGTGGCTTTGAACGTGTGTTCGAAATCAACCGTAATTTCCGCAATGAGGGTGTTTCACCGCGTCATAACCCAGAGTTCACCATGATGGAACTCTATATGGCGTATGCGGATTACAACGACTTGATCTTGCTGACTGAAGAGTTATTCCGCACTCTGACTGAGACCGTGCTGGGCAGCAGTGTGGTGCAATATGGCGAACAGACATTCGATTTCGGTAAGCCTTTTGCTAAATTGACCATGAAAGAAGCCATTTGCAAATATCGTCCTGAAACCAATGTGGCAGATTTGGACGATATGGACAAAGCTCTGGCAATTGCCGAGTCAATGGGTATTAAAGTTGAGAAGAGCTGGGGCCTGGGCCGTGTTCAATGCGAGATCTTCGAAGAGACCGCCGAGAGCCACCTGATTCAGCCAACCTTCATTACTGAATACCCGGCTGAGGTTTCCCCACTGGCACGTCGTAATGATGATAATCCGTTTATCACTGACCGTTTCGAATTCTTTATCGGTGGTCGTGAAATTGGTAACGGTTTCTCTGAGCTGAATGATGCTGAAGATCAGGCTCAACGCTTTGCTGATCAGGTTAGCGCTAAAGAAGCAGGCGATGACGAAGCGATGTTCTACGATGAAGACTATGTTACCGCACTGGAACATGGCTTGCCGCCAACAGCGGGTCTGGGTATTGGTATCGACCGTATGGTGATGTTATTTACCAACAGCCATACTATCCGCGATGTTATCTTGTTCCCGGCAATGCGCCCGGTAAAATAAGTTACGCGGATTAACGGTAAACCTATCAGGGCGCCACGGCGCCCTTTTTACCAAGCAAAAACAGCAGCGGTCATGCTTTGTTTAATCTAATCGCTTAAAATACCGGCGCTTATACCATATCTTCTCTTGCCCACGTCAAAGAACCGGTTATAATGCAAACCGCACACCGAAGCGGGTGTAGTTCAATGGTAGAACGAGAGCTTCCCAAGCTCTATACGAGGGTTCGATTCCCTTCACCCGCTCCAACTTAACGTCTCGCAGTATCTCCCGAAGTACATCAAACCCAGTCATAGCAAGGTTTAGGCCACTGTTGTTGTCTCTTGACGGCTATTGTTGCTCACGGGAATCCACATACAAACGTGTATAGTTATCTGTATAGAAATTCTCTACACTCCAAATTCTATACACATCATGTTTTATACACTCTGGATTCTATACACATGGCACTCACGGACCTTGAGATACGCTGTGCAAAACCCCAAGAGAAGCCCTACACCAAAGCGGATGGTAATGGATTGTCGCTGCTGGTGGAGCCAAATGGCTCGAAAGGTTGGCGCTTTAGATACCGTTTTGCTGGCAAACCTAAGATGCTTTCATTGGGCACTTATCCTGCTGTCTCGCTAACTGAGGCAAGGCGAAAAAGGGATGAGGCTAAAAAGCTGGTTATGGTGGGTATTAACCCCAGTGATTTAAGAAAAGAACAAAAGTTAGTGCAGCAAGGAGAGGGTAGTAATACCTTTGAAGCTATCACCCGAGAGTGGTATCAGCGGCGTTATGATAGATGGTCTGAATCTTATCGTTTAGAAATGATGAGCACGTTTGAAAGAGATGTTTTTCCATATATCGGTTACCGGCCAATCAAAGAAATTAAACCACTTGAGCTAATGGCCGTGCTGTCCAAGTCAGAAAAACGGGGTGCCACTGAGAAAATGCGTAAGGTTCGGCAGCGATGTGGTGAGGTTTGGAAATACGCCATCATCACAGGCCGAGCCGAATATAATCCCGCCCCTGACCTTGCCAGTGCTTTTGCTCCCCATAAACGCGAACACTATCCACATCTTACGATTAATGAAATCCCTGAATTTCTTTCTAGCCTTGCCAGTTATAGCGGCAGCATGTTGGTTAAATTAGCTATGCGGTTGCTGATCCTCACCGGTACCCGCCCAGGTGAATTGCGGCAGGCCGAATGGGCAGAGTTTGATTTTGATAATGCCTTATGGGAGATCCCCGCGGTGAGAATGAAGATGCGTCGGCCACATATGGTGCCGCTTCCGGATCAAGCCATTACGATACTAAAGCAGATTCAACCTATCAGCGGGCGCTATCAGTTTGTGTTCCCCGGCAGAATACAGCACAGCAAGCCTATCAGTGAGATGACACTCAATGTACTGATCCGACGTATCGGTTATGGCGGCAGGGCCACCGGCCACGGTTTTCGCCACACAATGAGCACTATTTTGCATGAGCAGGGTTTCAATACGGCCTGGATAGAAACACCACTGGCTCACGTCGATAAAAACAGTATTCGCGGTACCTATAATCACGCTCAATATCTGAATGGTCGCAGAGAAATGCTTCAATGGTATGCCGACTATATGGATAGCCTGGAAAATGGCGAGAATGTGATTCATGGTAGGTTTGGGAAACGGGCATAGGGGAGGGATATTTGCTATCTGGCTGAAATAGTTATCCAAACTTTTTAAAGGCATCTCACGATGCCTTTTTGCATTTAGGGGTTATTCGGCCTCGAGAGGCTCGCTGGTGGCGTGATGATAAGTTTGATATAGCAGGTCTATTTGCTGCCATAGGACGAGATTGAGTATTTCTTTTGCAACGGGTTGATCAAGTACGACAACGGCGTAAATGAGCGCACGGCAATGATCAATGAGGTCTTCCACTTCGCGGGGCGAGTTATCGTACATGGCGCACCTTCGGCCGGAGAGTGGCGGCCAGTGATGCTGGCAGGTGAAGAAAAGCGGTACGGCAAGGGGCTTTAGTCGTCGAATCTATGATGACAACCTCTCAGTTGATGGCTTTATCCCACCACCAAGAGCTGCTAATCCCTTTGGGTAGTGGACTGAACGGGGTTAGCAGACCGGTCAACAGAGAACCCGGCGCATCTTTCGATGCCCCCGTCCAGCCCACCATTG
>NZ_CQAZ01000027.1:0-2009 GCF_001152565.1 Yersinia pekkanenii | reverse complement strand
CGGCAAGGGGCTTTAGTCGTCGAATCCATGATGACAACCTCTCAGTTGATGGCTTTAAAATCACCACCAAGAGACGCTAACCTCAAGAGGGTGGTGAGCTGAACGAGGTTAGCGTAACCGGTCAACAGAGAACCCGGCGCATCTTTCGATGCCCCCGTCCAGCCCACCATTGTTTTTCACAGGTGTAACTGTACCCGCACATAGTAACCGCCTGTGCGGTCGTGCGCTCTATTGAATTCCGGGACGCTAATCACGGCAGCGGAATTTGCCGCTGCGGGGGCACTATATCCGGCCATTCTCTACTGTTCAATTAACCAGTGGTAAATTAGGACAAACATTTTTGTAGATGCGAGAGGGGCCGCATTTGTGGGGGGAATTGATCATTGAGTTTTTGTTTCAGTAAAACAGCCACTTTATATTATGTACATTTGACTCATATTTTTCGACATACTCTCACCATATGTCGATTGTATCGACATGTATTCACAACATGTACATTTTCTCAATGATTTTAGACACGTAATCACTATGTGTCGATTGCATCGACATGTTTTCATGTCATGTACATTTATTTCATATTTTTCGACATGTGACTTTTAAATTCGCAGATTTAGGTTTATAGTATTTTCATGTCGATAAAAGGATGAGGAATGAACATGATATGGAACCCTACACAACCGTATAATGACCTGCCACGATTGCCGCCAAAACAAGAAATTGAGACTAAGCGTGTACTAAAAGCATGCGTTGAAGCGAGAACTGCACTTGAAGGATTAAAACGGGCGGGCGAGTTATTACCGAATCAGAACCTTCTCATTAATCTAATTCCTATTTTAGAAGCTAAAGATAGTTCTGAGATAGAAAATATTGTGACAACTACTGATAAGTTATTCCAGTATTCCAGTGAGGACAGTAATGCTGATCCTATGACAAAGGAAGCATTAAGATATAGGACTGCACTTTATGAAGGTTATCAAGAATTAAAAGATAGGCCGCTATGTGTAAATACGGCATTAAAGGTTTGTAATACGATCAAAAACTCAAAAATGGAGATCAGGAAAATTCCAGGGACAGCATTAAAAAACCAAGCTACTGGTGAGACCATTTATACACCCCCAGTTGGAGAGAGAAATATTATAGAATTACTTTCAGATTGGGAGAAATTTATCCATCAAGAGGATGATCTTGATCCTTTAGTTAAATTAGCAGTTACACATTATCAATTTGAAGCTATCCATCCGTTTTCTGATGGAAATGGTCGCACAGGGAGAGTCATTAATTTATTGTTTTTAATAGATAAAAATCTAATCACCCTACCTATTCTTTATTTGAGTCGATACATTATTAAAAATAAAAATAGTTATTACTCCTTATTATTGAAAGTAACAAAAGATGGTGATTGGGAATCATGGATTTTATTTATACTGTCTGCAATTGAGAATACATCAAAATGGACGTTAGAAAAAATAAATGCAATTCGTGAACTAATGGAACATACGTCATCACATATGAAAAATGAAATTAACGATATTTATAGCTATGAATTATTGCAGTGTATTTTCGAGCAACCCTACTGTAGAATACAAAATTTAGTGAGTAATGGGATCGCAAAAAGGCAGACAGCATCAAACTATTTAAAGAAGTTGTGTGAAATAAATATATTGCATGAAATTCACTCAGGAAAAGAAAAGCTCTTTGTAAATTATAATTTAATTAATTTAATGAGCGATGATGAGAATAAATTCTCTCGCTATTTTTGATTTTATGGATGCTATCCATGAATACCAATAGGATGGCATTAATATATCATTTATTTTAAATAACTTACTATAAATTGAGTAGTAGCTTATTGAGGCTGATTCTATATTTCATCTATATGCAAAATTTACATAAATTCAATACATTTATATAACGCAACTGCCCCACCTCCATCTCCCCCCACTATTCACCCCCTTCACCAAGCGACAAAATCGCCCCCACACCCCTTGCCCGCTCTGGCCTCAGCCTCT